>JALSRD010000023.1 GCA_026984935.1 Desulfobacterales bacterium
TTCCGAACATACCAATGACGCTAAAAATTATCGCGCTGCATCCATAGACAACCATGAGATAACATTACAATTTTATAAGTTTTCAAAATTGTCTGTGCAAGATTCAGGTGATAGGTCAGTACATCCAGGCAAGCAATAACTTGGCACTATTTTTCAAAATAGTCTGTGCAGGATTCAGGTTATAACATGTGGAGGGAGTATACTATGAGACATCTACTGAAAATGGTAATCGCAATCATCGCAACTACCACTATGGTTGTAGTTTCCAACGCTGCGGCGAAGAATGCCAAAGCTCTCTTTTACGATTCCGGTACCGGAAGTACCATGGCCACGAACAAGGCCGCGTTAACCAAGAAAATCTTGCCTAAAGAGAAGGAAAGTAACGCTGGCGTGCGGTACTGGATCGAACTTTCTCATCCAGGCGAAAATGAAATGTTTCGTGTCAATGCAGACCGCGTTTTCCGAAGCGGCGAGCGGGTTCGAATTCACTATACATCCAACTATGACGGCTACCTGTATGTAATGCAAAAGGGATCCACTGGGACCAATTCGCTTTTATTTCCTACTCGCCCGGGAACAAAGCAAAATTTGGTCAAGGCCGGACAGGATTTTTCGGCTCCGGCACCAGGATGGTTTAAATTCGATAAGCACGCCGGCTTTGAGCGCATACAGGTTGTCTTTTTCCCACTCAATGGTGATCCTGCAATGGTGACGAAGCTGTCGAGTAACCGTATATCCCGGGTTGTTTTGCAAGACGAATTGCGACGGCTGATTGCCCGCACTGCCGGCTCAAGAGACCTTATCACTGAAATTGACAACAGTTTCTTCTCAAACCATCCCGATACTATTGGAGCACCCATAATGCCCAAACCTGGGTTGGCAAAGGTGTCGGATACAGCTATGCCGGCGGCCTATGTCGTTAACACAGCCAAAGGCCGGCATATCCCCCCAGTGGTTTTCGAAATAGTGATGAAACACGAATAAAATTATCCCAACGGAGGAATAACATGAAAACCTTAGTTACTCCAAAAAACGTCTTTGCCTTCGGCTTCCTGCTTATTTTTCTTTCTGCCTGTGCTACTGAAGTCACCAGAATTGAAAAAATGAATTCTTGCGATAAGGCGCGGGAAAATTTGCGCCAAGGAATGGCTTACTCCGGAAACCGGAATTATGGAAATGCAGAAACCGAATTTAAAAAAGCCATCGAGCTGTGTCCGAAACTGGCCGAAGCTCACGCTAACCTTGGTGTGACTTACATCGCCACACATCAGCTGAACAAAGCGGCGCGATCATTAAACCAAGCCATATCGTTGGATCCCCAAAACGCTTATGCTTACTATAACCTCGCCGCTGTGTATTCTTTGCAGAAGAAGCTCGATCTTGCATTGGAATCACTAGGGAAATCACTCGACAGGGATTTTAACAACATAGACGCCTTGCGTAACGATCCAGATCTTAAGAACCTGAGAAGAGAGCCCGGCTTTACCCATCTATTAGAAACTCATCGGATATTTCTGAAATAACAGTTCAGGGCTATCTTATAATAATGAGAGCCTAAAGCGACTCACATTTAACATTTAATCGAAAAATCGAATTGATAGAACGCCTTCCTTTTTAGAACTGTACATTTTTGTAAGGTTGCAAAATGCGAATAATCATGCGAGGCACAATTATAGTATTTCTTCTTTTGCTGTCTTTATACAGCTGCGCCGGTATAAAATCCGGCATCTTCCAGGAAAAGCTGCCGACCATCGCCCATGTGCATATCGGGCATGCCATCACGAGCTGGAAGACCACCCCGGACAAGAAAGGACTTCTCGTCGTGGCCGAAGAAGAAGCGGCCATTGCGCTGTCGGAGTCTGAAAAAGCGGTGGCCAAGCCGGAAGACCTGAAGCTGATCCAGAAACATGTCGGGTATGCAATGAATGCCATCGACCCTGGGTCATATAAAGTGGGCCCGGGCCTCGGTTTCGGTTTAAAAAGAGCGCTGTCGGAATCCATCAACCATATCACCTTTGCCGCCCAGTCGGATGACGCCAGCCCGAACGTTAAAGCATTTGCCCCACGCTACGCCACAGCGGCAGAAGCAACCATCAGCCGATGCGATCTTATCCTTGCGCTTGGCAGAGAAGTTCTCGAAACGCCATCGGCTACCGAGGCCAGCGCCCTGGCGGAAGAGATTTTAACGCTGAGCCGCGCCAATGTATCGGGCAGTCAAAAGAAAAACACCCGGGATGTCAACAAGTACGGACTGAAACAGATCAGACGCGAACTCACAGCGATGATTGACCGGGAAAATCCACCTTACCAGCCGGTTGCGCAACGCTACTTGCTGGGCATCATTCGTCTTCCCAGCGGGAAATGGACCTTTTCCTGGCTGGTCGATCCGTTTTATGATGATGTACAAGCCGGCGGCGGGGGTGGAGGTGGCGGCGGCGCCGGGGGTTATTGACCATGCACGCCTTCAGGCACTCCATATGCATACTGGCAACGGCCTTTTTGCTGTTGTCAGCCGTCGGCGCACAAAAAGCCACGTCCGCTTCAGTGCCTGCCGATGCGACCCGATATGCAGACACCTGCTTTTACGGATCAGGCCAAAAAGCACTTGAAGCCTGCAAACGGTCTCTTGAAATTACACCCAACCACATCGGGTTGATGCTGAAAATGGCCCAACGGCTGAAAGATCTGCAACGATACGATGAAGCCCTCCTGGTGGCCCACAAAACGATACTGCTTTATCCGGCCAGCAGAAAGGCCAAGTATATTATTGAGGAAATCAAAAGCCTCCGGCAAGAGAAAAAATGGGCCCAGCAACGGCAGAAGCAGGTCTCCGGCGCCAAAGATAAAAAAAACAGCACCCGGTTTAAGCTGAACCGCATCAAATGCCTCAGCCTCAAGGGGGATAAAGGCCTCAGATCCTGCAATGCGGCCCTGGAAACGGCGCCCGAAGATCCCGCATTGCACCGTGCCCGGGGCGACATACTGCTGAAGATGGGGCGTAACGCCGATGCAAAGTCCGCTTATGTGGCTGCCCTGCAACTTGCCCCCAACAACCCTGCCTATCAGAAAAAAGTCAACCTGTGGGTAAAATCAGGGCAGCCGGCCGGATCCGATCACGCAGAAAAAACCCCGACCGTCCACGGAGCTGTTCCAAAACCATTAAAAACGCCCAGTCCAGCAAAAGAGAAGATTATTGGCGAGATGGCGCTGCTGCGATCTCTTTACGACAAATCACTCATCAGCCAAAAGGAATACAGTCATCGCAAGAAGCTGCTGCTTGATTCTGCTTTTAAGCAACCGAAAAGCAAACCCCGCGCTGCTGAAACGCCATCCGCCGCGGGTATAGATTTCGGGAAATACCATGCGCTGGTCATCGGGATACAGGACTATCAATATTTACCCAAACTCCAAACCGCAAAAAATGATGCCGCCGCGGTGGCCCGGGTTCTCGAAAAAGACTACGGGTTCAAAGTCAAAAGATTGTACAACGCAACGCGGCGGAAAATCCTGCTGACCCTGACACGGTACCGTAAAAATCTCGGCCCTGACGATAATCTGCTAATTTATTATGCCGGACATGGATGGCTCGACAAGGAAGCCGATACGGGTTACTGGCTGCCTGTGAACGCCGTTACTGACAACGACGTCGACTGGCTCTCCCTAAACACCATTACCTCGTCCGTAAGGGCGATCGCATCGAGGCATGTAATGATCGTAGCCGACAGTTGCTACTCCGGGAAACTGACCCGGGGGATACACGTCAAACGTAGAACGCCGGATTATTTTACACGCATCATCAAAAAACGTGCCCGCGTAGTGCTCACTTCCGGCGGCCTCGAACCGGTTTTAGACAGTGGGGGGGACGATGATCATTCGGTATTTGCAAGCGCCTTTTTAAACGCCTTGAAGGACAATCACGGCGTTATCGACGGCACCATGCTGTTTACCAAAATTCGTCGACCGGTCATGCTGAAAGCCTCCCAGACCCCGGAATATGCGGACATTCGAAGGGCCGGGCATGAAGGTGGCGATTTTATTTTCGTGCGAACAAGATGAACCCCGGCCGGCAAAAAGCTAATCAGCCCAGACGGCGTCGGCCGCCATCAGAGGTGTCATGGCGATGGATTCCTGTTTTCGGGCATATTTTATAAAGACGCACCTATGATTTACCGGCCGGCTTTCGCGGGCCGTCTGCGAGCTGCAGCGCTTCCCGCGCCAGGTCCCCGACACTGGTGGGTTGCAGCCGGCCCCGGCAGTAGATCTCCAGCAACGCAGCATCGTCGCACAGCGCTTTCAGCGGCTCCCTGAACCCGTCCCATGCGAGGGCGCCTGCCGTCCAGGCCGCCAGGCCGCGGTGAAAAGGGTCCGGCGAACCCAGAAAGGGCAACAGGCCGGATGCAGCCGGCCGGACCCGCAATGGGCTGACATGCGCCAGCCGGCCCAGGCCCCAGAGGAGGCCGCGCTGCAGCAGCGCGTGCTCCAGGTAGTTGTTTCCCTGGGGCTGGAGGTAAGACAACAGGATCGCACCGAATTCGTCCGCCAGTGTCCGGCTGCGGGCCATGATCTCACCCATGGCCTCGGGGGCGCCCCAGCCGATGCCGCCGGACTCGTCGTTCAGGCTCCACATCAGGCGGCGCATCACCACACGTGCAAACTCAGCCTCCCCGGCGGCCAGGTTGGCCACCACGGCCCCCATGGCCGACACCGCCCGCCATTTCAGCATCGGGTCCAGGCTGCAAAAAAAAGAGAACAGGGGGTTGACCACCTGCCGCGGCGGCAGCCGACGGATCTGCGCCAGGGCGCTGTCCAGATCCGGGCCGCCGAGAAGACTGCGCACTTTGCGCTTCAGAGCCCGTCCGCCGATTTTAGCACCGCCTGTGACCATGAATCCTTCCAATACGCCCTTCGGCCGTTCACGCCCCGGCCCCCGGGATCGCCGGTTACACCTCTTGCCAGGAAATACAGTCTTCCGGACAGTAGCGGATCGCCAGGTCCACGTCCTCCTGCGGGTAGGCGGAAAGCTCGGCGACCGCCACATAGCCGGCATCCGTGATGCGAAATACCGCCGGGCAGACTTCGACGCAGGTGCCGCACACAGAGCATTCGCTCAAATCGACGACCGGCACTTTCATTTCAGCTCCTGCAGAATGCGCTCCCCGATCTTCCTGCCGAAGTCAAAACAGGCGGTCATGGAGGCCTCGTCCGGCACATACTTGATGCGCAGCCCCGGGTCGACGATTTCCAGCTTCATGTCTTCGAAGGCCTGGTTGATGTGCTTTACGGCCTCTCCGCTCCAGCCGTAGGAGCCGAAGGCCGCGGCGATCTTCTTCTGCGGCCGCAGACCGCGCATGTAGGTCAGCATATCGGCAACCGTCGGAAACAGCCCGTTGTTCAGCGTCGGGGACCCCACCAGAATGGCGCCGGCATCCAGCACCTCGGTCATGACGTCGGAACGGTGCCATTTGCGCAGGCTCATGGGCCGCACCTCCACCCCCACGTCGTCCAGGCCGGAGGCGATGGCATCGGCCATCATTTCGGTGCTGTGCCACATGGAATCGTAAACCACGATGGCTTTGGCGCGGATTTCCTGACGGCTCCAGCGCGCGTAGGCGTCGATGATCTTGCCGATGTCCCGCCGCCAGAGCACCCCGTGGTCGGGGCAGATCATGCGCGGCGCCAGGCCCATTTTAGGCACATTGTCCAGCAGCTTGAGCACCTGGGGAGAAAAATGCATCAGAATGTTGGCGAAATATTTCTTGGCATGCGGCATGATGGCACCGCCGATGACATCGTCGAACTTCTCGTTGCCGGCGTAGTGCTGGCCGAAGGCATCGCTGGAAAACAGGATGTTGTCCGGCTGCACATAGGTAAACATGCTGTCCGGCCAGTGCAGCATGCGGGTTTCAATGAACTTCAAAGTTCTTCTGCCCAGGTTCAGCTTTTCGCCGTTGGCCACGGCGTGATAATTCCACGGCTGGGTGAAATGCCCGGATAGGTTTTTGGCACCCATTTTGGAGCAGAAAATGGGTGTTTCTTCCCCGATGGCCCGCATCACCTCGGGCAGGCCCCCGCTGTGATCCATCTCAGAATGGTTGCTGATCAAGATGTCGATCTTGCCTGGATCCACAATCTGGGATATCTTGCTGAACAGTTCGGCTTCAAATCCCTTTTTGACCGTATCGATCAGGGCGATTTTTTCATCCAGGATCAAAAAAGCATTATAGCTGCTGCCGTAGGGTGTGGAATATCCATGAAAATCTTCAATATTCCAGTCATTTACCCCTACGTCGTATATGCCTTCGGCGATTTCTACTGGTTTCATTTGCACACCTCTGCTTTGCGGTTGCCGGCCCCGGCGGTCTCCCATAAGGCAACGCCCTTTCCACCCCGTACAGTTCGGCAGAAAGGGCGCTTTAAAAAAAATGCCGCACGGGAAACCGGAAAAATTTTCAGGCCGGTTACCGTCTGACTGTTAACCGTCGTTCAAAATACGCCTACTCTTCCTTTTCAAAGTCATCCTTGGGCGCACCGCAGATCGGACATTCCCAGTCATCGGGCACATCCTCCCACTTGGTGCCGGCCGCCACGTCGTTGTCCGGGTCACCTATTTCCGGGTCGTAAACATAACCGCAAATCGTGCAGACGTACTTGTCCATTTCCGTTTCTCCTCCTCAACTTTATTGGAATCATGATTGATGTACAGGCTTTTTCGCTGCCACCCCGAGAGGTGCCAGTTCAGCCTCGTTCCCGAACCAATGAGCGCACACGTTCTTCAAGGGCGTCGCGCAGTAATCGCAATTTTTCAGCAGACTCCGCCCGTTCCAGCGGCCAATGGATTACCCGGCGGTTCCTCAGCGCCGGCGGGCAGTCTTTCAGGCCCACCAGAACGGCCGTGTCCGGACGCCCCTCAGCCAGCGCCTGTTCCAGGCCCCGCGGCTGCCGAAAGGCCATGTCGATTTTTTTTTCGGCCATTACCGCCGTGCTGACGGCATCAATTGTGCCGGCCGGCTCAATGCCGGCGGTGTTCACGTCAAGGCGGTCTCCCGCAAGCAGCTGCGCAAAGGCGCCGGCCATCTGGCTTGCGCAGCTGTTGTCACGGCCGACGAAAAGTATTTTCGGCCGGTTCAAAAGCGGCCCCAGGAATTCACCCGCCGCGCGGGTGACATCCGGCAGCACATCCGGATCTTGCGCCAAGGTACCGGCGCCATCGAAACCGCGATAGGTCAGTTCGCCTTCGTAGCTTGCCGAGATGGCATCAAAGAAATACCTCGTCGAAAGCCTGATGGCATCGAACAGGTTTTTCCCGCGTGTGGCACCCACCGCCAGCAGAAAGCCGCGGCGGTAACGGCTGGCCGGGTCCCTGAGGCCCAGCCGGTACTTTCGGGCCCACAGGGTCTGGCAGCGGTCCACCAGTGCCTTCAGCTGGGCGGACATGTTGTAAAAAAATACGGGCGTGGCGGCGACCACCACCTCGGCCCGTCGCAAGAGAGGATAAATCTGGTCCGGCATATCGTCGTCGATGGGGCAAAAGCCTTTTTTTTCACAGACCGTGTATTCCCTGCACGGCAGGATATTGCGTTTGGCCACATCGACGAGTTCGATGGCTGCGCCCAGCTTTTCCGCTTCCGCCAGAAAAGTTTTCATCAGGAAACGGGTATTGCCTTTTTTGCGCGGACTTCCCTGGAGCCCCAGAACCAGCATGCCCTCCCCCTCGATTCGCTCACTTCCGCTTATGGCAGGTGCGGCAGGAAACCGGTCCGGCCGGTCTGCCGGCCTTTTTCCGCTTACGGTGGCAATGGATGCACAGATGCTTCATGACCTGCTTCTTTTCCAGTTTTCCCTCGGCCTTCAGCTTCTCGATACTGCCGCCCTTCTGGGGGAAAAACCGGTGGCAGATCCGGCAGTCTTTCAGGCGCTGCTGGTGCTGCCGGTGCGGCAGGCGCACGTTCCCCCGCCGGCCGCCGTTGATGATCAACGTCTCAGGCCCCCGGTTCTGGTCCTCGGCACGGATTCCGGAGCAAAAGGCCGCTGCCAGCAACAGCGCCAAGCCGATTATCGCCGCCCGGCGAAATCGCATTAAGGAAAAGCGTCCCGTGTTTCCACCGCCAAATCTGCGGGCTATATCATGCCCGGCTTTCAACGCGGATCCGGCGCCGCCGCCGAACCGTCCAGGCGGCACTGTGAGAAGTCGATGGCCTGCCCGCATTTTTTACACTTGCGCGGCCGGTCGAATTCATCCGAAAAGATCTCGACCTCCTGCCCGCAGGAGGGGCACTTGCAGATAAAAGATTGCAGGTTCTTGAAACTCTGAAAACCGGGGCAGTGCTGGGGCGTAGATTCCTGCGTCATTTCTACCTCCTTGCGATGGGTCCCTGTATTGCTCTTGCAACCGCTGCCAGCCAAATTCAGAAGCCCGGGGAAAAATAAACTCCCCGTTCCGACTTGTCTTTGTGGCCCGGTGACTGCGCCGCGCCGATCGTCCCCTACAACCCGTCTGAGACACCGATGCGCCCTGTAGCCGAACCAAAATCCAGGCGTGATATCCGTGGCTTTATTCTTTCCGCGGTCTTTACTGCAGTTTCTCGGCGATTTTCTTGCCGTACTCCTGAGCCATCTGCATGCCGCCTCCCAGCGAGCTGGATTTGAGCCGCAGAGGTTCGGACACCATGTTCATTTTCAGAATGTACTGCATGGTGTCGAAGATGCGGTCCGGTGCTTCCCCACTCCAACCGAAAGCGCCGAAAGCGCCGCCGACCTTCCCCGCCAGTCCGGCCTTTTCCGCCAAAAACAGAAATGTCTTCATGCCCTGCATCATGTCACCATGGTAAGTCGCTGAACCGAATACCAGCGCATCATAACCCTGCAGGTCCTTTTCGGACTTGATATCATTGGTTTTGGCGACGACGGCATCCATTCCGTTGATGCGCAGTCCCTCGGCAATCAGTTCCCCGATGCGCTGAGTCTCTCCGGTCCTGCTGGTGTACACTACGAGTGCCTTGGCCATACTCCGCCCTCCTTCATAACCTTGTGCCTGCAGCAAACCCCGCAGGCCGTCTGCAATGGCGCGCCTGCCGAACCAGCTGCATACTGCGGCCGACGGTTTCCCGGACGTTCATCGAAAGTCCCACCGTGCCGACCGGCGGTCGGCATAGCGGCCGACGCATCAGCGCACACGCATCAATGTGCACACAAGATACCCCGGCCGATCCGACATCCGAAAGGGGTTATCCCAGGCGCTTGTCACTGCCGTCAAATTCGCAATCCGGCGTGTAGCAGGAGACGTCCAGGAATTCGCATTTTTCCTTGCACGACGGGCAGGTGTCCGGTGGACTGTCTGCCTCGAAGGTGTATCCACAGCTGCCACATTTCCAGGTTGCCATGCCAGCCCCCTTTTTATAGTCAAATATTGCAAGAAAAGCCGGGTGTCATCCGGCCGGTGCCGCGGATGCTGTTCCCGGGCCACCGATGGCACCCGACCGCGGTTCGGGAAATGCCGCCTATGCTTTCCACAGGCCGTGCAGGTTGCAGAACTCCCTGGCCGACAAGGTGTCCGCCTCGACGTTGAAGGTGGCCTCGGGCTTATCGCCGGGCTTCAGAAACTGCCGGTAGGCCGTGCCATCGGCAATAATCTGGATCCACTCGATGTAATGCTTTTCCTCCATCGGATGCGCCACGTCGCCTACTTTGACCTTGACGCCGCCGGCCACCTTCTCGATGACCGGGACGTGTTTTTCCTTAGCCGCATCCACGGTGTTTTCCGTAAACAGCACCATGGGCTGACCGCAGCACACCAGTTCACCGTCTCCGCCATGCAGAACTTCAACGATATTGCCGCACAGTTCACACTTGTAAATCTCAAGTCTTTCCGCCATTGCCTTCCTCCTTGTAAGATAATTTTAACGTTTCAACGTTCAGCGCGTTGTCCGATTACCAGTTCTCCGCCAGCAGCTCGAAGTGCGCCTTGGGATGGGCACAGGCCGGGCACATTTCCGGGGCTGCCGTGCCCACGTGCAGGTAGCCGCAGTTGCGGCAGCGCCAGACCACTTCCTGGTCGCGCTTGAAAACGCGGTCAGCCTCGATGTTGGCCGCCAGGTCCAGGTAACGCTTTTCGTGCTGCTTTTCCGCCACGCTAACCATCTCCCAGACCATGGCGATGGCATCAAACCCCTCTTCGCGGGCCTGTCTGGCGAAACCGGGATACATCTCGGTATGTTCATAATGCTCCCCGGCGGCCGCGGCTTTCAGGTTTTCGAGGGTCGTACCGATCACGCCGGCCGGAAAAGCCGCGCTGATCTCAACCTCGCCGCCTTCCAGGAACTTGAAAAAGCGCTTGGCGTGCTCCTTTTCCTGATCGGCGGTTTCCGCGAAAATATCCGCAATCTGAACATAGCCGTCCTTGCGCGCTTGGCTGGCAAAATAAGTATAGCGGTTGCGCGCCTGGGATTCGCCGGCAAAGGCGGTTAACAGATTTTTTTCCGTCCGGGACCCTTTTAGATTCGCCATTTTCGAATACCTCCTGCCTGGATTTGCTTGCACCCTGCGGCCGAACCTGCCGCGGCCGCCGTCTCTTGCTTCCACAGCCTCAAGCCAAAGAGCGTTAGATAACACAAATCATGAATTTTCGCAAACGACAATTACGATATTATCGCTCCGCTTTATCTGAGCCCGCGGCCCGCCGCCCAGCAGGCTCTGTTCGCCGGACACGCTTTCAGTATACCGGCCCGACCCGCCGCGTGACAAGTCTTTTTTAAAACCGACGGGCCGGCAGCCGCAAACCGGATCTCACGCCTCTTCCCACGGGATCGTGCATTGATTGTCACCGGAAAGTCCGCTATAGGCAGTCAGTGAGTTCTAAATGGATAGAAAAACCGGTTTCCACTGCAGAACGCGTGAAACCTGCGACATGCCCAAACCGGCTCAGATATGCCGACAACATTTACCAGGAAGATCCTGCGGCTGGCCCTTGTGGCAGCCGCTTGCGGTATCGCACTGCTTGTGGCCACAGGCGTCGCACTGCGGCGGCCTGATGTGCAGAACTGGCTGATAGCGCATATATGGCGGCCGGCGGGCTACCAGCTGCGCATGCAGATCACCGGTCTCGATCTGAGCAACGGAGTCGGATTCAGGGCCCGCAATTTGATGCTGACCCGGCCGCACTCAGCACCCGTCACGGCCCAACGCCTGCATGTCAGTTTCCGGCTGCCGGCGCTTTTAAAGGGGCGGCTGGTTCCCGATCGCCTGGACATGTCCGGCCTGCAGCTGGAAATCAGCGGCGGGCGACAGCTGGGTTTCCGTCCTGCGGAGGTTTTCGAAAAAGCCTGGCCGTACATCCGGCGCCTGCGGCGCGTGCACGTCCAAAAGGCACAGGTACTGTTCCGGAAGCGCGGCGTTCAGCTGTCCAACCTCGAGCTGCACCTGTCCCGTTCAGCAGCCGCGAAACCCCGGCTGCGCCTCCAGGCGACGGCAGTTGCGCAATACCGACAGCGGGACGTTGCAATTGAAATCAGCACCCATGCCGGTAAACGTTCCGGCGCGTCCGCAGCCTTTTGGATCCACGGGCAGCTGACAGCCCGGCAGGTTCCGTTCACCTGGGTTCCTGAAAACCGTTTTTTTGCCTTCGCAGACACGACGGCCGATGTCAGGCTGCAGTTCTCGGCCGCGACGGACAACGCCCTCACCATAAGCGGCCAGGCAGAAGGCCGGCGCCTGAACTTCGTCCTGACCAAAGGATCGGCCCGCAAGGCTTACCACCTGCGCCAGCCGCGGCTTGCATTTCGCCTCGTCAGGAACGGTCACGATATTGAACTACCCGACTTTTCGCTTGACAGCGAGCGGCTGCATCTGGCCGGCAATGCCGCCTTCGGCATTCAAGACGGCGCTGCGCCCCGTCTTTCGCTGACGGTTCAAAGCACCGAGATGCCCATGGAGACCGTAAAAGCGATCTTTCCCTCCCCTATCCTGCCGGCATGGTATCAAACCCGCCTGCTGCCGCTGTTCACCGCCGGACGGGTGCGCATCGATGCTTTCCGCCTGGAGGGCACACTGGACCAGCTTGCGCACCTCGACCACAGCTCCAACAGGAATCATCTGGCGCTGGCGCTGACCTTAAAGGACATGCAGGCCTTTAAACCGGTGCTGCCGCTGGCATTTGAGAAGGCTTCCGGCCGTCTGATCCTTGCCGACGGCAATCTCAAAATTACCGGGATCGACGGCATATTCGGCCGTTCCACAATCCATGCTGCTGCCTACCGCATTCCGGACCTTTATGCCCGGCCGGCCTTGGAAATCATCGATCTCAGGGGGCGTTTTGCGCTGGAAGATTTCAACAAGCTAAGGCACAGCCGCCTGTTTTCCACCGGCCGCAACAACGCGCTGCAAGCCTTTGAACCGCTTTCCGGCACCATGCAGGGCCGACTGACCCTGCGCGTTCGCCACTGGAGTGAAGCGCCCGATATCACCGCCGCCCGCCTGCAGCTCAGGGACTGCCGCATCAACTGGCGGCCACGGAACATGGCCCTGGCCCTCAACCGCGCACAACTGATACTGTCCGGCACCCGGGAATGGCAATACCGCGGGCAGGGCCGCTGGAAAAATTCGCGCTTTGATTTTTCGGGAACGCTGGATTCCTCCCAGGCTGCGGGCCATGTGGAAATTGCGTCTCAAACCGACTGGCGGGCAGTCCTGGCGCACTTCGGCAATCCCCTCGGGCTGAAAGCCGACTCCCGGACACTGGGCAACAGCCGTTTCCAGATCCGCTGGAAACCGGGCATCTGGCGCATGACGGCAGATGCCGATCTGTCGGGCACCGGGGTCCGTTCGCCTGCTTTTGCCATCGCGGCCTTCAAACCGGGCAGCCGGCTTTCACTGGACATCAGCTCCTCTGCCGGCCACATCATCCATATCCGCCGGGCCGATTTGAACAGCGGCACGACATCCCTGTCCATAACGGGAAATTTCGGCACCGGGGCCAAGCCTTCCGCCCATCTGGAGCTGCAAACGGATTATTTTTCGATACAGGACATGGGATTGCGTCTGGCTTCAACCCATCTTCCGGCGGGCGGGATTTTCAGCGGCCGTATCGCCATCGATATGCCTCTGCGCGACCTGTCGCACGCGGTCGTTCACGGTAATCTTACGGGCCAAGAAGTCACACTGCCTGCCGGTGCGCTCCCTCTGCCGGTGGGCGAGGCAAGCTTCAAACTCACCTTTTCCGGCCGGCAAGTGCAAATCGGCCTGCTCAGGCTGCCGGTCAACGGCCATCCGGTTTTCATCAGGGGAAGCATCGATCTGAAAAAGCCCCTGAAGGGGGCTTTGACGCTGGCGGCCGATACGCTGGATCTGTCCCGCATACCGCACCGCGCACCGGGAGGCAGGGCACCGGCCCCGAGTTATCTCGACGGTGCGGAGCTCAAACTGCACATCACCGCCGCCCGTGCCCGGCTTCCCGGTTTTTCGGCAGGGCCGCTGGAGGCTGTCTGTACATATCGTGATACCGGCGTCACCGTCGATACCGCAACCATCCGGCTCAGCCATGGTATGATTCGCACCCGGGGCGAATACACCCCCGGCAGCCAGCCGGCCTGGCATTTGTATGCCCATGTCGAACTGACCCGACAGCCCATCGCGCAGCTGTTCAAACAGCTCGGGGTACCCACCGACCGTTTCGATGGTTCAGCGACTTTGCTGGGTGTTTTTTCCACGCGCGGCAACCGCTGGCCGGAACTGGTTTCCGGCCTCAACGGGACGTTCAACCTGTGGGTGCAAAATGGAATCATCCGGCGCTCGTCCGTCATCATCCGGGTGCTGGACTTTCTCAGCTTGAAAAACATACTGGACCGGCGGCCGGACTCCGTCAGCGGGGAGGGGTTTTACTTCGAAGATCTGCAAAACAAGTCCACCATAACCAACGGATCCCTCTCGCTGGACTACTTCAAGATGGAGAGCCCGGTCTTCAACGCACTGGTCGGCGGTTCCATCGACTTGCCCAGCGGCCGCCTGGATATCGACCTGGGCGCCCAGCCGCTGGGAACCATCGACACCCTGATCAGCCACATCCCCATTGTGGGGCACATCCTGACCGGCAAAAACAAAACCGTGATGGTTTACCGTTTCAAAATCGACGGGAGCCTGCGGCATCCTGAAATCAAGTATCAGCCCTTCAAACACATGGGGAAAAGCGCCCTGGCCTACTTCCGGCGCATCCTGTTGACCCCCGGCCGTCTGTGGGGTCGTTTGGCTGACTTTAAAAATGATTTTGTCAAGCGCTTCAAGGAGCCGGGAGTCGGTCCCTGGCAACGGGAAAATGACCCGCGATACAGCCATACGATCCGCTGAGGGCCTGTACAAAGCATGCACCGGACAGAGGCGGCCGCCGGTGGGAGTTGGCGGCGGCCGGCGCACGCCTGCGCCCGGCGGGGGAAACGAACCCGCCAAGATCGCCTGGAAAGGTTGCGCGTTGCCGCAAACCTCACCTGGAATCAGCGTCTAAACGAATTTTTTTGAGCTTGTCGACCATATAGTCGGCGGACTTTTCAGCGCACACCGGACACAAACCGACGAACTCGAAGTGATGCCCGTCGATCTGGTAGTCGGTGATGCCTTGAAGGCGGCTTTCCATGTGGGCCAAAGGGGGGATGGGCGCGTCGTCGATGCGCCCGCATTCCAGACAGCGGATGTGGTAATGCTGCGCGGGGTTCCAGTCGAAGCGTTTCACCGCTCCGCCATACTCCAGTTTTTGAATTTCACCCAGCTCGGAGAGCACTTCCAGGTTGCGGTAGACGGTCCCCAGGCTGATGCGCGGCAGTTGTTTCCTGACCACTTCGTAAACTTCATCCGCGGACAGGTGCCGCTTGATCTTGCGCAGCTCCTCCAGAATCAGCTTGCGCTGCCGGGTCATTCTCAACTGGCGTGCTTTCATGCGATCAGGCCGACGGACGGCTTTACGCTGGTCTGCGTGGTGCGGATTCAACGCGCATCCATTGGAACGAAGGCACATTCCTCCGGCCCGCAGTAATCTCCGACATACTGGGAAGACGGGCGGTACAAAAGTGGTTTGGGGGCCGCCTCGGCGAAACGCTCCTCGATGACATGGGCCGTCCATCCTGCGATTCTGGAGACGGCAAATACGGGTGTGAACATGTCGATGGGAATGCCCATGGCATAGTAAAGCGATGCGCTGTAGAAATCGACGTTGGCGTAAATGTCGATCCCCTTGCGTTTCTTGAAAATCTCCTTGCCCGTTTTTTCCAGTCGGTGCGTAATTTCATACCACTGGGGCTGGCCGATGCGCTGGCCCATACGCTGCGACATGGGCGCCAGGATACGGGCCCTGGGATCATCAACCTTGTAAACGGCGTGCCCCAGCCCATAGATCAATTTGCCGGCGTTCAGCTGCTCTTCGACGTATGCCGGCACATTTTCAACACTGCCGATCTCCATGAGCATCTTCATCACGCGGGCGTTGGCGCCGCCGTGCAGATCGCCGGAAAGCGATCCCACGGCCGCCGAACAGGCCGCGTACATATGGGCCCGTGTCGAAGCCACCTGGCGGGCGGTGAACGTCGAGGCGTTGAACGAATGCTCCGCATGCAGCACCAGGCAGACATCCATGAAGCGGGCCAGTTCATCGTCCGGCTGGTCCCCGCTGAGCATGTAAAGAAAATTGGCGGCATGGCCCAGTTCCGCTACCGGTTCAAGCGGGGTTTTTCCCCGGCGGATACGCTGCCAGGCGGCCAGCAGCATCGGTACCCGGGCGATCAGCCTTATCGCCGTGCGCCGGAAGCCCGGTTCTGAATCATCCCGGCTGTCCGGATCGTGGCTGGCCAGCATGGAAATACCGGCCTGCAGAACGTCCATGGGGTCGGCATCTGTGGGCCAGGTTTTCAGCGCCGCGATCACCGCCGGATCCAGATGCCGTTCCGCCGACAGCCGGGCGCCGAAATCCGCCAGTTCGGCGGCGGTGGGCAAGTGCTCGTTGAGCAGCAGGTGCACCACCTCCTCATAGCTGGCGTTTTCCGCCAGCGTCTTGATCAGATAGCCCCGGTAGATCAGCTTTCCCGCCTGGCCGTCGACATCGCTGATGCGCGTACTGGCCACCGTTACACCGCGCAACCCGGTGTTTACAGTAGGTATGCAGGCTTCTGTTTCTGTCATGGCGGTATTCACCTCAGACGAAAAAACGTTTCACGGTGCCTTCCCTGCGGCGGCCAGACAGCCCGTCGCCGTTACCGGCCACAGGGCACAGAAGGCACGCCATCAAACATCGATCCACATCTCGGCTTCATTGCCGCAGTGGGCGCATGTGGCGGTACCTTTGGCCTGGCCGGGCCTGCCCCCGGGCGTGGATGGGGGCCTGGCTGCCAGTCCGCCCGCCGGCACCTTCTCTTCAGGCTCCAGCCGGCAGGTAAACTCCATTTCGGCTTCGTTGCCGCACTTTGTACAGCGGCATACCTGGCGGACCCTTTTGATGGGCGTGGATTTGTCTTCACTTGGCGTCATGTCTGCGCCCTTTCTTTGGAAAACGGCATTACCTGCGGCCATGTTACCCGCTAACACTAAACATGGAATCTGTCAGGCGAAATGTCAAGCAAGATTTATTCGGCATGTCAGCCTGTACCCGGAAAGCGCCATGCCCGGAGCTTCGTTTTGGTGATTTTGCCAAAAGCCCGGACTTCCCGCTTGCACAAGTCTTTTCGGAAGCTGGGCGCCTTTTGCCAAATCCCGGTAGCGCGTCGCTTTTTCCCTCAAACAGCCTGGGATTTTTAAACGCTTAACGATGCCCAGCGCTTTTTACCGAAAAGTCTTGAAATCCGCTCGAAACCGACTTTTACGCGTCAGTCAGTTTTAAAACGCTATTTTTTCCGGAGGCCGACGCTCCGGTACATAGGCATGATCGATGCCGCCTTCGTTCCAGGCTTTGGATACATAGAGGTTGCAGTAGCAGCTGCCGTACTGTTCGACGTCCGCTTGCCGGTAAACGCAGGGGCAGATAATGTCGCGGTCTTTTTCCCGGTCGCCGCAGGCCAGCCGGCAGGGACAGGCCATGTAGCCGTAGCGCTGTTTGTTCACCAGCAGGGCTTCCAGCAGGTCGAAAACCCGCTCCCGGTCGACATTAAAGTAATACCCCTTGGCTTCCTGCGTTTTTTTCAATTTTTCGTACAGCGTTTCGGCATTCACAGTCCCAGGGCCTCCCGGATCTCTTTTTCCTTGAACCCCACGATCACCTTATCGCCGATGATGATCGTCGGAAAGGAACATTTGGGGTTGAATTTTTTCACATCGGCCAGGATGGCGGCGCGTTCCGCCCCCTCCAGCAGGTCCACGTCGACAAAATCGTACTGGATGGTGCAGTCCGCCAGCATCTTTTTGGTCGACTTACAGTGGCTGCAGGTACTCAATGAAAATATTTTTACAGGTTTATCGTCCATAGAACGTATCCTTTCGCTGCAGAACTCTTACGTTGAAATCACAGGGCCGTCCAGCATTGATGATTTCGTCAAAAACCCGGGCTTCCCGCTTGCGAAAAGCCCTTTCGGGAGCTGTGGACCGTTGCGCCAAATCCCGAAAACGTTGTCGCTTTTTTCCTCGAACAGCCTGGGATAGTTAACGCTTGACGATGCCCCGCTTTCGAAGAAAAGTTTAGAAAATCCGCTCGAAACCGACTTTTCACCAGTCCGTCATCATTGCAAACGGCTGTAAAAGCCGGCGGCAGATCGGGCGGCGTCTGGAAAGATGGCGGAAGATCCGCATGGCGGCCCCTGTTGCCGTCGGAACATGGTCGCCAGAGTAATATAAGGTGTGCCATTATTCAATTAAAAAATTCAACAGGCCCTTGACAGGTTTTCGAATTTATCATAAAAGTAACAGTAACGATTATCAATAGCGAATCGGCCCTGCATCCGCAAGCCAGAATTTTGGTTACCCCACAATTTTTCCACGAAGGGAGAAAACATGGCAGACAAGAAGATCGACATCAAAAAGAAGGTTAAAAAGGAAGTGGATGTCCGCGACCTGACCATCTGTGACGCCACCCAGCAAATGCTTTTAAAGGCCCGCAAAGACGGCGTCGAAACCGCCTTTGACCGTGCGCTGGACATGAAACCCTGCCCCATCGGATCCCAGTCGGCCTGCTGCAAGAACTGTTCCATGGGCCCCTGCCGCCTCAACGCCAAAGACCCCTACGCCAAGGTGGGCGTCTGCGGCGCCACCGTGGACACCATCCAGTCACGCAACTTCGCCCGCATGGTAGCAACCGGTGCCGCGGCCCATACCGATCACGGCATGGCCATGCTGGAACTGTTCCGTGAAGTGGTGCGCGGCAACATCGCCGATTACAAGATCCAGGACACCCGCAAACTGGAAGAGGTCGCGCAGAGCATCGGCATCGAAACCGTCGGCCGCAGCGTGGAGGACATCGCCACCGATCTTTACGAACAGCTGGAAGCCACCTACACCCAGATCGAAGGCGAAATCCCCTTTGCCAAGCGTGTGCCGCCCAAAACCCTGGAGACCTGGCGCAAATACGGCCTGGTGCCGCGCGGCGCCATGATCGAGGTCATGGAGCTTTTGCACCGTACGCACATCGGTGTCGACCAGCACTACGACAACATCACCAAACAGTCCAGCCGTTGTGCGCTGTCCGACGGCTGGGGCGGCTCCATGGTGGCCACCGAGATCGGTGACATCCTCTTCGGCACGCCCACGCCGGTGGCCGTGGACGTCAACATGGGGGTATTGAAGGAAGACGAAGTGAATGTGATCGTACACGGCCACGAGCCCAACATGTTCGAGTCCATGGTATCGTCGGTCAACGATCCGGAACTGATCAAGGCCGCCCAGGCCGCCGGCGCCAAGGGCATCAACCTGGTGGGCATGTGCTGCTCGGGCGCCGAGATGATGTCGCGCCACGGCGTGCCGCATGCCGGCAACTTCATGTCCACCGAGGCCGTGCTGGCCACCGGTGCCGTGGATGCCATGTGCGTCGACATCCAGTGCATCAAGCAGGGTCTGGCCACGGCGGCCGAGTGCTACAAGACCAAATTCATCACCACCAACCGGCGGGCGCATATCGAGGGCGCTACGCACATCGAGTTTGACGACCACGAACCGCGCGCCTGCACCGACGAGATCGTTATCCAGGCCATCGGACGCTTTAAGAACCGCAGCCTGCCCATCGAGATCCCCAAGATCACCAACCCGGGCATCCACGGGTTTTCGCACGAGTACATCAACTACATGCTGGGCGGGACCTTCCGGGCCTCCTACACGCCGCTCAACGACAACATCATCAACGGCCGCATCCGCGGTGTGGCCGGTGTCGTGGGCTGCACCAATCCGCGCGTCAAGCAGGACTGGGTGCACGTGGAACTGGTCAAGGAGCTGATCAAAAACGACGTGCTGGTACTGCAGACCGGCTGCGCCCAGATCGCCCTGGCCAAGGCCGGGCTGTATACGCCCGAAGCCGCGCATCTCGCCGGCCCCGGCCTCAAGGAGGTCTGCGAAACCGTGGGCATGCCGCCGGTGCTGGGCATCGGATCCTGCGTGGACAACAGCCGCATCCTGATCGCGGCCTCCGAGATGGTCAAGATCGGCGGTTTGGGCGACAGCATCGCCGACCTGCCGGCCGCCGGGGCGGCCCCCGAGTGGATGAGCGAAAAGGCCATCAGCATCGGCCAGTACTTCGTGGCCTCGGGGGTGTACACCGTTTTCGGTGTCACCTTCCCGACCATGGAAGGCACCAAGTTCCAGAAGCTGCTCTTCGACGGACTGGAATCCACCTACGGCTTGGGCAAGTGGGATTTTGTCGCCGATCCTTACGAGATGGCACAAAAAATGATCGCCCACATCGACAAGAAACGCAAGGCCCTGGGCATCGACAAGGCCCGTGAGCGCGTCCTCATGGATATGGACAGCCGCCGCGAAATGGAAGCCAAGTACCAGGCCATGTAAGCCGCCGGCACACAACAGCTGGCAACGAAGGGCTAAAAAGGGGCACCTGCCGAAGGTGCCCCTTTTTGTCTTGAAAGAGAAAGATGGGCGAAAAGTTTACCCGGAAAAGCCCCGCCGACGCGCGTTTTTGAAAAAACAGCCGGACAATCGGTATCCTGCGCCCGAAGACTCCGACACGCAGGTCCGCAGGCCGCATTGCGGGCCCCTGGAACCGTCTTTTGCTAAAAACGGCCGCTGTTGACCAAGCGCCGCCTTACACTGCGCGTGCCGCGTCAGAGCTCCACCGGCACGTGGCACCTGAGGGCAATTCTTTCCAGATCGACCGCCACGTCGTAGACCAGCATCTCCACGCCCTGCCCGATGACCTGCCGCAGTTTTTGACCGTAGGCCGCGTCGATATGGTCGGCAGGCCGAAAAACCGCCGCATCCATGCGCTGGATCAGGTAAAACATGACACAGCGGCTGCCGCTGGCGGCCAGCGCCTGCAGCTCTTGGAGGTGTTTCAGCCCGCGGGTGGTCACGGCGTCGGGAAAACAGGCCACCCGGTCCTCAACCAGGGTGCAGTTTTTGATTTCGACAAAACAGTCGCGCCGCCCTTCCGCCGTCAGCTTCAGGTCCAGGCGCGTGTGGCGGCTGGTTTTGACTTCCGGCCGCACAACCGTGTAGCCGCCCAGTTCCGGCACCTTCCCGCAGCTGACAGCGGTATGCACCAGCCGGTTGGGGACCTGGGTATTGACCCCTACCAGTGAAGTCGGCATTGCGATCATCTGCCAAGTGTACTTCAGTTTGCGCCGCGGGTCATCATGGCGGGACAAATAGACCGGCCGGCCCGCCTCGGCACAGGCCTGCATGCTGCCGGAATTGGGACAGTGGGACGTTACCCGCTCGCCGCTTTCCAGCTGCACTTCGGCCATGAACCGCTTGTAGCGCCTGAGCAGCGTGCCGCACACCAGCGGCGGCCACATCAGGCCCCCCGACACCTTATCGATTTCAAAAGGCTGTGCCATGCAAAGAGGCCTCCTTCCACAGGCAAAAGGTTTTGCTGTGTGCCTGTCGACGATCCTTACCCTTTACACCCGCTGGGGTCAATGGGAAACCCGGCGCTGCACCCGCCGGCCGCAGGCCATGCGGGCTTTCTGCTTGACAATCGCCCGCGAATCGGTAAATTACGAGAAATAAAAGCCGTATACGGTATTGCTTTTTTCGCTAAAGCATCTTTTGCGGCCGCAACCCGGCCGCCGCAGGATGCCGCAGACAGCCGGACAGACACAAGGAGGGCGCAAGGTGAAGGTTTTGATCAGCGACAATCTGGGTGAAATCGGGATTCACATGCTCCAGCGGGAAGAGGGTCTTGACGCTGACATCCGAACCGGCCTTGCACCTGAAGAGTTAAAATCGGTGATCGGCGATTACGACGCGCTGATCATCCGCTCGGCGACCCGGGTGGACGAAGACCTGCTGCAGGCCGCCGGC
Organism: Desulfobacterales bacterium; assembly: GCA_026984935.1. Lineage (GTDB taxonomy): Bacteria > Desulfobacterota > Desulfobacteria > Desulfobacterales > JALSRD01 > JALSRD01. The sequence continues at coordinate 21,421 of JALSRD010000023.1, forward strand.
AGGCTCAAGGTGATCGGCCGGGCCGGCATCGGGCTCGATAATGTGGACATACCGGCAGCCACCAAACGGGGCATTGTGGTCATGAACACTCCCGGCGGCAACGTGGTGACCACCGCCGAGCACACCATTGCCATGATGATGGCGCTCACGCGCAACATCCCCCAGGGCACGGCGACCCTGAAGGCCGGCAAATGGGAAAAAAAGAAGCTGCAGGGCCGTGAACTGTTCAACAAGGTCCTGGGGGTCATCGGTTTCGGCAAGATCGGATCCATCGTGGCCGACCGCGCCCGGGGCCTGAAAATGCAGGTTCTCGTGCACGACCCCTTTGTCAATCCCGAGCAGATCGAAAAGGCGGGTTTCAAAAGCGTCGACATGCGCGAACTCCTCCAACAGGCGGATTACATCACCGTCCATGTACCCAAACTCAAGGAAACCACCGGTATCCTGGGCCGGGAGGCTTTTGAGCACGTCAAGAAGGGTGTCATGGTGCTCAACTGTGCCCGCGGCGGCATCGTGGACGAAAGCGCGCTTTACGACGCCATCGTTTCCGGCAAGGTGGCCGGCGCCGCGCTGGATGTCTTTGAAACCGAACCGCCGGGACAGTGTCCGTTGCTGAAACTCGACCAGGTCATCGGCACGCCCCATCTGGGGGCCTCCACCCGCGAAGCCCAGGCCAACGTGGCGGCCGCGGTGGCTGAACAGGTGATCGCCTTTTTGAAGCACGGAACCATCATCAACGCCGTCAACGTTCCCTCGGTGACCGGTGAACTGCTGGAACAGCTCAGCCCATTTTTGACCTGCGGCGATCAAATCGGCTCCCTGCAGGCCCAGCTCATCAGCGGCGCGCTGAAAGCCGTCAGCATCGAGTACGCCGGCGATTTTCAGGGACTCGACCTGGAACCCGTGTCCACCGCCGTTTTAAAGGGACTTCTGGCACCGGTGGTCAAGGACGATGTCAACTTCGTCAATGCGCACGTTCTGGCGAAAGAGCGCGGCATCAAGGTCAGCGAAACGGTCAGCAGCGAATCCGAAGATTACCTGAACCTGATCCGGGTCAGCGTGGAGACCACCGAGATGACCAACTCGGTGGCCGGCACCATTTTCGGCAAAAACAGCCCGCGTATCGTCAAAATCAACACCTTCCGGCTGGAAATGATCCCCAGCGGACATCTGGCCCTGATCCACAACATCGACCGGCCCGGGTCCATCGGCCAGATCGGCACCACCCTGGGCAAGCACGGCATCAACATCGGCAAAATGCAGGTCGGCCAGGAGGAAGAGGGCGACCGCAACATTATCTTTCTGAGCACCGACACGCCCATTCCGCCGGAGGTGATCGAGGAGCTGCGGCAGCTTTCGCTGGTGAAAACAGTGACGCCGCTCGAGTTTTAGCACCTTGGTTTTGCAGACGTCGCGTTTGCCGCATGTACAAAATACAGCATGCAGCTGTGGCGGGCTGCCCAAATGGCTTGCAACGCGCCGGATGCTGCAGAATCGGCGCTCCCGGCAGGCGGGACGTCGCTGCAAGCGAAGCCCGAAGGGCAAACAATTTTGGAGCAAAAGCGGAAGTGTTTCGAATATACCCATCGAGCAAAAAACACCGGCTTTAATGCAAAGCTAATAAAATAAATTGTCTGTGCAGGATTCAGGCGGCAATCCGGCGCATAACATGCAGGAGAATACAGATGGAAGAAGAAAAAAAAGATTTTACGGTCAAGGATCGACGTGCCTTTTCCGAAGAAGGTCGGCCCACCCGGGAGAAATCTGAGGCTGAAAAGCCAGAAACCGCGGCCGCCGAAAAAGAAAAAAAAGACCAGCGGAAAGCAGACGCCCAGCCCCAGGCCTCCGGGGACACAAAAACTTCGCCCCTGCCCGAGGTCAACTTTGCCACCTTCATCTTTTCGCTGAATTCATCCGCCCTGCTGCATTTGGGCGTCATCGGCGATCCCACCACCGGGAAACGCGCCAAAAACCTGCCGCTGGCCAAGCAGACCATCGACATCCTCGGCATGCTGGAGGAAAAAACCAGGGGCAACCTGACAGATGAGGAAAGCGCCATGCTGACCAACATTCTCTACGACCTGAGGATTATTTACGTACGCGAAACCAGTTGATCGCCTGCGACATTGCACAGCCACCGGGCCATCACCCAACGAAGGGAAAACCACTCAAATGCAACTTGCCAACCAACGCTTACGTGTTCAGAAACCGGTGGCGTTCCGGCGGGCGCTTGCCATACCGCCGGCAGCTTTTCTGGCGGTATTTTTCACCCTCGCCGCCTCCGGACCGCTGCAGGCCAAAACCATGCCGGCCCTGGCCCCACCGGCCAGCTTCAGCGAGCTTGCCGCACGGGTCAGCCCGGCGGTCGTCAATATCAGCACCGTCAAAACCATCAAGGGCGGCGGCCGCGTGTTCCGGCACTTCAAACGCAACCCCTTCGGCAACGACGACGGGATGGACGATTTCTTCCGGCGCTTTTTCGGTGAGAATCCCCATCGCAAATTCAAACAGCGCAGCCTGGGCTCCGGCTTTATCATCGACAGCCAGGGGTATATCGTCACCAACAACCACGTCGTGGAGGATGCGGACAAAATCAAGGTCATCCTCAAGGACGAAAAGGAGTTTGACGCCAAGATCGTGGGCCGCGATGCCAACACAGACATCGCCCTGATCAAGATCAAACCCGGGGAGGAAAAACTCCCCGTGGTCAAACTGGGCGACTCGGATGCCATCAAAGTCGGGCAGTGGGTGGTGGCCATCGGCAACCCCTTTGGCCTCGACCATACCGTCACGGCGGGCATCGTTTCCGCCAAGGGCCGTGTGATCGGATCCGGCCCTTACGATGACTTCATTCAGACCGACGCCTCCATCAACCCGGGAAACAGCGGCGGCCCGCTTTTGAACATGCAGGGTAAAGTCATCGGCATCAATACGGCCATCATCGCCAGCGGACAGGGCATCGGTTTTGCCATACCCATCAATCTGGCACGGCCGATTATCGGGCAGCTCAAACGCAGCGGTGAAGTGGTACGCGGCTGGCTGGGTGTAACCATCAAAGATCTGCCGAAAGACCTGGCCGAGTATCTCGGCATCAAAGACCGCAAAGGCGCCCTGGTGATCGACGTGGTCGCCGGCGACCCCGCCGACAAAGCGGGCATCCGTTCCAGGGACGTGATCGTCGAAGTCAACGGCAGAAAGATAAAAAACAGCCACGATCTGACCACCGTTATTGCCGCCATCGGTGTGGGACAGCACGCCAAGGTGGGCATCATCCGCGACGGGCACCGGAAAGAGGTTGACGTCAAAATCGGAAAACGTCCGGACACGCGTAAGCTGGCCAAAAACCGCCGGCCGCATCAGCAGGAAGAACTCGGCATCCGCGTGACAGACATCACGCCGGAAACGGCCGACCGGCTGAATCTGCCGGATGCCAAGGGCGTTATGGTCAGCGCCGTCGAACCGGACAGCAAGGGAGATCAGGCCGGTGTGCAGCGCGGGGATGTGATCAAGGAGATCAACCACCGCACGGTTGCCGGCGTTGCCGATTACAGCCGCATCCTGGGCAACATCAAGAGCGGGGCTACGGTGCACCTGTTCATCTGGCGGGCCAAAGCCGGGTTTCTGGTGCTCAAGCTGGAAAAGTAATGCGCCGACACCGGGTAAACGGGACGAGCGCACGGCGGATGTCGCATCTCACCCGTGCCCAACGCCGCCGATAGCCATGAACCACCCGACCCTGAAAATCCTGGCGCCGGCCAAGGTCAACCTGTTCCTGCAGGTCACCGCCAAGCGGTCCGACGGTTATCATACGCTCAACACCTTGATGTGTTGCGTGGGCCTTAGCGATGTGCTCACCTTGCGGATCGCCGGCGCGGGAATCCGCATACACTGTTCCCATCCACAGGTGCCCGAAAATCACACCAACCTGGCCCACCGGGCAGCGGAGCTGTTTTTCACGGCACAAAACCGCCCCGGCGGTGTTCACATTCACCTTCGCAAAAACATTCCGGTGGCCGCCGGTCTGGGCGGCGGCAGCAGTGACGCCGCCGCCGTGCTGCTGGCCCTGAACCGCCACTTCCGGTATCCGCTTGCACCCCATGAACTGATGGCCATGGGGCAGCGCATCGGCGCGGATGTTCCCTTTCTGATCCACAGAAAACCAGCCATTGCCACCGGCATCGGGGAACGCCTGGCCGCTTTCGACGGTCTGGCCCCCCTGCCTGTCCTGCTGATCTATCCCCGCGTGCAGGTGTCAACGGCGTGGGTCTACGAAAATCTCAATTTAGGATTGACAAAGCACAAAAAAAAACTTAAATATCGTCTCTTTAAGGGTACGCCCGAACAAATCGGGGCGGGGTTGCGCAATGATCTTGAAGAAGTGACGCAATCCCGGTTCCCGGTGATTCGGACCGTCAAAACGGCCCTGATGCAGGCGGGTGCGCTGGGGGCCCTGATGTCCGGCAGCGGTTCGACGGTTTTCGGCGTTTTCGCTGACCGCGCAGCGGCCGGGCGTGCTGCGAGTGAAATTCGCCGCGGCCACCGCTGGGAAGTGCACCTGACACGGCTGGTCGTGTAAGCCGGGCTTTTCGGCACACCCGGATTTATTGCATCCCTGGATGCGCATGTGGGGGCGATCTTACAATGGGGCGTCGTCAAGCGGTAAGACACAGGATTTTGGTTCCTGCATTCGGAGGTTCGAATCCTCCCGCCCCAGCCATACACCGTTGTACGAAAATCGATTTTTACCGGACCGCGCCAGCCGGCAGGAGGTATGCATGAAGGGTCTTGCACTGTTTACCGGCAACGCCAACCCGAGGCTTGCGGAAAAAATCAGCCGTTATCTCGAAAAGCCCTTGGGCGGTGCCAAGGTTAAAACCTTCAGCGACGGGGAAGTGCAGATTGAAATCGACGAAAACGTCCGTTTGAAGGATGTTTTTATCATCCAGTCCACCTGCCGTCCGGTCAACGACTCCCTGATCGAGCTGCTCTTGATGATCGATGCGGTTTCGCGCTCCTCCGCCTTTCGCATCACGGCGGTAATGCCCTATTACGGCTATGCCCGCCAGGACAAGAAAGTGGCGCCGCGGGTGCCCATCAGCGCCAAGCTGGTTGCCGACCTGCTGACCACAGCCGGGGCCGATCGCATCATTACCATGGACCTGCATGCCGGGCAGATCCAGGGATTCTTCAACATCCCGGTGGACAATCTCTTTGCCGCGCCGGTGCTGCTCAGCTATATCCGTGACACCTTTACCAATGACCTGGTGATTGTATCTCCGGATGCCGGCGGTGTGGAACGTGCCCGGGCATTCGCCAAGCGCCTGGGCGCCGGGCTGGCCATCATCGACAAGCGCCGCGACGCCCCCAACCGCGCCAGGGCCATGGCCGTTATTGGAGACGTCTCCAATAAAACAACGATTATTCTGGATGACATGGTTGACACGGCCGGCACATTGACCGAAGCCGCCGAAGCGCTTTCGCGCAACGGCGCGAAAGCGGTGCATTCCATCTGCACCCATCCGGTGCTCTCCGGACCGGCCGTGGAACGGATCATGGACTCAAGCCTGAAAAGTGTTGTGGTGACAGACACCGTGCCGCTGACCGAAGCCGCGGCAGGCTGTGGAAAAATCCAGATTCTGTCCATTGCCGAACTGGTAGGCGAAGCCATTATCCGGAGTCACCGCGGTGATTCGGTGACTTCTCTTTTTGTATAAACCCGTGCCAAACGGCGCCAGCAGCGATGCGTCCGTTTTGCCAGCCAGAGCTGCACCGCCCACGGCGGGCAGCCCGAATGAACAAATTAAGGAGGCAATCCCTTGAAACCCATTGAAATTAAAGCCAACATCCGTCAGGCCACCGGCAACGGCCCGGCCCGCAGCCTGCGACGTCAGGGAAAATTGCCGGCCGTCCTGTACGGCCCCGGCCGGGAGCCGGTGCTGCTCAGCATCCAGACCTATGAACTGGAACAGGTGGCGGGCAGAGGGCAGGTCGGACAACAACTCCTGAACCTGACCCTCGACGACCGGGAAAAACACCCGGCCATGATCAAGGAGCTTCAGCGGCACCCGGTGACCAGGACCCCGCTACACGTCGATTTTTATGAAATTGCCATGGACCGTAAAATTTCGGTTAAAGTTCCCGTCGTGACCACCGGGAAATGCCGGGGGGTCGAGATGGGCGGCATGCTGCAGATTATCCGCCGCGAACTGGAAGTCGCCTGTTTCCCCGGGCAGATACCGGAAGTTATTGAAGTCGACATCTCCGAACTGGACATCGGAGATTCCGTGCATGTCCAGGAAATCCCGTTGGAAAGCGGCGTCGAGATCGCTTCTGAAACCAATTTCACGGTCATGACCGTGCTCAGCCCCAAGATGGAAGCCGAAGAGGAGACCGAGGAAGAAGAGGCTGAAGCCCTTGCCGAAGGTGAAGAAGAAACCGAAACCGAAGCTGCCGAATAGCCCCAGGGCCAAACGGATTGCGGACGGCAGTGAAACCTGTGAAAGCACTACGCTTGGTGGCGGGCCTGGGAAATCCCGGGAAAGCCTACGCCTGCACGCGCCACAATGCGGGATTTGCCGCCATCGATGATCTGGCCCGGTTTTTCGGCATCCGGCTGGATAAGAAAAAATTCGCGGCCGCTTACGGCAGGGGGGCCATCGAGGCAAATGCCGTGATACTGGCAAAGCCGATGGCATTCATGAACCGCAGCGGTACGCCGCTCAAACAGCTTGCACAATACTACCGCATAGAATGCAGGGACTGGGTCATCCTCCACGATGACATCGACCTTGCACTGGGTAGCATAAAAATCAAACAGAAAGGGGGGAGCGGCGGACACAGAGGCATTCGATCGTTAATGGACGCCTGCGGCCACGGGGATTTTACGCGTGTGCGCATCGGCGTCGGACGACCCGGACCCGGAATGGAAGCGGCCGATCACGTTCTGGCAGCCTTCAGCGCCCGGGAAAGACGTGTTTTCGACCAGGTGATACCCGTGGTCCGGGAGGCAGTGGCGACCATTCTCTGCGAAAATGCGGAGGTGGCCATGAATCGTTTCAACGGTTTGAGCACGCTGAGTTCAGGCTAAATGATGGAGGTAAGCATGGATTATGTAATGGGGAATCTACCATTGGTGTGCACTCTGGTGGGTCTGGTTGGTGTCGTTTATGCCTTGATTGCAGCCGGGGCCGTGAAGGGAAAATCGCCCGGCAATGAACGCATGCAGGAAATTGCAGCAGCCATCAAGGAAGGCGCGGTGGCCTATCTGAATCGTCAGCTGAAGAGCGTCAGCATCGCCGGCGGCATTATTTTCATCATCATCTTCGCCACCCTGGGAGCCAAGACGGCCATCGGCTTTCTGATCGGCGCCACAGCTTCCTATGCGGCCGGCTATATCGGCATGCGCGTTTCGGTGCTGGCCAACGTGCGCGTGGCCGAAGCCGCCAAAAAGGGACTGGCCGCCGGTCTGGCGCTGGCTTTCAGGGGCGGGTCCGTCACCGGCATGCTGGTCGCCGGCCTGGCGCTGACCGCCGTCGCCGGCTACTATCATTTCACGCATGATGTCGTGGCCCTGGTGGCCCTGGGCTTCGGCGGCAGCCTGATCTCCATTTTCGCCCGTCTGGGCGGCGGTATCTTCACCAAGGGCGCCGACGTGGGCGCCGACCTGGTGGGCAAGGTGGAAGCCGGCATCCCCGAAGACGACCCGCGCAACCCCGCCGTGATCGCCGACAACGTGGGCGACAACGTGGGTGACTGCGCCGGCATGGCCGCCGACCTGTTCGAGACCTACGCCGTCACCGCGGTGGCCGCCATGCTCATCGGACACCTCATGTTTCCCAAGGTGGCCATGGCCGTTGAATTCCCGCTGATGCTGGGCGCCGTTTCCATCCTGGCATCGATTCTCGCCAGCTTCTTCGTGCGCCTGGGAAAGAGCGAATACATCATGGGCGCCCTGTACAAGGGTATGTTCGGCGCTGCCATCCTGGCCTCGGTGGGCTTTTTCTACATCACCACGCGGGTGATGACGCCACTGCCGGAAATTGCCCCCCTGGCGCTGTTTTACGCGACCCTGTGCGGCATCATACTGACCGTGGTCATCGTGATCATCACCGAGTACTACACGGGCATTTACGGACCCGTTAAGAGTGTCGCACAGGCATCGACCACCGGACATGGCACCAACATCATCTCGGGCCTGGCCGTCAGCATGCAGGCCACGGCCATGCCGGTGATCGCCATCTGTTTCGCTATTTTCTTCTCCTATCACTTTGCCGGGCTCTACGGCATTGCCACGGCCGCCATGGCCATGCTCTCCATGACCGGCATGGTGATCGCCATCGATGCCTACGGCCCCATCACCGATAACGCCGGCGGCATTGCCGAAATGGCCGAACTGGACGACGCCGTGCGGGCCGTCACCGACCCGCTGGATGCCGTGGGCAATACCACCAAGGCCGTAACCAAGGGTTACGCCATCGGCTCCGCCGCGCTGGCGGCACTGGCGCTGTTTGCCTGCTACGTTTTCGAGTTTACCGCCCACGGCGCCAAGGGCGGCGCCATCAAGTTCGACCTGGGCGACGTCAACGTAATCGTCGGCCTCTTCATCGGCGGCCTGCTGCCCTACCTGTTCGCCTCGGTGGCCATGAAAGCCGTCGGCCGTGCCGGCGGTGCGGTGGTCAATGAGGTGCGCCGCCAGTTCCGGGAAATTCCGGGCATCATGGAAGGTACGGCCAAGCCGGACTACGGCACCTGCGTGGACATCGTCACCAAGTTTGCCTTGAAAGAGATGATCTTTCCGGCCCTGCTGCCGGTGGTGACACCGCTGATCGTGGGTTTCCTGCTGGGTAAAGTGGCGCTGGGCGGCCTGCTCATCGGCAGCATCGTCACCGGTATTTTCGTGGGCATCTCCATGACCACCGGCGGCGCGGCCTGGGACAACGCCAAGAAGTACATCGAAGACGGCCACCTGGGCGGCAAGGGCAGCGATGCCCACAAGGCCGCCGTTACCGGCGACACCGTAGGCGACCCCTACAAAGACACTGCCGGTCCGGCCATCAATCCGATGATTAAAATTCTAAACGTGGTGGCGGTGCTGATGGTACCCTTTCTGATCTGACGATCGGGTAAGCGGCACCTTCTTCGGCCACATTAAGGATTGGCGTTTTCAAGCGCCAATCCTTTTTTATTGATTGTCGCCTCTGAATATGGTATTTTAAGCTTGTTTCCAATTGCAAAACGGTCGACTTGCATCCTTGGCTCCCGTCAACCGGCGGCTGTGCATGCAAGCGCTAATCGGATTTACGCCACCCTACCAGCAGTTTTGACGAAGACCTGCAGGTCTTGAAAAGCGGTGTCACTATGAACGAAAAAAGTGCCAAACAACAGACTCAGGCGGCGAAACCGGAAGTTCCCGAATTCTGCATTGGCGACCTGGCGGTTTATCCGGCCCACGGCGTCGGTCGCATCGAGGCTATCGAGACCAAGATGGTCAACGGCGAGGAGCATGATTTTTACATCATGAAAATCCTGGAAAACGGCATGGTCATCATGATTCCAACCTGGAACGTGGCCTCTGTCGGGCTGCGCGGCATCATCGACGAGGAAGAAATCCCCAAAATCTACGCGGCCATGCAGACCGACCGCGTGCCGTCGCCCGAAAGTCAGACCTGGAACCGCCGCTACCGCGAATACATGGATAAAATCAAGACCGGCTCACTGTTCGATGTGGCCGAAGTTTACCGCGACCTTTTCCTGCTCAAGATGACCAAAGACCTCTCCTTTGGGGAACGCAAACTCTACGACACCGCCCAGGTGCTGCTGGTCAAGGAGCTCTCGACCGCCAAAAATACTTCCGAGGAAAAAATCATTTCAGAAATCGAGTCGCTTTTCACAGTTGACAACTAGCCCGCTTCCATGACTGGCACTGCGCGATCTTTCGACTTTTGCGCCGCGCCGGCCGAAGACGGCCAGCGGCTCGATGTCGTCATCGCCGCACACCTGGCCGACTGTTCGCGCTCTGCCGCCGGGCATGCCATCCGCAGCGGCCATGTGCAGATCGGCGGCCGGGTCCGGAAAAAGGCCGCCTACCGCGTCAAATCCGGCGATGCGATCCGCGGCCAGCTGCCGGCGGCGGAAATACCGACCTTCAGCGCGCAACCCATCGACCTCGATATCCTTTATGAAGACGTGAACCTGCTGGTAATCAACAAACCGGCCGGCATGGTGGTGCACCCTGCCCCGGGACACGCCGGCGGCACGCTGGTCAATGCCCTGCTGTTTCACTTTCCACAGCTCGCGCCATCGGCTGCCGACAACCCCCGGCCGGGTATCGTCCACCGCCTGGACAAAGATACCAGCGGTTGCCTGCTGGTTGCCAAAAGCCAGGCGGATCAGTTGGTTTTGTCGCGCCAGTTTGCCCTGCGGCAGGTAAAAAAAACCTACCTGGCACTGGTGCGCGGACAGCCCGCCGGCACTCATGGACAGATCGATCTGCCGGTGGGACGGCACCCCACGGACCGCAAAAAAATGTCCACCCACAGCCCCAGGGGACGTACCGCCCTGACGTACTGGAAGATCCGCGAGCGCCTCGAATGCGCGGCGCTGCTGGAGGTGTCCATAAAATCCGGCCGCACCCACCAGATCCGGGTGCATCTGGCAGCCGTCGGCCATCCCGTGGTGGGCGACCCGGTATACGGCGGCCGCAAGCGCAAATACGCACCCACCGATCCGCTGCAGACCGCCCGCCGGCAGATGCTGCACGCCCGGCGTCTGGAATTCATCCACCCCCGCAGCGGCCGGCGCCTGTCTTTTACAGCCCCCCTGCCAAATGACATGCAGCACCTCTTGGAGCGCCTGCGACAGGCAACATCCCGTGATAACGACCTATAAGGGCCCAGGCTCAGCTGCAAGCCGCGCTTCCGCTGCTGCAAAGTTTCCCTGCTGAACAACTCGGCGGTCTCACGCGTCTGCGGCACAAACCGCGTGAATTCGCGCTGCTCAAAACTGCAGCATTTCAAATAGTTGGCTTAAGTCCGGCTCAGGTTTTAAACACGGAGCATTTCCTCTGCTCTTCATTCCTTGTCATCCCTCGTGGCGTTTAAATACGGCGGTGATGACCCGGCTTCTGTTCAAAAGCGCCACCGGGACAATTGGGCGATTGCTGGGACAGCCGCCGGTTGAAGATGTCGGTTTTCAGGATTGGCAAGCGCTATATCACGAACAAGCTGAAAAACATCCGGGGTGCTGCCCTGTATGCGGCAGGCGTCGGATCAGCTTTGCAAAAAGCGTTTCAGGACCGTCAGGTTGACTTTCTGTAAACCGACTGGCAGATTAAAGAGGAATTCCACCAAGCTATATTTCGATCAAACACCGCGACGTTATACGGCACTTAGGAGACTGTGGTCACAAATGAAAAACCGTGCTCTTTTTGTAAAACGTACAGGTATTGTGCAGGCGACAGGGGCACTACTCGGTATCCTGTCGGGGGCGTTCATTGATCCGCTTGGAGGGCATCCCAGTTTATCGGTTTTGGTTGGACTGGCAGTCATTCCACTGAATATCGTTTTGGCGTTCGTACAAATTGTTATTTTGGTGGTGCTTCTAAGACAGTCCGATTCCGGGCATATGACCCAGATGAAGTTAGCCGGGGTTTATGTGGCAGCTGGTTGGTTACTCACCCTTGCTTTTATTGGCTGGCAGTGGCCGCCGCTATTTTTCTCATTCGGGTGTCTAAACCAATAACAGAGGACTCATTTATTGCTCCTCGATCAAAGAAAGGCGAATTGCGAGCAAAATGGCAGATGAGGTGATGGCTGCACATCAACGCGGTGAAATTCAAGCGGCCGCTTTACGCTCAAGCGACTATTACGGACCAGGGGTGTCTAAGATTTCTCAGGCCACTTTACTGACGTCCGGGTCGTAGCACAGCCGGCAGCACGACAGGCAGCGTTGGGATTCGGCCACGGCGCTTTCCTCGCTGAGCACCAGATCCGCTTCGGCAAAGGAGTGAATGCGCTCATCGACGGGCAGTTCCGGCATCTTGGCACGCGGTTTCCGGCGAACGCCTTCCACATGCTCGAAGAGCGTTTCGCGAATATGGCGGCCGTACAGCACCCCCGGGGGCGCTTCTACCTTTTGGCCCGTCACATACTGGTTAATGGAGCGTGCCGCCCGACGGCCGGCACCGATGGCCTCGATCACCAGAGAAGCCCCGGTGGCGGCATCGCCGCCGGTAAAAATATAGGGAATCGCGGACTGCATGGTGATGGGGTCGTGCGCAATGGCGCGACGCCGGGTGATTTCCAAGTCTTTGAGGCGGGTAACATCGCTTTTAAAGGACACGTCCGGGGCCTGGCCGATGGCCGTAATCAGCATGTCCACATCCAGCCGCGTCTCCGACCCTTCGATGGGCACCGGCCGCCTTCGGCCGCTGGCATCCGGCTCGCCCAGTTCCATCTTCAAATACTCCAGCTGCTTGACATGCCCCCGCTCATCACCGATGACCCGCACGGGTGCCGCCAAAAAGTGGAATTTGACGCCTTCGTGTTCGGCCGCGTCGATTTCGACGGCGTTGGCCGGCATTTCCCTGCGCGTCCGGCGGTAAACGATATAAACTTCCCTGGCGCCCAGGCGAATGAGGGTACGCACGCAGTCGATGGCGGTATTGCCGCCGCCGATGACCGCCGCCCGACGGCCGATGGTGATTTTCTCACCCAGCCCGATGCGCGATAAAAAGTCGATGCCGGTAAAGCAGCCCTCCAGGTCCTCGCCGTCGATATTCAAATTGTAGTCGTTCCAGGCCCCCACGGAGAGAAAGATGGCGTCGTAGCCGGCCGAGACCAGTGATCCGACGTCGAAGTCCACGCCCAGTTTGACATTGGTGTGGTAATCGACGCCCAGGTTCAGGATCCCATCGATTTCCCAGTCCAGCACTTTCTTCGGCAGCCGGTACTCGGGAATACCGTAGCGCAGCATGCCGCCCAGCTTGGGCATGGCCTCGTAAATCGTGGCATGGTGCCCCACACGTCTGAGGAAGTACGCGCAGCTCAGTCCCGCCGGTCCGCCGCCGATAATCGCCACGCGCTTGCCGGTCTCGGGCGCACAGGTAATGGGATAGCGCTTGCCGGAATTCATCTCCAGGTCCGCCACGAAGCGCTTAAGCTGGTTGATGGAAACCGGCTCGTCCTCCAGCCCCCGGCGGCAGTAGGATTCGCAGGGGTGCGGACAGACCCGGCCGCAGGCCAGCAGCAGCGGGTTGCGCTCGCGGATGGTGCGCACGGATCCCTCGTAATCCCCCTCGCGCACCTGGGCGATGTACTGGGGGATGTTGATCTCCGCCGGACAGGTCTGCCGGCAGGGTGCCAGGGCGTCTTCCTCGCAGTTGAGCTCCAGTAGCCGTTGGGACATGCTCTTGACGTTGATGATCTCCTTGGGGCAGGCCTTTTCGCAGGCCATGCAACCCACGCACTTGACCTCATCGACCACCGGGTACCCCTTGGGGTCCATGTGGATGGCGTCGAACTTGCAGGCCTTGATGCAGTCGCCGTATCCCAGGCAGCCGATGTGGCAGACCCGCTTGCCGCCGTAAAAGGCGGCCAGTGCGCGGCAGCTTTTAACCCCGGTGTAGTAAAAGCGGTCTTCGGCGCGCTTGCCGCCCTGGCAGGTGTTCAGGGAACGCAACGGTTCGGCGGTACCCGGGTCCAGGCCCATGACGGCGGCCACCTTCTGGGCGGATTCCGGGCCGCCGATGATGCACACATTGGCCTGGGCCTGGCCGCCCACCACGGCCACCGCGGCCGCACTGCAGCCGGCGTAGCCGCATGCCCCGCAGTTGGCGCCGGCCAGACAGCCCTCCACTTCCGCAATGCGGGGATCCTCATAGACATAGAAGACTTTCGAGGCAATCCCCAGAATCGTCCCGCAGACCGCACCCAGGCCGAGCATCATCAAAATGGCTTCAACCATGGCTACACCATTCCCTTGAATGCGAAAAAGGTTAACGAAAGAATGCCGGCCGTCACCAGTGCAATGGAGGTATCCTGCAGCGGCGTCGGCACACGCGCCAGCAGGATGCGTTCACGAATGCCGGCAAACAGCACCAGCGCCAGCCCGTATCCCACCGCATAGCTGAAAGAGGCCACCAGGGCCTGCAGGAAATTGTACTCCTCTTTCATGTTGATCAGGCACACGCCCATGACGGCGCAGTTGGTGGTGATCAGCGGCAGGAAGATGCCCAGGCCGGAGTAAAGGGCCGGAATGCTTTTCTTCAGGAACATCTCGACGAACTGCACCAGGGCGGCGATCACCAGGATGAAGGCGATGGTCTGCAGAAAGACCAGGTCATACTTCTGCAGGATGTAGGTATTGACGATCCAGGTGATCACACCTGCCATGACCAGTACGAAAACCACGGCCATGGCCATGCCCACCGCCGTTTCCATTTTCTTGGAAGTACCCAGAAAAGGGCAGTTCCCCAGGTACTGCGCCAGCAGGATGTTGTTGACCAGGATGCAGCTGATGGCAAGGACAATGTAGTCGCCCATGGTGACCTCTCCTACTTCTTCCCCACGAGATTCATCAAACACAGCATCAGTCCCAGGCACATGAACGCCCCGGGGGCTTTGACCATAAAGGTAAAGGGCTCGAAAGATGGCCCGAAAACCGCATGCCCCAGAAAGGTACCGGCGCCCAGCACCTCGCGTACGGCGCCCAGGGCCCCCAGCGCCAGGGTGAACCCGATGCCGATGCCCAGACCGTCGGCCGTGGAAGGCAGGATGCCGTTCTTGGAAGCGAAGGCTTCGGCCCGCCCCAGCACGATGCAGTTGACCACGATCAGCGGGATAAAAATGCCGAGCTTCAAAAACAGCGGATACGTAAAGGCCTGCATCAGCAGCTCCACGACGGTGACAAAAGCTGCGATGATGACGATGTAAGCTGCGATGCGCACCTTGGAGGGGATCAGCTTACGCAGGGCTGAAATCAGAATATTGGAAAAGACCAGCACAAAGGTAGTGGCGACACCCATGCCGATACCGTTCTCCACACTCTTTGTCACGGCCAGCGTCGGGCAGAGCCCCAGCACCAGCCGAAAGGGCGGAATCTCCTCCCACAGCCCCTTGGTAAATTCCTGCACCAGCGTTTTCGCCATCTCGTTCCTCCCGCCGGAAATTGCCTTACTGCTTCCCGGCTGACAATTGTACAGCGCCGGCCCGGCGCTATTTGAACTTCTGCAGGTCTTTTTGAATCTCGGGCTTGAGCCGCTTGAAAATCCGGCCGGCCTCGGTGGTCGCCAGGCACACCGCCCGCGAAGTAATGGTGGCGCCGCTCAAGGCGTTGATCTGTCCACCGTCCTTGGTTACCCTGATGGTCTGCTGGCTGGATTTTCCTTTAAACTGCTCCACGAAGCCCGGATCGGTCTTGGCCCGGGCGCCCATGCCGGGGGTCTCGGAATGCGTGGTTACCGCAACGCCCACGATCTTGCCGGTGTCGACATCAATGCCCACCATGACGCCCACATCGCCGCCAAACCCCTTGGCCGCGGTTTCCAGCGCCACCGCCTTGGGTTTGCCGTCGAACTTGCCCACGAAAAAACTGCGCTCGACCTTGCCGTCGGCAATTTTAAAGCGGTCTTTAATGGGGTCATTGGAACAGCCCTTCAGGATCTGCATGATGGCCGGGCCCTTGACAAACTGCAGCTGCTGGTTTTCGATCCGTTCCATGGTGCCCTGGCGGATGGCGGCCAGCAGACCGCCGGCAAAAGCGCACAGCACCGTCAGCACGGTGATCATCCGGATGATTTCACGCATCTTTAAAGAACCTTTCCTATTGCCTTGGGCCGAATCTTGTCCAGCAGCGGGTTCACCATGTTCATGGCCAGCACCGCATAGAGGCTCCCGTCGATATGAGCACCGATATTGCGGATCAGGATGGTCAGAACCCCCCCGCAAAATCCGTAGATCAGCATGGGAATCAAGTTCACCGGAGAAGACGAATCTTCAGTCAGCAGAAAAAAAGCGGCAAAGAGGGTATAACCGGTCAAAAGGTGAAAAAAAGGTCCGCCAAAGCGCACCGGGTCTGCCAGGTTGAAGATCTGCGCCGTCAGGAAGATGCCGGCCAGAAACGATAGCGATATCTCCCAGCGGATGAAGCCGCGGTATATCAGATAGGCGCCGGCGGCAACCAGGGCCGCCCCGCAGCCGGTGCCCAGCCCGCCGGTCTGCCGGCCGAAGAAGAGATCACCCAGATGAAAGATGCGTGTGGCCGGTACACCGAAATGCTTGAGCACGCCCAAGGGGTATTGTGCGGCAAAGCCGAAACTGTAGTTAACGTAGGCCGCGTCGAAGTTGAAGCGCTCCTTCCAGGCCACCATCAGGATGGCAACCGCCAGCACGGCCGGATTAAAGGCGTTGCTGCCGATACCGCCGAAGATCTGCTTGCCGATAATCACGGCGATAAAGGTACCCGTAACCACGGCCCACCAAGGCGTTGCGGCCGGCAGCAGCATACCGAACAGCATGCCGATCAGGGCCGCGTTGCCGTCCGCGATGGTCAGCGGGCGTTTGGTCACGGCCGTAAAGGCGAATTCCCAGAAGATCGCAAAAGAAATCGAAAGGCTCATGACACCCACGGCCGGCATGCCGTACAGCACGAAGCCCGCCAGCGCCGGCAGCAGCGCAGCACCCATGATGTGATAGCTGCGTTCATGGATGCTGCTGCCATCGTGCCAGAAAGGGGCATGCGAGACGATGAGTTTCTTCTGCTCAGCCATGGGCCGCCTCCAGGGATTGCATATGCTCGAGTTCGTGTTTCGCCAGACGGATATACTGAAAGATGGGAATACGCGCCGTGCAGACGTAGCTGCACAAACCGCACTCCATGCAGGCATACAGGTCGTACTCGGCCGCCGCGGTTTCATACTGGGCGGCTTCCAGAAAGCGCACCAGCATGTTGACCGGGATTCGCGCGGGGCAGATGCGCACGCACTCTCCGCAGTTGATGCAGGGGTAACTGGAATACAAAGGTACGTCCGCACCGTCCTGCACCATGACGGCATCGGTATCTGTCTGTACCGGGAAGTCCTCCGAATAAACGGCTGAACCGGTCATGGGCCCGCCGATGATGATACGGTCGCGGTCATGGATCTCGATGTCCAGGGCTTCGAAAATCACCTTCAGCGGCGTTCCCAAAACAGCCTCCACCAGGCAGCCGCGTCCTCTCTTGTCGATCAGGGTCATCAGCTTGGAGGCCGGCGGACGGCCACTGTCAAAAGCCCGGCCGATGGCCGCCACGGCTTCGGCCTTGAAAAAAGCCGCCCCCACGTCCCGGCATTCACTGCCCGCCGGTACGGTCCTGCCAAAGACATCGTGCATGATCTTCGCGGGCATGGCCGCCGGATGCCGCGGTTCGACGGCCCGCAGCTCCATTCCCAGGTGGCCGAATCCCTGGATGCGGTCGCGCAGCACCACACCGACGATCTGGTCCACACCCGTAGCCTGCCGCAAAATTTCAACCCCGCGCTTGATGTCTGCCGCGCGGTTGGCCATGACATACTGGTTGGTGACCACCAGCAGGTCGCTGTCCACACCGCATACCACCAGGGTATCGATCCTGCCGCGGGCGGCGTCGCCAAACAGGTCAAGGGGCGGGGCCCCCGGGATACCACTCAGGAATCTCTTAAGCACTTCCAGGCTCGGCTTTTCCGCACGCCGGGCAAAAGTGTCATCCTGCGGACCTTCGGCATCGGCAGCCATTCGAAATGCCGTGCAGGACCGGCCGAAATCGCCGGCAAAATCCTCGACTGCCAGCAGCTTGCCGGCCGCCGGCGCCACCAGGGCCGGCACATTCTCATCCGGCGCCAGCAGAAGCTGGCCGGCGGTTAGCGCGTCTCCGGGTTTGGCGGCCAGGGCCCGAATATCACCACTGGCACATTCGGCATACAAGGTCAGCGTCGCGGGAAGCGGAATTTTAACAGGATCGCCATAACGATTCGCGGATGCATACACCAGTCGGTGTCCGGCCGGATGGAAGATGGATCGTTTTGTCATTGTCAAGCCTTATCGTCCCTTGTTCATTTTGGCCATTGGGAGACGGCTGCATACCGTCTCGTCCGGAATGCCGCCGTTATTTGACATGACAGCCTGAACATTCCACCGGCCCGGCTCCGAAATCCTGGTGGCAGGAAATGCACTGGCCGTGGAAAGCATCGCCGGTTTTCAGCATTTCCTGGTCCTCGATCTCATCTGCATCGTGGCAGTCGCCGCAGGCCTGGGGGGGCGTTTTGCCCGTTTTGGCCGGATGACACTCGGAACAGGCGCGTGTATCGGTGTCATCCTCAGCGGGATGGTGGTGGCAATCCTTGCAGTCCAACCCGTAACCGGGAACCGACATGTGGGCATGGTGATCGAAGAGGACGTCCCCCACGGCAACTTTGAACATCATACGTAAAGGAGGGTCCGGGGCTT
Source organism: Desulfobacterales bacterium (assembly GCA_026984935.1). Lineage (GTDB taxonomy): Bacteria > Desulfobacterota > Desulfobacteria > Desulfobacterales > JALSRD01 > JALSRD01. Next base: position 39,879 of record JALSRD010000023.1, read on the forward strand.
TGCGGGAAAAGGCGGAATAACTCAACACGCCCACGATGAACAGCACGATCGCCAGGCTGCAGATAAACCGCAGCGCTCTGGGTGAGCCCATCTTCAGTCCTTTCAGGTCAGGCGTTGGCTTTGGCTATTTGGCGAAAGAGACATTAAAACAACGATTTTCGCATAAGGGAACTCGCGTACCACAATGCACAAACGCTTTCAAGATCTTTTTGGCAAAGACCGTCCGCACACGCCGCACGCATCACAGGCCGTCATGGGGCAGGATTTGGACGGCAGCGCCAGTCCCGCACGCTCGAACTCCCGCCACAGAAAGTCGCGCCGGGTGCCGTGGTCAATCACCTCCCAGGGGAAGCGCTCGTCCGCACGCCGCTGCCGCAGGGCATAAAAGTCCGGGTTCAGCGGCGTCTCCTTGAAGGTTTGGGCCCAGTTGCCCCGATTCTGCAGGGCCAGTTGCAGCATTCCGGATACGCGCCGGTCGGCGCGTGCAAGCAGTGCCTGCACATAGGCCCAACGCGGAATATCCGCGTGCACGCGTACGTTGGGCACTTTGGCCAGCGCGCGTTTGACGCGCCGGATCTTGCCTTTCAGGGTGGCCACAGTGTCCATGGGCGCCCATTGGAAGGGTGTGAAAGGCTTGGGAACGAAACAGTTCAGGCTCAACGTGATGCGGCCCATCTGGCCGCGCGTGCGGCTGGCCTTCAAAAAGGTATGCTTGATTTTGCGGCTCAGGACCGCAATCGCATCCACATCGTCCAGCTGCTCGCCGGGAAGCCCGAGCATGAAGTAGAGTTTGAAGTTGGCGATACCGGCGGCCACCAGCGCCGCCACGGCATCGAGAATCTGTTTCTCGGAAAGCCCCTTGTTTATGACCCGGCGCATGCGCTCGGAGCCGGCGTCCGGCGCCAGTGTGGTGGTCTTGCTGCCGCTCTTGCCCAAAGCTTCGATGAGCGCCGGCGTCAGCGCGTCAGCCCGCAGCGAGCTGAACGACAGGGGGATCTGATGATCTCGGGCGTATCGGCAGAGTTCGGCGATTCCCGGCAGATCGGACACCGCCGCACCCACCAGGCCGACACCTCCGGCCAGTGCGCTGCCCCGGGCAACGGCCGCCTCGAGTGCGGACAGCGGCCGGAAACGCGGGGGGCGGTAAATATATCCCGCGCTGCAGAAACGGCAGCCGTGGGGACAGCCCCGGCCGACTTCCACCAGGTACCGACGGCCGAAAGTGGTGTCCTTTGTTACCACCGCCGTAACGGTTTCGGCTTCGGCCAGATCCTTGAGAAAAACCCGCTTGACGCGTGCCGGGACGCCGGCGGCCGGCACCATGGCCTTCAGGGTGCCGTCCGCGTGGTATGTGGTTTCATAAAGGCAAGGAACGTAGACGCCGGGCGTTCGGCGCGCCAGGTCCAGAAGAAGCTGCCTGCGGTCCGAATGGGCCCTGAACTGCGCCAGAAAAGCGGGCAGCAGGACCTCGGCTTCTCCAATCAGGAAACAGTCGATGAAATCGGCAATGGGCTCCGGGTTGAGCTGGCAGGCGACCCCCCCTGCAATCACGAGGGGGTGGGGAGTCCCTCGTTGTTGCGACTGCAGGGGAAGGCCGGCCTGTTCCAGCACACGCAGCAGGTTGAGGTAGTCGTTTTCAAACGATACGGAAAAGGCGACGATGTCAAAATCCGTCAGCAGCGCCCCGGATTCGAGGCTGCGGACCGCGCCCGGCGGATGGGCTTCCGGTGCCGGGAAAACACGTTCACACACCACATCGTCAACTGCATTGAACAGACGGTATACATTCTGGTAGCCGAGGTTGGACATGCCCACGGCGTATGGCTGGGGATATACCAGCGCAACCCGAATACGGCCCTGCCATTTTTTACGAACGGCGCCCCTTTCGTTATCTGCGCCGGACCTGGGATGTCGCCCCCTTTTGCGTGCCATCGGCCGTTGTGCAACCTTTTCGTCTATACCGCCCGCCGGCCGCGATCCTGCTTCAGGAAACGGGCCAGGCGGTATCAGTCTGCTTTTTTCCGCAGAAAGGTTGGCACATCCAGATCGCCGTTGTCAATGACCAGTCCTTTGTAGCCACGGTAGACCCCGCCGGAATCTTCACCCACGGCCTGCTTGCGGCGGATAAAGGTCGGTTCATCATAATTGACGGCCGCCTCCAGGTCCGCAGGCGTCACGTCACGGATTTTACCACGCAGCACGGTGCGGTCAGGTTCGGCCACCGAGAGCGTCTCGGAGGGGCCTGACCCGATACCCGTGGCGATTACCGTGACGCGCATCTCGTCACCCAAGGAATCGTCCACCACCGCGCCCCAGATGATTTCGGCGTCTTCCCCGACCTCCTCGTAGATCCGTTCGGAAGCCTCGGTCATCTCCTCCATGGTCAGGTCACTGGAACTGGTGATGTTCATCAGCACCCCCTTGGCGCCGGAGATGGAGATATCTTCCAACAGCGGATGGGAAATGGCTTTTTCGGCCGCATCCATGGCCCGGTTCTCGCCCGAGGAAACGCCGATGCCCATGATTGCCATGCCGGCCTTGGACATGGTCGTGCGCACGTCGGCGAAGTCGAGGTTGACCAGACCCGGCATCATGATCAGGTCCGTAATGCCCTTGACCGAATGCAAGAGGATCTCGTCGGCCTTTTTGAACATATCGATCATGCGCGCATTCTTGGAGGCCAGCCCGCGCAGACGGTCATTGGGAATCGTAATCACGGTGTCGGCCACGCCCTTCAGGGCCTCAATACCCTCTTCAGCCATGCGTTTGCGCTTGCGGCCCTCGAAGGAAAAGGGTTTGGTGACCACCGCCACGGTCAGCGCCCCGATGTCCTTGCAGATCTGGGCGATAACCGGCGCCGCGCCGGTGCCGGTGCCGCCGCCGAACCCGGCGGTGATGAAAACCATATGGCTGCCCTCGAGCATCTTGCGGATATCTTCGGCCGTTTCATGGGCCGCCTCGCGGCCGATATCCGGATTGGCGCCGGCACCCAATCCCTCGGTCAGCTTCTCACCGATCTGAATCTTCTTTTGCGCCCTGGACACCTCCAGGGCCTGCAGGTCGGTGTTGGCCACGATGAATTTGACCCCCTGCAGCTGTGACTCGATCATGTTGTTGACGGCATTGCCCCCGGCCCCCCCGACGCCGATCACACGGATCCGGGCGGATTTTTCAGGGTCAATTCCAGCATTCTCGGGTTCCACATAGGTAAATGCCATCTCCCCACCTCCTTAAACGGTTGTTGAACATGCGTTGACGTTGAAAAAGCCCATCCCCGATTTATAAGCCTGCTGAGGCTGAAGGCCCGGCTGTGCGCCGCACCTACAGCACTTCTTTGAACCACCGCTTCATACGGCTGACGATGCGGTTGAAAATATTGCGGTCACGAATACGGAATTTCTTCTCCGGCTGATGGCGGGCACCGTAAAGCACCAGCCCCACACCGGTGGCGTACATGGGGTTGTTGACCACATCCACCAATCCGCCGATGCCCATGGGCTTGCCCATGCGGCTGGGCAGGTTGAGCACCGCCTCGGCGATCTCCGTGGCCCCCTCCAGCAGCGCCGTGCCGCCGGTCAGCACGATGCCCGAGGCCGGCACATTCTCCATGCTCACGCGGTAAATTTCACGTTTGATCAGTTCGAACATCTCTTCCATGCGCGGCTCCAGGATTTCACCCAGAATCTGACGCGGCAGTTTGCGCGCAGGACGACCGCCCATGCCGGGAACTTCGATGATCTCCTCGGAGTTGATGTTGCGCGTCATGCACAACCCGTACTTTTTCTTGATCTTTTCGGCTTCGCTCAGCGGCGCCCGCAGCCCCACGGCAATATCATTGGTCAGGTTGTTGCCGCCTAAAGCCAGCACAAAGGTATGCCGGATGTTTTTGCCCGCAAAAATGGCCAGGTCCGACGTGCCGCCGCCCAGGTCGAGCAGGGCGGCACCCAGTTCGCGTTCCTCCTGGGTCAGCACGGCTTCGCCGGAAGCCAGCGATTCGAGCACGATATCGCATACATCCAGGCCCGAACGGTTGGCGCATTTCACGATGTTATGGGCCGATGTCACGGCGCCGGTGACGATGTGGATCTTGGCCTCCAGGCGCACTCCGGCCATGCCCACGGGATTCTGGATGCCGATCTGGTCATCGACGATGTACTCCTGCGGCAGTACGTGGATGACCTCGCGGTCCATGGGAATGGCCACCGCACGCGCCGCATCGATGACGCGCTCGACATCCACCGCTGTGATCTCCGGACCCTTGATGGCAATGATACCGCGGCTGTTGAAGCTGGTGATGTGGCCGCCGGCGATACCGGCATACACCGAGCGAATCTCGCAGCCGGCCATCAGTTCGGCTTCCTCGACGGCCTTTTTAATGGACTCCACGGTGGATTCGATGTTGACGACCACACCCTTGCGCAGCCCGATGGAAGGATGCGTCCCGATGCCGATGATATTGATCTCGCCTCCGGAAAGCTCTCCCACAACAGCGCATATTTTGGTGGTCCCGATATCGAGACCGACGACGATATTCTCGTTTGCGGCCATCTGGCTACACCTCCTTGTCTTTTCCAGCAGGGTTCGAGACCACCATGGGACTGACGACTACGCGATTCAGATCCTGCAGGTCGATCCAGGCAAAATCCAATACACCCGTTCGCTTTTTCAGGTAATCGAGAATACCCACCAACCGTGAATACTTACCCGGGTAGTTCGTAAAGCCCAGTTTAATGATTTTGCGCCGGTTGAAAACTTCCAGCGTCAGGCCCAGATCCCGGTCGACCCGGATCTGCCGGATCTGGCTGTTGGGCAAAACACTTTTTCTGCGGCTGCCCAGCCGCAGCACGGACATTATGGCTTTAAACGGCCGGCTGCGCGGCGCGCCCGCAACGTTCAAATCATTCAGGTTAAGCCCCGTAACCAGTGGCAGGGTTTCGTGATCGGAAGGCTCCAGTTTTTTAAAAATCTGCCCCTGGGTGTTGATGAGAAAGCGGCGTCCAAAATCAACAACGGCCAGCGCCTTTTGCTCGCGCACGCGCACAAAGATCCGGTCCGGCATTTCACGCCGCACCTGGGCTTCGGCAATCCAGGGATGCGCCAGCAGCCGTTTGCGCGCCAGTGTGAGGTTGACGGCCAGAACATTGATCCCCTTGCGGATCTGCGCCTGCGTGAGGATCTCGGTGCGTGTCAGCCGGTGCAGCCCCTGAATGTCCACCCGGCGGCACTTGAAGTAATCCCACTGGGTGAAAAAGTCGTAGCCGAAAATCAGCCCCAGGCTGACGGTCGACAACAGCAACAGGGCGGCTCCCAGCCTGAAAATATATGCCATCCGCCTGCGGATGTGCTGCCTGTTTCGGGCAACGCGTCTTTTATAGCGATTTTTGTGCATGGACGTTTTCCGCCGATTCCTCGAAATCCCTACTCGCCGACGATCACAACCTCGGGCTGCAGCCGCACGCCGCAGCAGCGCCAGACGGCTTCCTGTATGGTTTCCATCAAGGCCAGCACGTCCGCGGCCGTGGCGTGGCCGGTATTGATGATAAAATTGGCATGCCGGGTCGATATGCTCGCCCCGCCGATGCGCTTCCCCTTCAGGCCGGCCTGTTCGATCAGCGCCCCGGCAGCATACCGGCCCGGCGGGTTCCGAAACATGCAGCCGGCGCTGGGCACCGTCAGCGGCTGGGCGGCACGGCGGGCGCGGATCCGTCTGAGGGCATCTTTTCTCAGCACCGGCCGTTCTCCCGGCGTCAGGCTGAACGTGCCTTCCAGGATCAGCGGGCGCCGGCCACCGGTGGTCTGGACTTCCGGCAACAAATCCAGCCGGCGGTAGCCGAAGCACAGATTTTCGCGCGGCTGGCTGACGATCCGGCCGTCCGCCGTCAGCAGCCGCACCGCGGTCAGCACCTGGGATATGCTGCCGTCGGCTGTGCCGGCGTTCATGGCAATGGCGCCGCCCACGCTGCCCGGGATCCCGACAGCAAAGTTCATTCCCTCCAGGGCATGCTGCAGGGCAAAGCGGCACAATCCCGGCAGCCGCGCCCCGGCCATGGCCGTCACGCGCCTGCGGCCGGCGGCCTCCTGCGCCGGGGCCAGGCGGATACCCGTGAGCCTTTCGGTGGAGACCACCAATCCACGGATCCCTCCGTCTCTGACCAGCAGGTTGGTGCCGCGCCCCACCACGAACACGGGGATCTGCCGCCGGCGGGCACCGTCGATCAGCGCCGTCACCTGCCCGCAGCTGGCGGGAACGGCAAAGGCGTCGGCGGTACCTCCCACCCGCAGCGAAGTATGCCGCGCCATGGGCTCGTCAAACCGAACCGCCGTCCGCAAAAGATCCACCAGCCACTTGCGGCTCTGCGCGTCCAGCACGCTACCCGTTTCAGCGGCACGGCGCGCGGCGGCGCTCATGACCGGCCCACCGGGCGTGCGAGCAGCATTTCACCCACCTGCCAGACATCGCCGGCACCCAGGGTCAGCAGCAGGTCACCGGGCTGCAGCACGCTATCCAGATAGTCCACGGCATCTTCGAATCCCGGCTGGTAAACCGCCTCGCGGTGCCCGTGGGCCTGAATCTGGCGGCAGAGCCCGGCCGCCTCGATGCCGTCGATGCGCTCCTCGCCGGCGGAATAAACGGGCAGCACCACCAGCAGGTCCGACTGGTAAAAGGCCGTCGTGAAGTCGTCGAAAAGCGCCTGGGTGCGTGTGTAGCGGTGCGGCTGGAAAACCACTACGATGCGCTTCTCCGGCCAGCTTTCCCGCACCGCTTCCAGCGTGTGCTTGATCTCGGTGGGATGATGCCCGTAGTCGTCGTACACGCTGACGCCCGCACGCGTGCCCTTTTTCTCCAGCCGCCGCTGGACGCCCTCGAAGGCCCCCAGCGTGTCGCGGATCACCGCAAAGGGGATGTTGAGCTCCATGCCCACGGCGATGGAAGCCAGCGCATTGGCAACGCTGTGCCGGCCCTGCAGATTCATCCGGATTTCACCGAGACGCTCCCCCATGTGATACGCTTCGAAGCGTGTCACGACACCCTCGAAGCGCACCTGCCGGGCCTGGAAATCGGCCTGGCTGCTCATGCCGTAAGTGGTCATGCGCTTTTCGATGCGCGGAATCAGTTCCTGCAGCGGAGGGTTGTCCAGGCACAGCACCGCCAGCCCGTAGAACGGCAGCCGGTCGATGAACTGCAGAAAGGTTTCCTTGATGGCCGCAAGGTCGCTGTAGAAATCCAGATGCTCACGGTCGATGTTGGTAACCACCGCGATGGTCGGGGAAAACTTCAAAAACGACCCGTCGCTCTCGTCGGCCTCGGCGACGATGAAATCCCCCTTTCCCAACAGCGCATTGCGCCCGATGCTCTTGAGCTTGCCGCCGATCACCACCGTTGGGTCCAGCCCTCCATGCCCCAGCACGGATGCGATGATGGACGTGGTCGAGGTCTTGCCATGGGCGCCGGCCACGGCGATGCTGTACTTCAGCCGCATCAGCTCCGCCAGCATCTCGGCCCTTGGTATCACCGGAATGGCGGCCTTGCGCGCACTGACCACCTCGGGGTTGTCGGCACGCACGGCCGAGGAGGTCACCACCACGTCGGCACCCTCGACATGCTCCGCGGCGTGCCCGCGGTGGATGATGCCGCCGATCTGCTGCAGGTGGGCGGTGATGTCGCTGGCCTTGAGGTCCGACCCGGAGACCCGGTAGCCCAGGTTGAGCAGCAGCTCGGCGATCCCGCTCATCCCGATGCCGCCGATGCCTACAAAGTGGATGTGGTATTTCTTAAGATACATGCGCTCCCCGCTGAATTTTTCAGAAGCTCCGCGTGCGTTTCAACATGCTGCGCCGGCCAGCAACCGGCAGCAGTGTTCGACCATGACCGTTGCCGCATCCGGTTTTGCCCGTGCCGCCGCCCGTCGGCCCATCCGCGCCAGCATGCGGGGGTTTTCGATATAGTGGGTGATCCGTTCGGCCAGTCGATCGGCCGTCAGTTTCTCCTCGGCAATCACCTCGCCGGCTCCGGCCGCCGCCATGGCATGTGCGTTGTGCCATTGGTGGTTGTCGGCGGCGAAGGGGTACGGAATATAGATGGCCGGGCACCCGGCGGCGGCAAGTTCGGCAACCGTGACGGCGCCGGCCCGGCAGACGGCCAGATCGCACGATCTGTAGCGCCGCGGCAGGTCATCGAAAAAAGATTTGACCTGCGCTTCGAGTCCCAGGCGCATGTAAGCCGCACGCACCCGGGCTTCGTCCGCCGCTCCGGTCTGGTGAACAAACCGCATTTCCCGGCCGCCGGCCAGACGTTCCAGCGCCCCGATCATCAGGCTGTTGATCCGCCGTGCGCCCTGGCTGCCCCCGGTGATCAGCACCGTCGGTACGTCCTTTTTTCTCTCGGCCTTTCCCCCGGCGTCACCATCTGCGCCGGCATCCGCCCGCACAGCTGAAAGTTCGCGCCGCAGCGGGATGCCGGTCACCCGGACCCTTTTGCCGCCGAAGGCCGGCACACTTTCGTCAAAGGCGACGAAAATGCAATCGGCCAGCGGCGCCAGCAGCCGGTTGGTCAGGCCGGGCCGCAGGTTCTGCTCGTGCAGCACGATTTTGCGCCGGCAGAGCCACGCGGCCAGCACCACCGGGCCCGCCGAGTAGCCGCCCACGCCCAGCACGAGATCCGGTTTAAACCGCAGCATCAGCGCCATGGATTCGAAAATTCCCCCCGCCACCCGGCCAAAGGCATCCAGTTTCCCGGCCAGCCGCCGCCCCTTGATGCCGGCCGCCCGGATGGCCACGTGGGCAAAACCCGCCTTGGCGACCTCGCGGATCTCAAAAGGCCGCCGGGTCCCTACGAACAGTACAAGCGTGTGCGGGCAGCGATCACAGAAGGCCCGTGCCAGGGCAATGGCCGGAAACAGGTGCCCACCGGTCCCGCCGCCGGCAATCAAAAGGCGCCGTGGTTTGCGCATCACATCCCGCTCCTGGCACCGATGTTCATCAGAATTCCCACCGAGGCCATGCTCAGCAACAGTGACGTGCCGCCGTAACTCAAAAAGGGCAGCGGCAACCCCTTGGTCGGCAGCAGCCCAAGGGCAACACCCATATTCACACAGACCTGCAGGCCGATGGCCGTGGTCAGGCCCAGCGCCATCAAGGCCCCGAAAACATCCGGCGCCCGGCGTGCGATCTGTATGCCGCGCCACAAAACAGCGGCATACAGCCCGATAATGACCAGTACGCCCGCCAGGCCGAGCTCCTCGCCGATCACCGAAAAGATAAAATCCGTGTGCGGCTCGGGCAGGTAGAAAAGTTTCTGGTATCCCTTGCCAATGCCGGTGCCCCAGATCCCACCGGTACCGAAGGCCATCAGCGAATGCACGATCTGGTAACCCTGGTCCGCGGCATAATCCCATGGGTTTAAAAAGCTCATGAGCCGCTTCAGGCGGTACGCGGCATGGATCATCAGGAAATACGCGGCCGGCAAGAGCACCAGCATTGATGCCGACAGGTGCACAAGGCGCACCCCGCCGGCAAACAGCATCACCAGGGTAACGGCGGCCAGGATGGCCACGGACCCGAAATCGGGTTCCATCAGCATCAGCACCGAAAAAACCCCCAGCACGACGACATGCGGCAGGAATCCGATACTGAAGATCCGGATCTGGTCCTGCTTACGGCTCAGAGAATCGGCCAGGTAGACCACCATGGCAAAACGCACGAATTCGGAAGGCTGGACGTTCAGGCCGCCGAAGTGCAGCCAGCGCGTCGCACCGCCGGCGGTCAGCCCCAGCGGCGACCACAACAAAAGGGCCAGCCCGATGATGCCGGCTGCCAGCAGCGGATAGGCCAGCGGCCGATAAAAAGTATAGGGAATGTGCCGGCAGACGATCAAAGCACCGATACCCAGGCATATGAAAACGAGCTGTTTTTTCAGGAAATAGTAATCGGAACCGAATTTTTTCATGGCCAGGGCCGAACTTGCGCTGTAAATCATGACGATGCCGATACCCACCAGAAAGAGCACCGGAAACAACAGCCCGAGGTCATAGGGCAACACCCTGGAACTATGCATGGCCGTCGTGCCGGATGTCCTCATTTCAGTGCCGCCACCTGTTTTATGAAATCTTCACCGCGCTGCCGGTAATCGCTGTAGCGGTCAAAGCTCGCGCATCCCGGCGCCAGCAGCACCACGTCCCCCCGCCGCGCCGCACGCCGGGCCAGACGAACGGCATCAGCCATATCTTCGGCAACAGCCGTCGGCACCGCCGCAGACAGGCAATCCATCAGCTGCTGGCGGGCCTCTCCCATAACGACCAGTTGCTTCACATGCCCCCGTACCAGGGGCTTTAACATTGAAAAATCGGTTTCTTTGCTGCGTCCACCCATGATCAGTACGATAGGTCGTTCAAAAGACTGCAGCGCCTTGGCCACCGCATCCACGTTGGTGGCCTTGGAGTCGTTGACGAATTCGACACCGCCGAGACGTCCGGCCGGCGCCAGGCGGTGCGCCAGGCCCCTGAAACCCGCCAGGGCCCTGCGAATCCCGTCAAGTGTCGCGCCGCCGGCCAGCGCCGCCATGGCTGCGGCGCAGGCGTTTTCGCGGCTGTGGGCCCCCGGCAGGTGCGTTCCGGAAAGCTCGAGACGCGCCCGGCCGCCCACCTCGCGCATGTAAAAGGTCAGATCGGTTTTGCCGATGACGGCGCCTTCGTCCGTGGGCAGGTCCTGTCGCGTGCCGTGCATGAAGGCCAGCCGTCGGGCCGCGGTGCTTTCGCTCAACTGCCAGGAGCGGCGGTCGCCGGCATTGACCACGGCGCTGTCGCCGGGCTGCTGATTTCTGAAGATACGGGCCTTGGAAGCCGCATAAGCCGCCATGTCCCTGTAGCGGTCCAGATGGTCCTCGGAGATATTTAACAGTACACTGACGTGCGGCCGCAGGCTTTCCAGGGTGTCCAGCTGAAAGCTGCTGAGTTCCAGCACCAGCAGGTCAGCCGCATCACCCTGCACAACGAAGTCGATCAGCGGACGCCCGATATTACCGCCCACGAAGACACGCCGGCCGGACGCCTTCAGCATATCGCCCAGCAGGGTCACGGTGGTGGTCTTGCCGTTGGTGCCGGTCACCGCCAGCACGGGCTGGCGGATGAAACGCGCCGCCAGTTCGATTTCCCCGATCACCGGGATGCCTTTTTCGCGGGCCGCGGCCAGCGGACCAAGGGAAAGCGGCACACCGGGGCTTACGGCGATCAGATCGGCACTTTCAAAGGTCCCGGTGAGATGTCCACCGCTCTCCAGCGCCACACCCAGGGACCGCAGTTCGGCGGCCGGCAGCCCGATTGCCGCCGGCGGCCGGCGCTCGGAAACGGTCACACGGGCGCCGGCGGCACTGAAAAAGCGCGCCAGTGCCACGCCGGTTTTGCCGCAACCGATGACCACCACCCGTTTGTGAGCAAATTCAGATGCCAACCCGTCAGACTCCTTCAGCGACGCTGCAACCACCGGGCATCAAAACAGCTGGTGCAGGTGGCCCCAGTCGCGCTGCGCGCCATCCGGGGAAAAAAACCGCTCGCCGCAGGTGACGATGCGGCTGCCTTCCCCCTGTGGCAGTTCAAACTCGCCTTCCAGCACGACGCCCCAACGTCCGCCGGCCGCTTTCACCGCAGGCTCCACCAGAAGCACCCGATAGCCTTCGCTCTGGGCAAGGAAAGCATGCAGCCGGCGATGACGTTTACGGACCTCGTTCAGCAGGTTCAGCGCCTCGGCCAGGTAAGCGCCCATGGGGTCTCCTTTCTCCTACCGTAGTTTGAGTGTGCTCATGGCAATCAGCGCCAGGGCGATGGCAATGATCCAGAAACGTACGATAACCTTGGGTTCGGGCCAGCCCTTGAGTTCAAAATGATGGTGCAGCGGCGCCATTTTGAATATCCGGCGGCCCCGGGTCATTTTATAGAACCCGACCTGGAAAATTACCGACAGCGCCTCGATCACGAACAGTCCGCCCACGAGTATCAATGGGATCTCCTGCTTGGTGACCACGGCCAGCGTTCCCAGAGCCGCTCCCAACGGCAGCGACCCCACATCGCCCATGAAAATCTGGGCCGGATAGGTGTTGAACCATAAAAATCCCAGACCCGCCCCGACCAGCGCCCCACAAAAAACCGACAGCTCGCCGCAGCCGGCCACGTAACTGACCTGAAGATAAGTGGCGATCTTGACGTGCCCGGCCACATAGGCAAAAATCATATACGTGCCGAAAGCGATGACCGCCGGGCCGATGGCCAGCCCGTCCAGCCCGTCGGTCAGGTTGACGGCGTTGGAACAGCCCACGATAACCAGCGCGGCAAAGGGGATGTACCCCCATCCCAGGTCCGGCGATACCTGTTTGAAAAAGGGCACCGTCACGCGGGTATTGAAATCCGGCCACCGGTACAGCAAGAGGCCGGCCGCCAGGGCGACCAGCGCCTGCAGGCCGAGTTTACCGGCAACCGAGAGCCCCTTGCTGCGGCGTTTGACCTGCATGAGGTAGTCGTCCGCAAAGCCGATCAGCGCAAATCCGACGGTGGTCATCAGAACCACCCAGAAGGGAAAACTGGCGAAATTGACCCACAGCAGGGTGGATACGATGACGGCAAACAGAATCAGCACGCCGCCCATGGTGGGCGTGCCGGCTTTTTTGAGGTGGCTGCGTGGCCCGTCATCGCGAATGTACTGTCCCACCTGCCAGCGGCTCAGCTTGCGGATCACCCACGGCCCCAGCATAAAACTGATCAGAAATGCCGTCAGACTGGCATAGATGGTCCGAAACGTGATGTAGCGGAAGACGTTCAAGACCGACAGCGACGTATGCAGGGGATAGATCAGATAATAAAACACGCCGTCACCATCCTGTCGTCTGCCGCTCCGCCGGTCGGGCGTTTATTCCGCCTTGCACCCATCGTCCGCTCCCCATTCTTTGAGCCGCTCGACCACACGCTCCATGGCCGCAGCCCGGGAACCCTTGACCAACACCCAGTCACCGGGCCTGAGCCAGTCCCGCAGGGCCTGGAAAAGCTCCTCCCGGCTGCCCGTCACCACATCCGCCGTGGCCATACCGGCTTCACGCGCACCGTCCGCCAGGCAGGAGGCGAAACCGCCGCAAGCGAAGATCCGCGTCACGCCGCTGCGGGCCGCAAAGGCACCCACATCCCTGTGCAGCTGCGCGCTTTGTGCGCCCAGTTCGTACATTTCACCGGCGACAAAGGCGGCCCGCGCACGCCCCTTCAGGTTTTTCAGGGTTTCCAGGGCGGCTTGCATGGACCCCGGGTTGGCGTTATAGGTGTCATCGATAATATGAATCCCGTTGGCGGTGCATTCCAGGTTCAGACGTCCCCGCACCGGCTTAAAGGACTCCAGGCCGGCCCTGATGCCATCGGCATCCATGCCCAGCTGCCGACCCACGGCCGCCGCCGCCAGGGCGTTGGCCACCATGAAACGCGCCGGCGTGGCCAGCACCACCTCCACCGCGTCTCCATCGAACTCCAGCAGGAACCGCACACCGTTTCCGGCGGCGCGTATGCCGCGGGCCCGTACCTCCGCGCCGCCGCTCAGGCCGAAGTACCGCACCCGCACGGCGACGCGCTCTTTCAGCGAACGGACCAGGGGATCGTCGGCGTTCAGCACGGCGGCGCCGCCCGGGCGCAGATGGTCGAGCAGTTCGGCCTTGGCCTGCCGGACGCCTTCGAGGCTCGCCAGCCCCTCGAGATGGGAGCTGGCCACATTGGTGATCACCCCGATATCCGGTTGACAGATACGCGCCAGGCGGTTGATTTCACCGGGATGGTTGGCGCCCAGCTCAACCACCGCCCACTGGTGTTCCGGACACAGGCCGAGCAGCGTCAGGGGCAGGCCGATCTCGTTGTTGAAGTTTCCGCTGGTGGCCAGCACACGGTATTTCCGCGACAATACGGCCGCCGTCATGGCCCGCGTGGTGGTTTTCCCGTTGGACCCCGTGATCGCCACCACCGAAACCGCCGCGCGTCTGCGCCGGAAGGCCGCCAGCGCTCCCAGGGCGCGCACGGTGTCCGGCACGGCCAGGCAGAAAATCCCCCGCCGCTGCCAGTCGGCCACTGGCAATGCGGGCCGTTTGCGGGCGTCGATCACCACTCCGCGCACGCCCCGCGCCAGAACGTCCGCAATGAAGCGATGCCCGTCATGCACGTCACCCTCGATGGCCATGAACAGCTCGTTCTCCCGGATACGGCGCGAGTCGATGCCGATGGCCGAAAATTCCGCTGCGGTCCCGGCACTCAGCAACTCACCGCCGGTTGCGGCCATCAGATCATCTGTCTTCCAGGATTCGGGGTGCATCATAGCGCCTCTTTGGCGGCGAACTCCGCCAGCGCTTTGCGTACCTGCTCGCGATCGTCGAAAGGCACTTTCCGTTCGCCGATAATCTGATAGGTTTCATGACCCTTGCCGGCGATCAGCACACAGTCGTCTCTTCCGGAGACGGCGATGGCCAGCGCGATGGCCTGGTCGCGCTCGGCCAGTGCCACAAATCCGCGCCGATCGAAATCCGCCGTCAGTTCGCCGGCAATGTAGGCGACCCCGCCCACCCGGCGCACACCCTCCAGGATCTGGTCGATAATGGCCTGGGGCGGTTCGCTGCGCGGGTTGTCGGAGGTCACGATCGTCAGGTCACTGTATCGGGACGCAATTTCACCCATCTGGGCGCGCTTGCCGCGGTCGCGGTCACCGCCGCAGCCGAATACGCAGATGATCCGGCGCACCGCCAGCGCCTTCAGGCAGGCCAGCGCGTTTTCCAGAGCGCCGGGCTTGTGGGCGTAGTCCACGAAAATCAGGCGGCCGGCAGGATCGGAAACCCTTTCCAGCCGTCCGGGAACGCTGTCCAGCGTTTCGATTCCCCGGCGCACGGCCGCAAGCGGCAACCCCAACGCCAGGCCGGCGGCCGCGGCATTGAGGATATTCTCCAGGTTGTGGCGCCCCAGCAGGGCCGACCGGAAGGCCAGTGTCCCCTGGGGTGTCCGGAGATTGCCCCGGATGCCCGCAGCGTCGATCTGCGCTTCCGTGGGATGCAGGTCCCATTCACCAGAAAACCCCGTCGTCATCACGGCTTCTTCTGGCAGCGCCTGCAAAAGCTCCCGGCCGTGGGCGTCATCGGCGTTGACCACGGCACACACCGGACCGGCCGCAGGGGCTGCCTTCAGGTATTCGCCAAACAGGCGTTTTTTGCAGTTCCAGTAGGACTGCATGTCGCCGTGGTAGTCCAGGTGATCCCGGCTCAGGTTCGTAAAGACGCCCACATCGACGCCGCAGCCCTCCATGCGATGCAGATCCAGTGCGTGGGAAGAAACCTCGGCAACCACGTGGCTGACACCGGCTTCGCGCATGCGCGCCATGAGGCGCTGAAGGTCCAGCGATTCGGGCGTCGTCATGGCCAGCGGCAGCACCTGGCCGTCAAAACGGCAGTTGAGCGTTCCGATGACGCCGACCCGCCGGCCGGCCGCCTTGAGCATGCTCTCGATCAGACTGGCGGTCGTGGTCTTGCCGTTGGTGCCGGTAATCCCGACGACCACCAGGGCGCGGCAGGGCTGCCCGTAAAACCGCGCCGCCACCCGGGCCAGGGCGGTCCGCGTATCGCGCACCGTGACGGCAACGGCGGACGGGCATTTTACGGATTTTTCGCTAAGGACGGCCACCGCTCCGTTTTCCAGCGCCTGGCCGATAAAATCGTGCCCGTCACGCACCAGGCCCCTGACCGCCACGAAAAGACCGCCGGGCCGGACGTCCTGGGCACGATAATGAATCGATTGAATTTCAGGATCCCGGACCGGCTTTTCCGTGGCGGCACCACCGGCGGCGCCAGTTTGCCGGACTACCATGCCTGTGAGCAGTGCGGAGAGTTTCACCGGGTCTCCCTCTCAACCCAGGCCACGTTGAGTTTGCCCATCGACCGGCGCGGCGGGATGTGCAGACGGTCCATGACACTGCGTGCGATTTTCCTGAAAGCGGGCGCCGCCACGGTGCCGCCGTAATGAAACTTACGCGGTTCGTCGACGACCACCAGGATACAGGCCTCGGGCTGATCGGCCGGCACGAAACCGATGAAAGATGCCAGGTATCGGCCGTGCGCATAGGTGCCGCCCGGGCCGATTTTCTGGGCGGTACCCGTTTTCCCGCCAACGGGATAGTCCGCCAGCGCGGCATTGACGCCGGTGCCTCCAGGACCGGTCACCGTCTGCATGATGCGGCGCAGCGTTGCGGCCGTTTTCGCGGAAATCACCCGTCGGATGGGGTGCGGACCGTTTTTCCGCACCAGGCGCCCGTTGTGGTCGGTGATGGCCTGCACCAGATACGGCCGCATGAGCATGCCGCCGTTGGCGATGGCCGACGCCGCCGCCACCAGCTGTACGGCGGTCACCGCAATTCCCTGGCCGAAGGTGATGGTACCGGCATCGATGCGGGTCCATTTGCGGTAGGGTGTCAGGCTGCCGCTGCTCTCTCCGGGTGCGTCGATACCGGTCTTGGCGCTGAACCCGAAATCGCGCAGCGTGCGGTAGAGGCGGCGCGCACCGAGCATGCTGCCGACCTTGGCGGCGCCGATGTTGCTGGACACCTTGACGATCTGCTGCAGCGAAAGCCAGCCGTGGGGGTGGGTGTCGTGAATGGTGTTGCGACCGATGCGGTAGGCGCCGTTTTCGCAGAAAAAAATACTGTTGGCCGAAATTTTTCCGGATTCGAGGGCCGCCGCGGCCACGAAGATCTTCATGGTGGAACCGGGTTCGAAGGGATCGGTGATGGCCCGGTTGCGCCAGCGTGAACGCGGAAACGACGTATAGGTGTTGGGGTTGAAGCCCGGGTAGTTGGCCAGCGCCAGGATGGCCCCGGTAGCCGGCGCCATGACGACGGCCATGCCGCCTTTGGCGCTGAATTTTGCTACAGCCGCCGCCAGGGCCTGTTCGGTGATGTACTGGATGCCGGCGTCAATGGTCAGCACCAGATTTTTCCCGCTGTCGCCGGGGAACCAGTTTTTGTTCATCTCGAAACGCCGGCCGCGGGCGTCGCGCCACACGGTATAGCGGTCCTGGCTGCCACGCAGCACACGCTCGTAGAAAAATTCGAGGCCCTCGAGGCCTTTGCCGTCCACTCCGGTGAAACCCAGCACCTGCGCAGCCAGCTCGCGATTGGGA
Source organism: Desulfobacterales bacterium (assembly GCA_026984935.1). Classification (GTDB taxonomy): domain Bacteria; phylum Desulfobacterota; class Desulfobacteria; order Desulfobacterales; family JALSRD01; genus JALSRD01. Next base: position 57,047 of record JALSRD010000023.1, read on the forward strand.
TAAAAGCGGTTGCGCTCGGTCACGAAGGCCACGGCCTTGGCGTGCAGGGCCCGGACGGACGTCACCTCTTTCGGGGAGGCCTTGCGCTTGAGCCACACGAAGGGCCTTTTGGAGGTGATTTTTTGCTGCAGCCGGCGCCGGTCGATCTTCAGCGCGCGGGAAAGCTTTCGCAGCAGCGTGCGCGGATGCACCACACGCCGCGGGTGCAGCCCGATGGAAGTGACATCCAGCGTCAGCGCCAGGTTGCGGAACTTGTCGTCGTATATGCTGCCGCGTTTGCCCCGGTATACATAAGATTTTTCGTACTGGCCGGCCGCCAGCTCGGACAGCCGGCTGCGCCGGCAGACTTGCAGGTTCACCGCCCGGGCAACGATCACCGCCAGCAGCAGCCCGAACCCGATGCCCACCAGTGTAACACGCAGGCGCATATACTTGTTGCCGGTTTTCATGGAAGCGTAATGACCTGTTCGGGGGACGGCGTCACCAGTCCCAGTTTCTGCTTGGCGATTTTTTCGATGCGCTCGGGTGATTTCAGCCGGGCCAGCTCGACTTTCAGCTTGTTCTGCATGTCCGTCAGGCGCTGATGGTCGGCGGTGGCCAGGGAATAGGCATAGCCGATTTTCACATACTGCACGCGGCACCAGGTGTAGAGCAGAAGCTCTGCCACGAAGACCAGCAGCAGCAGCAGCCAGACCCGGGTCCTTCGCCGGAAGGACTTCAGTTTCCGCTTTTTAACGTTTCTGGCCGCCATTACGCAGGGCCTCCCGGCCGTTCTTCGATTTTTTCAGCCGCCCGCAGCTTTGCACTGCGGGACAATGGGTTTTCGCGAATCTCCCGTTCCCCGGGCCGCATCACCTTCTTATGCAAAAGGCGCATTGCCGGACGGTGGCCGCAGGCACACCGGGGCAGGCCCGGGGGACAGACACACCCGCTGGCCATATATTTCATCTGACGTTTGACGATACGGTCTTCGAGGGAGTGAAAGGTCAGCACGCACAGCCGGCCGCCGGGGTTCAGCCATTCGGCCGCCTGCGACATAAAACTTTCGATGCACGCCAGTTCCCGGTTCACCGCAATCCGCAGCGCCATGAAAACCCGCGTGGCTGGATGAATCCGGCCGTGGGACGCCTGGCGCCGGCGGGGCACCACGCGGCTGACCAGCTCGGCCAGCTGCCGCGTGCTTGTGAGCGGTTGCCGCTGCCGCTCAGCCACGATGGCGCGCGCAATGCGCCCGGCCCAGCGTTCCTCGCCGTACTGCTTAAAGAGCTGCGCCAGCTCCTGCGCCGAGCTGCGCTGGAGGATTTGTCCGGCACGCAGACCGGAGTCCGGATCCATACGCATGTCCAGCGGTTCGTCGCGCTTGAAACTGAACCCGCGTCCGCTGGATTCCAGCTGGTGGGACGAAATCCCGAGGTCCAGCAGAATGCCGTCTGCGGCCACGATGTCCAGCTGCGCCAGAAAATCGGGAAGCTGCAGAAAATTCCCGCGAAAGAGGTGGACCTCGGCCGGCAGCGGCCCCAGCACTCCGCGGGCATGCCGGATGGCGTCCGGGTCCCGGTCGATGCCGATGAGCACACCGCCGGGCAGAATGCGCTCGCAGATCGCCCGGGCATGACCCGATCCGCCCAGTGTGCAGTCCACGTAGACACGCCCCGGCCGGCAGTTTAAACAGGCCAGCACTTCCTCTGGCATGACCGGAGTGTGCCGGTAGCCCACGGGTCAGAGCCCCAACGCGGCAATTTCGGCGCCCACGGTGCCCTGCTGCATGTCGGCCTTCATCTGCTGTTTTTCCTTCTCCCAGTTTTCGCGGGACCAGATTTCAAAGTGGTCCAGCAGGCCGGCCAGCACAATGTCCTTTTCAAGCTGGGCATCTTCACGCAGGCTCTGGGGAATCAGGATACGGCTCTGTTTGTCGCACATGCACTGGTGGGCGCCGCCGATGAAAAAACGTTTGAAGCGCCGCATACTGGTGCTGGTTTCGGCCAGTGACAGCACCTTGGCTTCAATTTTGTTCCACTGCTCGAAGGTATAGGCGTACAACCCTTTTTCCAGGGTGGTCAGCATCACCCCGTTGCCGCCGACAGCATGGATCACGTCCCGGAAACGGGCCGGAATGACCAGCCGCCCCTTGGGATCGACGGTATGAAAAGAGTTGCCTCGAAACACGAATCCCCCTCTTTACCCCACTTTATTCCACTTTCTGGGATTACTAAATATATTTTTAGCCATCTGTCAAGCAAAAAGAACATTGCAATAAAAAAATTTAATAATAATTCACGAATGTTAAAACCATAATCCCGTGTTGTTGGCGCCAGTGGCAAATTGTGGTGCAATTTTAATAAAATCAGGGGGCCTTATCCAATGCCAACGGGTGCGCCGGACAATCTTGACCATCTCGTAAAAAGTCGAAAATCCGAATCGCAACCACAAGATAACCAAATAAAAACTGCTCAGAGACACATTATTTTGTGCACCACAGAAAATTACGGGACTTTTTGCGAGTCCATCAACCTTGACAATCATGAAATATTTTCCTATGCTGGATTTAAATGGCACGCCCACGTGCGCGCCAACCCTTCCGATTATTGTACGTTGGGCGCCTCTTCCAGCGGCGCCGGCGGGAGCAGTTCCACCCCCGGAATTGAAAACTTTTAGTCAGCTAATCGGTCTGATATTGCTTAAAAATCCTGGTTAATATACCTGCGCTGGGCTGCGAGAGCTTACCGGTGTGCAACAGGGGCGGTAAACCGCCCGAATGGCCACCGCAATGAGGGATATATAGCCAAAACACCGTAACCGGCTGCATTCGGAGACACTGACGCTTTCCATGGATCGGCGGACCTTTCTCAAACTCAGCGGCAGCTGTGCGATTTCCATCTCAGCCGGCTGCAACAGCGAACCTGCCAAACACCTCTTTTCCATGGTCCGTGCACCGCAGGATATGGTCGCCGGCCAACCCACCTGGTACGCCACCACCTGCCGGGAATGTCCGGCCGGCTGCGGCATGCTGGCCAAGATCAGGGAGGGGCGCGTAATCAAAGTGGAGGGAAATCCCCTGCACGCCATCAACCGCGGCCGGTTGTGCATGCGGGGCCAGGCAACCCTGCAGGGAATCTACAACCCGGACCGCATCAAAACAGCGCTGCTGAAGCACAACGGGAAATTCAAGCCCATATCGTACGCCCGCGCCCTGTCGCTTCTGGCACAACGATCCCGGCAGGCTGCAGACCGTGGACCGGATCGGGTGTACGTCCTGACGGAAAGCGTGGGCGAATTCGTACACGCACATTTTTCCAAAACGCTGGCGGCGTTGAACTCCACCCGGCTGATGGTCTTCGAGCCTTTTGCCTACGAAGCGCTCAAAACCGCCAACCGCCAGATTTTCGGCCTCGACGGGCTCTGCGCCTACCGCATGCAAACGGCCGACCTGATCGTTTCACTGGGTGCCGATTTCCTGGAAACCTGGCTGTCGCCGGTGGAATACGCGCGCAAATTCAAGGCCATGCATGCAGCCCGGGGAAATGCGAAAACGGGACGCTTCTTCCACATCGGCCCCTACCGGTCACTGACCGCCGCCAACGCCGACCGCTGGCTGGCCTGCCGCCCCGGTGCCGAAGCCTTCGTCGCCATGGGGCTGATCCGGCAGGCGCTCAATGCCGGTGCCGGCGGCGCACTGGGGCCGGCGGCACAGCAGACGCTGCGGGAGCTGACCGCCGGCTACCGTCTCGAAAAAGTCGCCGCCGTGAGCGGCATTTCCACGGACATCCTGCAACACCTGTCCCAGGTCATGCTGGCGTCCAGGCGCCCGTTGTTTCTGGGGACGCCCAGCGCCGCCTGCGGGCCCAACGCCCTGCAGGCCAACATAGGCGCCAACCTGCTGCAGCGCATACTGGACCCGGAACTGCAGCGCATCGACTTCAACGGGCGGCACCGGGTGGAAACAGCCCACCGGCGTTCGGAAATATACAGCTTCTGCCGGCAACTGGCCGCCGATCCGCAGGGTGTTCTGCTGCTGCACAACGCCAACTTGCGCCACTGTCTGCCCCCCCAAAACGGCATCGCCCGCGCCCTGGCAGAGAAAACCCTTTTTACGGTCAGCTTCAGCAACTTCATGGACGCGACCACCCGGCATGCCGACCTGGTCCTGCCCGTACGGCTGCCCCTGGAAAGCTGGGGTGAATACGGCGGAAAGGCGGGCCTGGTGTCCACCCTGCAGCCGGCCATGCCGGCGCTGACCGGAGCGCCGCATCTGGTCGACGTACTGGCGGCCCTGATACCGGATGTGCGGCCGGGTGGCCGGTACGCACGACACTCCCTTTATACGCATCTGAAGCACACCGGGGTCTTGAGAAACCGGCTGCAGTGGACCCAGACCCTGCAGAAGGGGGGCATTTTCCAAAAGTTCGCCGCAGAGGACAGACCGCCACTGCCGGAACTTGCCGAGGGGCCCCACATGGATGCGCTGCGCGCAATGGTGCCCCCGCAGGCCGGCGGGTTGAGCCTGATCGCCGCGCCATCTATACGGGTTTTCGACGGACGCGGCGCCAATCGGCCCTGGCTCAGCGAAATTCCGGACCCGCTGACCAAAGTGGCCTGGCAGACGCCGGTGCAGGTGCACCCCGCAACACTGGCCCAGCGCGGCCTGGCCCAGGGAAGCGTGGTGCGCGTCCAGTCCGAAAAGGGCGTGCTGGAAACACCGGCCTACGCCAGCCACGGCACCATCCCGGACGTGCTGATCATGGAAATCGGCCAGGGGCATGCAGGATTCGGCCGCTACGCCCAGAAGGAAAGCGTCAATCCCTTTCACCTGTTTCCCGCACGCACCGACGCGCGCAGCGGCGGCCCCGCATTCTACACGCCGCTGACGACCATCAAAGACAGCGGGCAGCGTGCAGACATCGTACATACCGACGGCAGCCGCACCCAACACGGCCGGCAAATTGCGCTGGCAGTGCCCGTTTCCGATCTGGTCGAAGGGAAACGCCCGCCTGCGCCGGGCCTGACCATGGAGACTTTCCCGCTGACCCTGCCGCTGCCGGCCGGCTATGACAAAAAGCGGGATTTCTACCCCGCCCACCCGCACAGCCGGTATCGCTGGTCCATGATCGTCGACCTGGACCGCTGCATCGGCTGCGGCGCGTGCGCGGCGGCCTGCTACGCCGAGAACAACCTGGCCGTGGTGGGCAAAGCGCGCATGCTCGAGGGCCGTGAAATGTCCTGGATGCGCATTGAGCGCTACCTGGACCCCGAGCATCCCGAACGGGTGATTTTTCTGCCCATGCTGTGCCAGCACTGCGACAACGCACCCTGCGAGCCCGTCTGCCCGGTTTACGCCCCGCACCACTCCAAAGAGGGCATCAACAACCAGATATACAACCGCTGCATCGGCACCCGCTTCTGTTCCCAGAACTGCCCTTACAAGGTGCGCCGCTTCAACTGGTTCGACTGGCAGCGCCCCGACCCGCTGCCTTTGCAGCTCAATCCCGATGTCACCGTGCGCGCCAAGGGCGTCATGGAAAAATGCTCTTTCTGCGTCCAGCGCATCAAAGACGCCCATGACCGCGCCAAGAACGCAAAACGGGCTGTTTTCGACGGGGAGGTGACGCCGGCCTGCGCCCAGACCTGCCCCACGCAGGCACTCACCTTCGGCAACCTGATGGACCCGCACAGCCGGGTCGCGCGACTGGTGCACAACCCGCGCGCCTACCAGGTGATGGGCTACCTGAACACCAAACCGGCGGTGATCTACCTGAAAAAAGTTATCTGGGAGGGTTAACGCGGTATGCCACAATCGGCATATTCCAAAATCGACCGGACCATCCTCGACACCCTGAAACCGGCCGGGCGCAGCTACTGGATCGGGGTGGGGCTGCTGGGCCTGGGCGTCCTGGTCGGTGCCGCCTGCTGGACCTACCAGCTCCTGGTGGGCATCGGCGTCGGCGGGCAGAACAATCCGGTGGGCTGGGGGACGTATCTGATCAACTTCGTCTTCTGGGTGGGGATCGCCCACTCCGGCACGCTCATTTCCGCCATCTTGCACCTCTTCCGCGCCGGTTGGCGCAACCCCATCGCGCGGGCCGCCGAAACCATGACCGTTTTCGCCGTTTGCACGGCGGGCCTGTTTCCCTTCATCCACCTGGGCCGGGCCTGGATGGTTTACTTCATGCTGCCCGTGCCCAACCAGCGCAACCTGTGGCCCAATTTTCAGTCCCCGCTGATGTTCGACGTGGTGGCCATCAGCACCTACCTGACGGTCAGCGTCATGTTCTGGTACACCGGCATGCTGCCCGACCTGGCGATCATACGCGACCGCGCCGCCGGAATGCGCAAAAAGATCTTTACGGTGCTGTCACTGGGCTGGACCGGGGCCCACGAAGAGTGGCGCCACTACTCGCGCGCCTACCTGTTTTTCGCCGCCCTGGCCACACCGCTGGTCATCTCCGTGCACTCGGTGGTTTCCTGGGATTTCGCCCTGGGCATCGCGCCGGGATGGCATACCACCATATTTGCCCCCTATTTCGTGGCCGGCGCCATCCATTCCGGCCTGGCCATGGTGCTGACCCTGCTGATCCCGCTGCGCAGCATGTTCAAACTCAAGGAAATCATCACCCTGCGCGTTCTGGAAAATATCGCCAAGACCATCATCTTTACCGGGCTGATCGTGGGATTTGCATACGGCACCGAGTTCTTCATCGCCTGGTACAGCCACAACTCGGTGGAAACCACGGTTTTCGCCTGGCGCGCCACCGGGCACTACAGCGTGGAATTCTGGATCATGGTGATCTGCAATACCACTATCCCGCTTCTGTTCTTTTTCAGGAAAGTGCGCACGCACATCATCCCTCTGTTTGTAATTTCAGTCCTCATTAACGTCGGCATGTGGTTTGAGCGCTTCGTGATCATCATCACCAGCGTGGCCCGTGATTTCATCCCGCACGCATGGGGGCTGTATGCGCCCACCCTGGTCGAGTTCGGCATCATGTTGGGCACCTTCTGCCTGTTCTTCTTCGCCTTCGCGCTTTTTGTCAAACACCTGCCGTCGGTTTCCATGACCGAGATGAAGGAGGTGACGGCGCCATGAAGAAATCCGCCGACGCCCCGCACCAGCATGTGATGGGACTCTTTCGCAGCGAGGACCAGGCCGCCGCGGCCATCCGGAAGCTGGCACAGTCCCCCTGGAAGCTGCGGCGCGTCCACAGCCCGGTGCCCAGCCACAAAATCGCCGCTGCCCTGGCGCTCAAAAAAAGCCGCGTGGGGCTCTTTACCCTGGCCGGAGGCATCATCGGTTTTTTCAGCGGCTTCGGGCTGGCCATCTATGCCAGCACCCAGTGGCACCTGATCGTGGGCGGCAAGCCCGTGGTCGCACTGGTGCCTTTCGTAATCGTGGGTTTCGAGTTCACGATCCTTTTCGCCGTTTTCGGCAATGTTCTCGGTTTTCTCACCCAGACCGGCCTGCCCACCTTCAAACGGCTGCAACACTACGATGCGCGCTGTTCGGGTGAGCATTTCGGCATCCTGGCAGCCTGCCGGCCGGAACAGCACCGGGAACTGGCAGAATTTTTCACACGGCAGGGCGGCGAACCGCGCATCTTCGATGCGCCGTCCCCCACACGGGGGCAGGCCCCATGAACACGACTGCCCACCTTCTATCACCGGAACTGGACACCCGCCGTATCGTGACCGTCGGCCTGGTACTGGCCGGACTGGGCGCAGCCGCCTTCCTGGCGACGCTGGCCGCCCAGCACCCCCAGCGTGCCTGGCAGGCCTTTTTGATCAACTTTCTCGTCTGGTCCGCCATGGCCCAGGGGGCCGTGCTGTTCGCCGCCGTCATGCAGGTCACGCGCGCCCGCTGGAGCGGTCCGCTGCCCGGTCTGGCCGCCAGTTTCTCCGCCTTCTTCCCGATCTCGCTGCTGCTATTTGCGGTGGTCTTCGCCGGCCGCCGCCACCTGTTCCCCTGGCTGCACGAAGACCTGCACGGCAAACAGGCCTGGCTCAATATCCCCTTTCTTTTCTCCCGCGACGGCATCGGCCTGGTGGTACTCTACAGCCTCGGCTTCGCCTTCATCTCCCAGGATCTGCGGCTGGCCATCGGCGCCAACACCGGTGCCGGCCGCCTGCGCGCCTGCCTGTTGGGACGCCGTGGAAGCACCGCTGATCCGCAGTCCTGCCTGGCACGGGCACGGGTACTGGGTGTTCTGTACATCATGGCCTATGCCCTGGTGCTGTCGCTTCTGGGATACGATCTGGTCATGAGCATGGACCCGCACTGGGTCTCCACGCTTTTCGGCGCCTACACCTTCGTCAAGGCCTTTTACATCGGACTGGGCGCGCTGATCATCCTGGCGGCCGCCGTGCGCCTCAGGCTGGGCGAAACCTGCGGCCTGACCGACGCCCACTTTGCGGACATCGGCAAACTGTTTTTCGCCTTCTGCCTGCTGTGGGCGGACTTCTTCTATGTTCAACTGGTGGTGATCTGGTATGGCAACATCCCGGAAGAGACCAGTTACGTCATCACCCGCACCATGACGGCACCCTGGAACCACCTGGCCTGGACCGTTCTGTTCGTCTGCTTCATCATGCCGTTTTGCATCCTGCTCAACCGGCGCGTTAAAACCAGACCGCGCTTCATGATCGGGCTGTGCGCCGTCATCCTGGCGGGCATCTGGCTGGAACACCTGCTGCTTTTGGGGCCCGCTCTGGGTCCCGGTACGGCCGGTTTTCATATCGGCCTGCCGGAAGGGCTGATCACCCTCGGGTTTCTGGGAGCCATGGCGGCGGCCGTGGCCTTCTTTCTGAAGCGCTTTCCCGAACTGACACGGGCGGCGCCGCCGGAACCGGAGAAGACGTCCACATGAAGCACGGCCTGCGAACCTTTCCTGCGGCCCTTTCAGGAAGCGGGGGTATACCGTAAAGCAAGGACACCGGAATTGCGACAAAACCGCACACCCATTTTGCTGATCATCGGCTGCCTGGCGCTTGCCGGAGCCTTTCTTTACCTGTTCTACGTCCAGCCGCAGGCCGGTATCGGTGCGCCCCAGCCCATTCCCTTCAGCCACCGCCTGCACGCCGGCGTCAAACGCATCGCCTGCCAGTTCTGCCACTCCTACGTGGGCCGCTCGCGCCACCCGGGCATCCCGCCGGTGGAAAAATGCCTCTTTTGCCACCAATACATCATTGCCAGGCACCCCCAGATCTTAAAGGAGCACCGCTACTTCGACACCGGCACGCCGACACCCTGGCGCAAGGTGAACTATCTGCCGGAACACGTGTTGTTCAATCACCAGCGACACATTCGCAAACAGATCGCCTGCCGGCAGTGCCACGGCAAAATCGAGGCCATGGACCGCATCGCCGGCAAGCGTTTCAAAATGGGATTCTGCATCAAGTGCCACAAGCGCAAAGGCGCCAATGTCGGCTGCTGGCTGGCCTGCCACAGCTGAAAAGGCGTGCGCGGACCGCAAAACCTGAAAAAACGGTGAGGAGACGAGTTTGAGCAATGCAATGGCGACCAGCCCGGAAAAACACCTGACGGCCAGGGGGTTCTGCATCACCTCGGCCTGCTGGATGGCCGTGGCCACCTTCATGGGGCTCCTGGGCGCCATTGAACTGGTGGCCCCGGACCTGACCGAAAACCTGGGCTGGATTGTTTTCGGCCGCGTGCGGCCGATTCACGTCAACCTGGTGCTGTTCGGGTTTGTCACACCGGGCCTGCTGTCGGCAGCCTACTACTTCGTCCCCAAGCTGCTGCGCACGCGGCTCTACAGCGAAAAACTGGGTCTTGTTACGGTCATCACCTGGAACCTGGCACTGGTGGCCGGCGTGGCCACGCTGGCCGCCGGACTCTCCCAGGGAAGGGAGTACGCTGAGCTGATCTGGCCGATCGATATGGCCATCGTCATCGCATTCGGTCTGATCTTCTTCAACCTCATCATGACCGTCAAACAGCGCAACGAACCACTGCTCTACGTGTCGGTCTGGTACGTGCTGGCCGCCGCCCTCCTGACCGGCGTCACCTTTGCCCTGGGAAACGTCGTCTGGCAGCCCGACAGCGGCGCCTTGGTCGGAATCCCGGACGCCATCCTGCTCTGGTTTTACGGACACAATATCTTCGGTCTGCTGCTGACCCCGCTTTCGGCGGCCGTGGCCTACTACGTCATCCCCAGGGCCTGCCGGGCACCGCTGTACAGCCACACGCTGTCGTTGCTGGGTTTCTGGTCGCTGATCGTGATTTACACCCACGTGGGCACCCACCACCTGCTGCAGGTGCCGGTCCCCACCTGGCTGAAGGTGGTGGCCATCGTGGACAGCATCGCCATGGTCATCCCGGTCATGGCTTTTCTGATCAACATCTGGTACACGGCCAGGGGGAAACTGGGTGAAGTGCACGCCGACGTGGGTGCCAAGTTCGTATTCACCGGTACCATCATGTACTTTTTTGTCAGCATCCAGGGCTCCATGATGGCCCTGCCCCAGGTACAGCGTGTCACGCATTTCAACAACTGGGTGGTGGCCCATGCCCACATCGGCGTGCTGGGCTTTGCCGGCATGATTGCCTTGGGCGGGCTTTACTACGTATTGCCACGCATGACCGGCAAACCACTGTACAGCCGTTTTCTGGCCGACCTGCAGTACTGGCTGGTACTCATCGGCATCTCCGGCTTTGCCATCGTTTTGACCATCGTGGGCCTGATCCAGGGAAACGCCTGGCTGAACGGCGAAACCGTCTACCGGGTGCTGCCGGAAATTCACATTTACTACATCACGCGTGCCTCGCTGGGGGTGATGATTTTCTGCGGCGCCCTGATCGGGCTCTTCAACATCGCCAAAACCCTGCTGGCCCCTTCCGGAGAAAACGCATGAACATGACGCCCAAAGCGGTGGTCATCGGCAGTCTGATGGTGCTGACCGCCGTGGTGTTGTCGGTCATTGTGCTGCCCTACGCCGATACCAGCAAAACAACCGCTTCCGATATCTACCGCCCGCGTTCGGCCGACGAGGCGGCCGGCCGGAAAATATACATCGCCAACGGATGCGTTTACTGCCACAGCCAGTCCATCCGCAGCATCGACTGGGGTCTGGGTGCCGAACGCATTGCCCAGGCCGGCGATTACATCCAGGATCGACCCATTCTGCTCGGGTCCGAGCGTAGCGGCCCGGATCTCTCCCAGGAGGGCGGCGAGCACCCCGACGACTGGCACCGGGGGCACTTCACCAACCCGCGCTACACGCGGCCGCTTTCCATCATGCCGGCCTTTGCCTTCCTGGGGGATGCGGCCATCAGGGTGCTGACGAACTACGTGCAGAGTCTGGGATTTAAAAACGCCGACCGGCGCATGGCGCGCCAGCGGCGCTGGAAGAAAAGCGCTGTCACAGCCTATGAAGCCGGCCCCGAAGCCAATGTCAAGTGGCTCGCTGACCACGTACCCGAGGGTTGGCGCAGCGTACCCAATCCCTATCCGACTTCGGCCGCCGGCCTGGCCAGAGGCCACAAGATCTACCAGGACTTCTGCCTGGGATGCCACGGTCCGGTGGGCGACGGCATGGGACCGGCTCAGCCGCACCTCTATCCGCCGCCGCTGAACTTCACGATTTTAAAGGGACGCGGCATTTCCGGCGGGATTCTGTACTACCAGATCATGAACGGGATCACCGGAACCGCCATGCCCTATTTCAAACGCGAACTGGAATCCGAGAAAATCTGGGATGTGGGCGATTACGTGGCGGTCTACTTCATCAACCAGAGCGATGCCAACGGCAAACCGCGGGGCATCGACGCGGCCTACGAGCCCTGACCGACGGGAGGCGCGCATGTACTATCCCTATTTTATCACCTACATGGGTATCGGACTGGCCATCAGCCTGGCCGTTTTTTACTGGGCCCTCAACAACGGCCAGTTCAAGGACCAGCAGCGCGCGCGGTTTCTGCCCCTTGCGGACGAGACGGCGCCGATACGCATCAGGGCCTCACGCCTGGGCCGCTATGAAATCTACGCGCTTTTCGTGCTGGCCGTGGCCGGCCTGGCCCTGAGCGCGGGTGTGCTGATCTTCGCACTTACCAGAGGTTGACCATGCAATTTTACCGTCTTTTGAACTGGCAGCACGTGGTGGGAATCATCTTTCCGACCCTGCTCTTCGTCCTGGTTTTCGCCATCAGCCTGGGGTTTATGCACTTTCATACCGCCGACAGCGAGCAGCGCCAAAACACCGTGCACACGCGCTATCCCGAAGGCCTCGAGGACCGTGAGGCCCCCTTTCCACTGGCCATGATACTGATCGTTGCCGGCGCCGGGCTGTGGGGATTTTTCTACATTCTGGCAACCGGCCTGCTGGAGGTGAAAATTTAAAATGACCCCGAACGACCACCAAGCATCCGCCCTGCGCACCTGGCTGATCATCTTCCTGCTCTGCCTGGGCATCCTGGGCCAGGGCCTGTTTTCCTACTACGTCGTCGGTGACCGGGGGCAGCCCACCTGGGATTACCGCCCGGTCAAAGACGTCCCCGGACAGTCGCCCTATGCCTTCTACCCGCTTGTGCCCCACGGCCAACATGTGCGCGGCGCCAAAGGAGAATAGATGCGAACCGTCATCGGCATCACGGTGCTGCTCGCAGCGCTATCGGTCGTTGGCTACACGGCCCTGAACTTCTACGATAGGCACTTCAAGTTCGGCCGCATGTGGGAGACACCGGCTGTCCGCCCCTACGAACAGCCCATCGCCCCACTGGAAACGGGTCTCGTGCCCACGGGCGGCGGCGAAACGCGTTTGCGCAGCATGGACCCGGCCCGGCTGGTGTCGCCCGTGGCTCTCGATGACCCACAGAATGTTCGCCTGGGCCGTACGGTGTACTTCACCTACTGTGTACACTGCCACGGCCGGCACCACGACGGAAACGGCACGGTGGGGCAGAGCTTTACGCCGCTGCCCGGCGACTTGCAGAGCCGGCGCGTACAGGGGCTCGCACCGGGAATTCTCTTCAATGAGATCAGCTACGGCATTCCCGGCGGCCGGCAGCCGCCGCTGGCGACCACCATGGCCGCCGCCGAACGCTGGCAGGTCATCGCTTACATCAAGTCCCTGGGAACCAGGCCTTAAATCCGTTGTTCACCCGCGCGTCTTCCACCTCCTGCGATCTTTGCGGCCTGCCCCTGGGACACGGCCGCATATCGGCGACCGTCGCTGACCGCCGCCGGGATTTCTGCTGCCAGGGATGCCGGCAGGTTTTCACCATTCTGGCCGAATCCTCCGACAGCGCCGATCCGTCCGGCTTCCGGCAAAGCGACCTTTACCGCCAGTGCGTGGCGCAGGGTATCCTGCCAGCCCCGCAAGACGACCGCCGAAACATAGCGGTAGAGGGCACCGCCGGCTGCGCAGGCCCCTCCCCAGGCACCCCTCCTGAAAATACCGCCTCCGGCGACACGGCCGCCCGGGAAAAAACCACTCTGGACCTGTCGCTGGCGATATCCGGCATGTGGTGCCCCGCCTGCGCCTGGGTGGTTGAAGAGATGCTGAAAAAGACTTCCGGCGTATACGATGCGCACTGCAACTTTTCCACGGACCGCCTCGTTTGCCGCTACGATCCTCTGGCCATTTCGCCGGAACGCATCCGCCGCCGCATTTCCCGCCTTGGTTACACCTCGGCGCAGCCTGCCGAGGTGCAGGACAGCGGGGAACGCAGACGCGAATGGCTGCGGCTGGGTATTTCCGCCGCGCTGACCATGAATGTAATGATGCTCTCTTACGCCGTCGATGCCGGCTTTTTTGCCGGCCTCGCGCCGGACACGCTCGCAAAACTCTCCTGGCCGGTGTTTCTGATGACCACGATCGTCCTTTTTTACGGCGGCGGCCGTATTTTCCGCGCGGCCGCACACAGCCTGGCCACGGCCGCCTGGGGCATGGAAACGCTGATCGCCATCGGTGCCGGTACGACTTACCTCTACAGCGTATTCAATCTGCTCGGCCACAGTTTGCACCTGTATTTCGACAGCGCCTGCATGCTGATCACCCTGGTGCTAATCGGCCAGGCCCTGGAAGGCCGCGCCAGGGGCCGGGTACAGCAGCACCTGAAGGCTTTTTTCGCTCTGGCCCCCAAGAAGGTGCGCATCTGTACGCCGGTCAGCCCGCGCGGCCGCTACGTGGCGGCTGACGGCCTGCGGCCCGGGGATGTGCTGCGGCTCACGCAGGGCGAAACCAGCCCCGCCGACGGCGTGGTTTTAACCGGACGCGCACAGGTGGACGCCAGCGCCGTCACCGGTGAATCCCGTGCCCTGGAAATATCCGCCGGTGACCGCATCATCAGCGGCACGCGCCTGGTGGCCGGTGACCTTGAAGTGCAGGCCGCCAAAACCGGCCCGCACTGTGTGTTGGGCCAGATGATCGCCCTGATGGAAAAGGCCCTGGACCGCAAGACCCCGCTGGAGGGCAGAACCGACCGTCTGCTGCGCTGGTTCGTGCCGGCGATCGTAATGGTGGCGGCGGCCACGGCGGCGGTCTGCCTGGCGCTGGGGCTGCCGCCTGAGGCCAGCCTCATCCGGGCCGTGAGCGTACTGGTCATCTCCTGCCCCTGCGCCCTGGGCATCGCCATCCCGCTGGCGCGCACGGGCGGCATCAGCGCGGCGGCCAAAAAGGGCCTGCTGATCCGTGATTTTGCTTGCTTTGAGCAGGCAGACGGGGTAAATGTTTTTGTTTTCGACAAGACCGGCACGCTGACCGACGGCAAGTGGCGCCTGGCCAGGGTGACGGCACGGGCGCCCCTCGATGAGCGGAGTGCACTGGCGCTGGGCGCTGCGCTGGAGTGCGAATCCAGGCACCCAATCGCCCTTGAACTGCGCCGGCAGGCCCACCGGGCAGGCATCGACAGCGATTTTGAACTGCGCGCAATCCGGCAGCATGCCGACGGAATTTCGGCGTATTGGGGCGGCCGCACGGTGCGCATCGGCGCCGCCGGTTTCATCGGCCAAAGCCTGGCCGGCAGGCACGCCGGTTTTCTGCCCGCACCGGCGGATGCGGATGCAGACACCTTTGAGTCGACGGTGTTCATGACCATCGACGGCCGACCGGCGGCGGTTTTCGTCTTTGGCGACACGCTCAGGGCAAGCGCCGCCGCCACGATACAGCGCCTGCGGGCCGGCGGCTGCGAAACGCTGCTGGTGTCCGGCGACAGCCGCCGTGTCACGGCGGCTGTCGCCGAACGGCTGGGCATAACGCGCATCCACGCACAACTGCTGCCCGCCGACAAAGCCGAGCTGGTCCGCAGGCTGCGCAAAGAGGGCGCACGCGTCGCCATGGTCGGCGACGGCATCAACGATGCGGCCGCCATGGCGCGGGCCGATCTGGCACTGGCCGTTTACGCACGCGGCTCGCTGGCGGGCAAAGCGGCCCAGGTCACCCTCATGCGCAGCGAACCGCGTCAGGTGCTGGACTTTCTCGACCTGGCCGCACGGGTAAACCGCAAAATCCGTCAGAACTTGGCCTGCGCGCTGGTCTACAATGTGATCAGCATTCCGATTGCCATGGCTGGTCTGCTCTCTCCGCCGGTGGCCGTATGCGCCATGCTGCTGAGCAGCCTGAGCGTCATCGGCAACACCCTGCTGCTCACCCGGCAGACGCAAAGCCAAAAAGTGGATTCCCGGCGGCTGGAACCCGGAGTGTTAACACAATGAAATCAAACGTTGAATCGCAAGCCACGTCGATTCTGCTGGTCATCGCCGGCGCCAAGGGCGCCATCGGAACCACGCTGGCCGCCGCGGCGGCCAACCTGTGCCACCGGCCGCAAACGATCCTGCCCAGCCTGACCACCACCGAACTGCTGCACGGCCTGGACGTTCCTGTGCGCATGCATGTGGCCGGCTGGGATGTCAACACCACCGCGCTAGACGACCTGTTTTCGTCGCACGGCGTGCTGCCCGAGGCGCTGTGGCGGCCCTTTGCCGACGAACTCCGCCGTCTGCCCGTCCTGACCCCGCCGCAGGAAAATCTTCTTCTGGAGGAACGCGTCAAGCGGCTGTGCGCCGATATCCGCTCCATGCGCAGGCACTATCCGGGAGCCCGGGCGGTCTTCGTCAATCTGCTGCCGGCCGCGCCTGTGTCGGATCTGAGCGCCTGCACATCCCTGGAAGCACTTTACGGCGATCCATCTTCGGCGGCTTTTACAGACCTCGCCTACGTGCTGGCGGCCCTGCAAAGCGGGCTGCCGGTGGTCAACTTCACGCCCAACGATCTGGAACTCCCCTTGATCACCGCCGAAGCCGCAAAGCGCCAACTGCCCATGGCCGGCTGTGACGGCAAGACCGGCCAAACCTATTTCAAAGTCGTTCTGGCATCGGCCTTCAAGGCCCGCAACCTGGCCGTCGATGGCTGGTACAGCCTCAATATCCTGGGAAACGCCGACGGCAAAAACCTGATGGACCCCGAGCGGGCGGCCTGCAAAATCGCCAACAAAACCGAGCTGCTGGACGAAATCCTCGAGTATCCGGTGGGCAAACCCTACGGATGCTGCACGCACAAGGTGCATATCGCCTACTACCCGCCGCGCGGCGATGCCAAGGAAGCCTGGGATGTCATCGACTTCAAGGGGCTGTTCGGCCTGCCCATGAGCCTGCGCCTGAACCTGCAGGGACGCGATTCGATCCTGGCCGCCCCGCTGGTCATGGACCTGGCCCGCTGGATGACGGTGCTCAAGCGTACGGGGCGCAGCGGCAGCATTCCCGAACTGGGCTTTTACTTCAAGCGCCCCAAGGGCCCCAACCCGCCGCTGACCTTCCAGGACCAGGTCCGCGCCCTGCAACGGCTGGCGCAGCAATGCCGGCGCGACCTGGGCAGCGATGCCGCCTGAAATGCCGCACCGGCAGTACGCTTCAAGGAGCAAAACATGGTATTCGGATACAGCACCAACGCTTTCGTCAAATACAGCCTCCTGGAATCCATCGATAAAATCGCACAACTGGGCTTCAGGGGCATCGAGATCATGTGCGACCGGCCGCATCTCTACCCGCCGGACTACGGGCCGCAGCAGCTGGAAGACATCCGGGCGGCACTTGAACGCAACGCCCTTGCGCCCACCAACCTGAACAGCTTCACGCTGTTTGCCGTGGGCGACACCTACCTGCCCTCCTGGATCGAACCCGAGGCCAAGCGCCGCGACATGCGTGTCGCCCATACCCTGGCCTGCCTGCAGGTGGCCGCGGTGCTGGGCTGCCGGAACATCTCCGTACCACCGGGAGGACCGTTGAAGGGCGTCACGCGCAAGGAAGCCCTGGCGTTGTTCCACCAGGGGCTCGAACGCGTCATTCCCACCGCCGAAGAGCTGGGGGTCAAAATCCTCATCGAACCCGAGCCGGATCTTCTGATCGAACGCACGTCGGAGTTCAAACCCTTCATCCAGGAAATCCAATCCGACGCCGTGGGGCTGAATTTCGATATCGGCCACTTTTTCTGCGCCGGCGAAAACCCTTCAGCGGCTTTCGAAACCCTCTTTGCATGGGTCGGCCACGTGCATCTGGAAGACATCGCCCCCAATCGCCGGCACAACCACCTGATCGCCGGTCTGGGCGCCATCGACTTTAAAAACGTTTTTGAAACCATGCGACACCTGGGCTACCGCGGCCACATCAGTCTGGAACTTTACCCCTACACGGACCGCCCGGAGGAGGCCGGCCGCGCGAGCCTGGAATTTCTGCGGCCGCTCTTCGAAGCCAGCGGCCTGCCCATCGTGATCTGACCGGACGGCCGTGTTGATGCGCAAAATGCCGCGAAAGGGCCTGTGATGATCTGCAAGCACTTGGAATGGTTTGACGAACAGAAACGCAAAGAGCAGCTGGACGGGCATATCGCGCGTTCCAAAAGCGCCAGCTTCGGTTTCTTGACGGTCCCCGAGGACGAAAAGGTCAAGTGGGTCTGCCGGCATTTCAATTCGGTGGCCCGGCATTACGATTTCATGAACACGCTGCTCAGTTTCGGTATCCACCACCTGTGGAAGCGCCGCGCCGTGGCCATGATGGGGCTGCGTCCGGGAGACCGCGTGCTGGATGTGTGCGGCGGCACCGGCGATTTGGCGCGCCTGGCCGCCCGGGCCACGCAGCCCGGCGGCGGCGTGACGATTTACGACATCAACCGTGCCATGATGCTGGCCGGACGGCCCAAATTGCAAAAAAGCATCTTTAGAAAGTCCATTTGCCACATCCAGGGAAACGCGGAAGCCATCAGTTTTGCCGACAACAGCTTTGATGCCGCCATGGTGGGGTTCGGCATCCGCAACGTGACCCACATGCAGCGGGGCTTTTCCGAGATGCACCGTGTGCTCAAACCCGGCGGCCGCTTCATGTGCCTGGAATTTTCCAAACCCACCGCGGCGCTCTTCCGGCGGCTCTACGACCTGTATTCCTTCTATGCCATGCCCTTCCTGGGCCAGCTGCTGGCCGGATCGCGCCAGGCCTACACCCACCTTCCCGAGACCATCCGGCTTTTCCCGCTGCCCGACGAACTGGCGCAGATCTTGTCGGCCACCGGCTTTTCCGAGGTGCGCTACCGCCGCCTGACCAACGGTATCGCCGTCGTGCATGTGGGCGTTAAAACCGGCGCTTAAGGCGTTGCACCTTCCTGAAACTGGTAATTTCCGGCATAGGGCGGGTTGTGGTACATGGAGTCATTGCAAACCACAACGCTGTATTTCGATTGCCAGCCTCGGTAACAGGCACTGTTTTCTCATTTCTCCCGCACCGTTTGAAAAATATCGCGGCACCCCCGGACCAAGCGCCGCACCGCCTTGCAGCTGCGACAAAAACCTTTTTAAAAACGCCACCGACCGTGGTCGCATGCAGATCAATTGCCGCAGCAACTGGGATGCCAAGTAGAGACCACGACGGCCGCCTGAAATGCTAAAGCATGTGGGCAAAACTCCCGATAATCTTGGTTGCATTCTTACCAACATGATCCTGCCGGGCATGCACGAACCTGCCCGTTCTCGGGCTCATCGTGCAGCCTGCATGCGCCTGGATTTGTTGATTCCCGTCCGCAGGTCGACAGGCTCCCTGGCCGGAGAGGGGCGTCGACGCATTGTAGTGGGCGTATGCGCCAATCAGCCGGTGAGCACGGGGGAAATCGGGCGGTAAGTATGCACGGGTGCGTGCGTGTCAATAAAAATACCCCGCGGCCCTGCCGCGGAGTGCAGCGCAACAGAAAGTGTGGCTGCTGAAAAATCCGGATGTGAGAGCGTTGCCGACATGAGAATACGAAAAAAGCTGGCTTTCAGGCTGTCGTCGGCGGTCATCCTGGCGTTTCTGCTTAGTTTCGCGGTTGAAGCCGGATCGTCCATGACCGTGAAACTTTCAACAGAAGAGCGGATCTTTTTAAAAAAGCATCCGACTATCGTGTTTGTGAGCCAGACCCGGTATCCGCCTTTTGAATTTGTCGGGGAAAGAGGTGAACATACCGGCATGTGCATCGAACTGGCGCGCTGGATGGCCACCGAACTGGGTTTTACGGCCCAATTTATCGACATGCCCTTTCAAGATGCCCAGAAGGCCGTTCTTTCCGGCAGGGCTGATGTGCTCACGAGCTTTTTTTACAGCCCCCGGCGCGATGAGAAATTTGATTTTACGCATGTGATGTGGCAGGTGCCGGCTTCCATTTTTGTGCGCAAGCAACGGCCGGACATCAGGGACATCCAAGATCTCACCGGCAAGCGCATTGCCATGCAGAAAGGAGATTACGCCCGGGAGTTTTTACAACTACATAAAATCGTGTTTGAAACGGTTTATACCAAGAATTTTGCCCAAGCGACCGATCTGGTCGCTTCCGGGAAAGCGGATGCCCTGATCGGTGACGAAGAGATTGTCCTGTATCATATTTTCAGGGACCGCCTGACGGATCGGATTAAAAAAGTCGGTGATCCGTTATACGTCGGCCAAAACTGTATGGCTGTCAAAGAGGGCCAGTCGGTTCTCGCCGGTATTCTCAACAAAGGCATCGAACTGGCAAAAGAAAACGGCACCATCGATCGGATTACGCACAAGTGGTTGGGTACGGTGTATTCAAAGCGCAAAACCTTTTTATCCACCCACCTGACCTCGCTCCTGATCGCTTCCGGCACGATCCTCCTGTTGCTTTTTTTGGGTTGGTGCTGGAATTTTTGGCTGCGGCGCACCGTGCGCGAGCGAACCCGCGAACTTCAGGAAAGCGAACTGAAATATCGGGCGATTTTCGAAGGGGCGGTGGAAGGCATTTATCAGAGCAGCCCACAGGGATCCTTCATCAGTGTGAATCCCGCTTGTGCGCGGATACTTGGCTACGACTCTCCGGAAGAACTTCTGAAAGATAGCAGCGGAAATCTATCTCAGCTCTACATCAACGCCAACCGCCGCGATGAATTTGTGAACATCCTACTTGAAAAAGGAAAAGTGCGTGAATTCGAATCCGAAATCCGGCGTAAAGACGGCCGGACCGCCATGGTTTCAGAACATGCACGTGCTGTCCGTGATCAAGAGGGGCGCCTGTTATATTTTGAGGGGTTTATCGAAGACATCAGCTTGCGCAAACAGGCTGAATCCAAACTGCAGTGGGAGCTGGGTGTGCGCAGGTCATTGGCGCAAGTGGCCGCCGACCTGATTGCACCGCAGCCCGATATCCAGAGAACCGCCGCGTTGGTGCTTGAAAAAGCCAAAGCCCTGACCGACAGTACCCACGGATATGTTTCAGCCATCGATCCGCAAAGCGGAGACATCCAGCTTTACACGTTGACTGAAATGGCGCTCAAACAATGCCATCTGGACACACAACGTTTTGTTTTCCATTCACAATCAGACGGCCGTTACAATGCCTTGTGGGGATTTGCCTTGAATACCCGCCGCGCCTTTTTCACCAACTCCCCCCAGGCGCATCCCAGCGCAAAAGGGCTGCCGACGGGCCATATCCCACTTAAAGGCTTTTTATCGGTACCCATCATTATCGACAGAAGGCTTGCCGGACAGATCGCCTTGGCCAACCCTTTGAAGGCATATAGCAAACAGGATATGCATGCCGTCGAGCTGCTGGGCGAGTTATACGCCCTGGCCCTGCAGCGGCAGCAACGAATACAGGATCAGAAAAAACTGCAGCAGAAGCTGCAGCATATCCAGAAAATGGAGTCCATTGCAGCTCTGTCCGGGGGTATTGCCCACGATTTCAATAATATCCTGGGCGCCTTGATTGGATATACCGAAATGACGCTCTACGATTATAAGCTCGATGAACAGGCGCATGCAAATCTCGAGCAGGTGCTCAAAGCCGGACAGCGTGCAAAAAACCTGGTCCAGCAGATTCTGACCTTCAGCCGCCAAGCCGAACAGCAGCGAAAACCGCTGCGCGTGCAGCAGATCCTAAAAGAGGTGCTTGCGCTGACACGTTCCACCCTGCC
This sequence comes from Desulfobacterales bacterium, assembly GCA_026984935.1. GTDB lineage: Bacteria > Desulfobacterota > Desulfobacteria > Desulfobacterales > JALSRD01 > JALSRD01. The sequence continues at coordinate 78,435 of JALSRD010000023.1, forward strand.
GAGCACCATTGAAATCCAAAGCCGTATAGACGAACGTTGCGGTCCGGTAATGGCCGACGCCGGCCAGGTCCACCAGGTTGCCATGAATTTGATCACCAATGCCTTCCACGCCATGCAGGAAACCGGAGGTGTCCTTGAAATCGAGCTTTCAGAAGTCGTGCAACGCCCTGAGAATCCGGATGGGCTTGCGCTGCCCCCCGGTAGTTACATCTGCCTGACAATCAGAGACAATGGTGTGGGGATGAACAAATCCACGCTGCAGCGTATTTTCGACCCCTATTTTACGACCAAAGATCCCGGCAAGGGCACCGGCTTGGGATTGGCCGTCGTCCATGGGATCGTAAAGAGCTACGGCGGGGACATCCGTGTTTACAGTGAACCAGGACAGGGCGCGACTTTTCATGTCTATCTGCCGCGAATCCGGGGGGTATCGGAAGTAACGACCCCGCGCAAATACGAAGCAATGGCTAAAGGCAACGAGCAGGTGCTGATCGTCGATGATGAAAAAGCGCTGGTGGACCTTCTGGAGCAGATGCTCCGACGGCTGGGCTACCGGGTTACGAAGCGTAACAGCAGCCTGGAAGCCCTGCAGGCGTTTAAAGACCACCCCCAACGGTTTGACTTGGTGATTACCGATATGACCATGCCGCAGATGACCGGTGACCGCCTGGCGTGCAAACTGCTCCAGATCCGGCCCGACATTCCGGTGATCATCTGCACGGGATTCAGTACACAGGTCAGCGAAGCGAAGGCCAGATCCATGGGAATCCGTGCCTTTGTCATGAAGCCGGTGGTCATGCATGACCTTGCCACAACGATCCGCAAGGTTCTGGATGCCTAGATTCTGATTTGCCACCGCCTGTTGGCGGGGACGGACATTCGACCACCCTATGCCGGCATACAGCCTAACCCGGCGCCGGCAATAACATGCGAACCGTCGACAACCGGCGGCACTTCACCCCATCCATACCGGAGTTGGAAGTTCAGGTGGTTAAAAAAGCCGCAATAAAGTGGCCGGTTTCAGTGTCCTTTCCAAATTTTACAGAGTCCGGCACTTGCAGGAACGGCCGGAATAATGATGGCCGGAGCAACTATTGCGGTTGCCGCAGGGGAAATTTCGCCATTTCATACGATACCCCCCGCTTTTCTGGATTGATCCACCGTCCCCTGAAATTCATGAGGCCTTCGCAGACCCGGAGTAATTTTTATCGCCCCGTAATAAGGCCGGAGACAGGTAAAGTTATCCACGGATTTGCCGATAAGACTGTTGGTCTGCTGCAGACTGAAAATTATTAACTGAATTTTGCAAGCGTCGCGTTTGCCGCCTATACAAGGCGCAGGGCATGCAGCTGTAGTATACAGACGCAAATGCCCTGCAACACAGTAGGGCGGTAAAATCGGCGCTCCCGCAGGGCGGACAATTTTGAAGTTAA
>JALSRD010000024.1 GCA_026984935.1 Desulfobacterales bacterium
TACTACAGCTGCATGTCCTGCGCCTTGTATAGGCGGCAAACGCGACGCTTGCAAAATTCGGTAGGATATCATAGCTTTCCGTCATTTTCGAGATAAATACCGAAATACCGTACGCTTGCTTACCGCCATCGCATTGGCAATTTCCGCAATAGTAAGCCCCTGGTCCTTGAGCGGCCTTGCACGTTCAGACTTGCCTTTTTGTTGTACCTTTCGAGCGGCCAGTGTAAACACCTTTCTTGCGAGCCACCCCTCTGCCTACACGTTTCTAACACGGCCCTAACATTCGGCTAACAATTGACAGGTATGACGGCCGGCATATATGTATGATAACATATGGGTTTTTATTTATGGCAAAACCACGTATGGCCTAGCCGTTGAGCCCCACGCGCCGGTATGCCAGTTTCGGTTTGCACGCTATTTTCCGACCATTTGTTTGAAAAGGAAACCTTTCAATGGCCAAACACTTTCAGCGGGAACTGGAAAAAATCAAGGAGGTGATCCTCTCACTGGGCGCCATGGTGGAAAACCGGGTGCGGATGGCGGTGGAAGCTATCGACAACACCGATGCCCGGCTGGCGGCCAAGATCATCAAGATGGACTACGAAATTGATGAGATGGAGGTCGAAGTCGAGGAAGAATGCCTCAAGGCGCTGGCACTGTATCAGCCGGTGGCGGTGGATCTGCGTTTTCTGATCGCGGTCATCAAAATCAACAACGATCTTGAAAGAATCGGGGACCAGGCAGTCAACATCGCTCAGCGGGTGATGATTATCGCCAAACAAGACCGCTATAGCTTCATTTTCGATTACTCCGCCATGGCAGAGAAGGCGCAGGCCATGCTGAAGCAGAGCCTGGACTCTCTGGTGAACATGGACATCGACCAGGCCATCCGGGTACTGCACTTGGACGACGAAGTCGATGCCATTCAAAAAAAGGCTTACGATCAGATCAAGGTCGCCATGGCGGAACATCCCACTCATTTGGGCTATCTGATCAACCTGCTGCTGATATCGCGCCATCTGGAGCGGCTGGCAGACCATGCCACCAACATCGCCGAAGAAGTCATCTATCTGATTGAAGGCGAAATTGTCCGGCACGGGAATTTCTGATCCAGGAGCTCAGCCATGACCCGAAAAACGATTCTGGTCGTCGATGACGAAGATGACATCCTCGAACTGATCAGGTTCAACCTGGCCCGTGAAGGATTTCACATCGAAGCGGCCACCAGCGGTGAAAAAGCGCTCAAAAAAGCCGCTGCCCTGCTTCCAGACCTGCTGATCCTGGATCTCATGCTCCCCGGCATCGACGGCCTGGAAGTGACCCGCAGGATGAAGGGTGACGCTCGTACCCGGGCGGTGCCCATTATCATGCTGACGGCCAAAGGTGAGGAGGCCGATATCGTGAGCGGCCTGGAGCTGGGCGCCGACGATTATGTCGTCAAGCCGTTTTCGCCCCGCATCCTGATTGCGCGCGCAAAGGCGGTCCTGAGGCGCCATGAGCCGCCGGCGAACGATATGCCCAAAGCCATCCGGGTGCACGAGCTGCTCATCCATCCGGGGCGCCGCGAGGTCCGCATCGCAGACCACCCCGTGGATCTGACATACTCTGAATTTCAGCTGCTTTACTACCTGGCGAAGCGGCCGGGGTGGGTCGCCACGCGATCCCAAATCGTCGATGCCGTGCGAGGCTACGATTACCCGGTCACCGAGCGCAGCGTGGACGTGCAAGTCGTCGGCCTGCGCAAAAAACTCGGGAAATATGGCGCTTACATCGAAACCGTGCGCGGAGTCGGTTACCGCCTCAAGGAAACATGAGAAAGAAAAAAAAGCTGATCTGGCATATCCTGCTGCCCTACCTGCTGATCACGCTGCTCTCTTTAATCGGCTTGGCTGCCTACACTTCAGTGGCCCTGCGCCATTTTCTGCTCGATCAGACCCGCACCGGTCTAAAAACCCGTGCTAGGCTGCTGGAAGACCCGGTGGCGTCTCTTCTTGCCAGGACGCGTATGCAAGAAGACATCGATCCCTACTGCAAAAGCCTGGGCCGTGCCACCGCCATGCGCATTACCGTGATCCTGCCGTCGGGCAAAGTGGTGGGTGACTCTTCCCACGACCCCGCCGAAATGGACAACCATCGATCGCGGCCCGAAGTGATGGGCGCCATGGCCGGCGGGATATCTTCCAGCATGCGCTACAGCCGGACCTTGGGTCGCCGTATGATGTACGTAGCTACTGAATTGAAAGGAGACAACGGAAAACTGCTGGCCGTGCTGCGCGTAGCCGTACCGATCACCTTCATCGATGATGAGCTCTGGATGCTTTCCAGGAAAATAGCCTTCGGAGGTCTCGTCGTAGCGGTGCTGGCCGGCGTTGTATGCGTGCTTGTGTCTAAACGCATCACGCGTCCCATTAGCGCCATGCAGGCCGGCGCACAGCGGTTTGCCCAGGGTGATCTCAGCCACCGGCTGACGCCCCCTGACACTGAAGAGACCGCCGCCCTGGCCGAGACCCTGAACCACATGGCAGCTGAGATACAAAACCGCATCCAGGCCGTCGTCAATCAACGCAACGAACTGGAATCCGTACTTTTCAGCATGCGCGAGGGTGTCATGGCCGTGGACCGGCAAACGCACATTGCCAGCGCCAACCGTGCAGCGGCCGGCATGTTGGGTGCCGATCCGCAGGACATGCAGGGGAAAAGGGTAATGGAAATCGTGCGCAACCTGGAACTGCGGGATTTCGTGCGCCGCGCACTGGAATCGCCCGGGCCGGTCGAGGATGACCTGACGCTGCAAGCCAAGGGCCGGCGGATTGTAAATGCCCGCAGCGCACCGCTCATGGCCGCCGATGGATCCCTTACGGGCAGGCTGATCGTTTTGAACGATGTCACCGAGCTGCGACGCCTGGAAAATGTCCGCAAGGATTTTGTCGCCAACGTTTCCCACGAGATCAAAACGCCCTTGACCGCCATCAAGGGGTTTATTGAAACGATCCGCTACGGCCCGGCAGAGCCCATGGCCGAAACCCGACGCTTCCTGGGCATCATTGAACGGCACGTCAATCGGTTGAATGCCATTGTCGATGATTTGCTGGCACTTTCGCGGCTCGAACAAACGGACCGGCTACCCGGAATCGACCGCCACGAAGTGCACATCCGCAACGTGCTTCAGACCGCCCTGCAGGTCTGCCAGGCAGCTGCCGACGAAAAACGCATGTCATTGGAGCTGGCCTGCCCGGCTGACCTTGCGGCCAGGGTGGACGAAACCCTGCTTGAACAGGCGCTGATCAACCTCGTCGACAACGCCGTCAAGTACAGCGAAGCCGGCACATCCGTCAGCCTTGCGGCCGGCATCGAGGAAAATGCACTGTGCATCCGCGTTCGCGACCATGGCCGGGGGATCGCCAAAAAGCACCTGCCGCGTCTCTTCGAGCGCTTTTATCGCATCGACAAAGCCCGCAGCCGGAAGCTGGGCGGTACCGGGCTGGGCCTTGCCATCGTCAAGCATATCGTTAACGCCCACGGCGGCCGTATCGACGTCGAGAGTGCTTTGGGCCGTGGCAGCACTTTTACCATTTATCTTCCGGCATCACTTCCTTCCGACGTCTGAACTCCTCTCTGAAATCAAAATCTAGCGATCGGCTAACACTGCCGTAACAAAGCGGCGTTAGTTTGCACGCAAATGCTCGATCTGTGGCCGCGCCGGAAGTGCACTTGCGCCCCGTGTTCGCTGAAGTACTTGCAGCCAGCATTGCACCCGCCATGGATCGCGATGTGAGAATGGCAGCAACCGGTGTTATGCGATTTGGCCGAAGGGAGGTGGTAAAGGAAAATTGGTCGAAGAATAAAATGTAATTCTAACAAAAATCTAACAATTCTGGATTAGTTTACGTTAATTCACTCCCTGGAGATTCCAAATGCAAAAATCGACTCTGAAAATATTGGCACTTATGATCGGTATCACCCTTTTGTGCATTCAGCCACCCGCCCATGCCGCCGAAGTTACCGCCATATCCGGCGCGGGAGCGACTTTCCCCTATCCGGTCTATTCCAAATGGGCCGCGGCCTACAACAAGGAAACCGGCGTGAAGTTTAACTACCAGTCCATCGGTTCCGGCGGTGGCATCAAACAGATCAAGGCCCGCACCGTCGATTTCGGGGCCTCCGATGCCCCGCTGAAACCCGCCGACCTCGATCAATCGGGCCTTTTGCAGTTTCCCATGATCATGGGTGGTGTGGTGCCGGTGGTCAACATCCCCGGCATTGCCCCCGGCGCCGTGCAAATCAGCAACCGCCTGCTGGCAGATATTTATCTGGGCAAAGTTACGAAGTGGAGCGACGCGCGCATCAAGTCCGAAAACCCCGGCATTTCGCTGCCCTCCAGAAATATCACGGTGGTGCACCGTGCGGACGGTTCCGGTACCACCTGGATTTTCACCAATTACCTCTCCAAG
>JALSRD010000025.1 GCA_026984935.1 Desulfobacterales bacterium
GGTGGACAACCGCTTTATGGGTCGGTCTGCTTTTAATGTTTTCAATCCGGCCGGCGGCACCCGGACGACAAAACCCCGGCAGTGCCAACCCGAAAGCGATGACGGCGATAAAATTTTTGACCCGCATTTTGGGTCTCCTTTATCGGCTGGCGGTAGACTCAAGGCCTGTGAACTTCAGCTTTTTGCAAGAATTCAGTGCCAGCTGGGGCTCACATTTGCATAGTCGGGGCCGATGGTGGCACTGCAACTGTTGTGGCCCTCCGGCCTTTCGGTTTCGCGGTTCCCGGGGTCGATCCTGGCCGTCACGCGCAGGAGGGAACATCACCGGACGCCCCGTACCCGCCCGAAGTGCCTTGCGCCAGGCCCGCCCAGCCAGCCAGCGGATGCAAAGCGTGTGAAGACGTCCGGATTGGGCACGGTATTGAGCTGGACGTCGATGTTTTAGCGCATGACTCACGAGAAGCGGTTTTTAACGGTGGCCCGCTAGGATGCCACTCGCGGAACGTTTCAGCCCGATTTTCTTAAACGCCAGATCCAACTCCCGTGCAGACGGCATGGACGTCGCCTGCCAGGCAAAATCTTTCTTTTTCATGATATGCCCTCCCATGATCGCTGTTTTTCTGGGCTCTCTGACGGTAGGTGCCCTGTGAGGGCCAAAAGGTTCAAAAATCTTTTGCGGTGGCAACGAAAACATATTGTGTCCTACCAACTGAAGGGCAGGAGGTGTGTTGGCTGCCAGGCATCAGGTCGGCGCTTCAGCGTCCGCCCCAGGGCTCCCTATGCATCTGGCCGGTGACAAAGTAGACGGCCACCGGAAACGGGATCGACCGGCCCGGCCGGGTGATGACCGCGCGCACGCGGTGGCTGCCCGGCGCAAAGGTAGGAAGCGGACGGGGCGTGCGCTGGTAGACCGTTGTTGCACTGCCGGTGGAAAGAACGTGCTGGGCGAAGCGCGCCACGAGGCGGCCGTCCACTTCCCAGTAGCCCGCCAAAAGGCCCCTGCCGCGAAAGCGGATTTCGACCTGGGCAAAAAAAGCGGGCTGCCTCTCTCGGACCGTGATCTTGGGGCGGCCGTTTTCAAAGTACAGGCGCATGCGCACGATCCTGACAGGACTACCGGCACCATCCGCCAGCGCCATGGAAAAAACGCCGAAAACCACCACCGCCATTGCCGCCGGCAGCATCGATCGGACGCGCATACGTCTCATAGGCACTCCTCTCTTTGTCGGGTTTTTATGCCCGAAACGGCAATATGTCCAAATTGCAGTCAGCCTCTCCATAATTGGCGCTTCTTTGGGAAAAATCCCGACAGAATGTCCCTGCAGATGGCACCCGGCGTTTTGCGTAAAACACCACCCCGGCATCAACGGCTATCGTTTCACCGGGTGCATAGCACTTCAAGTACGGTCAGCCGCCCGCGATGCGTTCCTGAGTGGTGGGCAGACAGCGCTATTTGCCGCAGAAATCAAAACCGAGCAGGCTCTGGGCCCACTGGCACAGGTCGCTGTCGCCGGCGGGCAGTTTTCGGGTCGGCCGCGGGCTGTTTTTTTCGCCGGCATCGGCCAGCAAACCCGCCACAACCGCTGAAGCGATGGATGTGCCGCTAAAAAAACTGTGTCGGTTGCCGGGGATGGTGGTCAGGAGGTGTGCCGCCGGCGCCAGGGCGTCGGCCTTGGCGGCCACCGTTGCATTGGGCAGCAGGCGGCCGTCTGCGGCGATACCGGCCACGGCCACCACGTCCGGGTCCGATGCCGGGAAGGCGATTTCCTGCTGCGTGGGCCGGTTGCCCACCGGAGCCACGAAATAACATCCCCGCTGCGCACCGGCGCGGATCAGCTGTACCAGCAGGTTGTCCGCCACGGCGGCGCCAAAGCTCATGTTCACAATCTGTGCGCCGGCCTCTAGGGCGCGGTCTATGGCACGGGCGATGGCCAGGGTGTTGCACGCGCCTGCGGGGGTATCGGCGGAAAGCTGGCGGCAGGCCCTGAGGGCCAGTAGCTCGGCCTGCGGAGCCAGCCCCTCGATGCCGAAGCCGTTGACCGCCGCGGCAATGATTCCGGCCACCGCCGTACCGTGCATTTCGGCGCGGTAAGGTTCATCGGCAACGAAATTTTCGTTAAGCGCCACCCGGCCTTGCAGGTCCCGGTGTGTGGTGTCCACGCCGGTGTCCACCACGGCCACACGCACGCCGCTGCCCGTGCAGTGGGCGTGCAGCGCATCGAGCTTGAGCAGGCGCTGGAGGCTTTGCATGTCGCGCATGGGATCTGCGAGCGTGTGGAAAATGTAGTTGGGCTGCGCGGAGACGACACCCGGCTGTTTTTGCAGGGCCGCAATGGTCTCGGGAACCGGTTTGTCGGTATGAAAAAGCACCACCACCTGGCCCAGCGACTTGAGCTCGTAAACCTGCAGCAGTTGCAGACCGAAGGCGCTGCCGATGGCTTCGGCCTGTCTGCGGGCCCGGTCCGCGGCCGGCAGCACCAGCAGGATCTGTCCCGGCACGTAGGCCGCGGGCCGCGCAAAGGAAAAACGGCGCCAGGGGCTCTTGCCGGTCACGTGGTGCTCGGCATCGAAGCCGGTCACTTGCCAGCGGTACTTCCGGTCCGGCGCAAACCGGGTTTTTAAAGCGATGCGTGGCAAGGTGTAGGTGCCTTTCTTGAGGAGCGCCGAGAAAAACGGTTCCGGCGCAGCGGTTTTTGCAACTGAAGTGTTTTCTGCAAAGTCGATGCGGTAGGTCGTATAACGGTCCGATCGCTCCCAGGTGAAAGTGACCGGGGCATAGTCCGGCCGGGCGTCGTTTTCCGGCGTCTTCAGCGGGATACTTGCCAGCCGAAGGGCATTTTCCGCAGTCACGAAGTACACCGCGCGGGGGAAGGGGATGTCCCGGGCCGGGCGCGTGATGACAAAGCGCGCAACATGCGTGCCGGGGGCGAAGGTGGGCAGCACCTTGGCTGTCGGGGTGCGGAAGGTGGCGGTGTTGAACCCGGTCGAGCGCCCGTAGATGACGTGCTTCTGCACGCGGTGGATGATGCGGCCGTCGACTTCGAAAAAGCCCTCCAGCAGTCCGGTGCCCTCGTAGCGCACATCGGCGCTGAGCCGCAGGTCGCGCTGGTTGCGCTTGACCGTGATCTTGGGCCGGCCGTTGTTGAAGTAGATTTTGATGCGCGTCACCCGCAGTTGGGCTGCCCCTTCGCGCAGGAAACGGATATTGACCGTCGCGCTGCGCGGCTGCATCACGCTGCTGGTAAAGGTCCGCCGGTAGCGGACGCTGGCGGTGTGCAGCGCTTCCGCGCGCCGCGAAACCGATGCGGGGATGGTGATCTGCTCGCTGGCCGCAGCCTTGCCGTTGACCATGTGGACCACCAGCGGTTTGCTGATTTCGCCCACCTTGGGATTGACGAAAAACTCGCCGCGCGGCGAGCGCAGCGTGGTCGTGACGGGATCCGGACTGGTAAAGCTGTAGCGCACCGTCAACGAAGCGGCGTGGTGCCGGGCAATGCGAAAACTGGCCGGAGATGCCGTCACCTTGAAGGTCGCCTGCCGGACCGTCAGGTAGTAGAGCTGGTCGGTGGCAAAGCCGTCGCGGTCGGTGGTGCGCACGGTAAAACTGTATTTTCCCAGCCGGGTGGGTGTACCCGCAAGCAGTCCCTTCTGGTTGAGGGCCAGGCCCGGCGGCAGCAACCCGTCTTGAAGGCTGTAAGTCAGTTTGCCCTTGCCGCCCGGGATCTTCAGCTGCTGCTGATAGGCGATGCCCACGATGCCGTCGGGCAGCATTTGGGGTTTCAGCTCCGTCGCCGGCGGCAGGGCGATTTTCACTGTCGTGCGGCCGGGAATCGGTGGAACCATCGTATCAAGGCAGGTGCTGGTGCTGCTTACCGTAACCGTATACGTTCCCACTTTTTTATAAACATGCTGCACCGTCAATGTACAGTTGGAGCTGCAGGTGCCGGCATTTCCCTGTGGAGAGCCGTCGCCGAAGTCGATCCGAATGGGGCAAATAGGCGGTGTTCCGCCGGTAAAGGCCACCTGGATGCGGAATTCAACCGTTTCGTTGACCACCGCCGCCGCCGGCGTCGCCTGCACGCTGATGGCCCGCGCGGTGGCGCAAAAAATGAGCATCGATCCGAAAAGGGCCGTTAAGATTAGACTGTATCTACGCATACCTAAACCCCCTAGTAGGAAAACGGAATGCTGGCCTCGAAGGTCAGCAGCGCTGCGAACGATTCGTTCCT
>JALSRD010000026.1 GCA_026984935.1 Desulfobacterales bacterium
ACCGGAAGCCGGGGCTGACGAGATCGACCTGTCGGAACTGGAGCAGGCGCTGGAGGAGAGTCCGGAGGCACCGGAGGCCGCGCCGGTCGAGGAGCCGGAGTTGGAGCTGGACTTGGGCGGTGGAGAGGACCTGGCATCGTCCGCACCGGAAGCCGGGGCTGACGAGATCGACCTGTCGGAACTGGAGCAGGCGCTGGAGGAGAGTCCGGAGACACCGGAGGCCGCGCCGGCCGAGGAGCCGGAGTTGGAACTGGACTTAGACGGCGGAGAAGACCTGGCTTCGGACGCCGAAGATATTGAAACAGAATTGGCCGATCTCGAACCGGCTCCGGCCGAAAGTGATAGCCGGTCCGGCTCATCGGCAACGGGCGCTGAAGGAGAAATCGACCTGTCGGATATTGAAAAGATTCTCGAGTCAGAAGAGGGATTTTCGGGCGGCATCCAGACTGACGCCGCGGATGGCAGCGAAGAAGAAGAGATCAATGTCGCCGAAATCGAAGCCATGCTCTCCGGACAGGATGAGGCTGGCGAAGACAGCCATGCCGAAACTGAAGTTCAAGACCTCGATCTCGATTTTGACATCGAAGAAGAAGCGCCGGTTGAATCGGATACACCGGAAACATTTTTTGCAGAAGATACCTCGGAATTTGATTTTTCCGAAGACGAAGAGCGGGCAATTGATATCAGCACCGAGGCGGAGGCAGAGGCGGAGGCGGCACCGTCTGAACATGTGGCCGACGATGCTGCTGTGCCACCGCCACCTGCACCCGATTTTGCATTGGGCGAAACGCCCCTCGAAATGGACGACCAGCCGGTCGGGGCGGCTGCCGCAGCAGTCGACGCTGCTGTGGACACGGAGCCGCGCGCCGATGATTTTACCGGCCTGCCGTCCGGCGGCCCGGCGGTGCGCCGCAAGAGCCGCGCGCCGATGATCATCTTGCTGGTGGTCGTGCTCCTGCTGGGCGGCGGATACGGTGCGTTCGTCATGCTGGGCGGACAGAAGGGTGTGATGCCGGCCATACGGAATCTTAAAATTCCGTTTATCAGCGACCTGTTTGCGCCGCAGCACCCGGATCCCGGCAATTTGAAAATCAAAACTTACGGAGTGACCAGCCGTTTCGTCGAGAGCCGCAAAGCCGGCCGACTGTTTGTCATCAGTGGGAAAATTACCAACGGCTATGACCAGCCACGCAAGGCCATTAAGATTTCAGGCAAGCTCTATGTGAAGGGGAAAAAGCTGGCCAAAACCGAGACGGTCTATGGCGGAAACGTCATTTCAGGCCTTGAGCTGAGAACCCTGGATGCTGGCGAAATCCACCGGCGCTTGAACCGCATGGCGCCTGCGGTCAGGCCAGGCCGGGGGGTGCCCTTTATGATCGTTTTTTCAAAACTGCCGCAAGATCTGTCAGAATTTACTGTCGAGGTGGTTGGATCTGCAAAGTAAACCCGCTGCGGGCCATGATTTCAACTTGACTAAGTTACGGTCAGCTGTTAGGGAAGCCGTTGATCTGAGGCCCATGACGCAGGCCCCTAAATCATGGCGATGTAGCTCAGTCGGTTAGAGCATGCGGCTCATATCCGCAGTGTCCGGGGTTCGAATCCCTGCATCGCCACCAGCATACAAGGGATAGCTCGTTAAATTAATGGGTTATCCCTTTCTGTTTACAAAAGCCGAATCCCCTGTACATCCATGCCTGGCCGTCCGATTCCGAACCCTTGTCGGAACAGACGACACCGTTGGCTTTGGGCCCTATTTTTTTTCGTAAAAGCCGATCGCCGCGGCATTAATGGAGCGCACCTGCAGGCAGATTTCAGGCCGCCGGTTTGGTGCAGGCGCGATACGGCACAAAGGGCAGGAGGTCAAGGCTTTTTCAGCCGTGCCCGAAGTCGCACCAATTGGCGCGACGGAGTCGGTGCGGTCGAAGCTGCCGGGTACAGGCAGGGCAGGGCTGAAGCAGCCGGCGGGAAAAATTCAATTGAAAACGTGTACAAAATCTGTTACCCCGTGTTTAAGGGGGAAAATATGAAAAAAATTCTGTGGTGTGTTGCGCTGGTGATTCTTGGACTGGGGATGAGCTGCCAGGTTGGGGCCACAACGATTCAGAGCCTTTTCGGAGACATGGATGGATTCGGGTTGGGTTACGTCGATGGCCAGGAATTTAAGGCAAATCAAGACTTCCAGGAGGCTGTTCGCGCATGCCATGAGACAACGGACGGAATCACTGATGCCTTCAGCTCCGGAAACCACGGCGACGGAATTGCCTGGAAAGAATGGAGCCAGCCTCTGGGAAATATGCTGCCGGTGCCGTTCAGCCAGACCAGCCTTGAGGTGGTAACCGGCGGGCAGGGGCTTTTCGGCGCCAGCACCCTGTATCTGGTCGACGGCGACAGCCACAAAATAAAAATAGGAAACCTGACGGATGGCGATACAGGTGAATCCAGCTTTGTACGTCGGGATGTTTTTGACCTGATGCCATTTTGGGATACCATTTATGCCGGTTTCCTGAAAACGGGCAAACTTGACTTCCGGATCGAGACGATTGCCGACCAGAATGGTGGGCAGTTTGCCTATGATGGCTGGATCATGGATTACAGCCGCCTGACGATCTCTGATGCCGTTCCGATTCCGGAACCGGAACTGCCGCTGTTGCTGGTCTGTGGGTTTGGATTTCTGGTGCTGTTGGCAAAGATGAAGACCGGCTCCGGGGTTTTAGGGGTGCGTCGTGAGGACGGCGGGAAAACATGCTGACCGGATTTGAAAAGATCGTGGAAGAACGCATCCGCAGGGCGCAGCAAAGGGGGGAATTCGAAAATCTGCCGGGTCATGGAAAACCTCTGCCACTGGATGGAGATGTCCGTGTACCCGAAGAACTGCGCCTGGCGTACAAGATACTGAAAAATGCCGACTGCCTGCCTCCCGAACTGGAAGTGAAAAAAGAGATCCAGCAGACCGAAGATCTGCTGGTCGGCATGCAGGATACCGCCGCCAGGTATCGTGTCCTGAAAAAACTCAATTTCCTGATCATGAAGCTCAACACCCTGCGCAGCGGGGCTGTTTTGTTCGATCTGCCGCAGAAATACATGCCGGATCTGGTTTCCCGGATGTCCGTTAAAGCCGATTCGGGCAAAAAAACACCCTCTGATCCGCCTGTCAGCATACGATAAACTGCATTCCGGATCCACTGCACGCCCCATGGCGGGGCAGGTTCCGTACTGTGAATTCCAATGAAACGAAAACATAAAGACCGATCGAACCCGGGCCTTTTGGGCGGTGTTTTTGCCGCCTATCTGGTGCTGATCCTGCATATTCTGCTGATCATGGGGATCGGGCTGCTGGTGGTGTTTTTCAGCGGTATCGTCAATTACCTCTTCTGGATTTTTATCGGCGGCATGGCCGCCGTCGCGGTTTCCGCCTATTTTGTCTACCGGCGCCTGCGGGCTCGCGGCCGCAGCCTGCGCGAAGCGTTGGAGTCTCCCCTGTTTTCCGGCCGGTCCGTACAAATTGAGTTTTTGGGGGGCCTGGCATCGTTGAAAATCGGTGACTCCCGGGACGGCGCCCGGATGCTGGGCAGCGGCGCCGCACACGGTGCGCCACGCCTCGAAGACCCGGCAACCACGCAGGTCAGGGAGCTGAACGAACTGGCCCGGCTGCTTGAAAACGGGCTGATTTCCCTGGAAGAGTTCGAGGCTTTCAAGGCCCGGCTCCTGCGGTAGCGCTCGAGAGATCCACCAAACGCGGCATCGCCGGTAGCCTGTACGCACCGGATGGCGTTGAATCAGACGGCCTGCTGTAACACACCAGATGGTAAGCGCGTACTTCGAGGGCGCAGATGTACGGCATCCGGCCTTGGCCTGGTTTTAGACCTGAATTTTGCAAGCGTCGCGTTTGCCGCCTATACAAGGCGCAGGGCATGCAGCTGTCGTATACAGACGCAAATGCCCTGCAACACAGTAGAGGCGGTAAAATCGGCGCTCCCGCAGGGCGGACAATTTTGAAGTCAAAATGGAAGGTTTCCGAACATACCAATGACGCTAAAAAATATCGCGCTGCATCCATAGACAACCATGAGATAACATTACAATTTTATAAGTTTTCAAAATTGCCTGTGCAA
>JALSRD010000027.1 GCA_026984935.1 Desulfobacterales bacterium
CGTAAACCAAACCGGCGCGAACCGCGGCTTAAACCCCCGGCGCCTTCGATACGGGTGGTTTCCCCCTCCGGCTGTTTTCCCACAACATCCCCTTGCCAAACCATCCGGGCAGTGCCATAGTTATCGACATCTCGGATCTGAATTCAACCTTGGTGACCTGCACGACGGGGAGGCTGAAGCTGGTGAAACGATACAGCGGGCTGGTTCTCGCGGTTCTGATGCTGGCGGTGGGCTGCAGCCAGGAACCGCCGCCTTTAAAAGTCGATTTGAGCAAAAGAGAGAACGTCGGCCTGTTACGGGAATCTTCCGGGATCACCTATGCCTATCTGCCGCAGTATTCCCATACGGTTTCCTACAAACGACACCACCTGATCGTGGAATTCCTGCGGCGCGAGACCGGCCTGAACATCCGGCAGGTTTTCCCGGACACCTTTGACCAGCATATGGAAATGGTTGGCCAGGGAAAGATCGATATCTCTTATTCCAACCCCTTTATCTATGTTAAAATTGCCCGGCGCTACGGTGCGCGGGCCTTGTGCCGGGTGGTGGAGGCCAACGGCCGCAAGGAGTTCCGGGGCCAGGTGATCTGCCGGGCGGACAACCGCGCCATTCACACGCTGGCCGACTGCCGGCAAAAGCGCTGGATTGCCGTGGACCCCACGTCTGCCGGCGGGTACCTGTTTCCCTTGGGGCTTTTCATGTCGCATGGCCTGACCATCAAGGATTTCAAGGAGCTGGCTTTTTCACCGGGCCCCGGTGGCAAGCAGGAGAAAGTGGTTTTGGCCGTGTACGCCGGCAAGTACGATATCGGCACCATCCGGGAGGGCACGCTGGACGTGGTGAAAGACAAAATCGACACCCGCGAAATCCGTGTGATCGCCAATACCCCCTGGTACCCCGGCTGGGTGTATGCGGCACGTGCGGGGCTGGATCCCGTGGTGGTCAAAAAAATCAGGGCCGCCCTGCTGAAGCTCGATGGCCACAACGCATCCCAACGGCGTATTCTTGAGGCCGCCGATATCCGGGGGGTCATTCCGGCCGGCGACCACGATTTCGACCCGATCCGCAAACTGGCCGCCCAGATCGGGATGCGTCTGGACAAGTGAATCGATACGCTGTGATGAAACTCGGTTTACGCAGTAAAATCTACCTGAGCATTTTTTTCCTGCTGCTGCTCTGCGGTACGGTGATCTTTTCTGTGGTCAGCTGGATCATGAAGGGCACCCTGCTGGAAGAAAACCGCAAGCGCGGCCTGACGGTCGCTACCAACCTGGCGGCGCGCATTGCCGAGCCCATGCTGGCCGATGATTTTCTGCGCATGAAAACCCTGGTCGACGAAACCGTACAGCTGGATGACGACATTTATTACGCCTTCGTGCTTGACCGCCGCGGTGAACCGCTGGCGCACACTTTCCGGGGCGGCTTCCCGGTGCAGCTCAAGCAGGCCAACCGCGTTGAACCCCCCGACAAGTTTCATATCCGGCTGCTGGATTCCGGGAAATTCCTGATTTACGACTATGCCGTGCCGGTGCGCATCGGAACCGACCGCTTGGGAACGGTGCGCATCGGCCTGCTGCGCACCCGAATCCAGGAGGCGCTGAACCGCCTGCTGTTGAGCACCTCCCTGGCCACCGGCTTTGTGGTCATTATCGCCGCTTTCGTAGGAAGCGCCCTGGCGCTGCCGGTGACCCGCCGCATCAAGATTCTGCAGCGGTCCACCGAGCAGGTGCTGCGCGGCAACCTGGATGTGCGGACAGCCTCGCTGCTGAAAAAAAACTGCTGGCAGATCATGAACTGTAAAAACGAAGTCTGCCCGGCCTTTGGCAACCGCGGCCATCGCTGCTGGTATCTGGCCGGTACGCTGTGCCCCCGCTGTGTGGAAGGCGCCTATGCCCGCAAGATCGAAAGCTGTGTGCAGTGTTCGGTCTACCGCCAGTGCTCCGGAGATGAGCTCCAGCGTCTGGCGGAAAGCTTCGATTTTATGACCTTGTCTTTGAAGGACCGCCTGGCCGACCTGAGACAGGCGCAGCAGCGGCTCGAAGAACAGAAGCGGCTGCTCAGAACCATCCTGGATGCCACCCCGGATTTTGTGTTCCTGCAGGATCTGTCTTCGGTATACCTGGCGGCCAACAAGGCCTTCTGCCATTTCATGGCGCGATCCGAAGAAGATATCGTCGGCAAAACCGACTTCGATCTCTTCGCGCCCGCTCTGGCCGAAAAATTTTACGCCGAAGACCGTGAAATCATTCGCAGCGGCAAAACGCTGGTCAAGGAGAACCGCATCCGGCGCAACGGTGATACCCGCTGGCTGTATATCATGAAAGTCCCGGTCTACGATGCCGACGGCCGTGTTTCCGGCCTGCTCTGCAGTGGGCGCGACATCAGCGAATTCAAACGCGTTCAGCACCAACTGGTGCAATCCCAGAAGATGGAAACCGTCGGCCAGCTCACCGCGGGCATTGCCCATGAGATCAATACGCCGCTGGGAATTATTCTGGGGTACGCCCAGCTTTTGCTGGACGATGCCGCCGAAGGCAGCCAGATCCAGACGGATTTGAAAATTATCGAAAAACAGACCAAGGTCTGCCGGCGCATCGTATCCGACCTGCTGGCCTTTTCGCGGCACACGGACAGCCGCGCCGGGTCTTTGGACCTCAACCGCGCCATTGAAGAAGTGGTGGCGGTCATGAAGCATCCTCTGGACCTGGAGCGGGTGGCGTTGAAAAGGGACTATGCGGACGATCTGCCGCCGGTGCACGGCGATGTCGAAAAACTCAAGCAGGTGTTCGTCAATCTGCTGAACAACGCCCGGGATGCCATCGGTGCAAACGGCAGCATCAGGATCGTCACCCGTTTCGACCGCCGGAGCCGGCGTGTCGTGGTATATGTCGCCGATACCGGTAGCGGGATCCCTGCAGACCGCATGGATAAGATCTTCGATCCGTTTTTCACGACCAAGTCCGTGGACAAGGGAACCGGACTGGGGCTGGCCGTCACTTTCGGGATTATTCAGGAACACGGGGGCAGCATCGAAGTCGAGAGCCCGCCATCAGATGCCGTGCGGCAGGTTTGCCGCGCCGAGCCGCACGGCACCGTTTTTATCATTCGACTGCCGGCGGCACCGAAGACAATGAAGGGAGAGCCTTGATATGGCAAAGATCATCGTGCTGGATGATGTGCTGGACGCCGTAAATCTCATCAAACGCATCCTGGAACGTCAGGGACACGAGGTGGCGGCGTTTACCGAAGAGGAGGAGGCATTGCAATACGCCCGTTCGGTTGCGCTGGATCTGGCGGTGCTGGACATCAAGCTGAAAAAAATGAGCGGACTGGAAGTACTGGAGGAGCTGAAAAAAATTACCCCCTCCATTCGGGCCATCATGCTGACCGGCTATCCCACCATGGAGACGGCCCGCGAATCGCTGAAGCTGGGTGCCAACGAGTACTGCGTCAAGCCCATCGATAAAGATGAGCTGGAAGAAAAGGTGGCCAAGGTGCTTGCATAAAGCCCCTCTGCCACCGCCTGGGCGATTGCCCGGTCCGGAGAAGCTGGAGCGGTCGGACCGCTAGAACCGCCGCTTTGGTGTCTCGGCCCGTTTAGCGATACTCATACCAGCAGTGTTCGGGGAAGTATTCGCGTGTCACCACATAGCGCTGCTGACGGCCGTCCCAGCGCGTTTCTTCGACATAGTGTTTTGGTTCGCACGCCAGGATGCGATGCCGCGGTTGCGCTGCCGGGGTATAATCGACGGGTGGGTTGTAGACCCGGGGCGGGTAAAACAGGTAGGGAATGATCACGCCCAGTCCAAACCCCAATGCCAGACCTCCCCAGTAATCACCGTAATGATGGTGTCCGTGGTGGTACCCGTGGTGATGGTACCCGTGGTGATGGTACCCGTACCCACGACCGTACCAGGCGAAAGCCGAACCGCCGGCCGCGGAAAAAAGAAAAAGCGTGGCCACGACGGTGATGCTGATTTTGCAAGAGCATGTTTTCATTGCGTTCTCCTGCCGTTAGAGGGTCCCGCCGGCCTCGAGACTACTTCTACCTATTTTCAAATTATGACAGAAAATGTTCCGCCTGTCAATTCGTGCCGGCCGCCTGCAATGGGGGCTATCACTAAACTTTTTTCAAAAAACGGCCGATGAAGATGCATGGCGCCGGCCTGATCGGTGCCTGTGTCAACGGCACGGTGCAGAGGATTCAGGAATGCAGCGCAAAATCAAAACAGTGGAGAATAGACATGCACGACAGCCAACACACCAGCATGCCCTGGGTGCTGTTTTTGTTGAACAGCCAGATGTTTGCGGTTTCCGCCGAAAGTGTTCTGGAGATGGCGGTGATGCCCAAAGCCTACGCCCTGCCGGAGTCGCCCGACTACGTGCGGGGCGTGATCAACCTGCGGGATCAGGTGATCCCGCTGATCGATCTGCGCGCCAGGATGGGGATGCAGACGCTGGCTGCCGAACTTGAAGCGCTGAAGGACGTGCTGGAGGAGCGCAAGCAGGACCACATCGACTGGATTGCGGAACTGAAGCGCTGCGTTGATGCCAAATGCAACTTCGAACTGACGACAAACCCCCACCAATGCGCCTTCGGCAGGTGGTACGATAAATATGTGGCCAATTCTCAGACGCTTTCGTTCTACCTGAAAAAATTTGACGAACCCCACCGCAGAATCCACGCTGTGGCGCTTGAAGCCAAGGCACACCAGGATGCCGGACGCATGGATGCAGCGCAGGCCGTTGTCAAACGGGCGCAAGATCACGAACTGCAGGAGATGATCCGCCTGTTCGCGGGCTTTGGGGAGGTACTGCAGGAAACCAGCCGTGAAATTGCCCTGATCCTGTCGGTCAACGGCATCCGGGTGGCGGCGAGTGTCGATGCCGTGGAGTCCGTGGGACGGCTTGCCGATTTTGAAAAAATCGGCCTAGGGGGCGAGGCCGATTTGCCTGCCCATACGGGTTTTGTAACCATGGTGGCCAAGCGAACCGACAAGGGTGGTATCGTTCAGATTCTCAATACCGCCAGAATACTTGAAGTTGCGGCTTGAAAATGGTGCCTCCCGGCGTATTTCCTATCCGGCCGCTATTGCATGGCGGCGAGATAGTAGAAATAGCGCTGTACGAAACGTCCGGAAACGACTTCCGCCAGCGGAAAAGACAGCCCGCCGTCTGCCATGAAGCAGCCTGAAAAGGCCAGGAAAACGCTGTGCGACAGTTCCGAAACCCGGGCGCGGATCGCGGCCGTATCCAGAGCGTTTTCGGCCTGCCCGTACAGGCGGCAGCGGATCGGCCGCAGTGGGTAGAGCAAACACTTCCCCTCCACGCTGAGTGGACAACAGACTTTTTGCTGATCGTAGGCACGCGCGAGTGCCGCCGGGTCCTGGTCGCTGTCGATTCCTTGGGCGCTCAGCTGTCGCTGCAGTTCACGTATCTGTCGGCAGACTGCCACCGCCCGTTCGATGGCCGCCCGGCGGACCGCTGTGGGCATGGCGCGGTTCAGGCGGTTTAACAGGAAAATGGCCTCGAAAAGCTCCAGTTCGAAGTACTGCCGGCAACAGGTATCGTCAATACTGCCGCAGGCCGGCTGCCCGTCGCTGCCGGGCGCTTTGGCCAAAGTGTGATCGATCTGCGCCGTCAGTGTCTCATACTCAGCGAAAAACCGGCTCAGGTCCACCACGTTGCGGCTTTCCAGGGAAGGTTCCCGGATTTTGAGCCGGCCGCTGCGTTTGCCGTACTTTTTTAAAAGCCGCCACTGGCAGTAGTTGGTCGGTTTGGCGCGCGTGGATTTGAGCTTCTTGGAGGCCAATTTCAAGCCCAGCCCCCGCCGCAGCAGGTATGAGGTCACAAATGTGCCGGTGCGGCCGATGCCGTGCCGGCAGTGCACCAAAACCTTTTTCCCCAGGTAGATGGCTTCGTCCAGCCAAGCCAGGGCGGCTTCCATTTCCTGCATGTCGGGTGCGTTTTCATCGGGTATGGGCAGGTAGTAGACCTCGAATCCGCTTTTTTCCTCAATTTCATGCAAATCACAGAATTCCGCGCACAAATTGACAATGGCATCGATTCCACGGGCCCGGATGCTGTTCAGGTCCTCGTAAGACATGGGGGCATGGCCCACGGCCAAATCGGCGGTAACCCATGTGAGGTGGTAGACCATGCTGTTTATCCGTCGGCGGCGTTTTCGGCCACCGAGGCAAAGTGGTAGCGGCCTTTCATGAAAGCTTCGGCAAATTTCTCAATCTGCGCCGCATCTTTTAAATACATGTCCATCAGGCGGGTAGCCCCCAGCAGTCGTCCAAGCATGTCGAGCTGGTGGGCCATGGTTTGCTTTGCAGCGCCCTTCAGTTCGGCATCCACCAGATCTCCCTTTTTCTGTACGGCGTATCCCAGACGGTCCAGCACGGCGGTAATGAAGTCTGCCCGCAGGCTGCGGCCCTCGAAATCCCCGCCGCCGCCCGTGAAACGGAACAGCAGGTAGTTTTCGTCCGCATTGTCCGTACATATGGCGTCGATGATCACGAAATGGTAGCCGAATTTCAAGTTCAGGTTCATGTAATCGGCAGAAATTACGGCATAGCTGGCCAGCAGCGCCGAATCTTTGCTGATCCATCCGCCGCTCATGACGATGTTGTCGTACTGGGCCCAGTCGTAATGCACAAAGCCGGACCATCGAATATCCGGATGGGTCATGCCTTTCCACAGTGCCCGCAAAGGACGGCTGATGATCTCGGATATGTCGATTTCCCGGCGATCGCCGGTTTCCGCCGCCATACCGCCGCCCACATCCAGCAGGTAGAAAACCAGCGGCACATCGGATACCAGTTTTTTGGCGTTGCGGATTTTGCGGGAACGGCCGCTGGCTTGGGCGAACATCTCCTGAACGGCTTTCTCATGGGCAAAGCGAATGATGTCGTGCATCGAGCGGCAATGCTCAGGGGTGAAATTGCCGGCTTCAGGGTCCACAAGCTTCAATGGTGAAATAAAATCGATCATGTACGCCAACCTGCGGGTAAACGGGCTGTCGGCCATCAGGTTACGGCGCGCACAGGGACTTTCGAGCAGCTCGGATACGATACCGGCGTAGACCTTGCGGGCCTCTGCATGCACGGTAACTTCTGTCTTGTCGGCCAACAGGCCAAAAGCGTTGCCGGTGTTCACCAGGGTCGGCACGCCGAACTCGCGTGCCACCGATGCGAAATGGCCGGCCGTGCCGCCGGTGTCGGTGATAACGGCGCTGGCTCTGTCCAGAAAGGCTACATACCGGGGCAGGGCATTTTTGGCCACCAGCACCGACCCCGCCGGCGGGTTATGGGCGGATCCCTGGTGCATGCGGTAGACGCGGCCGGCACCCACACCGGCCGCGGCCGGTTCACCGCCGCTGAGCAGCACCGGATGGTCGACTGCCGGAAAATTACAGGTGCCCGGCCCGGCGGCCGCGTCCGGCTCCCGGCGCAGCGGTCGCGATTGGAGCAGGTAAAGTCTGTGCCGGCGGTCAAGGCACCATTCCACATCCTGGGGCTCACCGTAATAATCTTCCAGCTGCATGCCCCAGCGGGCCAGTTGGAGCGCGATGTCATCGTCGATGGAAGCCCGGTGGGATTTTTTCGCCGGGACGGCGGCCGTGCGCACTTCACCCGTGCCTTCAGCCTGCATGCAGATCGTTTTTTCAGCGGCCGTTTTGGCAACAATGGCAGGCGGATCGGTTTTTGACACCCGGATGACATCCGGTGCGATCCTGCCGCCGACCAGCAGCTCCCCCAGCCCCCAAATGGCGTGAATCGACTGATGCTGTGCCTGGCCGTCTTCCTGATCCAGGGTGTACAGGATGCCGCTGGACAGGGCGTCGACCATTTCGATGGCCAGCACCGCCATGGGGGTTTCAAAATCGGAAAGGCCGTAGCTGACGCGGTAGAAAATCGAACTGGCCGTGTACTTGCTGGCCACGACCTGTTTGTATGCCGTCATAAGGTCCCGGCGCCCCACATTCAGCAGCGTGCGGTACTGGCCGGCAAAGGAAGACCGGCCGTCTTCACCGACTGCGCTGCTGCGTACAGCCAACCGTACCGGCTTGCTATCCGGCCAGCAGGCCGCAAAAGCGGTTTCGATCTCGTCTTCGATGGCGGCGGGGACTTCGGCTTCTAAAATGAGGGTGGAGAGTTCAGTTGAAACGCCATGGAGGGAATCGTTTTGATAAATATCAAGGTCTGCCAGCCGTTTTTCAATGGCCTCCCGGATGCCGTTGGCCTCCAGAAAATAAGAAAAGGCGTTGGTGGTAATTACGAAGCCGCGGGGCACCGGCAACTTGAGATCGCTTTTAATGCGCGACAGGTTGAACGCCTTGCCGCCGGCAAGCTGCCGGCCGTCAACCGGAATATTTTCCAGCCGGAGCGCAAAGGGCGGTGAAAAGTCCACTTGCGGCGGAGCCAACATGAAGCGGATGTAAAAGTCGAATTTTTTGAAATAATCCCGCAAACTCAGATAGCGCACCGGCGAGATCCGGATCAGGTTTTCCACAATCTGCGCGACGCATGCCGACAGCGTTTCGTATTTTGCCACGAGCACCTGCATGTCAACACGCAGTTGGCCGTAGTGAATTTGCTCCAGTTCGGCCATGATCTCATGGGCGCGCTTGTCGCTGGCCAGCAGTGTTTTGAAGGCTTCATATTTCGTACGCAGCACCGTTCCGGGTGAAAAAACCTGGTAGGCCCAATGCGTGAAAAGGTTTTTCAGGTACATGGCTCTGATTCCTCTGGCGCGGAAAATCCCGGTCGACGGCCGGCTGCTCCAGCTGAAATGTAACAGCTCAGAGGTTAAAAGGCAACAGGCACGGGGCACGGCCGGACGTAGGGCGCAATAATAAAATTGCGCTGAAGCAAAAATCATGCATACTCGCCGGCGCTTTTAACCGTTGGCCGGAATGTGGCGGCGGAAAATGTACTGAAGATGTGAGATGTACCTTTAAATCCGGCCAGATATGTATGCCCCCGGATGTTTTACACACCGCTTCCTTCCCGTTGAATCTGGCACTGAACTTGCTTCAGAAACATACAGACGTTTTCAGAGGTACTGCCGCCATGACACCTACAAAGAGCACCCCAAAGCTGCGCAAGCGTGATTATCTGCGACTGTTTCAGCAGGTGACCGGTATGATCACCTCCACGCTGAACGTGGATAAGGTCCTGGAGCGGATTGTCCGCAAAGTGTCCCAGGTGGTGGGTGTTGACGCCGCCACCATCCGGCTGCTGGACGCCGGCGGGACAAAACTGCGCCTGCTGGCGGCGCACGGGCTCAGCGACGCTTATCTCAACCGTGGTCCTGTAGACACCGAAGCCTGCGTCACAGCGGCACTGGCCGGCAAGCCGGTGACCATCCTGGATGCTGCCGGCGATTCCCGCATCCGCTATACGGCTGCCGCCCGCAGAGAGGGGATTAAAAGCATGCTGGTGGTGCCCATTCCCATCCGCGGCAGAATCAACGGCCTTCTGCGGCTACTGACAAAGGACGAACGGCGTTTCGCCAACGACGAAATCGAATTTGTCAGTGCCCTCGCCGAGCAATGCGGCATCGCCATCGAAAATGCCCGTACATACGAAGTGCTGCAACGTCAGCTGGAGTATTTCAGCACTCTGAACGATATCGGCAAAACCCTGAATTCCAGCCGGGATCTTCGCAAGGTGCTGGATTTTATCGTTGCCCGGCTGCCTGAAGTCATGGCCCTGAAAGGATGCACCATCCGGCTGCTGGACCCGGCCCGGGGGCATCTCGAGCTCATGGCCGCCTCGGGTTTAAGTGCCCGCTACCTGGCACGCGGTTCCATCGACGATGAACTGGGAACCCATCGGGCCCTGACCGGTGAACCGGTGGTGATTTTCGACGCCACCCGAGACGCGCGTATCCAGTATCGCGATGAGGCGGCCAAAGAGGGCGTATCCAGCATCCTGGCGGTGCCCATTGTTGTCAAAAAACGTATCATCGGGGTGTTGCGCCTGCTCACGGCCGCACCCCGCCGTTTCAGTGATGCCGATATCAGCTTTGCCATGGCAGTCGCCGAACAGGGCGGCATCGCCATCCAGAACGCCATCAGCTACAACCAGATTTCCGATCTTGTCACCGAGCTCGAGCAGCAGGAGGAATTCCTGCAACAGGTGATCGACAACCTCAACGCCGACTTGTTTGTGCTGGACAATGACTTCCGGATCGTCATGGTCAATCGCGTTTTCCTTGAGAATCACGGCCGGAAAATGTCCGAGGTTATCGGAAAACCCTGCCATCGCGTGCTGCGGGTGGGCCGTCAAGACGAATTCCCGGTTAAAAGGGTAATCGAGGAGCACAGGCGGATCATCTACACCCAGCAGATCGAAAAAAGCGACCACCAGGTGCACCTGGAAGTCATGGCCTCACCGGTGTCGATTTATAAAAAAGGCAAAACAGACTTTATCGTGGCCACCATTCGCGATATCAGCGATCATGTGCGGCTGCAGGAGGAGCAGCGGGCCAGGGAGCGCCTGCAGGGGGTTCTGGAGATGGCCGGTGCCGTGGCCCATGAACTCAACTCACCGCTGTTCTCGGCGCTGGGAGAAGCACAGCTGATGCTCGCCGACCTGGACTCAGGTCATGCGCTGTACGGGGAGCTCAAATCCATTGAGCGCAACCTGAAGATCGTGTCCGAGCTGATCCGCAAGATGGGCGGCATCACCCGCTATGCCTCCAAGCCCTATGTCGGCGACGCCAGTATCGTTGATATCCGCAAGGCCAGCGCAAAATGATCTTGCCCGCAGTCCTGGCCACCGGGCGGCTGAAGGCGCTCCGTCCGGCAGCCTGAAACCCGATCTCTTTGCTTGACGCCCCAGAACGTCCGGATTATACGTTCAAAAGTATTATCATAGAAAAAAATTGCAGGTACCCGGGTGAGTCGAGGGGGGCGGGAGATGGCAAACCTGATGCTGCGCATGCGACGCATGGGACGTACGGCCAGGATAGCACTGGCCCTGGTGGTGATTTTGGGCCTCTACACGCTGGTCGGCTTTCTGGTGTTGCCGCCCATCGTAAAGACGACTGTGGAGAAAAGATGGACCCGTTTTTTCCACCGTCAGACCCGTATTGCAGCTGTCGAAATCAATCCCTACGCCCTGACGATAACGGTCCACGACCTGCATGTCAAAGACCGCGATGGGGCTCACGACCTTTTTTCCTTCGAGCGGCTGTTTCTCAATTTTGACGGCGTTTCGATTGTCAAGATGGCGCCCATGGCCAGCACCTTCCGGCTGGAGCGGCCGTTTGTCAGAATCGTGCGCCGCGGGCCCGGGAAGTATAATTTTTCAGATCTCCTCACCCCTCCGGCACCGGCCGGCCGGGGAACGCAAAAAAAGGATTCGGACCTTTTCCGGTTTTCGCTGGCCAGGATCGAACTTGTCGGCGGCCGGGTGGATATCGACGACCAGCTGCGCAACAGGCGTCACGAAATCCGGAAACTGAATTTCAGCCTGCCGCTGCTTTCGGACATCGGTGAAGATGTCAACCGCTTCAGCGAGCCGTATTTGTCGGCCCTGATCAACGGCAAGCCTTTCGTGCTCAACGGCAAGACCAAACCTTTTGCCGATTCCCTGGAAACGGAATTCAAGTTCCACGTGAAAGCCATTGATCTGCCCCGCTACATGGCCTATCTGCCGCTCAAGCGCAACTTCAGGGTCGTTCGCGGCGTGATGGATATCGATGCCGGATTGTCCTTTGTGCAAAGTGCCTCCCGCAAGGCGCAGCTCACGGTGCAGGGCCGCCTGGAGTGCCGGGATCTGAAAGTCGTCGATACCCACGAGCGGCCACTGCTGGATCTGGCGCGGATTGCCGTACAGCTGGCGCCTTCGCGCCTGCTGGGCGCCGATGTGCATGTGGCCCGCATCGACCTGCAGGCGCCCCATGTGCGCTTTACGCGCAACCGGGCAGGGGCACTGAACGTCGCCACACTTTTTCCGGTCCAAGCGGCGGCGCCAGCGGCTGCTGAATCCAAAGCATCCTATCCTCTCGTGCTGCGTATCGATGCGCTGCACGTGAAAGAGGGACGGTTTGCCTTCACCGATTTCTACCAGGTCATAGAGGGTGGTGACCCTTTGCAAAGCGAATTTATGAACCTGCCGGACCTGGTGCTAAGCGGGATTGTTCTCGATACGGCGGGGAAAAAAGTCGAACTGCAGTCCCTGGCGGGCCAAAAAGGCGCCATCCATATTGAGCGCCTGCCGGACGGTGAACTCAGCACGGCAATGCTGAGTGGCGCTAAACATTCCGCCACACCCGGGGAGCCATCCACCGATACGACGTCGGCCTGGCAGGCCGACGTCGGCCGGGTGCATCTGGAGAACTTCAGCATCAAGGCCGAGCATCTGGCACCGTCCGGCGGTGATTTTCTAATAGAAGGCCTGTCGCTGGCCAGTGGCCGGATTTCCACCCGGCCCGGAGTGCGCAGCGACATTGCGTTGAAGGCGCTGGTAAACCACAGCGGCCGGATTCAGCTTCAGGGACAGGGGGGGGTAAACCCGCTTGCGGCGGAGCTGGATGCAACCCTGGAGGGGATCAAGCTGTGGTGGCTCCAGCCCTTTTTCGATGGGCATGTGGGCCTGGCGGTGACCGGTGGCGGACTTTCGGCTGCCGGGCAGCTGGGGCTGTCTGCCAAAGGCGTCACCTTTCGCGGTCACAGCAGCATAACCGACTTTGCCTCCATCGACAAAGCCTACGGTGAAGATCTGGTAAAATGGCAGCGGCTGGCCGCAGACGGGATCGATGCCGGTAGTGCACCGGCGCACGTACGCATTGCGCAGATCCGTGTCGAAAAACTCCGGGGCCGGGTTATTGTGGGCCCCCAGGGAAAGCTCAACTTGCAGCAGGTTCTGAAACCGCCGGCGTCCGGCGCCGCAAACGCACCCCGTGCGCGGAAGAACCAGCTGGCGGGTCCGACGGTTTCCCCCGGAGTCCGGCCGAAAGCGGAGCAAGCGCCGCCGTTTGTGATCGGCAAGGTCGTTTTCAGCGACAGCCGCATCGATTTCACCGATCGCTCCATTTCGCCGCGCTACAGGGCCAACCTGAAAGCGATCAACGGGCAGATAGACGGGCTTTCTTTTGAAAAAGGCAAGCGCGCCCGGGTTATGCTGAAGGCCCGCTTAAACGGCTACGCACTCCTGGAGATCAAGGGCCGCATGCATCCCTTTGCCGATGCGCGCTTCATGGATATGCGGGTTCGGCTGGCCAACGTGGATTTAAGCCCCTTGACACCCTACGCCGGACGGTATCTGGGCTACAAGGTCCGCAGCGGCAAGCTGTCGCTGGACCTCAACTACCTGATCGAACGCCAGAAGCTGACGGCCCGCAACGATGCCGCCATCGACCGCCTGGAATTCGGCCAGAGTGTAAAGAGTCCGGATGCCCTGCACGTGCCGTTGAAACTGGCCGTGGCGCTGTTGAAAGACCGCCAAGGCAAAATCAGTCTGCATGTGCCGGTGAGCGGGCGTCTGGATGATCCCGATTTCAGCCTCGGTGGAACCATCGTCCAGATTATCGTCAACCTTTTTGTCAAAGCCGCCACATCGCCTTTTTCCCTGGTAAGTGCCGTATTCGGCGGCGGCCAGGATCTGCGGTTCGTCGAATTTGCGCCGGGCAGCGCCGAACTTTCCGCCGCTGCGCAAGGCAAACTGGACAAGCTGGAGACGGCACTTTACGAACGTCCGGGCCTCAAACTCGAAATCAGCGGGTTTTCCGATGCCCAAAGGGATACCCAGGCACTGGCTGTCCGGCAGTTCGACCGCCTTTTAAAAGTCCAGAAACTGCACCAGATGATGAAGAAGGGAACTGAAAAGCTTTCATTGGACGCTGTTCGCATCGACGCCGAGGAGTACCCGCGTTATCTGAAAAAAGCCTACCATGCGGCAAAGTTCAAAAAGCCCAGAAATTTCCTGGGGATCGAAAAAGACATCCCCGTGCCGCAAATGGAAGAATTACTCCGCAAAAATATTCGTATCTCCCCGGACGATCTGCGCACGCTGGCCGATCAGCGCACCCAGGCCGTTAAAGCCTACCTCCTCGCCCGCAGCCGCATCGATCCCGCCCGGATCTTTGTGGCCGGCGCCGCCGGTTCCGCGACCCAAGCGCCGGAAGGAGTGGCCGCAAGCCGTGTGCAGCTGGGCCTGAAGTGATACCATGCCCACCCGTGCCGTGCAATTCCTCGAGCGCCGTGGCATAGCCTTTGAAATCGTCCGTTACCGCCACACACAGAAAGGCGCCGCGTTGGCCGCCCGGGCCACCGGTTTCGCACTGGAAAAGGTCGTCAAGACGCTGGTGGTTGACGCCGGACAGGGCCGCCATGCCCTGGCATTGATCCCCGGAAACCGACGGCTGGACGCGAAACGGCTGGCATCCGCGCTGGCAGTCAAGCAGGTGCGCCTGGCCGGCGTACACGCGGCACAGCGTGCGAGTGGCTATGTGGTGGGCGGTATCAGTCCCTTTGGCACGGCGCATCAAATGGAGGCCGTCATGGAGGCACAGCTGCTGTCCGCCGGCGAGGTGCTGATCAATGCCGGCCGGCGCGGCATCATGTTGAAAATGGCGCCGACCGATATTGCAGCGGTACTGCAATGCCGGGTGCTGGCCATCGTCCGGCCCGGCCGCGGGATGGCACCTCGATAAGCTCCGGCGACTTTGCGCCGATCCCGTCATTGGCGGCACTTCACGCCTGTGTGTATCCTTCGGCGCCTCACCCGCCACGTGCGGGACTGAATTTCAAAAACGTTGTCGCTGCGCTCCTCAAACAGCCTGATCCCGTTAACGGCGGGATTAACACCGGCCGGCCGCATCGCCTTTGCACGCGGATGCACCCTGTCGCTTCACCGAAACACGCAAGCCCCTCCTTTGGCAACCCCCTGGGTTTTTAGAGATGATGCGCGGGCTGGACTAGAGCGTCTCGAGATAGGCGATCAGCGATGCCACCTGCTGTTCGTCGAAGTTGGTAAAGGCCGGCATGTCTTTGTAAGGCGATTTCAGTTGCCGGCGGATGTTTTCATCGCTGACGGTTCTGCCGCTGACCGGCAGCCTGCCCAGGCGGTAGAGGCCCTTTAATCCCGGCCCGATTTTGGTTTCGGTGCCGTGGGCGGCATGGCACATGGCGCATCTTTCCTCAAACAGGGCGGCTCCCTGGCTGACCGTGTCCCTGGCTTCATTTGCCGCCGTGGCGGCACGGCCCCGTCCCTCTGCGGTCGGTGCCTTGGTGATGCCGGCGCCTGCGGCTTTTCCACCGTAAACCAGTTCGCCGCCAAAATACCCGATGCCGGCGGCCACGACCAGACTCAACGCCAAAATGGCCAGGTTCTTTGCCGATGTGCCCTTTTCGCCGCGTCCGGAAAAGGCCGAGAGCAAGAGCAGGACGAAGAGTACGGCCGCCAGGATGAATTTCATTTTAATGGCCAACAGCGAAGCGCCCCCCAGGCGCTGCTGCCAGTCTACATAGCCCAGCAGGGCGGTGGGCGGCAGGGCCACCAATGCCAAGAACAGGCAATGCCGGGAGGAGTTGGCGAAAGTGCCTTTTTTAAAAACGACCGCCAGCAGCGCAAACAGGAAAGCGCCGATGACCATGCCCAGTGGGAGGTGTACCAGGACGGGGTGAATGGGATGGCGGTAACCGATGGATGCCAGGAAACGGGTGATATTTTCTGTCATACGCAGGCCTCTGTGGATGGAGTCGTGAAGGCTGACGGCGGGATACCGGGCAACGGATCCCCGCAGCTGTCAGTTGTTGTCAGGATATCTCAGCAGCTTGCAGGTCGGCGGGAAAAGTCCCGTCGATCCGGCCACTGTCGGTAAGGATCCTATTGCGGTACAGTGAAAATCCAGTCATGGTCCTTTTTTACCGCATGGCATTTAATGCAGGATTGGACTTTGCCGGATGCCATGGCTTTGCCGTTGGGCTTATATTTTACCCAGAACCAGTCTCCCGCCGCAGAGTTGTACCCCTTGACGCGATACATGGGCGTCACGGCCATGAGCGTTTTCTTGTCCTTGCCGTAATTTTCCTTGACGATGATGGCGCCGTCGGGCATCGGCTGATGATTGCGGGCGGCCTTTAAGGCAATATCGTTGACATACAGTTTCAGATACTTGCCGTGGGGGCTCTTTCCCGGATAGATGCCCTCGCGTCCCGGCCAGTAGCTCCATTTCTGGTAAGGGTGCGTCTGCGTCATATAGGACCACAGACTGTGCGCGTCCGGGGGTGGCAGTTTCTCTGCGGCACCCGTCAGGAGCGGCAGCAGGAGTATTGCGCCGGCCAGAAACATGACGAGCATGAATGGTTTTCTCATCGATAACCTCCTTATTTGAGTAGGTGTGTTTTTTTCGGTCTTTGCGCTATGTGCGGGGTTGCCGCGGCCCGGTAAGGTTGTAATCCGAAATGCGGATGCACCCGGCCGCCACGACCGGATGTCATCTTAATCATTGGTCGCCGCAAAAGTCAAATCCTTACGCCCGGGCGCCGGCCGCCCGCACTTGGCGGCATGGCCGCCAAAGCAAAGCCGCGGCGGTTGGTGGAAGACCTTGCCGCACCACTCGCGCCGGTTTGGGGATTGCCTTTGTTAACTTCACGGATTGATTTGACATGCGCTTGTATTTCCTGATAACGACTATTACCGCGTGCGGCCGTCGGCCGCATCGTTCCGGCGGTCATTTGCCGGATGCGGCGCAAGAGGGGGGATTTTATCAACTTACGGCCGAAAGGAGCGAAAGATGAAAAAGTTCTGCATGTCTTGCTGGATGGGAGTCGCCTGTCTCCTGCTTTTCCCGGTGCTGGCACAGGCTTCCGGGTTTCAGATCAACGAACAGGATACCAAGGCCGTCAGTATGGGCTATGCCTTTGCAGCCACGGCGGACGACCCGGCGGCGGTTTACTACAATCCGGCCGGCATTGTCCAGCTGGACGGTACGCAGGCCTCGGCGGGTGTGGCTTTGATTTACATTCCGGACATCTCCTTTAAGAGCAGCGGGACTTCGGCTTTCGGCCGCTCCGGCCGGTCCTCTGATGCGGACAACCAGAGTGTTTTCGTCCCCAATTTTTTCATCACACACAAGTTCAACGACCAGTGGAGCATGGGGCTGGGATCTTTCACCACTTACGGTTTGAGAACCGAGTGGCCGGACGATTGGGAGGGCCGTTACATCACCGGCGGCACCGATGCCGAAATCGACACCATCTCGGTCAACCCGGTGGTGGCCTTCCGGCCGATCAAACGCCTGAGCCTGTCCGCCGGGCCGGTGCTGCAGTATCTGGACGTCACCCTGAAAAACAAGAAGTTTATGGGGCCGGGGGTGCCGGATGCCGATGTGGAGCTGAGCGGCAATGACTGGGCCTGGGGATACAGCCTGGGGCTGATGTTCTGGATTAAAGACAACCTCAAGTTCGGCGCGTCCTACCACAGCGAGGTGAAGCACGGCATCACCGGCGGTGATCTCGACCTGACCGGCACACCTTTCGGCCGCTTCGATCTGCACGACAGCGCCAGCGCCGATCTCGACCTGCCCGCCGTCACCATTCTGGGCCTGGCCTGGCATCCCGGTCCGCTGACCCTGGAATTCGACGCCCAGTGGACCCAGTGGTCTTCCTACGACAAACTGGAGGCCAAATTCAGCCGTCTGCCGACGCTCACCAGCCCTAAAAACTGGGACGACGTCTGGGCGTATCACTTCGGTGTCAATTATGCCATAAACCCGGCCTTCGAGGTGCGCGCCGGGATCACTTACGACGACAACCCGATTCCCGATGAAACGCTGGATCCGCTGGTGCCTTCCGGTGAGCGCTGGCTCTACTCCCTGGGTGCCGGCTACCACCGCGGCAGTTTCAAGGTCGACTTCGCCTATACCTACCTGGATGACGAAGACCGCAATTTTAACAATAATGTGGGCGACTACAATCAGACCATCGCGCCCGGCCTGGGCAACATGACCGGGCAATTTGAAGATGTCTACGCGCACATCTTCATGCTGAATCTTACCTACGCCTTCTAGCCGGCAATTTTACGGGGGCTGATGCGGTCAGCCCCCTTTGCCCGTTGCCCGCCTATCTGTCCGTTTTTTACGTTTTGACAAATCCCGGCGTTACCCCCTATACTGTTCTTTTGTGCAGCATCCGTGTGTTTTTCAACGGGGTCCACACGGACACCCGCCGGATGGGGACGGAGATACGAAATGGCTTTTTTTCTGTGCGTGCTGGGGATGGTCATGATCGTGGAGGGCCTGCCCTATTTTGCCGTGCCCGAAAAAATGAAAGTCTGGATTCAGCAGGTCCTGGAGATGCCCACACGGGTACTGCGGGCTTTTGGATTGATCCTGATGGCGGCGGGCCTGGTGCTGATCTATATCGGGAGAAATTAAGGTTTGTTTGCCGTTTCCAGTTATCACTACGACCTGCCTGCCGACCGGATTGCCCAGAAGCCGGTCCGGCAGCGGGAGAGCTCGCGGCTCATGGTTTTCGAGCGCGGCAGCGGTGTGCTGCGGCATGCCGCCTTCGCAGATATCGCACAACTGCTGGGGACCGGCGACCTGCTGGTGATCAATGACACGGCGGTGATTCCCGGCCGGCTTTTCGGGCGCAAGGCCAGCGGCGGCCGGGTGGAAGTGCTGCTGCTGGATTTCGCCGGTGCGTGTGAAAGCTGTCGGCCGGGCAGCGCTTTCGTCTGCCCCTGCCTGGTCAAGGCTTCCAAGCCGCTGAAAAAAGGCGCGCAGCTGCTGTTTGAAAAGGACGTTACCGCCACGGTTATCGACGGTGGCGAGGGGCGCTACACGCTGGCTTTCGATTGTGTGGGTGCTTTCGAAACATACCTGCAGCACATCGGTAGTGTGCCGCTGCCGCCGTACATCAAGCGCCGCGGCGGACGATCACTGCCGGCAGACCGCGGCGCCTACCAGACGGTTTATGCCGCCACACCGGGCGCTATTGCGGCTCCCACGGCCGGGCTGCATTTTTCCATTGAACTGCTGGACCGGCTGCGGGCCCGGGGCGTCGAAATCGTTGCCATCACGCTGCATGTGGGTTACGGCACCTTTGCGCCGGTGCGGGTTTCCGATATCCGGCACCACAGGATGCACGCCGAACGGTTCCACATCTCGAATGCTGCCGCTGACCGCCTCAACAGGGCCAGGACGCAACAGAAACGCATCGTGGCCGTGGGAACCACCTGCGTGCGGGTGCTGGAATATGCCGTCGACGGCCATGGCCGCATCGCTTCCGGCAGCGGGCAGTGTGACCTGTTCATCTATCCCGGCTACGACTTTCGCATGGTCGATGCCATGATCACCAATTTTCACCTGCCGCGATCCACCCTGCTGATGCTGGTGGCTGCCTTTGCAGGCCGCCAAGAAGTGCTGGCCGCCTACCGGGAGGCCATTGACAGGGGATACCGTTTTTACAGTTACGGCGATGCCATGCTGATCTGCTGAAGTTTTTCCCGGGCATTAACAGCCGGCGGCAGGAACGATAAACTCCCCAAAAGTCGGTTCCCGGCGGATTTCAAGACTTTTCTTCGAAATGCGCTATGCGGGGTTGCGCAAGCGGCAGGTCCGAACCTTCTACGAAAGCATCAATGATGATACAGGGGTGATCCACAAATGTGTCGACAGGAAGGGCAGGCATGTTCTCTTTTCGTGTGACGGCGAGCGACTCCCGCTCTAGGGCGCGGGCCGGCGTGATCGAAACCGCGCACGGCCGCATCGAAACCCCGGTCTTCATGCCGGTCGGGACCCTTGCCAGCGTCAAATCGCTTGCACCTGAAGAACTGAAGGCCGCTGGCGCGCAGATCATCCTGGGCAACACCTACCATCTCTACCTGCGACCCGGGTGCGAGGTGATCGGTGCCTTTGACGGTCTGCATGCCTTCATGCACTGGGACCGGCCGATTCTGACCGACAGCGGAGGGTTTCAGGTATTTTCACTGGCGGCGCTTGCCAGCCTGACCGAAGAGGGCGTGTCCTTCCGTTCCCACATCGATGGCTCGGCGCACCTGCTGACGCCTGAAAAGTGCATTGAGATCCAGGGTTGCCTCGATGCGGACATCATCATGTGCCTGGACCAGTGCATTGCCTATCCGGCCGATTATGACGATGCGGCCGCGGCCATGGCGCTGACACTGCGCTGGGCCGGGCGCTGCCGGCGCAGCTGGCGCTCGTCTGGCGGCGGCCGCAACGCCCTGTTCGGCATTGTCCAGGGCGGCATGTTCGACGACCTGCGCAAAGAGGCCGCCCAGGCGCTGGCCGCGCTGGACTTCAGCGGGTATGCTGTCGGCGGGCTCAGCGTGGGCGAGCCGGCCGAAACCATGTACGCGGTGGCCGATTTTACGCTCGGGCAGCTGCCGGCGGAAAAACCCCGGTACATTATGGGTGTCGGAAAACCCGAAGACCTGGTAACGCTGGTGGGCCTGGGCGCCGACATGTTCGACTGCGTTCTGCCCACGCGCAACGCCCGCAACGGCCAGCTGTTTACCGCCCGCGGAACCTTCAACATCAGCAATGCGCGTTTTAAAACGGATACCCGGCCCATCGCAACGGGCTGCGACTGCTACACCTGCAGGCATTACTCGCGGGCCTATCTGCGGCACCTGTACAAGAGCCGCGAACTGCTGGCCTATCGTTTGCACAGCATTCACAACGTGCATTATTTTACGTCCCTGATGCAGCGTATGCGCCAGGCCATATCAAACGGCGGATTTGAGAATTTCCGCCGGGAGTTTTTCCAGGCCCGTCAGGCCGCTGCGGATGCCTGAATTTTGAACGGACGCTACAAAAGGAGGTGCACGATCCGTTTTCGTCCTTATATTGATGAATGAGCGGCCGTACAACGGGTGCTGGAAGCTCGGTTTTTTATCTTTGTGCTGAGGAGAAGACGACATGAAAGAGCAAGTGATGCAGGTGCTGGATAAAATCAGGCCCTCGCTGCAGGCCGACGGCGGGGATGTGGAGCTTATCGACGTTGTGGACGGCGTGGTGACCGTACGGCTGCAGGGCGCCTGTGCCGGCTGCCCCATGTCCCAGATGACGCTGCGAAACGGCATCGAGCGGCTGTTGAAGCAGGAGATTCCCGAGGTCAAATCGGTTGAGCCTGCAAGCTGAGAGCCGGCTCGCTGTGCAAAAAATGGTGCCATGGGGCCATAATCACTCTTGAATTTTATGGCCAATCTGCCTATCAATGTCCCTGATCGGTATTTTCGGGAAAGATATCGCTGGTGATACAGCTTCACGGACAGGAGGCAGATGGATGACCGTTGCCAGAAAAATCAGCGGATTTATCGAGAAATCGTCCTGGATCCGCCAGATGTTCGAAGAGGGCGCGCGCCTCAAAGCGCAGTACGGAGCGGAACGTGTTTTCGATTTCAGCCTGGGCAACCCCAATCTGCCGCCGCCGGCCAAATTCGACGAAGTGCTGCGCGATGCGGTGGATTCCTGCGGCCTCGACGGGCACTGCTACATGCCCCAGGCCGGTTACCCGCAGGTTTGCGCATCCATAGCAGACTATCTGGCACAGGAGCAGGGCATCACCATCGAGGCGCACGAGATCATCATGACCTGTGGCGCCGCCGGGGCCTTGAACGTGATCCTGAAGGCCATCCTGGATCCCGGTGACGAAGTGCTGTCGCCGGCGCCCTGTTTCGTGGAATACCGTTTCTACACGGACAACCACGGCGGGGTTTTCAAGACCGTTCCCACCCGGCCCGATTTTACACTGGACATAGCGGCCATCGCCGATTCCATCGGCGAGAAAACCAAGGCCCTGCTCATCAATTCCCCCAACAACCCCACCGGCCAGGTGTACGATGAAAAAAGCCTGCACGCCATAGGGGAGCTTCTGGCCGCCAAGAGCCGCGAACTGGGCCGTACCATCTACCTGATTTCGGACGAGCCTTACCGCAAGATCGTGTTCGACGATGTGACCGTGCCCAGCGTTTTCCACGCCTACCCGGACAGTATCATCGCCACATCCTATTCCAAGGACATCTCCATTCCCGGTGAACGCATCGGGTTCGCCGCTGTCAACCCGGCCGCCACCTACCGGGATGATCTGCTGGCGGGCATGACGCTGGCCAACCGTATCCTGGGGTATGTCAATGCCCCGGCCCTGATGCAGCGCGTAGTGGCCTGCCTGCAGGGCATGAGCGTGGACATATCCGCCTATGCCCGCAAGCGGGACCTTTTGTGTGACGGCCTGTCGGATTGCGGATATGAATTCACGCGGCCCGCCGGTGCGTTTTACCTGTTCCCCAAAAGTCCCGTCGAAGACGACGTGGCTTTCGTCCGCGCCCTGCAGGAGGAGCTGATCCTGGTGGTGCCCGGCAGCGGGTTCGAAGGCCCCGGTCATTTCCGGATCGCCTTCTGCGTCGATGATGACACCATCGTCAACGCCATGCCGGGTTTCCGGCGGGCCTTGTCGAAGCAAAAGCCAAAAGGATAGTGCCGACCGGTTTGAAACCCCAATAACGCCCACAGGGAGGGAGTAATGAAAATTTTGAAAATCGATCACCTGGGCATTGCCGTTAAGGACATGCAGGCCGGCAAGGCCTTCTGGTCCGACATCCTGGGCCTGGCCTTCGAGGGTGAAGAGACCGTTGCCGAGCAGAAGGTGACCACCGGCTTTTTTCCGGTGGGGGAAAGCGAGGTGGAACTGCTGGAATCCACCGCACCCGACGGGCCGGTGGCCAGGTACATCGAAAAAAAAGGCGAGGGCCTCCAGCACGTAGCCTTTCGTGTGGATGACATCGAGGCGGCCTTGAGCGAACTTAAAGCCAAGGGGGTACGCCTGATCGATGAAAAGCCGCGCATCGGGGCCGGCGGCGCCAAGATCGCCTTTCTGCACCCCAAGTCGACCCACGGCGTACTGGTGGAACTCTGCCAGCGTTCCTGAAACCGGCTGCAGGTTCCCCGAAACGCCCGTGATCGAAACGGGCGGCCGCCGGCGGCTGCCGGGCCGGGCGTTGCCGCAGGGACATCGCCGCAACTGACTTTCAAAAACAAAAAGGAGTGCACCATGTCCGAACATCCCGACCTCCAAAAATGGAAAGATCTGGCCACCAAGCAGCTCAGGGGCCGGCCGCTGGAAGACCTGGATTGGAAAACCCCCGAGGGGATTGCGGTCAAGCCGTTGTACACCGCCGAAGATTTGGAAGCCATGGAGCACGTCAACACGCTGCCGGGATTTGCACCCTATGTACGCGGTCCCATGGCAACCATGTACGCCGGACGGCCCTGGACCATCCGTCAGTATGCCGGGTTTTCGACGGCCAGGGAGTCCAACGCCTTTTACCGCCGCAACCTGGCCGCCGGGCAAAAAGGCCTGTCGGTGGCTTTTGACCTTGCGACCCACCGGGGCTATGATTCGGACCATCCACGAGTGGTGGGTGATATCGGCAAGGCCGGCGTGGCCATCGATTCCGTGGAAGACATGAAGATCCTCTTCGACCAGATCCCGTTGGACCAGATGAGTGTTTCCATGACCATGAACGGTGCCGTGCTGCCGATCATGGCCGGATACGTCGTGGCCGCCGAGGAACAGGGCGTCAAACAGGAGCAGCTGACCGGCACCATCCAGAACGACATTCTCAAGGAATACCTGACGCGCAACACCTACATTTATCCGCCCGAACCTTCCATGCGCATCGTTTCGGACATCATCGCCTATTGCTCTCAGCACATGCCCAAGTTCAACACCGTCAGCATCAGCGGCTACCACATGATGGAAGCCGGGGCCAATTCCGTCCTGCAGACCGCTTTTACCCTGGCTGACGGGCTGGAGTACGTGCGTGCGGCGTTGCAAAGTGGTTTGAAGATCGATGATTTTGCACCGCGGCTGTCGTTTTTCTTCGGCGTGGGGATGAACTTCTTCATGGAAATCGCCATGCTGCGCGCCGCCCGTTTCCTGTGGCACGAACTGATGAGCCAGTTCGACCCCAAAAATCCGCGTTCCAGCATGCTGCGCACCCACGTTCAGACATCGGGCTGGAGCCTGACCGAACAGGATCCCTACAACAACATCATCCGCACCACGCTGGAAGCGCTGGCCGCGGCCCTGGGCGGCACGCAGTCGCTGCACACGAATTCCTTTGACGAGGCTGTGGGCCTGCCCACCGATTTTTCGGCGCGCATCGCCAGAAACACCCAGATCATCATCCAGGAGGAGTCGCAGATTTGCCACGTGGTCGATCCTTTGGGCGGCTCCTACTATGTCGAGGCCCTGACCGACGGCATCATTCGCGAGTCGCGCAAGATCATCCAGGAGGTCGAATCCCTGGGCGGCATGGCCAAGGCCATTGAAACCGGCATGCCCAAACTGAGGATCGAAGAGTCCGCGGCCCGCAAGCAGGCGCGCATCGACCAGGGGCTGGACGTCATCGTGGGGGTCAACAAGTACCAGATCGAAGAGGAACCCTTAAAGGACGTGCTGGAGGTTTCCGAGGCCGTGCGCGACGAACAGATCCAGCGGCTTGCGGAAATCCGGGCCCGCCGCGATAGCGCCGCCGTGCAGCAGGCGCTGGCCGCCGTTACGCACGCGGCCGAATCGGGGGGCAACCTGCTGGAAGCCTGCATTCCGGCGGTGCGTGCCCGGGCCACGGTGGGGGAGATTTCCGATGCCATGGAAAAGGTATTCGGCCGGTTTACCGCCGCGACCCGCTGTATTTCCGGCGCCTATGCCTCGGAATTCGTCGACCAGTCGATCATCGAGGCTTTCAGAGAGCGCACCGCCGCCTTCGAGCGCCGAAAGGGCCGTCGTCCGAGGATACTGGTGACCAAAATGGG
Source organism: Desulfobacterales bacterium (assembly GCA_026984935.1). Taxonomy (GTDB): domain Bacteria; phylum Desulfobacterota; class Desulfobacteria; order Desulfobacterales; family JALSRD01; genus JALSRD01. Next base: position 24,802 of record JALSRD010000027.1, read on the forward strand.
CCAGGACGGCCATGACCGCGGCATCAAAGTGGTTGCCACGGCCTATGCGGATCTGGGCTTCGACGTGGACATCAGCCCCATGTTCCAGACCCCGGAAGAGGCAGCCAAAATGGCCGTCGAGAACGACGTTCACCTGGTGGGTGTTTCCAGCCTGGCGGCCGGCCACAGGACGCTGGTGCCCCAGCTTGTCGCGGCTCTGAAAAAAGCCGGTGGTGGGGATATCCTGGTCGTGGTCGGCGGCGTCATTCCGCCGTCTGATTACGAATTTCTAATAAGCTGCGGCGCAGTAGGCGTTTTCGGCCCCGGTACGCCCATCACCGAATCGGCCGGCAAGGTGCTGGATATCCTGGAAAACAGATAGACTCCCATGGTGGACAGTAGTGTGCAGGATTTCCTTGATGGTATTCGCCGTGCAGACCGGCGTGTGCTGGCCCGGGCCATTACCCTGATCGAGAGCTCCCTTCCGGACCATCAGGAAGCTGCTGCCGGGATTTTGCAGGCCCTGCTGCCGGAAACCGGAGGCGCTGTCCGGCTGGGCATCAGCGGCGTGCCCGGCGTCGGCAAGAGCACGTTTATCGAGAGCCTCGGCAGCCTGCTGGTGAAAAAGGGCCACCGGATTGCGGTGTTGGCCGTCGATCCCAGCAGCGGCCGCAGCGGCGGCAGCGTCATGGCGGACAAGACCCGCATGGAGCGACTCTCAGTCGCAGAAAACGTCTTTATCCGGCCCTCGCCGTCCGGCGGTACGCTGGGCGGCGTGGCGCGCATGACACGCGAGACCATGCTGCTGTGCGAGGCCGCCGGCTTCGATGTCGTCATCGTGGAAACCGTGGGCGTCGGCCAGTCGGAAACCGCGGTTTGCGGCATGGTGGATTTTTTCCTGGTGCTCATGCTCGCCGGCGCCGGCGATGCGTTGCAGGGTATCAAAAGGGGCATCCTGGAGCTTGCCGATGCCGTGGCCGTCAACAAGGCCGACGGCCGCAACGTCGGACCGGCCACCCGGGCCAGGAAAACCTATGAGCGGGCACTGCGCCTGTTAAACCCTCCGGCTGCCGGATGGAAACCGCCGGTATTGACCTGCAGCGCCGCCACCGGGGCCGGGATCGAAAAAATCTGGCAGACCGTGCTGGATCACCACCGCCGGCTGCAGGCATCCGGAGAACTCGAAAAGCGGCGCCGGTATCAGGCGCTGGAGTGGATGGAATCGCTGGTGGCAGAAGGGCTTCAGGAGCGCTTCTGCCGGCACCCGGGGATCCGCCGCAAGCTTCCCGAAGTGTCCGACCAGGTGCGCCGCGGCCGGCTGACCCCCATGGCGGCGGCCGATGAGCTGCTTTTTTTGCTTGACAAAAGTGCGAAGTTTTAAGATAGGCTATAGGCTTATTTTTCAGGCAGTTGAGTTGCAAGTTTGCAACGACCGGCTGGCGAGAGTTTTCTGTTTACGAACATTTCCGAATAAAGCACTGGGTGAAAGGAACGGAAAATCATGGGCATCGTGGATGACAAAATCAAGGATCTCCGGGACCGGGAGGCCAGGATACGCGCCATGGGCGGGGATAAGGCCGTTGCCAAACACTGCGAAAAAGGCAAGCTCACCGCCCGCAAGCGTCTGGACCTGCTCTTTGACCCCGGGACATTCCATGAAATCGACATGTTTGTGAAACACCGCTGCGTCAACTTCGGCATGCCGGAAGTTGAAATCGCCTCGGACGGCGTCATCACCGGCCACGGACGCATCGACGGCCGGCCGGTATTCGCCTTTGCCCAGGATTTCACCTCGCGTGCCGGCAGCCTCGGTGAGATGCATGCCAAGAAGATCTGCAAGGTGATGGACATGGCCATAAAGGCCGGTGTGCCGTTCGTGGGGCTGAACGATTCGGGCGGGGCGCGCATCCAGGAGGGCGTTGACGCCCTTTCGGGCTATGGCCAGATTTTTTACCGCAACTCGGTGGCATCGGGTGTGATCCCGCAGATTTCAGCCATCATGGGCCCCACCGCCGGTGGGGCGGTCTATTCACCGGCCATGACGGACTGGATCTTCATGGTCAAAAACACCAGCTACATGTTTATCACCGGACCGGATGTCATCAAGTCGGTCACCGGCGAGGAAGTGACTTTCGAAGACCTCGGCGGCGCCATGGCGCACAATGAAAAAAGCGGGGTGGCCCACTTTGCCTGCGAAGACGATGCAGACGCCCTGAAACAGATCCGGACCCTTCTATCCTACCTGCCATCCAACAACATGGAGGATCCGCCCATTGTCCAGACCGGTGACGACCCGCGGCGCACGGACCCGGCTTTGGACAAGATCATTCCGGATTCCCCCACCCAGTCCTACGACATAAAAGACGTCATCCGCTCCATTGTCGACAACGGCGAGATCTTCGAGCCCCATGCTCACTTTGCACAGAACATCATCGTCTGCCTGGCGCGCCTCAACGGACGCAGTGTGGGCATCATTGCCAACCAGCCCAAGGTGCTGGCCGGCTGCCTGGACATCAACGCCTCTGACAAGGCCACGCGTTTCATCCGTTTCTGCGATGCCTTCAACATTCCGCTTTTGACCATCGCCGATGTTCCCGGCTACCTGCCCGGCAGCCAGCAGGAATGGGGCGGCATCATCCGCCACGGGGCCAAACTGCTGTGGTGCTACTCCGAGGCCACAGTGCCCAAGATGCTGCTTGTCACGCGCAAGGACTACGGCGGGTCCTACCTGGCCATGTGTTCGAAGGACCTGGGCGCCGATATGGCCCTTGCCTGGCCTTCCGCTGAAATCGCCGTGATGGGGGCCGCCGGTGCCGCTAACATCATCCATCGCCGGGAGATCAAGTCCGCCGCCGACCCCGAGGCCAAGCGCCAGGAAAAGATCGCGGAGTACAACGAACTGTTCTCGAATCCCTATCAGGCGGCCCAGCGGGGCTACATCGACGCCGTGATCGTCCCCAGCGAAACCCGGCCGCGCCTCATCGAAGCCCTGGAAGTCATGTGCACCAAACGCGAGATGCGCGCACCTAAGAAACACGGCAACATTCCCGTGTAAGCCCAATTGCTGTGTCCGGAGGAGAACCATGGATGATACCAAGAAAGCCGCCGCCATTGCCGCGGTGATGGGTTATATCCGAAACGAAGAGGATGCCTGCTGCGTTCAGCTGGCTTCCACGGCGGTAACCCAGCCGCCGGCCGCCCCGTCCGGACCCCAGAACTGGTGGGGCATCAGCGGACGGCAGAGCATGATGCAGCTGCGCAGTCTCATGCAGCTTAAATCGCTGACACGGTTCAGCTAGCCGGCGGAATGCATTCCCAAAGCCGCTTCAGCGTACCTTTTTAAAGCAAGTTATCCAGCAAGTTATCCAAAAGGGAGCCTTTACGATGAACAACCATGATCAGCTGAAATTGACGGACATGAACTACGACAAGGACCGGCCCGTTGCGGAAAACCCCCTGAAAATCGAGGATTTGACCTTCCGCGACGGTCACCAATCCCTGTTTGCCACCCGGGGCCGGACCGAGGACATGATCCCCATCGCTGAAATGATGGATGAAGTCGGGTTCTGGGCCTTTGAAACCTGGGGCGGCGCCACCTTCGACACCATGCACCGCTTTCTCAACGAAGACCCCTGGGAACGTATCCGTACGCTGAAACGCTACATCAAGAAGACGCCTTTCTCCATGCTGTTGCGGGCCCAGAACCTGGTGGGCTACCGCAACTATGCCGATGATGTGGCCAAGGCTTTCGTGGAGCGGGCCTGCGAAAACGGCATGGACATTTTCCGCACCTTTGACGCTTTAAACGACTTTCGTAATTTTGAAACTGTGGTGCCGGTCATCAAGGAACACGGCAAGCATTTCCAGGGCTGCATCTGCTACTCCATGACCGAACCGCGCATGGGCGGCGAGGTGTACAACCTGGACTATTACGTCAGCAAGGCCAAAGATCTGGAAGCCATGGGCGCTGACAGCGTCTGCATCAAGGACATGGCCGGCCTGATCGCGCCCTACGATGCCTACCAGGTGGTCAAAGCCCTGAAAGCCGCCGTAAAAGTGCCCATTCACCTGCACAGCCATTTTACTTCGGGCATGGCGCCCATGAGCCAGCTCAAGGCCATCGAGGCCGGGGTGGACATCGTCGACACCTGTATGTCGCCATACGCGTACCGGACGTCGCATCCGGCCATCGAGCCGCTGGTGATGACGCTGCTGGGCACCAACCGGGACACCGGGTTCGACATCCGCCACCTGGCGCATATCAATGAAATCCTGGAAAGGGAGATCATGCCCAAGTACAGGCACCTGCTGGATGACTCCAAGGTGTCGATCATCGACATCAACGTGTTGCTGCACCAGACCCCGGGGGGCATGCTCTCCAACCTGGTCAACCAACTGCGGGAGATGGATGCCTTAGACAAGATCGACGCGGTCTACCATGAACTGCCGCGGGTGCGCAAAGAACTGGGGCAGGTGCCGCTGGTGACGCCCACCAGCCAGATCGTGGGGATCCAGACGGTCAACAACGTGCTGTTCGACGACGAAAATGAGCGCTACAAGATGATCACCGACCAGGTCAAGGATCTGGTATACGGGCTCTACGGCAAAACCGCCGTTCCCATCGATCCCGAAGTGCAGAAAAAAGCCCTCAAGGGCTATGAACGGGGTGAGGAGCCCATCACCTGCCGGCCGGCCGAGGTGCTGGAGCCCGAATTGCCCAAAGCCCAGGAAGAAGTCAAGGGGCTGGCCGTGGACATGGATGATGTCCTGATCTACGCGCTGTACCCGGTCACCGGAAAGCGTTTCCTGAAGTGGAAATACGGCAAGGAAGAGCCGCCGGCCGAGGTGCGGCCGCGCACGCTGGCCGATGTCAAAGCCGAAGAGGAATTGGTCCGCAAGGCCAAGGCCGGCGAACTGGTCGAGAAACCCAAAAAGGAAGCGCCGCCCAAGAGCGATGCCCTGCGTACCTTCAACGTCTTTGTGGACGGCGACTATTTCGAAGTCGGGGTGGATGAAGTCGGCGGTTCGCCGGTGTTGAACTACATTCAGCAGATGCCGACCCAGACGCCGCTGCAGATGCCGGCCCCCATGCCGGCGGCGCCTGTCGCGCCGGCACCGGCTGCTGCACCGGCACCGGCCCCGGAACCGCCGGCGGCCGCCGCCCCCGAGAAGGCTCCTGCAGCCGCACCGACAGCAGCGGCAGAGGGAAAACAAATGCTGGCGCCCATGCCCGGCATGATCGTGCGCTACGAAAAGGAAGTCGGCGACGAGGTCAGCGAGGGTGAAACCGTCGTGGTGCTGGAGGCCATGAAGATGGAAAACGCGCTGCCGGCACCGGTCAGCGGCACCATCAAGGAAATCGGTTTTTCCACCGGCGATTCGGTTGCTAAAAATGATGTTCTCTGTGTTATCGGGTGATAAAGGAGATCCGGCGTCATGAAAATTCACGAATTTCAGGCCAAGGAGCTGTTTAAAAAATACGGCGTGCCTATTCCGGCGGGGGCGGTGGCTTTCAGCGTCGAGGATGCCAAAAAGGTGGCCGCCGACCTGGGGGCTTTCCCGGTGGCGGTCAAGGCGCAGATCCACGCCGGCGGCCGCGGCAAGGGCGGCGGCGTCAAGCTGGCCCGTTCTTCCGAAGAAGTGGCGTCTGCGGCCGGTGAGATATTGGGCATGACGCTGGTGACCCATCAGACCGGGCCTGAAGGCCAGCGGGTGCGCAAGGTGCTGGTGGAGCAGGGGCTCAATATCGCCAGAGAGCTCTACCTGAGCCTCATTCCGGACCGTGCCACGGCCAAGATCGTGATCATGGCCAGCCAGGCCGGTGGCATGGACATCGAGGAAGTGGCCGATCGTACCCCGGAAAAGATCATCAAAGTGTATGTGGATCCGCTGGTGGGTATTCAACCTTACCACGGCCGCAAGGCCGCTTTCGGCCTGGAGCTGGCACCGGCCGTCATCAAGCCTTTTGTCAAGTTGCTCGCCGGCCTCTACCAATTGTTTGTTGAATACGACTGTTCGCTGGTGGAGATCAACCCGCTGGTGGTCACCGCCGAGAATACCGTGGTGGCCCTGGATGCCAAGATCAACTTCGACGACAATGCTCTCTTCCGGCACAAGGATATCCTGGCCTACCGCGATCTGGACGAGGAAGACCCCCTGGAAGTCGAGGCTTCCAAGTACAACCTCAACTACATCAACCTAGACGGCAACGTCGGCAATATGGTCAACGGCGCCGGCCTGGCCATGGCTACCATGGACATCATCAAGCTGGCCGGGGCCGAGCCCGCCAATTTCCTGGATGTGGGGGGCGGCGCCAGCGCCGAGATGGTGGAAAACGGCTTTCGCATCATTCTCAACGACAAAAATGTCAAGGGGATCCTGATCAACATCTTCGGCGGCATCCTGCGCTGTGACGTACTGGCCGAAGGTGTGGTTCAGGCGGCCCGGAAAACCGGCATCAACGTGCCGGTGGTGGTGCGCATGGAAGGCACCAATGTGGAAGCCGGGCGCCGCATTCTGGCTGAATCGGGCCTCGACCTGATCTCGGCCGCGGATTTGAAAGACGCGGCCGAAAAGGTGGCCGCCATTGTGGCCTGATCAGCATTCGCTGGAAGGAAGGGACAAGCTATGAGCATATTCGTTGACGCAGATACGCGGGTCCTGGTGCAGGGTATTACCGGCCGGGAGGGCCAGTTCCACACCCGCCAGTGCATCGCCTACGGCACCCGGGTAGTTGCCGGGGTAACCCCGGGCAAGGGCGGCCAGACCATGGACGATGTACCGGTGTTCAACACCGTCGAAGCCGCCAAGCGGAAGACCGGCGCCGACTGCAGCATGATCTTCGTGCCGCCGCCTTTTGCCGCCGACGCCATCATGGAAGCTGTGGATGCCGGCATCGAACTGATCGTGGCCATCACCGAGGGCATCCCCATTCTGGACATGATGAAGGTGAAAAACTACATGCGTGACAAGTCGTCGCGCCTGATCGGTCCCAACTGCCCGGGAATCATCACGCCCGGCGCCTGCAAGGTGGGCATCATGCCCGGCCCCATCCACCAGGCCGGCGGCCCCGTGGGGGTGATTTCGCGTTCCGGGACCCTGACCTATGAAGTGGTCCACCAGCTGACGCGCCAGGGGCTCGGCCAGACCACCTGCATCGGGATCGGCGGCGATCCGGTCAACGGCACCAATTTTATCGACTGCCTGGATGCCTTTGAGAAGGACCCTGAAACCAAGGGAATCGTGATGGTGGGCGAAATCGGCGGCAGTGCCGAGGAAGAGGCGGCCGACTTTATCCGCCGGCATCTCAGCATACCGGTGGTGGGCTTTATCGCCGGTCTGACCGCGCCGCCCGGGCGCCGCATGGGCCATGCCGGGGCCATCATCAGCGGCAAAAGCGGCACGGCACAGGGCAAGATCGAGGCCATGCGCGCCGCCGGTATTCACCTGTGCGAGAACCTGGGTGCGCTGGGTGAACTGTGCGCGCAGGTTTTCAGCTAAAAAACAAAGGTCCTTTGAGCTGTGTCCCCGGGCCGCGCCGCTTCCGCTTTTAGCACCCGTGAAAGCCGGTGCACGGGGCGGGCGGTACCACTCCAAAGCCAGGCGGACTGTTTGCGTGGGGCGGGCGGAAGCTTGCTGCTGGCAGCGGCTTTTCTGCCGCTGGTGCCTGGTGGGGTCTGCTGGCGCCGTCGCTGGAAGTCTGGACGCTGCTGCTCCTAGTATGCTTGGCCGCTGCACTCCGCAAGCCGTGGGGGCCGCTCCTGTGTATGCTTTTGGGGGTTTTTCCCCTTTTCATACGCCTGTTTCGCATCGGTGACGTGCTGATGCCGATGTACTTCAACCGCCGCCCCAAGCTGTACATGGATACGGGCTGTCTCCCCGATCCGCTGCACCTGCTCTACCATTCCACTTCTCCGGCGGCGTTCTTTTCCTGGGTATTGCTTTCTTTGGCGCTTGCGGCGGTGCTGGCATGGGGCCTGCGGCGCAGCCTGCATATCGCGCTCCCGTCTTTCGAGATGACATAACGACAAAAGAGCAAAGCAGCGAAAATGGCGGAAGTATTGGCAGCGATCAAGAAGCACTGGTTTCCCACGGGCCTGATGGTGGTGGTCACGGCGACGCTCGCCGACGTCTCCGGCGTCCTGCCGCAGGCCGGTACGTGGTTGAAGACGCACTACGGCGCCGAGGCCACCATTCTGATCATCTTTTTCACTTCAGGGATCATGTTGAATACCCGCCAGATCAAATCCGGCCTCACCGACATTAAGGGCGCGCTGATTGCGCTGGTGCTCATTTTTGCGGCAGCTCCCGGCCTGGCCTACCTGCTCAGTTGCGCACCGGTCGGCACCGGCATCACCATCGGCCTTTTTCTGGTGGCGGTGATGCCCTCCACGCTGAGCAGCGGGGTGGTCATGAGCGGAGCGGCGGGCGGCAACATGGCACACGCCCTGCTGATTTCCCTGGTCTCGAACGGCCTGGCGGTTTTTTCCATACCGCTGGTGTTGTCCCTGCTGCTGGCAAACCTAACGGGCAGTCTGGACATCGCCATCGACCGAACATCTCTCATGCTGCAGCTGGGCGCATTAGTGTTCATCCCGCTGGTGCTGGGGCTGGCGGCCAGAAACCGCGTGGTGCAGCGCCTGCCTGCAGATTCGCTCAAGCGGCTGGAAAACGGACTGCAGAAGTTCAACCAGGTGCTGGTGCTGATGATCGTCTGGATGGCGATTTCCGAAAGCCGGCGTGCGCTTTTGCAAAGTTCTGGCACCCTGGGTGCGATTGTGCTGCTGGTGGCCGCCTTTCACCTGCTGATGCTGCTGGCCGCCGGGGCGATGGTCTGGGGTTTCCACCTCCGGCCCGGCCGCCGCGAAAGCGTCATTTTCATGGGCTGCCAGAAAACCCTGCCGCTTTCCATCCTTTTGCAGGTCGCCCTGTTTCCCCGCTACGGCCAGGCCCTGGCGGTTTGCGTGCTGCACCATTTTGTGCACCTGCTTATCGACGGTTACCTCGTGGAAAAAATGCGCGCATGACCGCGGCGCGCGTCGCCGGAAGTACATCCGCTGGGTGCAGAAGATGGCGGCGGTTGCGAGAACATTTGCTTTTCGCTAAACGCATTGGTATGAAAAATAGTGGTGCTTTGTCTTTTCCGGTAGCTGATTTCCCATGGCCGGGCGGTATTTCAGAAGATCCGCCGTGCGACTCGACATAAATGTGGGCGCTGCCAAACCAAACGGAGAAACGATGGACAGAGATTCTGCGCACAATGAAGGGGACCGATTTCTAGCCGCCTTGACGCTGGCCCTGATTGCCGCCTCGCTGTGGATTTTTTCTCCGTACCTGCATTACCTGCTGGTGGCGGCTGTATTGGCGCTTTCCACCAGCCACGGCTATAACGCCTTGGTCGACACCATCGGCCATTCCGGGCTGCCGGTATGGTTAAAAGCGCGCAAACGCGCCATGGCTGCCGCCGTCTTCACGCTCTTATTCATTCTGCTGATTTTTATTCCTTTAATGTACTTCGTTTCCAAGACCTACGACCAGGTGACCGCGTTGAATATCGGCCAGCTCAAACAGACCGTTCTGGAAATGGCGCAAAAGCTGCAAGCTTTCCTGGACCGTATCCCCCTCCTGCACGATCTGCTCGAAAAACTGAAATCCAAGGGCAGTACCCTGATAAGCGGCGCCAGCGTCGAGGCCGTCATTAAGGGCATCCAGCGCGTGGTTACCGGCGCCGGCGGCCTGCTGATACAGGTGGTCTGGATCCTGCTGTTCTATTTTCTCTTCAACCTTTACGGCAAACAGATTCTGAATTTTATGGCAAAGGTCATGCCGACGCGCCTGGATCAGGAGAAGTATCTCTACCGGGAATGCACCGGCACTGTGGCGGTGGTTTTTTACGGGGCGCTGTTCAATATGATCGCCCAGGGCCTGGCCTTTGGCGTACTGATGGCTTTTACCGGCGATTACGACGCCGTGTATCTCGGCGTGCTGGCCGGTTTCTGTTCGGTGATTCCCATCGTCGGTGCGGCCCTGGTCTACGTCCCGGTGGTGGCCTTGGAACTGTTTGCCGGCCGTTTTCTGAATGCCGCCATCATCGTCGGGTTCGCGTGGGTGGTGATGGGTTTTTTCATCGACAATATCCTGCGCCTCATCTTCATCAGCCGTCTGAAAAAGACCTTTGGTTTCGAATACACCATGAACGAGATCCTGATCCTGCTTTCGATTCTGGCCGGTATCGCCACTTTCGGTTTCTGGGGCCTGATCACCGGCCCTTCGATCGTCGCTTTGACCCTGGCCGCGGCTAACCTGTACAGCTCGCGGGCCGATGAAGGACTGCCGGCCGCGCAGCAGGACCGGTAAGATGGCATTTCTGTCCCAAAGGAGGTGTTTATGAATATGACGATTTTGACGGCAGCCGATATCGCGGCGGCGCTTCCCATGCGCACGGCTATCGAGGTTGTACGTCGCGCCTTCGGGCAGCTGGCAGCCGGCGATGTCAGCATGCCGCTTAGAAGTCAGCTGCCGACCGCCGGCGGGGTCACCCTGGTGATGCCGGCCTATCTGCGCCGCAGCCGCGATTTGGGCATCAAGATCGTTTCGGTGAACGAAGGCAATGCTGCGCGTGGTCTGCCGGTGGTCAGCGCTGTGGTGCTGGTTGTGGACCCGGAAACCGGCATGCCGGCCGCACTCCTGGAGGGCGGCTGTCTTACGGCGCTGCGCACCGGGGCCATCGGCGGCCTGGCAGCCGATCTGCTGGCCCGTCCGGATGCGGCTTGCGTAACGCTTTTCGGCGCCGGCGTACAGGGTCGCTCCCAGCTTGCGGCCGTGTGCTGTGTGCGCGCCGTCAAGCAGGTCAAGATTGTCGATCGTTCGCCCGCCGCGGCGCGGCAGCTGGCGGAAGAGGTGGCCACCTGGCCGGATGCGCCAGCCGTGCATGTCATTGCAGATCCCCAGGAGGCCATCCGCAGCGCCGATATCGTCATTGCCGCCACCACTTCCAAAACCCCCCTGTTCGACGGCCGGGAGCTGGCGCCCGGAACGCATGTCACCGGTATCGGGTCTTTTACGCCCGAGATGCAGGAGATCGATGCGGCCACCGTCAAGCGCGCGCGCGTGGTGGTCGACCAGCGCGAGGCCTGCCTGGCGGAAGCCGGTGATCTTATCAAGGCCGGTGCCGGCATCGACGCCGAAATCGGCGAGATTGTCAACGGCCGCCAGAAGGGCCGCACATCAGCTACGGAGATCACTTTTTTCAAATCGGTGGGCGTGGCGATTCAGGATGCCGCCGTTGCGGGCGCCATTCTGGCCGCGGCACGCAAAAAGGACCTGGGCACCGAGGTTTCCCTGTCCTGAAGGCGGTTTTCGTGAAAAACCGGTGGGAGACGCCGCCTGTTTTTGGCGCGGATCCACGGTTGCTTGTAAAGCGGGGTATGCTAAGCGACTGTCTGAAGATATTTTTGGCCCTGTGGCGTCTCCGGTTTTGCGGTGAGACCGGCAATGCCGCCCTTTTGCTGCAGGTCATTTTCCCCATGAGTATCAAGCGCACTTTCAAGCAGATCAAGGAATACGCCATGAAAAACAGAGTACAGCGATATTGCCCCATCGTGTCCCGGCGGGCATTGAGCGGGAGTACAATGCCCCTCCTGCTGACAGCGGCGGTTCTGCTGGTTTTCGCAGGTTGCGGCCAAAAAGAGGAACCGGCGCCCAAAGAAGTCGTGCGGCCGGTAAAAATCATGACGGTGAAATCCGGCCTGGGGCCGGGGCTGCATAAATTCGCCGGTGTGGTGCGCGGCAGCCGCCGTTCCGAACTGTCCTTCAAGGTGTCGGGTCCACTGGTGCAGCTGCCCGTGGAAGAGGGGCAGCAGGTCAAAAAAGGGCAGTTGATCGCCCGCATTCAGCCCCGTGATTTTGAGATTGCCGTCAAAGAAGCCCGCGCCCGGGCCGTAGAAGCGGAAAATCAATACAAGCGCTACCGCCAGCTGTACGCCAGAAAGCAGGTTTCCAAGGCCGATTTCGACCGCTACCGCGCGGCCCGTGACGTGGCGCGTGCGCGCTTGGAGGATGCCCGCAACGCGCTCAGGGACACCTACCTCAGGGCGCCTTTCGGCGGTGTGATCGCCAAGCGTTTCGTGGAAAACTACCAGAAAGTGCGGGCCAAGGAACCCATCGTTTTCCTGCATGACATCAGTCAGGTCGAAATCCTGGTCGATGTCCCCGAGCTGATTGTGGCTGAACTGAAGGGCGATAAGAAAATCAAGGCCTGGGCGGAATTCCAGTCGGCACCCGGAAAGAAATATGTTCTCAAGCTGAAGGAGTTTTCCACGCGCGCGGATCCGGCCACCCAAACCTACCAGGTGGTGCTGGTCATGAAGCAGCCCAAGGAGGCCAACATCCTGCCGGGCATGACGTGCACCGTGGTGTCGGAACTGTCCGGAAGCACGAAAGCCGCCGCCGGCATCCGTATCCCGGCCATTGCCGTTTTGAACGCCGCCGACGGTAAGAGCTACGTGTGGGTGCTGGACAAGCAAAAAATGACGGTCCGCAAGACTGCGGTCAAGGTCGGCCCGCTCAGCGGTTCGCAAGACATTGTCGTCACCGAGGGCCTCAAGGGGGGCGAGGCCATCGTGACAGCCGGTGTGACCCAGTTGCGTGATGGCATGAAGGTGCGGCCCTGGAAAGAGCGGAAGAGGGGATAGGCGCTTATGAACATCGCCGAACTGTCCATCAAGAAAAGCGTCATCACCTGGACCATGACATTGGTTCTCCTGGTTTTAGGCTATTTTTCTTACAAAGCCCTGCCGCGGCTGGAGGACCCGGAATTCGCCATCAAGACGGCGGTGGTCATCACGCCCTATCCGGGGGCTTCTCCCGGCGAGGTGGAAAAGGAAGTCACCGAAAAGATCGAAAAGGCCGCCCAGGAGATGGGGCAGCTAAAGCGCGTGGAATCCTATTCCTGGCGGGGGCTGTCCGTTGTCAAGGTGGAAATCAAGGACAAGTATGACAAACAGGCCCTTCCCCAGGTCTGGGATGAACTGCGGCGCCGGGTCAGCGATTACACACCGCAACTGCCGCCGGACGCCGGCCCCGTGACGGTCAACGACGATTTCGGCGATGTTTACGGCGTGTATTTCGCGCTCACCGGAAAGGGGTTTTCCTTTGCCGAGCTGAAAAGTGTCGCCGAGCTGCTCAAGCGTGAACTGCTGGTGGTGCAGGATGCCAAGAAGGTGACCTTTTTCGGTGTCCAGAACGAGACCATCTACGTGGAGATGTCACGTGCGCGCATGTCGGCCCTGAAGATTACCCGCCAGGAGATCTTTGACGCCCTCAAGGCCAAGAACCTGCCGGCCGACTCGGGGCACATCCGGATCCCGCCCCAGTATATCGCCATCAACCCCACCGGTGAATTCAAGTCCGAGAAAGATTTTGGTGACCTGTTCATCGCCAGCAAGGGAGGCAAGCTGATTTATTTGAAGGATGTGGCCACCGTACGGCGCGGCTACCAGGATCCGCCCAGGAACATTCTGCGTATCGACGGTCAACCGGCCATCGGCATCGCCATTTCCACGGTGGCGGGCGGCAACGCGGTCACCATGGGCGAGGCTGTCAAGAAGCGCATTGCCGAGCTCCAGACACAAATTCCCATTGGCATGGATCTGAGAATCATCTCCATGCAGTCCGACAGCGTCATCAAAGCCATCAACGGCTTTATCGTCAACCTGCTGGAGGCTGTGGCCATCGTTGTGGTGGTGCTGCTGATCTTCATGGGGTTGCGCTCGGGTCTGATCATCGGCTTCATCCTGCTGCTCACCATCGCGGCCACTTTCGTGGTCATGGATTACTACAAAATTACTCTGGAGCGCATTTCCCTGGGGGCCCTGATCATCGCTTTAGGCATGCTGGTGGACAACGCCATCGTGGTGGTCGACGGGATGAAGACCCGCATGGAAAAGGGCGTAGACGGGCTGGAAGCCGCCAAGCAGGTGGTTGGCCAGAACGCCGTCCCCCTTGCAGGCGCCACCGCCGTGGCCATCCTGGCTTTTGCCTCCATCGGTGGTATGAACAACAGCACCGGTGAATTCTGCCGCTCGCTGTACTACGTCATCCTGATATCCCTTTCTCTGAGCTGGGTAACGGCCGTAACCTCCACCCCCCTGATTACCCAGAAGTTTATTCTGAGCAGGAAGAGGGCCGCACAGGCTGCAGACGCGGAGCAGAAAGACCCCTATGGCGGCAAGTTCTACCAGCTCTACCGCGGACTGGTGGTTGCTGCCATCCGTTTTCGATGGGTCACCATTGCCGTCGTGGTCGGGCTTTTCGGGGCGGCGCTGTATGGTTTTGGATTCGTTTCCAACCAGTTCTTCCCGGCCTCCACCCGGCCGCAGTTCATGGTGGAGTGCCAGTTCCGCGACGGCATCCACATCCGCCACACGGAAAAGGGGGTCGCCGCCATGGAAAAGTACCTCAAGAGCCTTCCCGGGGTTACCGAAACAGCTTCGGCCATCGGATCCGGACACCCCCGCTTTCTGCTCACTTATGACGTGCCCATCGACGCGGACGCCCGCTATTGCAGTATTCTGGTAGGTGTTAAAGATTACAGCATAATCGAAAAACTGTATTACAAAGTGCAAAACGACCTGGAAACCATGTTTCCAGACGTTACGGTAAATGTTAAAAAATTCAATATCGGCCCCGGCAACGGCGGCAAAATCCAGCTGCGCATCAATGGGCCGGATAAGGAGGAGTTGCGCAAACTGGCCGACAAGGCCATGGCCGTTCTGGCCGCCGATCCCCAGACCAAGGCCCTGCGCACCGAGTGGGGGCAGAAGGTCAAGGTGCTGAGGCCCATCGTGGCCGAAGACAGGGCACGGCGGCTGGGCATCTCGCGCCCCATGATTGCCGCGGCTGTCAAGTCCAATTTCGAAGGCACGGTTACCGGGCTCTACCGCGAAGGTATCGACCTGATCCCCATCGTTGCGCGGGCCCCGCGGGATGAGCGCATGACGGTAGAAAATCTTAATGAGATCAATGTGTTCAGCCCCATGGCGGGCAAGGAAATCCCCGTGCTGCAGGTAATTAACGGGCTGGAAACGGGCTGGGAAAACCCCCGCGTGGCCCGCTGGCACCGCCGCTCCATGATCAAAATACACGCCGACGCCCGCACGGAACTGCCGTCCCAACTGTTGGCGCGGGTAAAGCCCAAGATCGAAAAAGCCCTCGGAGTGGACTACGCGGCTTACCTGGA
Organism: Desulfobacterales bacterium; assembly: GCA_026984935.1. Classification (GTDB taxonomy): domain Bacteria; phylum Desulfobacterota; class Desulfobacteria; order Desulfobacterales; family JALSRD01; genus JALSRD01. The sequence goes on from JALSRD010000027.1 coordinate 40,019, forward strand.
CAAGAAACCCGAGAAGATCGATGCCGCCACCATTCCCGTCAAATACGACGACATCATACCCTTGAAAGGACGTCCGGGCTATTTTATCGCCTGGTCCGGTGAGGCCGAAGATTCAGCCAATGCCAACGAGCAACTGGGGGCCAGTATCCCCATCTATTTCGGAATGATGATCCTGGTGGTCATCTTCCTGTTCAACGCCTTCAAACAGCCGCTGATCATCTGGCTGACCGTGCCGCTTTCCATCATCGGTGTGACGGCCGGTCTGCTGATTTTCCATCAGCCATTCGGATTCATGGCTCTGCTGGGGCTCATGAGTCTGGCCGGCATGTTGATCAAGAACGCCGTGGTGCTCATCGACCAGATCGACCTGGAGATCCGCGAGGGCAAGCCACCGTTTGCCGCCATTGTCGATTCCGGCGCATCCCGTCTGAAGCCGGTTGCCATGGCGGCGTTGACCACCATGATGGGCATGATTCCGCTGTTTACGGATGCCTTTTTCGTGGCCATGGCGGTGACCATCGTTTTCGGGCTGGGCTTTGCCACGCTGCTGACGCTGATTTTCGTGCCCACGCTTTACGCTGTTTTCTTCAAGGTAAAATACCGGCGGAACGAGGCCTGGGGACGGTCGCGCGCAAGCTGAATTCCGACACGGCATGCCAAGCGTCGGTATTGTACCCAACAGGAATTTCGTATCAGGAGCAACGCGATGAAGATTCGGGTTACGGCTATCTGGATTGCGCTGGTTTTTCTCGTGGCGGGTGTAGGCGCCGACGCCCACTGCGCACAGCAGCACAAAGTTGTGCATATCGGGGTCCTCAGTGACGGACCGATGGTGCGCTTCCCACGTCTGCCGGCTTATTTTGAACAGGAGATCAAGAGCATCTCCGAAGGTGAATTCGACGTCCGCTTTCCTGCCAAGCGGTCCCTGACCGCAGACGGGACGGCCGCAGGTGTTGACCGCCTGCTGAACCGGTTGTTGGCCGCCGACGATGTGGATCTGGTGCTGGCGCTGGGACCCATTGCTTCCAGCGAGGCCTGCAAACGCAGGGAACTGCCCAAACCGGTGGTGGCGCCGTTTGTCATCGATGCGGACCTGCAAAAACTGCCGCGCAAGGCGGGTGCCTCCGGTGTGCCCAACCTGACGTACATCGATTCCATGCGCAGTCTTGAACGGGACGTCAAGGCCTTCCGCCAAATTACACCCTTCAAGTCCCTGGCTATCCTGGTCGATGCACGGGACTACAATGGCATTCCGGCGATTCGCAGGATGGGCAATGATATCGCCAACGAATTTACCATTGCGGTCCATACCGTTCCGGTGGGGGAATCGGCCACCGATGCCCTGAACCGTGTTCCTCCCGGCACCCAGGCCGTGATGCTGGCGCCCCTGTGGCAACTGACGCGCAGTGAATTCAAGCGGCTGGTCAGGGGCCTCATTGACCGCAAGCTGCCCAGCTACGCCTACTGGGGGCGTGAAGAGGTGAAAGACGGTGTCCTGATGACCATGACGGCGGCGGACAGCCTGGAAAAAACCGCCCGCCGGGTGGCCGTGGCCGTGCAGGACATTCTGCTGGGAGAACCGGCCGCCTCGATCGAAGTCGCTTTTCCCGCCGGGGAAAAGTTGTCCATCAACATGGCAACCGCCCGGGCCATCGGGGTCTATCCCGGCCTGGCGGTTATGACCGAAGCCGAATTGATCAACGAAACCCCGCAGCGCATTGATCGGCGGCTGACGCTGGAAAAGGCTGTCAAGAAGGCCCTCTTGGCCAACCTGGACCTTTCGGCGGCCAACCGCAACGTGGCCGCAGGCGAGCAGCGCGTCAAGGAGGCCAGGTCACCGCTCTTGCCGCAGGTGCATATCGGCACGGAAGGTCGCATCATCGACAGCGACACGGCCAGATCCAGTTCCGGTGTATCGCCCGAACGCGCCTGGAGCGGATCCGCCAAGGGGTCTCAGCTGATCTATTCTGAAAGGGCCTGGTCCGACTACACGGTGGAAAAACATCTCCAGACTTCACGCATCATGGAGCGCGATACGGTCCGCCTGGACATCATGCAGCAGGCCGCCAGAGCCTATCTGCAAGTGCTGCGGGCCAGGACCATCGAGCGCATTCAGAAGGAAAATCTGAAGCTCACGCGGGCCAATCTGGAGCGTGCCCGCATCCGGCAGAGCACCGGTGTGGCCGGTCCGGACGAGGTCTACCGCTGGGAAAACCAGATTGCCAACAACCGCCAGGATGTGCTGCGCGCAGAGTCGGCGACGCTGGATGCCATGGAGGCCTTGAACCGCATACTCAACCAGCCGCTCATGGAGCCTTTCGTAGCCGAAGAAACCAGCCTCAGCGATCCATTGCTGGTGGTCAGCGACCGTCTTTTCTTCCAGCTCATGGGCAATACCCGGGACCTGCGCATCTTCAGCCATTTTGCCGTGCAGGAAGGGCTGTCCGCTTCGCCGGAGCTGAAACGCATCGACGCCGCCATTGAAGCCCAGAAGCGCATTCTAACCGCTTCCCGGCGGGACTTCTGGATGCCGACTTTTTCTGTGGATGCTTCTGTCGACCAGCTTTTCGCCGACGACGGTGAAGGGCAACGCGATACCAATCCGCAGGGACTGAACGACACCTCCTGGCGTGCCGGCGTGTTTGTGAGCTTCCCGCTATTTGAAGGCGGGCGCAAATCCGGAACCCTGGGGCGGGTTCGGGAAGAGCTCAAAAAACTCGCCTTTGAACGGCAGGCCACAGCGGAACGCATTCAGCAGCGCATTCTCGCCGCCCTCAACCTGACGCGGGCTTCCTACCCCAGCATCGGGCTGTCCCGGGACGCCGCCGATGCCGCCCGTCGCAACCTGAATCTGGTTACCGATGCTTACGTGCAGGGTATCAAGTCCATTATCGATCTGCTGGATGCCCAGAACCAGTCGCTGGTGTCCGATCAGGCCGCTGCCAACGCGGCCTACGACTTTCTGAGCGACCTGATGGATGTCCAGCGCGCCATGGGAGAATTCGTTATTTTCCTGCCTGAAAAGAAACGCCGTGCATGGTACCGGAAATTAGACGCATACTTCAATCAGAGCGGTGTGAATCTGTCGTTGCGGCTACGCTAGCGCTTTGGACGTGGCTGGCGGGGCCCCGCGCTGTGCGTCGCCCGCAGGGCGAATCCCACCCGCAGCCTGTTTGCAAATCGCATCTGCCTGCGAGACTGGCGGCATCCCGGCCGAGATGACCGGGGTGCCGTCAGATATTGCTAGATATCGTAGTAGAGGAAGAATTCGTGGGGATGCGGCCGCAGCTTGACAGGATTGACCTCGTTTTCGATCTTGTACTCCAGCCACATGTCGATGGCATCCCGGGTAAAGACATCCCCTTTCAGCAGAAACTCCTGGTCCGCCTCCAGGGCCGCCAGGGCTTCGTCCAGTGATCCGGGCGCCGAATCCACCTCTGCCAGTTCCTCCGGAGGCAGGTCGTAGATATTTTTGTCCAGCGGATCACCCGGGTCGATCTTGTTCTGGATGCCGTCGATTATGGCCATCAGCATGGCGGAAAAGGCCAGATAGCCGTTGCAGGAGGGATCCGGGGTGCGGAACTCCAGCCGTTTGGCCTTGGGGGACGGGGAGTACATGGGGATGCGCACGGCGGCACTGCGGTTGCGGCTGGAGTAAGCCAGATTGACCGGCGCTTCAAAACCGGGTACCAGACGTTTGTAGGAGTTGGTGGTCGGGTTGGTGAACGCGCACAGCGCCTTGCAGTGTTTCAGGATCCCGCCGATGCCGTAAAGTGCTTCCTGGGAAACACCAGCGTATTTTTCACCGGCGAACACGGGCTGGCCCTCTTTCCAGATGCTGATGTGCGTATGCATGCCGGTGCCGTTGTCGTCGAAGAGCGGTTTGGGCATGAAGGTGACCGTGTGGCCGTGACGCTGGGCCACGTTTTTCAGCACGTACTTGAACCACATCAGCTGGTCGGCCATCACCACCAGGGGCTTGAAGCGCATGTCGATTTCGGCCTGGCCGGCCGTGGCGACTTCATGGTGCTGGCATTCAACATCGATGCCCAGTTTTTCCAGCACCAGCAGCATTTCGGTTCTCAGGTCCTGGAATTTATCCATGGGCGGCACCGGGAAGTAGCCCTCCTTGTGGCGGGGCTTGTAGCCCAGGTTGGGGCCTTCATCGCGGCCGGAGTTCCAGATGCCTTCAACGGAATCGATGGCGTAGAAGGAGCGCTGACGGCCGGATTCGAAGCGGATGTCGTCAAAAATGAAAAATTCAGCTTCCGGCCCGAAGTAAGCCGTATCGCCGATACCGGTGCTCTTCAGGTAGGCTTCCGCTTTCTGGGCGATATGGCGCGGGTCACGGGAGTAGGATTCGCGGGTCAGGGGATCGACGATGTTGCCGATCAGTACCAGGGTGGGGTCGGCATAAAAAGGATCCATCTTGGCCGTATCCGCGTCCGGGATCAGCAGCATGTCGCTGGCGTGAATGGGCTGCCAGCCGCGGATGCTGGATCCGTCGAAACCGATGCCGTCTTCAAACGTGGACTCGGTCAGTTCTCTCAAGGGGACGGTCATATGCTGCCAGAGTCCGGGAAAGTCCATGAAACGCACATCGACCACTTTAGCGCCTTCTTCCTTTGCCATGTTGAGCACTTCTTTGGGTGTCATATAAATCTCCTCCAGACAGTTAATAGGGTGAAAAATACAAGACGATGAGCTTCTGCAGAAACGGTCCGCCGAGCAGGCTGGTGCCGGGGTTCAGATGGCGTCCGTACCTGTCTCGCCGGTACGTACGCGCAGCGCCTGCTCCACGGGAATCACGAATATCTTGCCGTCACCGATTTTGCCCGTGTTGGCGGCGGTGCGGATTTTGTCTATCACTTCGGCTGCCCGGCCGGCGTCGACCACGATTTCGATTTTGACTTTGGGGATGAAATCGACGATGTACTCTGCGCCGCGGTAGATCTCCTTGTGGCCTTTCTGCCGTCCGTAGCCCTTGACCTCACTGATGGTCATGCCCTGGATGCCGATTTCATTGAGTGCCTCTTTGACATCATCCAGCTTGAACGGCTTGATGATTGCCTCGATTTTTTTCATTGCGCTTTTCTCCTCCCTTATACGATTTCAAATGCCCTTTCGCCATGCAGGGCGCCGTCCAGGCCCTCGACTTCGCTTTCCGGATCCACCCGCAGGCTGCCGGTGAGCAAACGCGTGGCGGCAATCACGATCAGCGTGCCTGCGGCCGTGAAAGCGGCGGTGCCCAGGATTGACAAAAACTGTATCCAGAGCTGCCGGGGGTTGCCATACAGCAGGCCACGTGCACCGGCGGTGATTTTGGGGTCCGCGAAAATGCCGGTCGCCAGTGCACCCCATATGCCGCACATTCCATGGACGCCGAAGGCGTCCAGCGAGTCGTCATATCCGACGATCGGTTTGATTTTGGTCACACTGTAAAATCCAAGCAGGCCTGCCCCCAAACCGATAATTAAAGATGCGGACATGCCGACGAACCCGGCCGCCGGTGTAATGGCCACCAGGCCGGCGACAGATCCGGATGCGATGCCGAGCACCGTGGGCTTTTGCGTGGTAAACCACTCGGCGAACATCCAGGCCAGTGCACCGGCAGCGGCGGAAGTGTTGGTGGCCAGGAATGCAGATGCCGCCACACCGTCAGCGGCGAGCTGGCTGCCGGCGTTGAAACCGAACCAGCCGAACCAGAGCAGGGCGGCGCCCAGTCCGGTCAGGGTGACGCTGGCCGGAAACATCGCCTCCTTTCCATACCCGATCCGCTTACCAAGAATCAAGCACAGAATCAATCCGGCCACACCGGCGTTGATGTGCACCACCGTGCCGCCGGCGAAATCAAGCGCCCCCATGGCGGCCATCCAGCCGCCGCCCCAGACCCAGTGCGCCAGAGGGCAGTAAACGAAAGTCACCCAAAGAAGCGTAAATACGACCCATGCTGAAAATTTCATGCGGTCGACGATGGCACCCAGGATCAAGGCCACGGTGATGCCGGCAAAAGTCATCTGGAAGAGCACGAAAACATAGGTGGGAATCGACCCGTGCAGGGAGTGCACATCGATGCCGTTCAAAAACAGATGCTGCAGCCCGCCGATGATACCGGCCCGGTCGGGTCCGAAGGAAAGCGTATAGCCCCAGACCACCCAGATGATGCTGGCGATGCAGTAGGAAACAATCGTCATGGCAAAGGTGTTCAGGATGTTTTTATAGCGCGACATACCGCCGTAAAAAAGGGCCAGGCCCGCCGGCGTCATCATCATCACCAGCGCGGTAGCCACGATGACCCAGGCGGTGTCGCCGGCGTTGAGCGTCTCGGCCGCCATAGCCGAAGAGAACGGGAAGAGCAGTAGGGTGACGATGAGAGGCGGAACTTTCAATCGCATGGTGTATAAATTCCTTTCTGCATGGTAGATGTTGGATCAGATACCGGACGATTTTGCCTTTTGCGCCGCCGCCTGGGGTTCGAAACCCGGCAGAACCGACAGAACAGCTGCCTTGAGCGCCGCGACTTCCCGGGCATCTTCAACTTTCTGGCCGTCAAAATCACGAACGTAAAATACGTCCACCACCTGGTCGACCTTGGTGGCGATTTTGGCCACCCAGATGTCCAGGCCGCTTCTGAAAAGCGCGTCGGTCACGCGAAACAGAAGTCCCGGAAAATCATAGGTAAAGACCTCGACGATGGTAAAAAAACTCGACGACGTGTTGTCTACCTCCACGCGGTGCGGTTCGGGATCTATGTGGATGCGCCCCTGATGGGATGCCGCCGCCCGGGTTTCTATATGTGCGGCAATGTCCACTTCTCCGGACAGCGCCCGGGCCAGGTGCTTTTCGGCCCGCCCCCAGCGCTCCTGCTCAAAAATCCGGTCCGGCGGCGGCCGGACCTCAAAAACATCTAACGCGATATTGTTGCGCCAGGTGAAGATCTGTGCGTCTAAAATATCAACGCCGCTGACGGTCAGTACACCGGCGATCTTGGAAAACAGGCCGGGCCGGTCCTGGGCGCAGATGGTCACCCGGCGGGTGCCGGCGTCGTCACCTTTCCGGATGTCCCATACGAAGTCCCGCTGGCCCAGGCGATGGTAAAGCTCCAGGTGATCGTGGATTCGGTCCGCCGGGGCATACAGCAGGTAGCGCGGCGACATCATCGCCAGCTCTTGTTGCGCACGTGTCCGGGCTTCAGGGCTTGTGCAGGCGGCCAGGACCTGCTCTTTTTTGCGGTTGACGGCGTGCATGGCCCGGCGGGAAGCCAGCTCCCCGCTTTCCAGAACCCGCAAGGTCTTGAAAAACAGATCCTGCAGCAGAACCGCTGTCCAGCTGTTCCAGGCTTTGGGGCCGGTGGCCCTGGAGTCGGCCACGGTCAGCAGGTAGAGCATTTTCAGCATATCCGCGTTGCCGACTCTATGGGCACACGCCACGGCGGTTTCCTCGTCGTTCAGATTACGGCGGGTGGCGGTTTTAATCAGCAGGAGGTGATTTTTGACCAGCGAGCTGATCAGCTTGATATCTTTACCGCGCAAGTTCATGCGGCCGAGCAGGTTGCGCACCATTGCGGCGCCCTTTTCGGCGTGCCTGCCGCTGCCGGCGCCCTTACCGATATCGTGCAGCAGCGCCGCCCAGTACAGGCGCCGGCGGCTGGCAATTTCATGGAAGACCTCGAAGAAGAGGAGATCATTTTGGGGGGCGTCGTGGATCCCGAAAGTTTTTACTTCCTGCAGGGTCTTTAACGCGTGTCTCCCTACGGGGTAAATATGGTATTCGTTGTATTGAATGCGGTTGACGATGCCGGCGAACTCCGGAATAATACGCGATAAAAGTCCGGTCTGCAGCATGATGTCCAGGCCGTTGAATTCCGGGTCCGGACGGCTCAGGATGCGCTCGAAGGTTTTGAGCGCGTCTGGAATCGTCCAGAACTCGCTGTCGGCCAGATGTGCAAACTCCCGGACGAGTCTGCGCGCATCGGCACTCAGCGGTACCTTGAGCCGCCCGCTTTCGGCGAAAATTTCCAGCAGTAGCAGCGGCCGGCGCAGAATCTGTTCGGACGAGGTGAAGTCGATCGTACCGCCGTCGATGAGCAGGCCGGTAACACTTGTTTTCTTTGTCGGCTTGCGGCCGGGTTTGCCCGCTTTGTTGATTTTCAGGTCGTGCAGAAACAGCAGGTGCTGCTGTTTGACGGTTTCCATGTGGCGGTGCAGTTCGCCCAGGAAGCGTTCCACGGGTTTGCGCCGACCGTCGGCCGCGTACCCCAGTGCTTGCGCCAGCTTGAGCTGGTGGTTGAGGTAGAGCTGGTCGCATTTACGTCCGGTCAACCGGTGCAGTTGGTTGCGGACGTTCCAGATGAAGTGCAGTGCATCGTGAAATTCCTGGAATTCGGAATGCGAAAAATAGCCTTCATACTCAAAATCACGCAGTTGTTGGAAGCCGAACTTGATTTTGGCCGCCCAGAAGATGGTGTGATAATCCCGCAGGCCGCCCTGGCCCTCCTTGAGGTTGGGCTCCAAAAGGTAGGCGCTGTCGCCGAAGCGCTGATGGCGGATCAGGTTGCGCTGAATCAGCCAGTCGACGATTTTTCCAGCCTGCGGCTTAAAGATGCGGTTGCGCAGCTGTTCCAGCAGCCTGGTATACAGCAGTGATACACCGCAGATGAAGCGGGCATCCAGGTAAGAGGTGAGCACTTCAAAATCCTGGCGTCCGGCGGCGATACTCTCTTTCAGAGAACGGGTGGCATACCCGACCTCGAATCCGAGGTCCCAGAGAGGATAGACGATCTCCCGAATGAGATCTTCGGCAATGTCCGGAACTTTTTTTTCGAACAGAAAGAGCAGGTCGATGTCGGAGTGGAGGCTCTGCTCCTGCCGCCCGTATCCACCCAGCGCGATGATGGCATACGGGTTTCTGATAATGTCCAGCCGGGGCCCGGTGGAGCTGCTTTCGAATCCCTCGCGGAAGTATTCGTCGATGATCTGGCTGTGGCCCCTGTTGAACGAACCGGTCCCATCTCCGAGAGAATTCTCAATCAGGTGTCGGCGCCGGTCCTGAAGCCGATCGGCTTCACGCGGCAAGTTGCGGCGAGTCCTGTGTTGCGGCACGAAAAGCTCCTCTGGTGATGGTTAACGTGTCCGTTGAACGCAATGAAAACAAAGGGCAGCAGCAAGTAGCATGCCAGGCCGGCTAGGCTGTGTAACGCATTAAAAATACAGAAACGAACTTTGTCAAGAATTTCAATATTTGATCGGTAAGATACAGAATTGTTATTTTCAGGGACTGAAAATAACATCCCTGTAAGATACAAGCGGCGTAATGCATTCTTACTGCTGTTGGTTAGCGGCAGCGGGTGTATGTTCTTAAAAACCTCCGGCAGCAATTACCAAGGAGCGCCAAGCCTATTTCGGTGAAGCGATATCGTGCATCCGGGGAGGAAAGCCATGCGGTCGGTTGGCGTCAAGAATTTCAGGCTGTTTGAGGAGCCTAGCGACAACGTTCTTGAAATTCAGCCGGCCGAACGCATGGCGCCCCGGATGGACGTAAGAGCGCAGGCGAAACGCGACTGGCGCGGTGTTACCGGAACTTTTTGAACTTACCAGCGGGTTCGGGGAGATCAAAATGAAGATGATGCGAATGATCATCGGTGTGATGCTGATTATCGGGTTGGCCATTGGTGCTGCGGGCTGCAGCGGAAAAATCGGCAAACCCTATACCAATCGCAGCTGGCAGCAGCCCCCACCGGGCACGGGCGGGGGCAAGTAGACGGGTGTATGGCATGGCGTAATGGCAGGGTTCATGATTCTGGCCGGTGACGTCGGCGGCATTATCCTCCGCATCGTCGAGAGCCGCTGCAGCGGCGGTTTCCGGGAGGCCTTTTACGACAAGAGGCGTATGCGCCCCAAGGGCGTCGGGTCACCGGACCAGGTGGCGCTGCCAGATTTCCCACACCCGGCGGCAATGCTCGGTAAGCGCACGGCTGGTCACCCGGGCGGGTTTCTGTTGCAGGTTGAGGCGGTGGACGGTCTGCCGGCAGGTCAGGTAGGTTTCGCGCAGAAAATGGGCGTTTTGGGGTGAAAGCACCCGGGTTTCCATCAGTGCCTGCAAGAGGCGCACATTGTCGGTCCAGCGTTGCAGTTCGATGTGGCTGTGGGCATGCCGCAGCACCAGGTACTGGACCAGGAATTCGATGTCCACGATGCCGCCATAGCCCTGTTTCAGATCGAACATACCGGCAGCCGGTTTCAGGTGCTCTGCGCGCATGCGCGCGCGCATAGCGACGATTTCGCGGCGCAGCTTCCGGGGGTCCCGCTTTCTGGACAGCACTTTGGCGCGGATTTCTGCAAAACGTCTGCCCAGCTGAAGGTCTCCGGCGATGGCGCGGGCACGGATGATGGCCTGGTGTTCCCATGTCCAGGCTTTTTCCAGCTGGTAGCCTTCGAAACTCCCGACGTGGCTGACCAGCAGGCCGGAGCTTCCGCTGGGCCGCAGGCGCATGTCGGTTTCGTAGAGCCTGCCCGCCCGGCTGCGGGTGGTTAAAATGTGAACCATGCGCTGGCCCAGGCGGATGTAAAACTGGGCGTTGTCGATGGCCTGCGGACCGTCGGTTCGGCCGTGGCTGCCGGCATGCAGGAACACGAGATCCAGGTCGGATCCGTATCCCAGCTCGATGCCGCCCAGTTTGCCGTAGGCGATGACGGCGAAACAGGTCTGTGCCGTGCCGGAGGTTTTGAGGCCATCGGGATGCCCGTGCCGCTGGACCAGGTGCCGCCAGGCCAGTTCCAGGGCTCTGGTGACCACGACTTCGGCGATATCGGTGAGATGGTCACTGGTCTTCATCAGGGGCAGATGGCCGCTGATGTCTGCCGCCGCAACCCGCAGCACGCCGGCCTGTTTAAAAACGACCAATGTTTCGATCTGTTGTTCGAGGTCCAGCGGATCGATACCCGACAGACGGTTTTGGATTTCGCGCTCCAGCGCCGGGCGTGAAGCCGGCCTGTAAAGGGTGCGCGGATCCAGCAGTTCATCCAGCAGCACGGGGTGGCGGGTTAAAAGTGCCAGGATCCACCCACTGGCCTCGGTCAGCCTCACCAGGTGCTGCAGCGTGGAAGGGTTTTCCGCCAGCAGTGCCAGGTAGCTGCTGCGGCGCAGCACGGCTTTGACGAGGTCGATGATGTGGCCGAGGGTCGCGTTACTGGAGGGGCGGTTGCGAATGGTTTCGAGCACCAGGGGCATGAGGCGGTCCAGGCGCCGGCGGGCCGCCGGGCTCAGATTTCGCATGACACGGTCATGGCGCAGGTCGTGCAGCAGGCGGGCGATTTCCGCTGCGTGCTCAAAACCCAGCTGCTGCAGCTGTTCCCGTGCTTCTGTGGCAGGGATGTCGGCGCGCCAGATGTGCGACAGCCTCCCCGGCGTCGTATCCTGAGCGCCCTGCTCCTTGCGGGTGCTTCCCGCGTCCGCCAGCAGCTGGCTGAAATGCTGATGCACGGTCTGCATGTGCTGCCGTAAACGGCGTGCAAAGTCCGTCCAGCCGGAAAAACCCATGGCATAGGCCAACCGTGTCCTGGCGAGCGGTGCGTCGGGCAGACGATGCGTCTGTTGATCGGCGAATTCCTGCAGCCGGTGCTCGGTGTTGCGCAGAAAAACATAGGCGCGGCTGAGGGCGTCGGCCACCGGCTGTTCGATGAGCCGCTCCTGTGACAGGATCTGGAGCACTTTCAGAAGGCGGCGTTCCTGCAACCGGGGCGTGACGCCTCCCCGGATGAGCTGAAACATCTGGGCGAAGAACTCGATTTCACGGATACCGCCTGGGCCGAGTTTGATGTCGTTGCGCAGGCGTTTGCGTCTGACCTCCCGGCTGATGCGTGACTTCATCTCACGCAGGGCGTCGAAGGCGCCAAAATCCAGGTAGCGCCGGTAAATGAAAGGCCGCAATATGCCGAGCAGGCGTTTGCCGGCCGGTATATCGCCGGCCACGGCACGGGCCTTGATCCAGGCGTAACGCTCCCACTCGCGGCCCTGGCGCAGATAGTAGTCTTCCATGGCATCGAAATGCATGCACAACGGCCCGTTTTCACCGTAAGGGCGCAGGTTCAGATCCACGCGAAAAACCAGGCCGTGCGCGGTGCGCGCACCGATGACCCGCACCAGGTCGCGGCACAGGTGCAGAAAAAACTTTTCGTTGCGGACGCTGCGGGGCCCGTCGCGGGTCTCTCCGGCCTGGGGATAAGTAAAGACCAGATCGATGTCCGATGAAAAGTTGAGCTCGCCGGCGCCCAGCTTGCCCATGCCGATGACCACCAGGTTTTGCGGGGCAGCGTCCGGCGCGGCAGGCGCGCCGTATCGGGCACATAAGCGCTCATATAGAACCTCAAGCGCAGTCTGCAGACAGGCTTCGGCCAGCGCCGACAGGTCTGCCATGACGGCGTCGAGGTTACACCAGCCGGCCAGATCGCGCCAGGCGATGCGCAGCATCTCCCGCCGGCGGAAGCACCGCAGCAGTTCGCCCAAACGCTCGGGTGCCAGCGGGCGGCGGATAATTGCAATCTGCCGGGCCAGCCGCTTGCGGTAGTGGTCGCGTCCGTATGACCTGCGCAAGTCGCCGCTTGCGGCCAGTTCGGCCAGCAAGTCGGGATGCTGGACACAGAGCTTGTAGACGAAGTCGCTGCAAGCGAAGACACGTTTCAGAGCCTCTGCAAAGGACGCATCCACAGGCAGATCGATACCGTTGGCCGCCTGCTCGAAAGCGACCTGCCTGGCGCTGCAGTCAGCTGCCAGCTGCGATGGAAGACCGGGAGGCAGGTCCATGGCATTGCGCGTAAAATCCGGCATATTCGTTTTTTGGCAAACTCGCAAGGAGTCCGGACTTTTTAGGAATCATTCGTCTTGGTTCAGTCAAATAAAAAGGGGGCCCGGTTACCGCGGCCCCCTGGTACATCGTCAATGCCTCTGTCAGGCGACTTCTTCTTTGACCGAAACGGCGATTTTGTACAAAATGGTAAGTACCAGCACGCCGGCGGCGTATACGCCCACGGCGATCATGAATTCCGGGAAGGTCGGGGCGTATTCCGTCACATGGTCCAACGGCGAGGGTACGAAACCGCCGGATATCATGCCCAGGCCCTTGTCGATCCAGATGCCCACAAACGCGCAGGCACAGGACAGCATCAGGATGTTCTCCCGGCGACGCGTCGACGGGTTGACCAGCAGAACGATGCTGATGAGCATCAGTACGACGGACCCCCACATCCAGGGGACCAGCGATCCCTTGCCCTGCAGGCCGGCAAACAGGTAAGTCAGGTGCTCCATGTGCTCCGGGATTTTGCTGTAGAAAGCGACGAAAACCTCACACAGGAAGAAGAAAAAGTTGACGCACACGGCATAGGCCACGATTTTGGCCAGCGCCTGAATCTGCTCGCGGCCGGGATCGAAGCGGGTGGTTTTGCGGATAAACAGGCACAAAAGGATCAGCAGCGCCGGGCCGGCGGCAAAGGCGGATGCCAGAAAGCGCGGGGCCAGGATGGCCGTCAGCCAGAATTCCCTGCCCGGCAGGCCGCAGTACAGGTAGGCTGTAACCGTATGAATACCGATGGCAAAGGGGATCGAAATGTAGATCAGGGGCTTGACCCAGGCCGGATAGTGCGTGTCGTTGCGCTCGGCTTCCAGCACGTTCCAGCCGACGATCAGGTTCAGCAGCAGGTAGCCGTTGAGCACCAGGGTATCCCAGAAAAGCACCGAATGCAGCGTGGGATAGATCCAGACATTGAAGATTCGCATGGGCTGCCCCAGATCGACGACAATGAACAGCAGGCACATGATCAGCGCGGCAATGGCCAGAAATTCCCCTAAGATGGTGATTTTGCCGAAGGCCTTGTAGTCGTGCAGATAGTAGGGAATGACGACCATTACCCCCCCGGCGGCGACCCCCACCAGAAAAGTGAAATTGGCGATGTAGAACCCCCAGGAAACATCCCGGCTCATGCCGGTGATTCCCAGACCGAACTTGAGCTGGTAGAGGTAGAACCCAAAGCCGATTCCAATCAGGACCAGCAGCCCCAGCACCCAGCCGAAGTAATTCTTGCTCCCTTTGAACGCTAATTCAAGCATAGTCACCTCATACGATATAGTAAACCGCCGGTTCTGTCCCCAGCTCCTGTTTACGCCGAATGGTGTAATGGGCTTTGAGCAGCTTCCGGACCTCCGATTTCGGATCGTACAGATCGCCGAAGACCAGGGCGCCCTTGGATGCCTCCACACAGGCCGGCAGCTTGCCCACGGCCAGGCGCTCGGCGCAGAAATTGCATTTTTCCACCACACCCCGCGTGCGCGTCGGGTACTGCATGGTGATTTTGGGTATAAAGGGCCGCGGGTCCCGGAAATTGAAACTGCGGGAGCCGAAAGGGCAGGCCGCCATGCAGAAACGGCATCCGATGCAGCGGTGGTAGTCCATCAGCACGATGCCGTCCGATTTGCGCTTGAAAGTCGCCTGGGTGGGACAGGCGCGCACACAGGGCGGGTTCTCGCAGTGGTTGCAAAGCACCAGAAAAGGGGTATCTTTCAGCCGCTCTGTCAGAAATTTATTGGGGTTGGTGGGAAAGGCGTGCTCGTATTCCTCGTCCCAGATCCACTTGATTTCATGGCGTTTGTTTTCAAATACCGGGATATTGTGAATTTTGTCACAGGCATCGATAATCGGCTGCAGGTCGGCATCGCTTTTAAAACGGCGCGTATCGATAACCATGGCCCACTGCATGGCCTTCAGGGCCTTGGGCCCCTCCTCAAACTCGGGCGCGGGGGCTTTTGCATGCTCCTTGGCAAAGGCATCCAGCACCGGCTTGGCCGTGAGTCCCAGTGCCGATATTCCGGCCAGTTTCAGGAAACGTCTTCTGCTGTCTTCCATTATTTATTCTCCTTCGATTGATCCAAATGGCAATCCCAGCAGTAAGGTTCTGCCGACGCGTAACTGTGACAGCGGTCACAGAACTCCGCCTTGTTGGAATGGCAGTCCAGGCAGGTTTTGGTCAGGCTGATGTTGAACGTCTTTCCCTGCGGGTTGACGAAGACGCGTTTGGCATCACGCACCACCGAGTTGCGCCAGGCGTCCAGCAGGTGCATATGGTTGGCACGCATGTAGGCGGTGGGCATGACGCAGGCCCCGGCGGCCTTGGCTTTGGCCGTCAGGACCAGATCCGGCTGAGGTGAAGCCTTGCCCATATTGTACCAGAAGGGAAATGCAACTAGGGCGATAAAGATGATTAAACCGGTGATGATCAGTGTCCTATCCTTCATCAGCATCCTCCATGCCTGGCAGCGGCTCACTGCGCAGGTCAGTGGTCCGTTTGTTCTCACCGGGCAGAATCAGGGCGTTGCCCACCAGTTCGTGTACGCCGGTGATATCCACCTCGGGAACCCAGTACTGCATGAGTGTCGGTAGTGCGGCCCGATCGATGGCGCAGATGCAGGCCATCATGTTGACACCGTGTTTGGCATGCACGTGTCTAACGGCGTTGGCCCGCGGGAAGCCGCCGGCCATGCGCAGCTCCATGTCTTCGCCGGCGTTTAACCCGGCGCCGCTGCCGCAGCAGAAGGTCTGCTCACGGATGGTGTTGGCCGGCATTTCATAGAACTGACGGCAGCAGTTTTGAATGATGTAGCGCGGTTCCTCCAGGATGCCCATGCCCCGCGAGGTGTTGCAGGAGTCATGCAGCGTGAGCACCTTGTTGTCGTTGCGGCTGACGTCCAGGTCCAGCTTGCCGTGTTTGATCAGGTCGGCGGTGAACTCGCAGATGTGGACGACTTTGGTTGATTTGGCATTTTCAAACTTGGTTCCCGTGATGGGGGAAACGGGCTCTTCCAGAAAATCGGCCGGACCGTTGACGGTGTCCATGTACTGGTTGATGACCCGCCACATGTGGCCGCACTCGCCGCCCAGGATCCACTTTACGCCCAGGCGTTTGGCTTCGGCATACATCTTGGCGTTGAGCCGTTTCATGGTTTCGTGGGAGGTGAAAAAGCCGAAGTTGCCGCCTTCGGAAGCATAGGTGCTCCAGGTGATGTCGAAACCGTACTTTTCCTTGAGGAAGTGGAACAGCATCAGGTAACCCATGCAGGTGTACGTGCCGGGGTCCGCGAAAACGTCGCCGGAAGGCGTGACGAACAGGATGTCGGCGCCTTTTTTGTTGAACTGTGGTTCGGGCAGGATGCCGGTGATTTCCTCGATGTCCTCACAGAAAAAGTCGAGCATGTCCTTGAAGGCATGCGGCTGGATACCCAGATGGTTGCCGGTGCGGTAACAGTTGGCCACCGGGGTGGCGATCCAGTCGATGTTCAGGCCCAGCAGGTTGAGCAGCTCCCGGCCCATGATGGTGATCTCGGCGGTGTCGATGCCATAGGGGCAGAAGACCGAACAGCGGCGGCACTCGGTGCACTGGAAAAAATAGTACCACCACTCCTTCAGTACATCGAGGGTCATCGGGCGCGCCCCGGCGATTTTTCCCAGGATTTTGCCGGCGCGTGTAAAATCATGCCGGTAGACGGAGCGCAGCAGTTCGGCCCTCAGCACCGGCATGTTTTTCGGGTCGCCGGTGCCGATGAAGAAATGGCACTTGTCGGCGCAGGCGCCGCAGCGCACACAGATGTCCATGAACACCTTGAAAGAGCGGAATTTTTCCAGGCGGTCGCGGAAGCCCTCAAAAAGAATCTCCTGCCAGTTTTCCGGCAGCTTCCAGTCTTCCTCCAGCGGATTCCAGGGCCGCGCGTTGGGCAGTCCGAGGTAGGCTACGCTTTTGGGATTCGAAGCGTAGCAGTACATTCCCTTGCGGATATTGACGGGGACCTGCATCCAGTCCTGCCCGGTATCGGGGCGGTGATTCATTTTGGATAGCAGTTCATCCGGTTTCGGTGTTTCATCAGCCATCGTGCGACTCCTTTTTGTCCGTCTCTTCTGCGGGCTGCGGTTCGGGCATTTTTTCCACCGGCAGGCCGGCTTCGATCATTTTATCCCTGAATTCGTCTTCATACTCCTCGTAGGTATGGATGGGAACAGGGTAGTTCCAGGGGTTCACATGCCGCCGTGCACGGGTATCCGTGCGCATGTTGCGCGTGGGGCTCAGAAAAACACCACCTAAATGCATCAGCTTGCTGAAGGGGAAATAAGCCAAAAGGACACAGACAAGAAACAGGTGGATGAAAAACAAACTGCCCACACCCTTGGGAATGGTGGGATGAAAAGTGACCAATCCCATGGTGAGTTCTTTGGTGGAAGTCATGTCGACTTTTAGAAAATAACGCATCAGGATACCGGTAAAGGCAATGCCGAAAATCAGGAAAAGCGGGAAATAATCCGCAGCCTGGGAGATGTATTTCACCGTGGGTATGAACAGACGTCTCAACAGCAGGTAGGTAACGGCCAAAAGCAGAATGATGCCGGACAAGTAGACACCGGGCAGGGCGACTTTGACGGCGTCGTAGAGCACCTCGAAGCGGAAGAAGGAATCGATTTTCTCCACCAGTTCGACACAGCCCGGTACGGGGTTGGTGAACAGGCGCAGGTGCCGGAACAGAACGGTGAAAAACGCCCAGTGGAACGCCAGGGCGCCCACCCAAAGGAAAATTTCCAGATTGTAGGCGAGCTTATTGCCGCTCTCTTTGAGTTTCATGCGGGTATTTCTGAACAGCGAGCGCAGAAAGACCACTTCCAGAATCATGCGCAAAACGACACCGCCGGTGCTGGTGGGGTTGTCCACGCTGTTGGGCTTGATCCAGGGCAGGGATTTCTGTTGGCCGCAGGTCGTGGGAATGGCGAAGGGAACGGCCGAGCGCGCCCAGCTCATCACCCGATAGGCGAATCCGGCGATGAAAACCATGACGGCAACGTAGGGAAAAACAATCCCGAACAGGGGTTTCAGACCGATGGCGGACCCAATCCAGGCAATCAGGAAAAGTGCGATAACGGCCAGCAGGGAATACATGTACTTTACATTCATATGCCATTTCCTCACTTCGGCGGCCCCGGGAGAGTCCGGGGCCGTTCACCGAGGCTTCCGGCAGTCCGTACAGCCGATGCAGCGCAACGGCATTCCGCCCGGTGCCTCTGTCCGATGGATTAGATGTTAATTGCTCTCGGGATACGGCCCATCTTCCGAGATTTCACTGATTAAACCAGCTCTTGCAAAGGCGCGGTAGACCGAGTTGCGCTCTTGGCCGGCTTTGAGATCATATATTTTTTCTCTGCACTGCATGTATACATCGAACGCCGTTAGTGCCAGGTCGTCAATTTTTTTCTCGAATGGCGGCAGCTGGTCGGCGAGGCGCGGGGTGCGCAATTCGTGCCGCAGAATATTTCTGATGATGGTCTTCAGGGTAAAGATGAAGCCGGTGGCTTGAGAAGGGGTGAAATTCTGAACGGCCCGTATCCTGACGAGCGGGTCGAGTGCGGTCGCCAGCTGGGTGGTGTCGGCCGCCTGCAGAAGCCCGGAAAAAACTTCCTGCAGACTATCGAGGGTGCTGGCCGCAACCGGATTGGCGAAGCGGTTGCCCCTGGACTTGAAAATTCGGGCGGTCTCGGGTGCGTAAGTGTCAATTACCGCATTGAACCATCTGTCGACAATTTCGCCTTTTCGATCTGATAACAGTTTTTCCAGACGCATTCCCTGGATCACTCCCGGATAGACTGCAGCGTTTAAACTCCGGCTGACCGGTTCCCTACCTTGCCTCAAACTAAGGATAGGACACGATACAGGCGAACCGACGTACGTACGACAGGCAAGATCAATGGATCAACATCGGAAAAAAGCCTTATAACCAAATTGCCTGTGCCTGTCAAGGACAATTCACCGCTGCCGGGGCACTCAGGCCGCCGCCTGCACCTGAAACCGGTTGTAATGTTTCTGTCAAACTAGTAAGGAATACTCAGGTGCCCGGGTGGTTTCGGCCGACCCGACGCGGGTCAGCCGCGAGAACCGGGCGGAATTTTCCGGCGGGAGGATGAAAACATGACACAGCACAAAGACAGCTTTGCCACGGCATCCGTACTGCAGACCGATCGTGGCGATATCACTTTTTACAGCCTGCAGAAACTGGATGCCCACGGGATCGCCGATCTTTCCCGTTTGCCGTTCAGTATTAAAATTCTCATTGAAAATCTGCTCAGAAATGAGGACGGCGATATGGTACAGGCGGAAAACATCGCCCGGCTGGCCGCCTGGCAGCCAGCGGTGCCAGAGGCTGTGGAGGTGCCTTTCATGCCGGCCAGGATTCTGCTGCAGGATTTTACGGGGGTGCCATCGGTGGTGGATATGGCGGCGCTGCGCAAGGCTGCGGCGCGGCTCTATGGTGATCCCATGCGGATCAACCCGCGCATTCCGGCCGAACTGGTGATCGATCATTCCATTCAGGTGGATGCGTTCGGCTCCCGGCAGAGCTTTGCCATCAACGATGAACGGGATTACCGGCGCAATGCCGAGCGGTACGCGTTCTTGCGCTGGGGCCAGAAAAGCTTCGATAATTTCCGCGTTGTACCGCCGGCTACGGGGATCTGCCATCAGGTCAATCTGGAGTACCTGGCGCGCGTGATTTATACCGCCGATCGCGGCGGGGATACGCTGGCCTTTCCGGATACGCTGGTGGGGCTCGATTCGCACACTACCATGATCAACGGTATCGGTGTCATGGGCTGGGGGGTCGGCGGCATCGAGGCCGAAGCGGTCATGCTGGGCCGACCCTATTACCTGCTGACGCCCCAGGTGGTGGGCGTGCGGCTGAGCGGTGAACTGCCGCCGCAGGTGACGGCCACCGATCTGGTTTTGACCATCACCCAGATGTTGAGAGAAAGCGGGGTGGTGGGCAAATTTGTCGAATTTTTCGGGCCCGGCCTGGACGTGCTGAGCGTGGAAGACCGGGCCACCATTGCCAACATGTCACCGGAGTACGGCGCCACCATGGGCTTTTTCCCGGTGGATGCGAAAACGCTGGCCTACCTGCGCCTGACCGGCAGGCCGCAGCACTTGGTCGATCTGGTCGAAATTTACTGTAAGGCCCAGGGATTGTTCCGCACCGACACCACCCCGGATCCGATGTTCAGCCAAACCATTGAACTGGATATGGGCGACGTGCACCCATGCATGGCCGGCCCCAAACGGCCGCAGGACCGTATTTTGTTGCCCGCCATGAAGCCGGCTTTCCGGGAAGCGGTGTCAGGGGCCGCAAAAACGGCCGGCGCGCCGGTGGAACTGGGAGAGGCGCGTTTCACGCTGCGCCACGGTGCGGTGGTGATTGCCGCCATTACCAGCTGCACCAACACGTCCAATCCTGCAGTGCTCATTGCCGCCGGCCTGCTGGCCAAGAAGGCCTGTGCGCGGGGTCTGACGGCCAAGCCCTGGGTAAAGACCAGCCTGGCACCCGGCTCCAAAGTGGTGATGCGCTACCTTCAGGCCGCCGGGCTGATGCCCTATTTCGAACGCCTCAATTTCTTTCATGTGGCCTACGGCTGTACGACCTGTATCGGCAACAGCGGGCCGCTGCCCGACCCCATCGCTGCAGCTGTTCGGGATCACGGCCTGTACGTGGCGGCGGTGCTTTCCGGCAACCGCAACTTCGAGGGCCGCATCAATCCGCTGACGCGTCTGAACTACCTGGCGTCACCGCCGCTGGTGGTGGCGCATGCCCTTTGCGGCCGCGTGGGCATGGATTTCGACCGTGAGCCGCTGGGAAACGACCCGGACGGCCAGCCCGTCTTTTTGCGGGACATATGGCCGGCGGACGAGGAAGTCGCTGACGTCGTACGTTCCTTTGTGCGGCCCGAGATGTTTCAGCGGGAGTATGCCACCGTTTTCCAGGGCTCTGCACGCTGGCAGGCGCTGCCGGTCCCTGAAGGGGCGCTGTATGACTGGCAAGCGGACTCCACCTACATCAAGGAGCCGCCCTTTTTCGAGGCCGTTACCGCGCAGGTTCCCGTGCTGGAAGATATCATCGGCGCGCGGGTGCTGGCCCTTTTGGGTGACAGTATCACCACCGATCATATTTCACCGGCCGGGGCCATTGCCGCTGACAGTCCGGCCGGCGCTTACCTGATCTCCCAGGGCGTCAACCCGGTGGATTTCAACTCCTTCGGATCCCGACGCGGCAATCACGAAGTGATGGTGCGCGGCACTTTTGCCAACATCCGTTTGCAAAATAAGCTGATTCCCGGGGTGGACGGCGGTTGGACGAGGCTTTTGCCCGAGGGTGAAAAAATGTCCATTTACGACGCCGCCGTAAAATACGCTGAACGGCGGATCCCGCTGATCGTCATGGCGGGCCAAGAGTACGGCACCGGCAGCTCCCGCGACTGGGCGGCCAAGGGCACCGCCCTGCTGGGCGTAAAAGCCGTCATCACACGCAGCTACGAACGTATCCACCGCAGCAATCTGGTCTGCATGGGTGTGCTGCCGCTGCAGTTTCTGCCCGGTGAAAGTGCCGCCGCGCTCGGGCTGGACGGCACCGAAACCTACGATATCCGGGGGATTGCCGATGATATGGCCCCGAACAAGGTCCTTGCGGTGAGTGCGCGGCGGAACGATGGCGGCCTGGTGAATTTCCGCGTGCGGGCGCGCATCGATTCGCCGGTGGAGTTGCGCTACTATCGCCATGGCGGCATCCTGAACGATGTGCTGCGAAATATCGGTTGAAGCGTGGTGCTGTATGTATGC
The DNA here is from genome assembly GCA_026984935.1 of Desulfobacterales bacterium. Classification (GTDB taxonomy): domain Bacteria; phylum Desulfobacterota; class Desulfobacteria; order Desulfobacterales; family JALSRD01; genus JALSRD01. The sequence goes on from JALSRD010000027.1 coordinate 61,699, forward strand.
CGATGATTGGGATTCCGGGGGTAATGCCGGTACAAGAAGATGCGCATCACGTATGGGCACGGGATGTGGGTGATACCTGATGCGTTTGGAATGATTTTTAAAGGTCCTGAAACAAAAACGACCTTCCGGTTGGCTGCCGGAGGGTCGCTTTCAGGAGGAAAAAAAAGATGAAAAAATTAGGTTACCCATAGCAACATGCAATTGCCCTGCCAAATTCCAAGAAAAGGCATGAAATTTTATGCAAAATTTTATGCCTTTTAAATTCATGTGGTTATATGCTATCGAAACCTGGGGTGGCTAGGCTGGAACGCTCCCGGCGCCTGCACTTGAAGCCACTTCCGGTGGTTGCCATTTTAAACCCCGGGGATGCTTTTGGGTCAATTTGCTGTTTTTGCTTGCTTTTTTATCCATAGCACCGGGGTTTAATATTTTGAACTTCTGCCCGGCCATGGGCTCAGATGTTGTATCTGTTTGTTATTAAAACTTAATTCGTGGTTCACAATTTTAAACCCGATAGCTGCCGGCAGGCCGATGACCAAAAGTGTCGGCGTACCCGTCGGAGCGGGCTGATGGATTGCAACGCTCAGCGCGGGCGTTTTTTTTGGGCTTGCATACGCTGAAAAGCTTCCCGCTCCGACGCCAGCTCCCGGAGCAGGCGGCGGACCGGCCAGCGGGCTGAAGTCGGCGTGAGCGAGGCCCACAACTGTTCGGGCAGCCGTCGGCGCCGATAGGCGGAGATGACGGCGTGCAGTTCCTGTTCGGTCAAGCCGGAGAGCACCACCGCCCGTGGGGTGTCGGACGTCTGGCCCAGCCCGGAACAATGGGGCAGCTCAAGCACCTGTTCGAGCGCTTGATCCAGCTGGTCATCGGTCAGGAAGATCACCGGCGCTTCCGTGATGCCGATTTTTTCCAGCAGCTGCAGGAGCTCCGACTGCTGGTCTGCGGGCCAGCCGCAGACCAGCAGTTTACGCGGACCGTACATGCGCCTGTCGGTGGGCTTCACTTTGTTAAATGTCCCCTGGCTCATTTGAGTCTCCGTATTTTCAGGTAAAGGCTGACGGACTCGCCAAAAATCGGTTTCGAGTGGATTTCCCATTTCCCTAAAAAGGTTTGCGCCAGCGGGAAATCCGGACTTTTTACGCAATCCAAGATGGTTGGCAGCCGCTTTTCCGGCCGCCGGTTGCCGACGTCGGACCGGGCCCCGTCAGGCTGTTCAAGCGGCCCCTTTCTGCATAGTACAGCCTTTTGGTGAAATCAAGCCTGTTGCCTGGAAGCGCCTTTCATCTTGACTCCCGGCACTACGCTGCGGTACGATTGAGCGCAACGGATCAATTGAAAGCGGTAGATTACAAGACAGCCACATACTGGCTTAAGGGGTGACTGGCTTTGCAGTCCAAAGCGGGGCAACATGGATAAAACCCGAAAATACGAATGTCCGCACTGCGGGCGGCATGTTTTTGTGGATGCCTCCGATCAGGCGGTGCCCGATTGTTGTGGTGCGCTGATGGTGCGCGCGGACCGTCTGCCGGCCTGCGGCGTATCCACAACCGCCGAGCACACGCGCGCGTTTGACGATGGTGAGCCTTGTGATGACGGTCGTGGCGGCAACTTATAGCCGGCTGTCAGGCAATGCAGTGCATGTCGCCTGATCGGAAATCGCGGAAATATCCGGACTGCCCCCAGGTGGCGGTGGGGGCTGTGGTGTTCAAAAACGACCGTGTGCTCATGGTGCGGCGGGGCAAGCCGCCTGCCGAGGGCCTGTGGGCCATTCCCGGCGGCAGCGTCGAGCTGGGCGAAACATTGCAAAAGGCCGCGGAGCGGGAAATTTTCGAAGAAACCGGTGTGCGCATACAGGCGGCTGAACCGGTACTGACCTTTGATGTGCTGGACCGGGATGAGGCGGGCCGTGTGCGCTTTCATTATGTGATTGTCGATTTGGCGGCCAGGTTTGTGGGAGGTGAAGTACGTGCCGGCGATGACGCCCTTGAAGCACGCTGGGTGTCGCGCCGGGCGATGGGAGACCTGGCGGTAAACCAAGTGACGCGCAAACTGTTGAAAGAACGCTTCGCCTTTCCATGATTGCAAACGATCGGGCTTGCCGGGTGTGAACGGTGAAGCCGTGGCGCTGCCGGCCAGGTCATTTATTTTCCAGCACGGCAGATGGATCCCGCCGTCGGCCCGCTTTGATGGCCGTGCGCCGTGCCTGCACAAAGAAGGGGCAAACGGCCGGCAAGAGGTCGCAAAAGGTGCACCACGAGCGAGAAAAGTGGAACCGGAAACACCGCGACGGTGTCGGGCCGGAGGTCCCGGCGGGGATTATCGCGCGTTTTATCGACCAGGTTCCGCCGGGAAAAGCGCTGGATATCGCCGCCGGACGCGGCAGAAACGCCCTGTACCTGGCCCGCAGGGGATTTCAAGTGGACGCGGTGGATATTTCCGATGCCGGACTGAACCTCATGGCGGCGCGTCATCCCCGCCTGCAGCGCATCTGCGCTGACTTGGATCGATTCGATATCCCTGCGGCGCGCTATCAGCTGATCATCAACATCCGCTATCTCAATCGCCGCCTGTTCCCCTACATCGTGCAGGGCCTGGCCCCCGGCGGTTTTCTGATTTTCGAAACCTTTTTGGAAAGCGGCGGGTATGGAGATGATACGGCCCGGCGGCCATCCTGCCGGGACCATCTGCTGCGGGAAAATGAACTGCTGCACGCATTTCTGCCGCTGCATGTCCGCTACTACGCGGAACACGGCGTGCGCCGCCCCAACTGGCCGGGTCCACTGGCATCCCTGGTTGCCGTGCGCAGGGTATGTCCGTGACGGGGCCCAAAACCCGGAAACCGCAGAAGATGCAAACAGGAAAGGCCTTCATGCTGTGAAGGCCGGTATCGGGCATGGCCGGCTTAAAGCGGCTTTGGTAACTGATGATGCCGGGAACCCGGCCTAAGTGGCCCGATTGATAAACACAAAGGCATTCATGCGTCAATGCATCCCATCTGGCTGTGTTGCGAAAACAACGACATATCCCGATATGCCGAAGTTTGCGCGCCTCGCCGGACGGGCGCCTTGACGGCTTCGGCGCGTCAGCCTATTTCCGGATCTGACCGCTCAGGAACCGGATGAAAAAACCTTAACGGGAGGAATAAAATGAATGAAAGTGCTGGGCTCGATATTTTGAAGAGAGCGATTTTGCTGGAAAAACGTGGTGAGGCGTTTTACACCCGGATTTCAGAACAGACCGACAACGCGGCGGTGAAGGATTTTTTTCGCTTTATGGCCGAGGAAGAAACCCAGCATGTTGCCATACTCTCCGAACAGTACAAGAAGTTTCGCCAAGCAGGAAAAATCGATGCCGCCGTCCACGACGCGCGCAACAGCGACGTCGCTTCACAGGTGTTGAACTCGGCCCTGAAGGCCAGGCTGTCCGCGGCCGGTTTTGAGGCCGCCGCCATTTCGGCCGCTATGGCCATGGAACAGCGCGCCATTTCCCTTTACAGCCAACGGGCCCGGGAGACGGGCGACGCCGAAGAAAAAGCGCTGTATCAATGGCTGGCAACCTGGGAGGGCGAACACCTGCGTATGCTCTCTGATCTGGATCGTGAATTGACCGAAAGCGTGTGGAACGATAACCAGTTCTGGCCGTTCTGAAGCCTGTCCCGCCTGGCCGTGTTTTCCGCGCTTTCACCTGGCGGTTGAACCGGCCGGCGGGATAAGCCATCAGTTGTTGACAAATGGTTATCTATGTGGTATAATTCATGATCAAATTTAAGAGCTGGAAGATTGCAACCGACAAATCCGGGAAACCCTGGAAAGTGCAGGCATGACCATGGAGCAAGCCTCGGGTACCTATGTTGAACGACGGTCTGAACCACGCGAGTTGCTCAACCTTTACCATAGTGTGGAATTTTGTTTTCGCGAGCCGGGGCCGATTTATCAGTTCAAACTCAGGAATGTATCGTCCCGCGGCCTGTGCATTCTCGTGAAGGAGAATTCCGCCGTCATGCAACAGCTGCAGGTCGGCGATATCATCGACATGCAGTATCGGACGCCTGAAACGCCGACGCTGGCCAATGCCCTTAAAACGCGTATCCGGCATATTTCCCGGGAAGGATCGGGGCGTTACAAACACCATTTCCTGGTTGGGCTATCGGTCGTGGAAGAAGGTGAACAGGATGCCACCGACGGCGGAAATGGCGGCGCTCATAAGAAATAGCGACGGCAGACCCATGGATTTGTATAAAAAGCCGTTTGCGAAAAAGCTGACCATCAGGCCCAGGCCGTAACTGACGGCATTGTTGATGGCCTGGCCCGTGGTTTTGGCCCCTGTCGGGGTCAAAACGTCGATATACAGAATGCTGGCCATGTGGAATGCGGCATAGGTGGCGGCATGCAGGAGCTGGGAAAAAAGAATAAAACCCGCCGATGGGGTCCAGAAAAGTATCAGCCAGCGCAGGGCGGCCACCAGAAAAGAAATCGACAGGATACGCTCCAGGGAAAAGTACCCGAAAAGGCGGTCTGATGAAATCATGACCAGGATTTCGGCAGCCGAAGCCAGGGCCCAGCAGAACCCGATGAAGGTGCCGCTGTAGCCGAGGTTGTCCAGATGAATGGAGAAAAAGCCATAGTACGTGCCGTGGCTGGCCAGCATTAGAAATGCACTGACAAGAAAAATGACCATGCGGTAGGTGAAGAGCCGGCCCAGCGAAAAGCGGTCGGCTTTTCTTTTTCTTCCAGCGGCTGCCGGGATGCGAAGGGCAACGATGGCCTGAAGCAGGGAGCCGACTAGGATTAAAGCCACGGTGATGCGCACCGAATAGAGGCTGATCACTTTGCCCATCAGCAGCGTGACCAGGATAAAGCTCATCGATCCCCAGGCGCGGATCTTCCCGTAACGCGCCCGCCCCTTCCCCAGCATTTCCATGGTGACGGCTTCCAAAAACGAGATGAGCGGTGCATAGAAGAGGCCGTAAACGGCCGTGATCACCAGCATGGTCCAGAAGTCTGCGGTAAAGAGGAGCAGCGACCAGACCAGCGTGCTGCTGAAATTGCAGAAGATATAGATGGGTCTGCGCAGTGCGTAGCGATCCGCCAGAAGGCCCCACAGCAGCGGGAAGACGACCAGTGTCACCGTGCGGGTCGCTGAGAGAGCGCCGATCTGGGACCCGCTGAAGTTCAGGCGGTAGCAGTAGAGGTTGAAATAGGGCAGATAGATCCCCATTACGCCGAAGTAGATGAAATACTGGGCGTTGACGATCCGCTCACTGGGATTGACGGCTGCGGCGCACATAGCGCCGTCATACGGTATTTACAACCAAAAGGCAATTGTCGGAACCACACGGTTCCGGCTGGGCTGGGTTTCAGGAAGGTCGCCGGGGTATATCACTCTTCGCCTGCGCATGCGGCACCACGCAAGTTTACTGCCATGCGGGAGAACGTGGCGCCCGGTTCGACGAAGAAAGGGCCATGCCGGAAGGGCTATTCCGCGACTTCGATATTGACCTGTCGCGGCCGGTCGGCTTCCGTTCCGGGAACGTACACTTCAAGAACGCCGTCTTTGAATTTGGCGCTGACCTTTTCAGGTCGAACGCGATACTGCAGTGTGAAGACGCGGCAAAACGGCCCGAAGCAGCGTTCTTTGCGCAGGTAGCGATCCCCGGGAATTTCGCTGTCGGCCAGGCGCCGGCCTTTCAGTGTCAGTACGTTTTCCCGCAGTTCAACGGATAAATCCTCCTTGCGCACGCCGGGCACCTCAGCCGTGATCACGATACCGTCATCAGTTTCGTATATGTCCACCGGCGGTTTCCAGGTGCAGGCCGTATCGGCGTACAGGTCGCCCACCTTGGCAACAGAATCGTCAAACACACGGTTTATGCGGTCCTGCAGGGCCGCGATATTGCGAAACGGGTCCCACCTGGCCTGGGTCATGGCGCCTCCTCGCGTGACGCTGCTGGGGTTGGAATCTAAGCTAATCACAAGGCCCGGCTTGTCAAGCCGGGCCTTGTGCGGCTTTGCTCCATCTGATTCCTTTACAAATCCGCCTGCAGATGCTACTTTCTCCATAGTCAAGCAAGCCCCCTGAAAGTCATGTTTCCAATCACAGGAGTTAACAATGGAATACATTAAAATCCGATTCGACAACGAGTTCAACAGGCTGGGCTCTAACCTGGAGAAAACCATCGAAGACATCTTTGAATCTTCAAATCCCATTTTCAAACTCTCTGAACGGTCCTGGCATCCGCAGATGGACATTTATGAAACCCCGGACGAGATTATCATCAAAGCGGAGATTGCCGGGGCCGATAAGGACAAACTGGAAGTGGAAGTAACCAGCAAGGCCGTTAAAATCTACGGTACGCGTTCCGAGGTGCCCCAGGTCCGGAATGCCACCTATCGGCTTGCGGAAATTCAATATGGCCGTTTTGAACGGGTTCTGTTTTTACCGGCGCCCATCGACACCGAAGTGGTTTCGACTTCCTACAAGAACGGATTTCTGATTATCCGCCTGGCCAAACTCGCCATGGACCGCACCCACTCCATCCCCATCGAAGACGGTTGATCACCATGCAGCCAGAGCGTTTGCCGGATTTACCGGCCCCCCCAGACGACCGTTTTAAGATCAAACCAGACTTCCGGAGGAAATCATGAGCGATACAACGCAAGCCAGCGCGGCCAGCACCGGGAACATTCCGGAGATTTTACCCATTCTGCCGCTTTTTGACACAGCCCTTTTCCCGCGCATGGTCCTGCCACTGGTGGTCATGCAGGCAGATTCCATTCAGCTGGTGGACGAAGCCATGTCCAAGGATCGCCTGGTGGGCATGCTGGTCGCCAAGAAAAGTGCCGGGGAAGATGCATCGGACAACGCCGGCGAGTTGAAGAAACTGCATGAAATCGGCACATGTGCCCTGATTTTAAAAATGGCCAAGACCCAGGACAATCGTGCCCAGCTGCTGGTTCAGGGGTTGAGCCGTTTCCGCGTGAAAGAGTTCGTGGCGGAAAAACCCTACCCCCGGGCACGTGTCGCGGTGATTGAAGAAAAAGTGGACATGGACAAGGAGATCGAGGCGCTGGCAGCCAATATCGTCGCCCAGTTCAGCCGCATCGTCGAGCTTTCTCCGGGTCTGCCGCCGGAGGTGGCCGGTATGGCCAGGTCCATTCAGGAGCCGCACATGCTGGCGGATATGATCGCGTCCACCATCAATGTCTCCGTGGAGGAAAAGCAGGAGATCCTGGAAACCATTGACACCAAGGAGCGGCTGAAACGCGTCACCCGCATGGTGGCCCACCAGCTCGATATCCTGGAGCTGGGCAACAAAATCCAGAGCCAGGTCAAGGGAGACATGGAAAAAGGGCAGCGGGAGTACTACCTGCGCCAGCAGCTCAAGGCCATCAAGGAGGAATTGGGGGAAAAGGATGAAATGTCGGTGGAGGTGGAAGACTACCGCGCCAAGATCGAAAAGCTGGAGCTTCCCGAAGAAGCCCGCAAAGAGGCGGAAAGAGAGCTGAACCGGCTTGCGCGCATGCACCCTTCCTCCGCGGAATATACGGTGGTTTCGACTTATCTCGACTGGTTGACAACGTTGCCGTGGCACGAGAGCACCGAGGACAATCTCGATCTCAAAAAAGCGCGCAAGATTCTCGATGAAGACCATTTCGGGCTGGATAAGGCCAAAAAACGAATCATCGAATATCTGGCGGTGCGTAAATTGAAGCCAGACTCCAAGGGCCCCATTCTCTGCTTTGCCGGGCCCCCCGGCACCGGCAAGACTTCGCTGGGGCTTTCCATTGCACGCGCCATGAGCCGCAAGTTTTACCGCCTGTCGCTGGGCGGTGTGCGCGACGAGGCCGAAATCCGGGGCCACCGGCGCACCTACGTGGGCGCCCTGCCCGGAAGGATTATCCAGGGGATTCGGCGGGCCGGGTCGAACAATCCGGTCTTCATGCTCGACGAGATCGACAAGGTCGGCAGCGATTTTCGGGGAGATCCGTCGGCCGCGCTGCTGGAAGTCCTCGACCCGGAGCAGAATTTTGCCTTTACCGACCACTACCTCGATGTGCCCTTCGACCTTTCCGGGGTTATGTTCATCACCACCGCCAATATTCTGGACACCATTCCACCGGCCCTGCGCGACCGCATGGAGGTGCTCGAACTGGTGGGTTACACCGATGATGAAAAAGTCAAGATCGCCAACCGCTACCTGATTCCGCGGCAGCGCAAAGCGCACGGGCTCAAGGCCGAGCAGATTTCGTTTACACGCGGCGCCGTGCGGCACATCATTACCAGTTACACGCGTGAGGCGGGGCTGCGCAATCTGGAACGCGAAATCGCCACCATCTGCCGGGCCGTGGCGGCCAGTATCGTGCAGGAGGAGGCCAAAGCGGTGAGCGTCAAGGTGGTCAATATTTCCAAATACCTTGGCCCGGTACGCTTTATCAGCGAGGTCAAGGCGCGGCACCTGATCCCAGGTGTGGCCATGGGACTGGCGTGGACACCGGCGGGCGGGGAGCTGCTCTTCGTGGAGGCTACGGCCATGCGCGGCAAAAAAGGCCTGACGCTCACCGGACAGCTGGGTGATGTCATGAAGGAATCCGCGACCACGGCCTTGAGCTTTGTACGCACCAATTCGCACGAGCTGAACATTCCCGAAGATTTTGTGGAAAAGCACGATATCCACATCCATGTCCCGGCGGGCGCCATTCCCAAAGACGGTCCTTCGGCCGGCGTGACCATGCTCACGGCGTTGGTATCGATGATGATCGACCGGGCCGTCCGCAAAGATCTGGCCATGACCGGAGAGATCACCCTGAGGGGCCAGGTGCTGCCCGTTGGCGGAATCAAGGAAAAGGTGCTGGCGGCCCACCGTGCGGGCATAAAAAGCCTGGTCCTTCCCAAGTGGAATGAAAAGGATCTGCAGGACGTCCCCCGCAAAGTGCAAAAATCCATCGCATTCCATTTTGTGGACAAGATGAGGGAAGTACTTGAAATTGCCCTCCAGATCTAGCCGCCGGCCGCCCGGGCCCATGGCCGGTGGGAGCGTACTGCGCCGCGGGGTGGTCATGGGGGCCATCATGCTGATGTTTTACGGCTGCGGCAGGGTTTCCCCGCCGCCGCGCCCGGCCGGATATCCCAAGCCGTACAGGGTGATGGGCCGCTGGTACCAGCCCCTGCCGCATGCACGTGGTTACCGGCAGCGCGGCACGGCCTCCTGGTATGGCGACAAGTTCCACGGCCGGCGGACCTCCAGCGGTGAAATCTACAACATGTATGCCATGACGGCGGCGCACAAAACCCTGCCTCTGGGAACCGTGGTGCGGGTGCGCAACCTGAACAACCGCCGCAGCGCAACGGTGCGTATCAACGACCGCGGCCCTTTTGTGCGCAGCCGCATTATCGATCTGTCTTATGCCGCCGCCAAAAAACTCGGCATGCTGGGGCCGGGTACGGCAGAGGTCGAAATCGAGGCCATCGGCATGCCGGTGGCGGGCGCAGCCGGCAAACCTGCAACATACCGGCCGGTAGACTATTTCAGCGGCAATTTCACCTTTCAGGTGGGTGCTTTCCAGGTGCGCGAAAATGCCGAAAGGCTGCGCAGGCAGCTCAGCCTGAAGTACAATAACGCGCACGTCGTGTCTTTTTTTGACGGCCGCCAGACATGGTACCGTGTACGTGTAGGCAGCAGCTCGGATTTGAATGCGGCGCTGCGTTACGAACGCTACCTGACCGAGCACGGCTTTCCGCAGGCCTTTGTCGTGGCCGAATAGGAGCAGAGCATGACGGCCCAAAACCGGCCCGGCCGGCTGAAAACGGTGTTTCTGGACCGTGATGGTGTGATCAACCGGGATTCCGCCGCGTACATCAAGAGCTGGCAGGAATTTGAATTCCTGCCCGGCAGCCTGGAGGCCCTCCGCCGTCTGACCGCAAGCGGTTTCACCATCCTGGTGGTGACCAACCAGTCGGCCGTGGGCCGCGGCCTGATCTCTTCTGAAACCCTCGCCGGGATCCATCGCAACATGCGGTCCGCCATTCGCCGGCACGGCGGCCGCATTCGGGATGTATTTTTCTGTCCGCATGTACCGCAGGCGGGCTGTGACTGCCGCAAGCCCCGCCCGGGGCTGATCCTCCAGGCGCAGCAAAGATACGGCATCGATCTTGAGGCGGCGGCCATGGTTGGTGACAGCGCGCGGGACATCGCCTGCGCCAGACGGGCCGGATGCGCCCTGGCCGTGCGGGTGAGAAGCGGTATTCAAGACAGCGTGCAACAGCCGCCGGCGGCCGTGGAAACAGTCGCCGATCACGTGGCGGAAAACCTGCTGGACGCCGCGCGTTGGCTCATGCGCCGCAGCCGGTGACCGACAGCGGATTTCAGTCCGGCTGCCGGGAGCGCCGGCTTTCCGACATGTTTACCTCAAGATTGCCTGCCCTTCAGGCTTCGTTTTCAGCTACGTCCCGACGAGGCGGGAGCGCCGATTTCATCCCGCCACGGCGGGACGCTGCAAGGCATTTGCGGACGCGTACTGCAGCGGCACGCCCTGCGCCTTGTGTATGCGGCAAGCGCGACGCTTGCAAAATTCAGGTGTCAGATCGATGTTTCCGGAACAGAAAGCGCTTCCTGTTCCAGTTCCAGGGTGGCGAAAATGCCATCCTTGCCGCCCTCCTTGACCCGGAAAAGCGCCTGGTCGGCCAGTGCCAGCAAACCTTTCACCTCATCTGCGTCGTCCGGAAAGGTTGCGATACCGAAACTGGCGGTGAGTTTGATGTTCAATCCCGCGTCGACCAGGTAGACACTTTCCAGAATCCGGCGTCGCAGGTCACGGGTTTGCTGCAACGCCCGGTCTTTGTCCATGCCCGGTAGCACGATGACGAACTCGTCACCGCCGTAGCTGACGCCGAAGGCCGGCTCGCGGATGGTTTCCCGGATAGTGCCGGCAACTTGCTGCAGTGTGCGGCTGCCTTTGAGGTGGCCGTGGGTATCCACCACGCGTTTGAAATTGTCGATGTCCATGAAGATGAGTGAAAATGGGGTCTTGGACTTGCGGCTCTGCCGCGACAGTTTTTCCAGTGCCTGGTAGAGGTAGCGCGTGTTGTACAGCCCGGTCAGGTTATCGTGGATGGCCAGGTAGCGAAAACGGGCTTCGCTTTTTTTGAGCTTTTCCTGCGCCTTTTTACGTTCGGTGTGATCCACCATGATGCCTTCGATGATGGGTCGGCCCTTTTCGTCGGTACCCTTGCGGGCATAGGCAATCACCCAGATGGCGGTGCCGTCCTTGCGCCGCAGCTTGACCTCGCGGTCGCGGATCTCGCCGACGCGATTCACGGTATCAAGGTTTCGCTGCCGTTCCCGGGGGTCGAAATAAAGTGTATTGGCAACATCTTTCATGGCCAGCAGCTCTTCGGGTCGGTAGCCGAGCATGCGGGCGTAAGCCGGGTTGACGCTGATGTAGCGTCCGGATGGAGAACACTGAAACATTCCCTGCACCGCGTTTTCGTAGATATCGCGGTACCGCTGCTGTATCTTCTGCTTCTCATGTTCGATGATCTTCAGCTCGGTCAGGTTCGTGAAAAAGCCCACGTAGCCGGTGAGAATGCCGGCGGAATTCCGCAGGACGCTGCGGTTGAACAGAAAGGGCACTTTTTCCCCGTGCCGGGTCAGCAGCTGCACTTCAATGCTCAAATGTTCACGGCTGGCGAAGTGAAAATCACGCGTCCCGTCATCGTACAGCTGGCTGACTTCCAGGCCGATGATCTCTTCGCGGCGATAGCCCAGGATTTTCAAAAGGGAGCGGTTGACGTCGGTGATCAAAAAGCCCGGGTCCAGCAGTACGAATCCTTCCGAAGTGCTATCGATGATCTGCCGAAACCTGGCTTCGGCACGCACCAGGTCCTGCTCGGAGCGGTCTTTTCTGGCCAGTACGGCCTGCAGTCCGGCGACCTGTTTTTCAAGGTGCCGGATTCTCCGCTGCAGCGCTTCAGTTTGTCGTGTGGCATTCATCCCAGCGCCGTTTCCCGCCAAATCAGGGTTCGATGACGACTTTTAGATACCCCCGGGTAAAATATCCTGCCCTGCATGTGTTTGAAAGTCAATACATACGTAAATCTTGTGCAAGGTGTCCACGGCTCATACGTATTTTTCTTGAAATCGGAACCGTTTTTTTTTTATATTACCCGC
>JALSRD010000028.1 GCA_026984935.1 Desulfobacterales bacterium
TTTCCGAACATACCAATGACACTATAAAATATCGCGCTGCATCCATAGACAACCATGAGATAACATTACACTTTTATAAGTTTTCAAAATTGCCTGTGCAAGATTCAGGTACGCGTTTGTCAGGATGATGGTCTGAAACTCCAAGCACCGGAATAAGACATGGCGCCAAAACCCAAGGAAATCGTCGTCCCCAGGGATAAAGCGGTCTTCTGGCTGGACAAAAACGGCTTCTGGCACAACCGCCACGGCCGTTTCGAACACCCGAAAATCAGCGCTTACTTCCATGCGTGCATCCGGCGGGACGCCGACGGCTACTTCCTGTACCAGGTCCGCGACGACTGCATCGAAAAGGTTTACTTCCCTTACGAAGACACCGCCCTCTTCGTGTTTGACATACAGGGGAAAGACCCGCTCATGCTGGTGTTGAACACCGGACGGCAGATTCCGCTGAACCCGGAGCATCTTTATGTCCGCAGCGACAACCTCTACCTGCAGGCTGGCCGGGAGCGCATCAAGTTCAGCGAGCGCGCTCTGATGAAAATCTCCGATCTTCTGGATGACCGGGATGGTCAGCTCCGCCTGCGCCTCGGCGGACGCGATTATGCAATCCCGCAGCAATCCGGCTGACCATGGCGGCGCCGCGGTCAGCTATGCCATGGCGGCAGCGATTTTTTCAGCGCTCTGCCGGATGAGATCCATGTCACCGGGACGCATCTCCCATTTCGTGATGCCCAGTTCCCGGGCGCCGTCAGGCCGCGGTATCAGGTGCAGATGGTAGTGCATGACCACCTGATTGACCCCGCGCCCGTTCAGCTGGACCATCGCCACGCCCACGGGGTTCAAAGCCGATCGGATGGCGGCCGCCACTTTTTTGGATGCCAGCTGAACGGCTGCCAGGTCCGCTTCGGAAATCTGCCAGATGTTTTCAGCATGTGTCTTGGGGATAATGAGCGTGTGACCGTAAAATACCGGATTGATGTCGGCAAAGGCCAGTACATGGTCGTTTTCGTAGACTTTCACACAGGGAAGTTCACCCGCTACGATTTTGCAGAAAATACAGTCCGTCATGATGCACTCCTTTCTGCGCACCGGCCAGCAGCGCACGGTCTGTCCAGCGCCCGCCCGCTGCTGTTCCGCCGCGTTGGCTGGAACACGCGGCCGGATTTCAGCTTCCAATCGGGTTATATCTTGATTTTGAGCCCATTTTAAGGTACCGGAATCAAGGATGTAACGCATACGCTATACACCCAGACAGGGTATTGTGCAAGGCCCGTTCATTTCGTGTTGTACCAACATGCCCGCTACCGGTGGCATTCACCATCGCGGAGCCCTTTTGCAGATGCCCGGCAAAGCGCCCGCCGCTAACACACTCAAGACGTTTTTAAGAAACCTGTTTAAAAGAAACCTGCTGGAAAGGGGGAAACATGCCGAAGAAATGGGTTTATCTCTTTGAGGAAGTCGATCAGGCCGAACAGTACGTCGGCGGCAATTGGGAAGACGTTCGCGGACTGCTGGGCGGCAAAGGGGCCAATCTGGCGGAAATGGCGCGCATCGGCGTACCGGTGCCGCCCGGTTTCACCCTGACCACCGAAGCCTGCAACGCCTACCTGGCGTCAGGCGGGATCTTCCCAGCGGGCATGTGGGAGCAGGCTGTTGAAGCCCTGCACACCATCGAGAAACAGACCGGCAAGACCTTTGGCGGCCGTGAAAACCCGCTGCTGGTTTCCTGCCGCAGCGGTGCCAAGTTCTCCATGCCGGGCATGATGGATACGGTGCTGAACATCGGCTTGAACGACGAGACCGCCCTGGGCATGATCGCGCAGACCGGTGACGAACGCTTCGTCTACGATGCCTACCGGCGCCTGATACAGATGTTCGGCTGCGTGGTCATGGGGCTGCCGGACGAAGATTTCGAGGAAGTCATCACCGATGCCCGCTGGCGTGCCAAAGTGGAAAGCGACGCCGAACTGACCGCCGCGGACTGGAAGGCGGTAACCGCTGAGTTCAAGAAAATTTTCCGGCGCTACACCCAGCGCGGCTTTCCCACGGACCCCTTCGAACAGCTGCGCATGGCCACCGAAGCGGTGTTCAAAAGCTGGAACGGCAAGCGCGCCATCGACTACCGCAACGCCGCCGGCATCCCCCACGACATGGGGACGGCCGTCAACATCGTCACCATGGTCTTCGGCAACATGGGCAATGACAGCGCCACCGGTGTCGCCATGACCCGCAACGGTTCCACCGGCGAAAAGCACATCGAAGGTGATTATCTGATAAACGCCCAGGGGGAAGACGTGGTGGCCGGCATTCGACAGACCCACGATATTGCCGAGCTCAAAAAGGACATGCCGGAAGCCTACGCCGAATTCGAAGCCATCGCGCAGCGGCTGGAAAAACACTACCGCGACATGCAGGATGTGGAGTTTACCATCGAAAAGGGCAAACTCTGGATGCTGCAGACCCGCGATGGCAAGCGCACCGCCCAGGCCGCCGTGCGCATCGCCGTGGAAATGGCCAAGGAAGGCCTGATCAGCAAGACCGAAGCCGTGCTGCGGGTCTCCCCCGAGCAGGTGGATTTTTTCCTGCACCCGCAGTTCGACCCTAAGGCCATCGCCGCCGCCAAGCAGGCCGGTGAGCTGGTGGCGCGCGGACTGAACGTTTCCCCGGGCGCCGCCCACGGCGTGGTGGCCTTCGATGCCGACCTGGCCAAGGACTGGGCCGAAAAAGACGGCAAGCAGGTGATCATGGTGCGCCCGGAAACCAAGCCCGACGATGTACACGGCATGCTGGCCGCCAAAGGTATTCTGACCAGCCGCGGCGGACGCACCAGCCATGCCGCCCTGGTGGCGCGCCAGTTCGGCAAGCCGGCGGTGGTCGGGGTGGCCGCTTTGGACATCGACATGGCCAAGCACCGCATGACGGTGCACGGCGAAACCATCCACGAGGGCGACTGGATTTCCATCGACGGTAACACCGGCGAGGTTTTTTTGGGCAAACTGGACACCATGATACCGGATATCCGGGATGCCTGGCTGCTGGAGCTTTTGTCCTGGGCCGACCAATACCGCAAACTGGGGGTCTGGGCCAACGCCGATTATCCCAAGGACGCCGCGCGGGCGCGCGAATACGGTGCCCAGGGCATCGGGTTGTGCCGTTCGGAGCACATGTTTTTCGAATCCGAACGTCTGCCCCACGTCATCAAGATGATCATGACCGATCTGCCCATCGAACGCCGTGAAGCGCTGGACGAAATCCTGCCTTTCCAGCGCGACGACTTCGCGGGCCTCTTCCGGGCCATGGACGGCCTGCCGGTGATCATCCGGTTGCTCGATCCGCCCTTGCACGAGTTTTTGCCCAACCAGATCCAGCTCATGCGGGACCTGTCGGCCCTTAAAATCCGGCTGCAGCATGCCGGCCGGCTGAAAGAAATCGACGCCCTCATCGACCAGGTTAAGGAGAAAGAAGATGTCCTGGAACGGGTGGAAAGCCTGCACGAGCAGAACCCCATGCTGGGCCTGCGCGGCGTGCGCCTGGGGATTCACCTGCCCGAAGTCACCACCATGCAGGTCCGGGCCATTTTCGAAGCCGCCTGTCAGGTTACCAAGGAAGGCATCGATGTGCATCCGGAAGTCATGATTCCACTGACGAGCCACGTCAATGAGCTCAAAATCCAGCGCGAGGCGCTGGAAAGCGAAGCACAGAAAGTGATGGCGGAGCAGAACATCAAAGTCAAGTACAAGTTCGGCACGATGATCGAAATCCCGCGTGCCGCCCTGACCGCCGACGAAATCGCCCAGCAGGCCGATTTCTTCTCTTTCGGCACCAACGACCTGACCCAGACCACCTTCGGCATTTCGCGCGATGACGCCGAGGCCGGCTTTCTGATCGAATACATGGAAAAGGGCATCCTGGAAGACAACCCCTTTGCCACCATCGATGCCGACGGCGTCGGCACGCTCATGCAAATTGCCGTGGAAAAGGGGCGCAGGGCCAACCCGCATCTGGAAATCGGCATATGCGGCGAACACGGCGGCGATCCGGATTCCATCCGCCTGTGTCACCAGATGGGCCTGAACTACGTCTCCTGCTCGCCGTTCCGCGTGCCCATCGCCCGTCTGGCGGCCGCGCACGCCGCCCTGAACGAAACCCGCAAAAAGGAGTGAACCGGTGCTTCCGGTGCAAGGACCGTATATGAGACGCCTCCATTGGGAAACCGCCCTTCTGGCAGCCGCCGCTCTGGTGCTGTCGGCGTCCGCAGCAGTCTGCGCGACGGGCAAGCACACCGCACCCCGGGTGCGCACCGTCCCCCGCTACCTGTCTTCCGCCGAACTTCGGGCGGTCAAGCTCTACCGCCGGGTGCTGCCCACGGTGGTCACCATCGTGACCTCTAGAAGCGTCCTTGGCCGCAAGGGCCGCCAGGAAGAGCATGCCATCGGCTCCGGGGTGTTGATCTCGCCGGAATGTCACATCCTGACAGCGGCGCATGTCATCGACAAGGCCGACAAGATCATGGTCAAAGCCGGCGGCGGCAAGCTGCGCGCCGCCGAACTGCTGTTCAGCGAACCCAGCGCCGACATCGCCCTGATCAAGCTGGTGGTGCCGGACCGCACGCTGCCGCATGCCCGGCTGGGGGATTCGGATGTGCTCGCCGTGGGGCAGATCGTCTACGCCGTGGGCTCGCCTTACGGGCTGGAGCACTCCTTTTCCGTCGGTCACATCAGCGGCTTCCGCGAATTCAACCGGCTTTACGACGGCACCATTCTGGCCGAGTTCATCCAGACGGACGCGGCCATCAATATCGGCAACAGCGGCGGACCGCTGTTCAATTCGCAGGCCGAGGTCGTCGGCATCGCTTCGCGCATCATTTCGGTGTCCGGCGGCTCCCAGGGCCTTGGCTTCGCGGTGACCATCAACACCGCCAAGCAGCTGCTGGCGCTGGAAGACCGCGTCTGGATCGGTATCGAGGGGATTTTTTTAAACAGCGAACAGATTGCCCGCCTGTTCAACCACAAATTAGACGGCGGGCTGCTCATCGAACGCGTCGCCAAGGGCAGCCCCGCGGACAAGGCCGGCCTTCAGGGCGGGTCGCTGCCGGCCCGCATCCTGGGCCGTGATTTTCTGCTCGGCGGAGACCTGATTCTGCAGATGGGCAACCAGGAGGCCTGCCACGTCGAATGCCTCGTTCAGGCCCGCAAGCATCTGGCCGGGATGGACCGCATTCCGGTGCGCTTTCTGCGCGGTGGCAAGATCATGCAGACGGTCATCGACGTCACCAACAGCCGCCGCAACTTTCTGAAAAAGTGATTTTCTGCCGGCAGCCGGCTACACTCTGCGGGCCACGACCACCATACGGCTGGTCATGGTGCCGAAATCCCCCTGGCCGCCACGCTGCATGAAGCCGCTATTGAAAACGGGCCCGCCGAACCCGGCCCTTTCGAGCAAGGCGGTGATCGCAGGCCGTGTGTAGAGGCGTGTGCAGTAGGTCTGCTGGCGGATCAGACCGCGTTTGTCCGACCGCACGGTCTCGCGGCAGACGATGTATCCCTCCTTAAGTTCTCGGACCCTTTCCACATGCAGATCGTCATCCACCCGGTGACGCGACACAGGCCTGAAATGGCGGATGACATAATCGGCATCGGCCAGATCGAGCAGCAGGCGGCCGGCGGGCTTCAGCAGCCGGCCTGCTCCGGCCAGGATCTTCCCGTTCTGGTCGTCGTCGATGAAATAGCCGAAGGAGCTGCCCAGCACCAGCACGACGTCAAAACTGGCCGGCTCGAACGGCACCCGCCGGGCGTCTGCACGCACAAAGGCAACCGGCAGGTTTTCCCTGCGGGCCGCCTGGCGGCCCTGCCACAGCAGGTGCGCCGAAAAATCCAGCAGCACAATTTTGCCAAAACCGCGGCGCGCCAGCTCCAGCGCATGCCGGCCCTGACCGCCGCACAGATCCAGGATGCGTTCGGCGCCTTTCAGTTCCAGGGCCCTTTCCAGGTAGTCGACCTCCCAGGCGGTCAGGGCGTCATCGCACACCGAACGGGCGTCGGTCTTGAGATAGACGTCGTCGAAAATACGCTGCCACCAGTCCGGGTCAACTTCAAGCGTCATGCGGCCTTCCTGTGCGCACCGAAACTGAAAATGCCGTCGGAGGCGAAAATGGCCGCCGAGCCCTGCCACGGCTGCTGGCGCGCAATCTCGAGTTCTTCGGCCTCGATGCGGATCATGTCGTCCAGCTCCCCGGCCTGCCACATCTTTTCCAGCACCAGGCAATCGGACCAGATATACCGGCAGTAGCGTTCGAGCGCTCGGATCTGGCCATCTTTGATCAGCCGCGGCCGCAGGGCGATTTTCACCGGCCCCAGCAGATAGGTGAACTGGAGATCTATGGCCATCCGCTGCTGTTCGGCCACCGCCGCCTGCACCACGTCCGCATCAAGCCGCATGATGGCCGCGTTGATGCGCCGCGTGGCTGCGCCGACGGAGATGTCCGACCGCAGCACCGCCAGCGGCTGAAACCCGCCGCCGCTGCCCACGTTGGTGGGAACTTGGCCGTAGCGGCAGACGAAGCCGAAGGTTTCATGCGGTCCGAACAGGCACCTGAAATCGGTTTGATACGAAGTCAGCACCGGCCGCCTGCCGGCGGCATCGTACTCCGGCATCTCTTCGGCCCACAGGTGCAGCGGCACTTTCTGCTGTACGATGTAGTTCCCGGCTGCCAGGGCCCGGGCCACTGCGGCGTCGCCATCGGGGTGCACTCCGCCGACCTGCACGCCCTTTCCCGAGTAGCCGCGCTCGGGCTTGAGCACCAGGTTGTCCCAGTGCGAACGCGTCCATTCGATCAGATCGCCGATGCGCTCACCCGCGGGCCCGCGCGTGGATCGCTCGTAAAAACGGCGCGTCCAGGGTGTGCGGGCGATGGTCTGCGCATGGAAACGGCCGTTGCGCTCCGGGTCGGTGATGATTTCAAAAACGCCTTTGGAGTTGATGGGTTCGGTGCCGCGCGGATTGACCACCTGCCCCCGGCGCACGGCTTCAAGCAGCGGGGCCAGATTCTGCTTTCGGTGCAGCCGCAGCAGCACGTCGGTGTTAAAGTCCATGAAGATGATGGACACCGGTGTTCCCCGATAGCAGGGGCGCCCGTTTTTCAGCTCCAGCTCATGGGGCGCCATGAGCGCGCCGGACAGGCCGTCAATGGCGTTCAACCGCCGGGCCAGGTTGCGGTTTTCTACCACATCGTCCAGGGTCTCGGCTTCGGCCACCACCGCAATCAGCCCCGCAGCACGTCCACGGCGCCGGCGGTGTGCATCGACCAGCAGGTCGACGAACGCATCCACGGGCGACAGCAGCGGCGCGTCGAAATCGATTTCGATGTCCGGCAGGGTGCCGGCAGCTCGGAGGGACTGCCAGACCCTTTTGCCGATCTGCTGGGCCATGCGCTGGTAGTCCCACCCGCCGGGACTGCCCAGGTTCCACTCCGAGTGATACCCGACAATCTGACTTCTTTCCAATGGCTTGCTCCTGTAGTTTTTCATTCCCCGGTCCGCAGGCACTTGGAGGCCCGCAAAACAGGCCGGGGCTTGCGCGCGCATGCTTGGGCCAGGCTTGCAGGCGGCCGGCGGTCGAGCGCGGCAAACGCATATCCGCCGGCGGCCTGTCTCGGGCGCGGCACCGGGCCTGTCCGGCGGGTTCGATCCGCAAGGCTCCGGCTTTCCGCTCAAGGCAACGATTTCAAAATGGTTTCCAGATCCCTGAAACCGATCTCTCCGGCACTCATGACAGTGCCGACAAATCCGGCGGTATCAGGGCCGCCGAAACGCTTGAAAAGCCGCTCGAAGTTTCTCAACCCCACCGTGTAGCACAACTGGTAACCGGGGTTCAACGGGTATTTGCGCACGGCCGCAAGGGCCCGCTGTATGGGCACTGAGCCGGTCGCCAACAGGGCAGCCGCATTTTCAGGGCTCATTTTACCGGTCTGAAGCCCCAGATCGATCCGGCCCCGCAGTGCACGCCAGAGCCTGCGTCGCGCCATGAGCAGCCGGTCGGCAGCGGACGCCAGATAGCCGCTTTGGGCCATCAGCTCTTCCGCAAAGCAGGCCCACCCCTCGTAAAACAGAGGCCTTTCGATCAGGCGCCTGGCCGGGCGCTGCAGGCGCCAGCGGTTGATGTCCAGCAGGTGATGCCCGGGGTAGGTTTCATGGGCGCACAGGATGCGGTACTCCCGCTGGTAGGGCTGACGCGCTTCCTGCGGTTGGCGGGCATTGAAAATGTAGAAAACCCCGCCGTCGGGTGGATGCCGCGGGGGTATGCTGTAGCTGGAGGCGGCCCGCGTCGCTGCCAGGTAGGATGGCACCGCCGCCACCTGCACCGGGCACCGGCGGAGCATTTCGTCCGACACCCAGCCCTGTTGCCGGCAGTGATGCGCCAAGCGCTCCACCTCCCCGCGGTAGAGCGCCAGCAGACCGCTGTCGCCCACCTGCGGCAAGGGTATGCGTGCCAGCGCTTCCTCCTGGCTGCAACCCCCGAAAGCGTCGTCCAGGACCTTGGCCATCTTCCGCCGGGCGGCCAGGATCTCCAGCTCGAGGACTTCCCGGATGTCTTCGAGGTCCATGCCGCAGCCAAGGTGATTGCGCACCACGCGCTTGAAAAGGTCCGGCGCCAGCCGGAAATCACGCCGGCCGGGAACCTCCCGCAAATGCGCCGTAAAGCGTTCCAGCGCCGCCAAGGCGCGTTTCAGGCCAGGCACCCGGGACCCGATGGACACCAGGTAGGCGCGCGTGTCGGCCGCCATCTGCAGGCCGAGGTCGCGAAACAGGTGCGGCACGCGCTCGAGATTGCACGTCGCCTGGTCCAGGAAAGCGCCCAGGCCCTGGCAGCGTTGTGGCACCGCACGCGGATCCTGGCTTTGGAAGGCTTCGGCCAGGCCGATGCAGGCCAGGCTGAGATAAAGGGTCGGCTGGCAGCGCCAGGCCCGGACTTCGTCCAGCTGTTCGGCCAGGGTCTGCGCCATCTTGCTCAACAGGGCGATGTCCATGCGCTCGTGCGGGTACGCGGGGTCATGCGGCTTGTTGCAGTGCAGCATCTTCTCAAATGCGCGCTCAAAAGCACGCAGGCGCCCGACCGTATCGGCAATCGTCTGCGGCTCGTAGTCATCCCAGGTTTGCCAGCAGCGCGGCGTGAGCGTTGCCTGGGGGAAAAAGTAGAACTCGTCGCTGGCGCAGGACACTGGGAAGCGCTCGGCCAGCAGGCTGAAGAGCGCTGCGCCGGTTTTTTCGAGTGCTGTATCCATCGGCACCATCCATGGCCTCATGCGCCACCCATGCCTTTCTTGCGCCGGACGTTGCACCAGCCATCTAATGCCTTTGGCGCAGTGCCCGGCTGGTGCGCCGTTTTCAGGTGTGCGCCGAGCCGTCGTTTGTCACGCCTGGTGTTTGGGCAGCATCAGCACGAAAGGGATACCCGCCAGCCCGGCAAAGGCGCTGATCAGATAGGTGTTTCGCAGCCCCACGCGGTCCGCGATGACACCCACGACCACCACGATGGCCGAGCGCGCCAGAAACGAGATCATCATAAACATCCCATTGGCAGCGGCCGGGCTGCTGCCGGCATGCTCCTGGATCAGCGCCAGCATCACCGGCGTGGTCGACAGCAGCGTAAAACCGGCGAAAAGCAGGCCGGCAACGCGCAGCCAGCCGTTGCCGGCTGCAAAGACAAATACACAAAGCGGCGCGCCCAAAAGCGAAATGAGCAGCATCTGCCTTCGGCCGAGGCGATCACTCAGCGGCCCGGCCGTCAGCACACCGGCCACGCCGGCCATTTCGAAAAAGGTCAGCGCCGCCCCGGCCAGCCAGAGGTTGCCGCTCTGGATTTTGATGAAGGTTGGCAGAAAAGCGGTCATCGCCGCGTGCATGCTGCCGCGGGCCAGCAAAATGGCGGCCAGCGGCAGCAGGATGCGGCGCATTGCGCGCCAGGTAGCCACCAGCGGGATTTTCTTCTGGGCGTTGTGAAAAGCCAGATCGACGTGCCGGAACCGCAAAAAGAGCAACACGGATGCGCCCATGCCGCCCACCATGACGGGATAAAAGCCCTCAAGCCCCATGGCCGAGACCGCGCTCACCGCCGCCAGTGGCCCTATGGCGCGCGCCAGTTCGCCGCCGGTCATGAAAAAACTCATGCCGCGGCCCTTTTTGGGTCCGGCCAGGCGCGCGATCATAACCGGCGCCGGCACGTGAAAAGCCGCTACGCTGACACCGGCCGCAAACAACAGCAGCAGCAGCGCGCCGTAGCCGGGCGCCACTCCGATGAGGCTCATGGGAACAGCGGTCAGCATGGGTGCCAGGATCACGAAATAGCGCAGGCTGATGCGGTCGGCCAGCATGCCGATATAAGGGTTCATCAGGGCCGGGATCTGCATGGCCGTGGTGAGAAACCCCGCCTGGGTAAGGGACATGGAGAGCTTGTCGATCAAAAGCGGCAGCAGCGGCGCCAGGAAGCTCGAATAGATGTCGTGCACGAAATGGCTGACGGACAGCGCAAAGATCGCCGGTGTCTGAAAGCCGGCCGGTTGGCCGCCCGAATGGTTGTCGACGGGATGTTTTGCAGTGATGGACATCGGATCAGCGGAAAGCCCCCGGAGATTGGATCAGCAGAAATCGCGGTTGAAGATGGTCTTGAGGCGCTGCACTTCCGCTTCGGCATCCCCGATCATTTCCCCGATAATGGCCTTCAACGGCATGATGCGGTCGGCCAGCCCCACCGATTGTCCGGCCATCAGCGAACCGCCGCTGACATCTCCGCCGATCACCGCTTCGCGCAGGGCGCCGACCCAGAAGCGCTCCACCTCGAACTGGGCCTCCTGGCGGTCGATCTCACCGGCGTCCAGACGCCGCAGCAGCTCGAGCTGCAGCCGTCCGAAATTGCGGGTGCCTTCGTTTTTCAGCGCCCGCACCGGAATCACCGGCAGGCGGCTGTCGAACTGCGGCGTGGCCACGGCATCGCGGGCCCTGGCGCGGCGGAAAGTCTCCTTGAAGGCAGGGTGCGCCGCGCATTCCTCGGACATGACGAAACGGGTGCCCATCTGGACGCCCGCCGCCCCCATCATTAACAGATGCGCCATCATGCGGCCGGTGGCGATGCCGCCGGCGATAAAAATCGGCACACTGTCCACCGTGAAGAGGATCTGCTGCAAAAGCACCGAAAGCGCCACCGGCCCGATGTGCCCGCCGGCTTCGGAGCCCTCCAGCATCAGGGCGTCGGCACCGCGGTCGATGAGCTTGTGGGCCAGCGGCGCGGTGGGTGCAAAGCAGATCACGCGGGCACCGCAGTCGCGCACCTTGGCAATTTCGCCTTTTTTGGGGATTCCGCCGGCGAAAACCACCACGTCGCAGCCCTTGGTGCACACCATGTCCAGCTGCTCGCGGTAGGCCGGGGCCAGCGTAATCAGGTTGACGCCGAACGGTTGGTCCGTCAGCTCACGGGTTTCATCGATCTGCCGCGCGAACACTTCCACCGGGGTGTTGCCCCCGGCCAGCAGTCCGAAGGCGCCGGCGTTGCCCACGGCACTGACCAGCCTGGGGTCACTGACCCAGGTCATGGCGCCGCACATGATGGGAAAGCGGCACCCCAGAAACGTCCTGCCTTTTTCGAAAAACGCGTCGATCAGCATCTTCGAGTCCCCTCGTCACGCCGGCATCGCCGCCAACTCGGCCGTACTAGTTGGTCAGGCTCTGCACCGGCGCCGGAATCAACCCGCCGTGGCGCACGAAACAGTTTTCGCCGCAGGTGTTATTCACCGCCAGGATGGTCGATTCCCCCAGCAGCCCCCCGAAAAAGGCCTTGTCGCCGGCGGCTTTGCCGGGTACCGGGATCAGCCGCGCCGCAGTGGTCTTCTTGTTGATCACACCGATGGCCAACTCGTCGGCGATGATGGCGGACAGCGTCTCTTCGGAGACATCACCGGGGATGGCCACCATGTCGAGCCCCACCGAGCAGACGCTGGTCAAAGCTTCCAACTTGTCCAGGCAGAGAAAACCGTCTGCGGCCGCCTGCCCGATATTCAGGTCTTCACTGACCGGAATGAAGGCGCCGCTCAGCCCGCCCACGTTGGAGCTGGCGAAGGCACCGCCCTTCTTGACGGCATCGTTTAACATGGCCAGCGCCGCCGTGCTGCCCGGAACGCCGATGGCGCGCAGGCCCAGGCTTTGAAAAATCTCGCCGACGCTGTCGCCCACGTTGGGCGTCGGCGCCAGTGAGAGGTCCACGACGCCAAAGGCGATATTCAGCCTTTCCGCCACCTCGCGTCCGATCAGCTCGCCCACGCGGGTAACCTTGTAGGCCGTGCGCTTGATAATCTCGGAAAGCCGCCCCAGATCGATGCGCGGGTCCATCCGCAGAGCGCGGTCAAGGGCCTTTTTCACCACGCCGGGCCCGCTGACACCCACGTTGATAACGGCATCGGGCTCGCCGACCCCCAGGTAGGCGCCGGCCATGAAAGGGATGTCCTGCGGAATGTTGGCAAAGATACACAGCTTGGCGCAGGCGATGCCGTCACGGTCGGCGGTCAGGTGGGCGGCGCGCTTGATAATGCGCCCCAGCAGCAACACCGCATCCATATTGATGCCGGCCCGCGTGGAAGCGGCATTCACCGAGGCACACACGCGTTCGGTCGCGGACAACGCTTCCGGGATGGCCCGGATCAGCGAGCGGTCCCCTTTGGCCATGCCCTTTTGCACCAGCGCCGAGAACCCGCCGATGAAATCGATACCGACTTCACGCGCGATGCTGTCCAGGGTGCAGGCGATTTCCACCATCTGTTCCGGGTAGAAATTGGCGCCGGCCACGGCGATGGGGCTGACCGAAATGCGCTTGTTGACCACGGGAACCCCGTACTTGTCGCCGACCTGATTGCAGACGTTCACCAGACTGCCGGCCAGGTGGCCGATGCGTGTGCGCAGATTCTGCTGGAAACGCGCCAGGTCGTCGCAGGCGCAGTCCAGCAGGTTGATCCCCAGGGTAACGGCACGCACGTCCAGATTTTCATGCTGGATCATTTCAAGCGTCGCCAGAATTTCTTCCTTGTTTAGCACAAACGCCTCCGCTTCGCTTTTGGTTGGAATCGGCTGCCGCCGGAAGAGGCGGACTACACGCGGTTGATGGCTTCAAAAATGCGGCGGTGCTGGATGCTGATGGTCAGACCGAGATCGGCCGCCCGTTGGCGCAGATCGCTGTACAGTGCACTCTGGTCGGCATCCGGCGGCACGTCGACCTCGTAAATCATGACGTTGTCCACGGGTTTGTCGCCGCCTTTGAAAATGGCCTGCAGGTTGGTCACGTTCACGCCGTGGCGCGAAATCACCTCGGTGATCCGGGCCACCAGGCCCTTCTGGTCGGGTCCGCGGGTGGCGATCACGAAACGTTCACAGTCGGCGGTGTTGAAGCTCGTTGTCCCGGGCAGCAGCGGTTTTACATACACATGCTGGTCAAGCGGACCCAACGCGCTTTCCAGGTGCCGGTTCAAGGCTTCGATCGTCAGTTCTTCCGGAATGCTGACGATGAAGATTCCGGAAAACTCCGTCTGCAGAGTCGTCTGTGAAACGTTTTCGATGTTGCAGCCGTCGTCGAACAGAATGCGTGTGGCGGCGGCGATGATACCGGGGCGGTCCGGCCCCAGAATGGAGATAACGGCCTTTTCCATCGCAAAAGAAGCCCCCATGGGGTTTACCAAAACAGCCCGCAAGCACGTTTACGGCTTGAACCACAGGCTGTTTGTATGTTAAACAGTCAGGAAAATGGCGGCCGTCAGGCGGTGCAGCATGTTGCCAGTGGCGCACGGCATGCCGTCTGCCGGCCGTGTGGGATGTTACATTGAACATAAGGAAGGCTAAATGTCAAAGGATAAAGCGGTCAGCGCCTTTATCAGGGATCACAAAACCCTGTTTATCGTCATCGGCGTGGTCATTTTTCTGATCGAGATCGAAATTTTCGCCGTGGCGGTCACCAAATCCGGTCGCAAGTCATGGCTGCAGGTGCGCAACGCCAAGGGCAACGTGATCTATGAAACCCCCGGCGAGCATCTGAGCCACTTCAACAAGTACTACTTCGAAAAAACGTTCGGCCCCTTTGACCAGTACGACGTCAAGCTGGTTTCCAAGGTGACCCCCTTCCCTTTCCGTGCCTGGTTCACTGCCGCCGTCGGCATTCCGGTGGGCGCCGTTCTTCTGATCGCCTTTATTTTCCGGGCCACGGTCAGCCTGCTGCACGGCGACAGCCGCAGTGCCGGCGATATGCACATGCCGGACGACGGCCACACCCGTTTTGAAAAGACCTTGGCGCGCATCGCGCGCTTCAACATCTTCACCATCGGGTTTCTGGTTTTCGCGGCCATCTTTCTCTACTGGGTGATCCCCAACGTGATTGCCTACGCAGGCAAAATCGGCATCGAAACCATCACGCGCTACAAGTGGATTTTCCTGTCGCTGGGGATTCTCTTTGTGGCCCTGGTGGTGTGGATCATCTACCTGCGTTACCTGCTGGCCAAAAAATCCATCGAAAGCCAGACCGAGATCAAAAAGTATCAGCTCCAGATAGAGGCCGGCACCGCCCCGGCCGCTCCCCTGCAGCTCGACTATGATGAAAGGCCGGAACCGGTGCGGCCGGCGGCTGCTGACCCGCACATAGACAGCGCACCGCCTGCGGCGCAACGCGACGAACGGGCGGCCTGACCTTCGCCGGCGCGCGAATCGTTTCTCTTTTACGAGCGCACGCTGATACCGGTCCCCATGCGATGCTGCGGCCTGGTGGCAGAAGCACCAAAGCCCGGTGCCCGGCAGCTGCAACCGAACCGGCGATTGCGCCTTTCCTCCACCCCCTTGCTTCAGGCCGCCGGGCTGTCCTTTTCCCGCAGCCAGGCTGCCAGGCGCTGCAGCCCCTCTTCTGTGGACACCCGCGGCACATAGCCCAGGTCGCGGCGCGCCGCGCTGATATCGAACCAGTGCGACGTCGCCAGTTCATGGGCCACGAAGCGCGTCATGGGCGGTTCGGCGGATAAATGCAGCGCCCGGTAGACCGCTTCCAGCAAAAACCCCAGCAGCCAGGCGCTGCGCGCGGACATGCGGCGCCCGACGGGCGCCAATCCGGCAGCCGCCAGGATGCGGTTGATCATCTCCCAGAGGCGCACGGGCGCGCCCTGGCTGATAAAGTAGACCCGGCCGGAAACGGCGGGATCCGCGGCCAGCCGGTCCGCCGCCAGCACATGCGCGGCGGCGGCGTTTTCGATGTAGGTCGTATCCACGAGATTGCGGCCGTCACCCACCTGCACCAGTCGCCGCGCGCGCGCAATGATGCGCGGCACCAGATGGTTGTCGCCCGGCCCCCATATCAGGTGGGGCCTTAAAACCGCGACCGCAAGTCCCCGTCCGGCGGCTGCAAACACTGCCCTTTCCGCCGCGATTTTGCTGGCCTGGTAGGCGGAAAGCCGGCGGCGGGCATACCCGATGGATTCGTCGGCGCCGCAGATATCCCGTCCGTCAAAAACCACGCTGGGCGAACTGGTGTACACCAGTTGCGCCACGCCGCTGCGGCGGCAGGCCGCCAGCACGTTGCGCGTGCCGTCCACATTGATCCGCCGGTAGTCTTCGGCATCGCCCCACACACCCGCTTTGGCGGCGGTGTGATAGACGACACCCACACCGCGAAACGCATTTTCCAGCGCCGGCAGGTCGCACACATCGGCGCTGATCTGGGCGACTCCCAGTTCGTCCAGGCCTGCATGCCGCCGGCGCGAAAGGCTGATGACGCGCCGGCCGCGCGCGACCAGCTGGGCAGCGATGGCACTGCCCAGAAAGCCCCCGCCGCCGGTGATCAGGGCAACAGGGCCGGCCGGCGCATTTTTTGGCATGGTTCACCTGTGATGATGCCGTAAAAAGTCCGGGCTTCCCGCTTCTGAGAAGCCTTTTGGAAAGCTGCGTTTAGCCAAATCCCGCCAACGTGTCGCTTTGCTCCCCGAATAGCCCGGGATTTTCAATGCTTAAACCCCTGCACCGCGCTTTTTGCCGCAAAGGCTTGAAATCCGCCTGAAACCGATCCCTTTTGGTCGGGTTGGGGTTTTGGCTGCACCTCAGGAAGCTTCCGGAATCTCGCTTTTCTCGTCCAGGCCGCGGTGGATCTCGCCGGCCGCCGTGAGGAAGGCTTCCCGTGCACGGCGCGCAAACGGGTTGTAACGGTGCATGTCCTCGAAGAGCTGCCAGGTGTCGTGCTCTACGGTTTCCAGTGTGTACAGCAGCCGCTGGTAGCCCTCGGTGTCGATGGGCATGGGTGCCGCTCCGCAGCGTGAAAGGGAGCGTCCCAGAAAGTGCGTCAGGGCCAGGCTGAAGGCGATCTGGCGGTCGTGCTCCGCAGGGGAAGTCTCGATGACCGCCAGGCCCTTGGTGGCCAGGTAAACCTTGATGCGGTGGAAAAGACGCATGCCGATGCGCTGGGGGCAGACGACGATTTTCTTCCCGGCCAGCGAATCGGCGGCCGAATCCGGCCCGAACATGGGGTGGCTGGCCAGAATCGAAACCGATTCCGGCAAAAGGCGTGCCATGAGCCGGCTGGGATAGATCTTGACCGAACAGACATCCATAACCAGCGCACGGGGGAGCAGGAGCGGGGCGATCTGCCCAAGCACCCGTTCCAGTGCGGAGATAGGCACCGCTGGAATCACGATGCGCCGGCGGCAGACATCCGCCAGCGATTCGAACACAACGCCCGCCCGCTCCAGTTCGGCGGTCGGCGGACGGCGGCTGCAGACCCCCACCGCGAAATCAGCCGCCAGATAGCCGGCCATCAGCCGCCCGAAACGCCCCGCACCGATGATCCCGATCATAAGATTTCCATCCGCTGCTGGCGCAGGGCCAGGTCGGCCAGCACCAGGGCGGCCATGCCCTCGACGATGGGAACCGCCCGCGGCACCACGCAGGGGTCGTGCCGGCCCTTGGCCTCCAGGGTCACCGGACGCCCGCTGAAATCCACCGTCTGCTGGGGCCGGCCGATGGTGGCCGGCGGCTTGAAGGCCACCCGGAAAAAAACCGCCTCGCCGCTGGAGATGCCCCCCAGCACACCGCCGCTGCGGTTGGTGCGTGCTCCCAGACCCCGGGCCCGTTTTTCAAAGGTATCGTTGTGCTGCGAACCATACAGCCGCGTGCCGCCGAAGCCCGAGCCGATCTCGAACCCCTTGGTGGCCGGGATGGACAGCATGGCCTGGGCCATTTTGGCCTCCAGTTTGTCAAAGACGGGCTCCCCCCATCCGACCGGCACGTGCCGACAGACGCAGCTTACCACTCCGCCCACCGAATCGCGGGCCTCGCGCACGGCGAGGATGGTCTCCATCATACGTGCACCGGCCGCGGGATCCGGGCAGCGCACCGCACTTTTATCCACCTCCCCGCGTGTCAGGCCGGCACGGTCGACATCGTCGGCATCGATTTCGCCCACTGCACTGACCCAGGCGACGATTTCCACGCCGTAGGCCTGTTGCAGAAACTTTTCGGCAATCGCCCCGGCCGCCACGCGCCCGATGGTCTCGCGGGCGCTGGAACGCCCGCCGCCGCTGGCGGCGCGCACCCCGTACTTCATCTGGTAGCTGTAGTCCGCGTGCGACGGCCGCGGGATCCGGCTCAGGTGTCCGTAGTCCCCCGGCCGCTGGTCGCGGTTGGCCACGTACAGGGCAATGGGGCTTCCCAGGGTGCGGCCGTTTTCAACGCCGGAAAGAATCACGACGCGGTCGGTTTCCCGGCGGTCGGTGGTCAGCCGGCTCTGCCCCGGCCGGCGCCGGTCGAGCTGCGGCTGGATGTCGTCCTCGGCCAGTTCCAGTCTGGCGGGACAGCCGTCCACCACGGCACCCACCGCGCGGCAGTGCGATTCACCAAAGGTGGTCACCCGAAACAACGTTCCGAAAGTACTGGACATCAGAGATGCTCCTGTCAGTTTCTGCCGAACTGCGCCAGACAGCCGGCCCTTGCCAGCTGCACGGTCACCGCCACACGCACCGCCTCGGCGCAAAGGTCGTCGGTGTGCACCCAGAGGTCGGCAGCCGCCCGGTAAAGCGGCCGGCGGGCCTCTAAGGTCCGGCGGATTTCCTGCAGGGCGTCTTTTCCGCCAAGCGCCGGACGCGACAGCGCGCTGGCGGCATCTTTGCGCATGCGCTTTTCAATGCTCGCCTCACCGGCGCGCAACCAGACGAGCACGCCGTTTTGTTTCATCCGCTGCACGTTGGCCGCATCGCAAGGCACCCCGCCGCCGGTGGCCACCACCTGGCGGCGGCGGGCGCACACCGCAGCCAGCACATGCCGCTCGGCCAAACGGAAGGCTTCCCAGCCGCGCCGCCGCACGACATCGGCGATACTTGCTCCCAGGTCCGCTGCAACCAGGGCATCGGTATCCACGAAAGGCCATCCGAGCGACTGCGCCAGGTGCCGGCCGACGGTGGTCTTGCCGCTGCAGCGGTATCCGATCAAAAAAACGTTCACGGCCTGCACAATTCCGCGAGCACCTGCCAGAAGCCGGGAAAGGACTTGGCCACGCACGATTCGTTTTCAATCCCCACGCCGGGGACTTTCAGTCCGGCCAGCGCAAAGCTCATGGCGATGCGGTGGTCGTCATGGGGATCGATCGGCGCCCCGCGCGGGTTCCCGCCCCAGACGGTCAGCGTATCGGCATCGGCCTCGGCCCGGATGCCCAGGTTGCCGAGTCCGGCGACCACGGCCGCCAGGCGGTCGCTCTCCTTGCGCCGCAGGTGGGCCACGCTGCGCATGCAGGTGGTGCCGCGGGCAAAGGCCGCCGCCACGGCCAGGGTCGGCACCATGTCCGGCATGTCCGCCATGTCGACGTCCACCGCCCGCAACCGGCCGCCGGTCAGGCGCACGCCATCGGCCTCTTCGGAGACGCTGCAGCCCATATCGGCCAGCACCCGCACCAGCCGGAAATCGCCCTGCAGGGTGTCAGCGCGGGTTCCGAGCACCTTGACCGACCCGCCGGTGATGGCGGCCGCCGTCCAGAAGTAGCCGGCCTGGGAGCAGTCCGGTTCCACCGTGTAGCGCGCACAGCGGTAAAGCTTTCCGCCCGGTACCTGGAAGTGGCGGTAGCCCTGGCGCTGCACATCAACACCGAAACGTGACATGACCTCCACCGTCAGATCGATGTAGGGCCGCGACACCGGCCCGCCGATTACTTGGATATCCAGCCCCTTTGCGGTATAGGGCCCGATCAGCAGCAGTGCGGAGAGGAACTGGCTGCTGAGGCCGCAGTTAACCGTGACCGCTCCGCCGTCGATCGCCCCGCCGGTAACCCGCACCGGCGGACATCCGCCGGGACTCAGACAGCTGATCTGTACACCCAGGCGCCCCAGGGCATCGGTCAGATCCTGAATGGGGCGCGCCTGCATGCGCGCGCTGCCGCTGAGCGTGTAGGTGCCGCTGCCTATCGCCGCCACGGCCGTCAGCAACCGCATGGAAGTCCCGGAGTTGTGCAGGTCGATATCTGCCGTAAACGGTTCCAGGCGCCCGGCGGTACCGGTGACCTCCACGGCATCTCCGCGGCCCGCAATCCCGGCGCCCAGTTTCTTCAGCGCCGCCAGCGTCAGCCCGGTGTCCTCGCTGCGCAGGGCATTTTCGATACGGCAGACACCGTCGGAAAGCGCCGCCGCAATCAGGGCGCGGTGGGTCAGGCTTTTGGACCCGGGTACGCAAACCGTTCCTTTCAGGTCCGTCTTGAGCGGCACACGCATCATATCCGCTCCTCCGACTCCGGTGCCGGCAGCGCCTCCACAACGGCCTGGCGCATGATCTCCTCAGGCGCCGGCTGTCGGGTCCAAAGCTCGAACTGCGCCGCACCCTGGGCGACGAACATTTCCAAACCGCTGACAGTCCGGCAACCGCGGCTTTCGGCAGCCCGGATCAGTGCTGTTTTCAACGGATTGTAGATGATGTCCATAACGACTGTTTCCGGTGCCAGTTGGCGGATGTCCACCGGCATGGCATCTTCGTGCGGATGCATGCCCACCGGCGTGGTATTGATCAGGATCTGGCAGCCGCTTCCATCGAAGCGCTCCCGCGGGCAGAATTGCGCGCCCAGTTCACGGGCCAGTCCGCGGCCGCGTGAAACGCTGCGGTTGACAATCGTCACGGCCGCACCGGCGTCGGTCAGGGCGTAACCGATGGCGCGTGCCGCGCCTCCGGCGCCGATCAGCGCTGCACGGCGGCCTTCGACGGCCACAGCGGCCTGCAGTGCCCGCATGGCGCCGGTGCCGTCGGTATTGTAACCCACCAGTTGGCCCGCACGCAAAACCACGGTGTTCAGCGCCCCCACGCGTGCCGCGCTTTCATCTATGCGATCCATGCAGGAAAGCGCCGCCGTCTTGTGGGGCAGCGTCACGCTCAACCCCTTGATGCCCAGCGATCTGGCCGCATCTAGGGCCTTGTCGATACGTGTCACGCAAAAGGCCATATACACGGCGTTGATGCCGCAGTGGGCGAAAGCCCGATTGTGCATCTGGGGGCTGAGGCTGTGGCGCACCGGATTGCCCAGCACGGCATACAGGCAGCTGCCGGCGTCCGGTTCGCGACGGCCATCCGCCGCGCTTCCCTGAACGCCGCGGCAAAGCTGCATAATCTCCGTAAACAGGCGCTGCAGCTCCCGGCGGCTCAGGGGCCCGCGGTTGCGTTTTTCCAGGCGGCGCAGGACGTTGGCCTCCCGCGAGGTGTCCAGCACCCGGCTGCCGGCTTTCCTCTTCAAGGCGCCGATTTCGGCGGCCAGCACCATGCGCCGGTTGATCAGCGCCAGGAGCTCATCGTCTAGGCCGTCGATCTGGCGGCGCAGGCTGCTGATCGGCGCGGCGGCAAAATCGCTGCAGGCATCTTTCTGGTCTTGCATGGCGGTGTGTCCCGGTCACTTTTCGGTGATCGTTTCGTCGATCTGCATGCCGAAATGCCGCGCGTGCGCTTCGACGGCGGCCAGCACGCGGTCGCCGGCCGACAACCCGACCACGGACAGCGCCTGCCCATCGGGCCCGGTCAGGCGCACGGTTTCGGCATTCTGCACGATGGTGCTGATCATCTTGTCGCCCACTGCGGCGGATACCAGCAGCAGCGGCCGCTTCTCGATCTTGAGCCGCCCGACCACCCCCACCTGGGTGCTGCCCGTGTAGTCGACGAGCAACACCGGGTCGCCGGCGCACAGCTCACACAGGTAGCGCGTTCTGCCCCCCGGCACGCGGGTATACGCATGCACCGGCCCGGCATTGACGCGGAAAGGGCGCGGCGCAACATAGGGATTGTCGATGCTCTCGGCGTGCACCAGAAAGAGCCCGCCGCTGCTGTTGCCCACCAGCGCCCCCTGCCCCGGCAGCATGCTGGTGCAGGTGTCGATGCACACCCGGTCGCCCATTCCCAGCGGCCGCACCGCAACGATCTCGGCGGTCTCCAGCGCCGTCTGCGTTGCGGCGCTGCGCAACTCCAGCAGAGCGGATTTGAGGGTCACGGGGTCCTGCAGGTCGAGCAGTATGTGCCCCACGCCCTTTTCCAGGATGCCGAAGGCGGTGCGCGCCTCTTCCAGGCTGCTCACCGCAGCAATCACATCGGCTCCCTTGGCGATCAGGTTTTCCAGCGGAATGATCGTCCAGTCGCTGCAGGTCAGGACCACCTTCTTCTCACGGCTGAGCTGGACGATGCGGTCTTCATCGGCGCCACTGGCGATGGTGAAAAAAACCACGTCCCGCCCCGGCCTCAAATCCCCGTCTTCAGCCACGGTGTCGATTTTGCCCAGGGCCTTGACCTTGTCGGCAAAGCCCGGTGCAAGCACCACGCCGTCGGCACCGCCCTCGATGGCCGCCGTGGCCATGTCCTTCCGCCAGGGATCGACTTTCACCCATATTTTACGCATATCACCCTCCCGGCAGGCCCCGGGCTTTGCGCAGGTGTTCCCGGGCCCTCGCCGACATGGAATCAGTCCAGCTGTTCCAGCGCCCCCGCGACCGTGGCGCCGTGATGCACGATGGCCGTAATGGCCCGCACCATTTTCCTGGGGTGTGCATGCTGGAAAACATTGCGGCCAATGGAGACACCGGCACCGCCGGCGTCGATGGCACCCTTGACCATCTCCAGGATTTCACGGTCCGAATTCATTTTGGCACCGCCGGCAATGACCACCGGCACACTGCAGCCCTGGACCACTTCCCGGAAACTCTCCACCGAACCGGTGTAGGAAACCTTGACGATATCCGCGCCCATCTCGTCGCCGACCCGGGCGGCATGCTTCACCACGCCGACATCGTATTCGTCGTCGATCTTCTCACCGCGCGGATAGATCATGGCCAGAAGCGGCAGGCCCCAGGTGCGGGCTTGGTAGCTGACCCGGCCGAAATCGCTGAGCATCTCCTTTTCCTGGCCGTTGCCCAGGTTGACATGAATGGACACGGCATCGGCACCCAGCTTGATGGCCTCTTCCACGCTGCACACCAGGGTCTTGGCATTGGGGTAGACGGACAGGTTCGTCGAGGCCGACAGGTGGATGATCAGCCCGATGTCGCGCCCTTCACCGCGGTGCCCCGCCTCCACCAGCCCCTTGTGCTCCACGATGGCGTTGGCGCCGCCTTCGGCCACCTGACGGATGGTCTGTTTCATGTCGGTCAGCCCGGAAATGGGCCCCACCGAAATCCCGTGGTCCATGGGCACAATCACGGTCCGCCGCGTGTTGCGGTCAAGGATACGTTCCATTCGAATTTTTTTGCCTAAAATAGTCATACCCGCCCCCTGTGGATTTTCGCCGGTTCGACGCCCGCCCGGCAGAACTGGTTGCGTTGCTGCCGTATAGTGGAAGCCGGCGCTTCATGTTGAGCGCCCAAAACCGACGCGGTATCCGCTGCCCACAGCCGGAAAACAAAAAAGCCGCGGGTTTTCGATCTCCCCGCGGCTTCCGGCACCTGCAAAAAAGCGTGTCTCAGTACCCCCCGGGCAGACCGGTACCAAAAAAATACCGAAAAAAATAAGCTCTGCCGGTTTGTATTGAAACCATTGCCCTACCTCTGATCTTTTCAGTTCGTCATTCGACGTACATCACAGCGGCCGGGCTGTCAAGCATTATTTGTGCCCGGGCGTACCCCTTTCGGTCTGGGCGGGAAGGCCCGCTTTGTAGAGCTTGGCTTCACCCTCCAGGCGGTAGCGCTGCACGGCGGCCGGCACCAACACCGCGTCACCGCGCTTCAGGATGATCTCACGACGGTCACCGCCGGCCCGGATAGCAGCCCGACCCTGCATGCAAAGGAGGATTGCCACACTTCCCCCCCTGCATTCACAGGGCCTGCCGCCGGCAAGCGAAATCACCGCCAGCATGAATTCCCGCGCCGGCTGCGGGTAGAAGGCTTCACAGAAACTTTGCGTTTCCCGCCGGATGATGCGCGGCGTCTTCGGCTCGAACCGAGCCACCTGCAGCAGTTCGCGCACGTCGACATGCTTGACGGTCAGCCCGCCACGCAGTACGTTGTCGGAGTTGGCCATCAGCTCGATGCCGCATCCCCTAAGGTAGGCGTGCAGCTCACCGGCCTCCAGGAACAGGGCTTCACCCGGATTCAGCTGCACCAGATTCAGCAGCAGCGGTCCCAGAACGCCGATATCGCCCGGGTACCAACGCTGCAGCTCCACCATCCAGCGGGCGGCGGGATCGTCAGCCGCCGATTCCGCCGCCCGCTGCACGGCTTGCTCCACGATCCTTTGCCTGCGCGCATCCGGCAGGGTCATCAGGCCGTGGAAAAAACGCCGCAGGCCCCCGACATCCGCCTGCTGACTGAAAGCGTCCAGTTCGGGGCGCAATTCCGGTGAACATGCGCGGGCCAGGGCTGCAAGCATATCGGTGATGGGCCGGAAGCCGTTCAGCGCCCAGAATTCGGTGAGGGCACACAGGCATTCGGGTTTGTGGTTGTCGTCCCGGTAGTTCCGCTGGGGGGCATCGAGGGGGATGCCGGCCTGGTTTTCACGCAAAAATCCGGCGACGGCCTGGTCCCGGTTGGGGTGGGCCTGTATGGAAAGCGGTTGATCCGCGGCCAGCACCTTGAACAGAAAAGGCAGTTGGCGACCGAACCGTTTCAGGGCCGTTTTCCCCAGAATCTGTTCCGGAAATTTTTCGATAAGCTCCGGCAGCGAAACCCAGCGGCCGTCATATTCTACTTGCGAGGGGGCCTTGGGATGCGCCCCCATCCACAGCTCGGCCCAGGGTTCATCGGCAGGTGTCGCATTTCCCAGCAGGTCCGGAATAAAATCGAAAGAGCCCCAGGCATAATGCTGAACCGGATTTTTCATTTTAGCGATGGTGTGCATGACAACCTCCTCCGGACGGACACGTCCCACCGACTGCAACGGGCTTGTCTATGGCGGCATTGTCGTGTAAAGGTAGCGCGGTGGCGGTGTCGTTTTCTATACACCACAGCCGCACGTGATTACAAGACCGTGTCCACGGAAGCCGGCCGATTCCCGGCTTGCACGCAAGCGCCGGTTTGAAGAAAAGCGTATAATATGTTAACTTGCAGGACAGGCTGCCGCCGATGACGGGACGTTTTGCCAAAACCGGGAGCCTGGTGTTGGCATTTCTGGCCGTCACGGCCCTCAGCGCTTACCTGACTCTGACGTATATCGGCAAGGGCCAGGGAACGGTCAGCGTTCCTGACCTGAAGGGCAAAGACGTCGTGACCGTGCTGGAGCTGCTGGGCCGGGCCGGGTTGAACACCCGCATCCGCGGTGTGCGTTTCAGCGCCGACATTGCGGCCAACCATGTGATCGATCAGCTGCCCAGGGCCGGCACGCAGATTAAAAGGGGGCGCGATGTCGGCATCGTGCTTTCCAAGGGCCCGGCCACGGTGGCCGTTCCGAACCTGATCGACGTACCGCTGCAGCAGGCGCGCGTCAGCCTGGAGGCCAATGACCTGTGCCGCGGCAGGGTCTCGCATATTCACGACGTCCAGGCCTTGCCGCACGCTGTCCTGGCACAGTTCCCGCCGCCCGGCCGAACTGTGCCGCACGGCAGCTGCGTGGATCTGCTGGTTTGCGAAGGGCCGCCGCCACGGGCGGTCATGATGCCTGATCTGACCGGGCTCCGGCTGCGTGAGGCCGTCATGCTGCTCGACAGCCGCCGGCTTGCGGCCGGGCGCATTTCGTCCGTGTTCCGCAAAGGCATTGCGGACAATACGGTGGTCGACCAGGTGCCACCGGCCGGTTACCGCGTCGCGTTGAATGCCAGCGTCAACATCCGCGTGAACCGGCGGCACGGCCCGACGGAAACCGCCGCCAGCGGCCACCGGTGGGTGGACCGCATTTTCGTGTTCCGGCTTCCGGCCGGATTTTTGAAAAGGCACATCCGTGTGGAATGGAAAACCCCGGCGCTTTCCGTCGACCTTTACGATGGCTACATGCAGCCGGGGAACGATTTGTGGCTGCTGGTGCCGTCTTATCGCGACGCCACCGTGCTTTTGTATCAGGATGACGAACTGTTGCTGACCCGCTACTATCCGGCCGGTTGAGTGGCCAGCCCGCCGGCAGGCACCAGGAGAAAGACATGCCCATTATCGCACCATCGATCCTGTCCGCTGATTTTTCAAAGCTCGGAGAAGAAGTCCGGGCCGTCGAAAACGCCGGCGCCGACTGGATCCACGCCGATGTTATGGACGGACATTTCGTGCCCAACATCACCTTCGGCCCGCTGGGCGTGCGCGCCGTGCGCAGCGTCACGGACCTGCCCATCGATGTCCATTTGATGATCGAAAACCCGGACCGCTATATCGACGACTTCGCGGCCGCCGGCGCCAGTTCGATCTCGGTACAGGTCGAGGCCTGCGTACACCTGCAGCGCACGCTGGCCCACATCAGATCCTCAGGTGCGCGTGCCGGTGCCGCCCTGAACCCGGCCACGCCGCCTGCGGCCCTTGAATGGGTGCTCGACAACCTGGACTACGTGCTGATCATGAGCGTCAACCCGGGATTCGGCGGCCAGGCTTTTATCCCCTCATCCCTGGCAAAGATACGCGCCCTGTGCGACATGCTGCGCGTACACCGGCTGACGCTGCCGATCCAAGTCGACGGCGGCGTAAATGCAGACACTGTCGGGGATATCGCCGCTTGTGGCGTGGATGTTTTCGTGGCCGGCTCGGCAATTTTCGGCCGCGACGACTATGCCGCCGCCATCCAGCGCCTGCGCCAAGGTGCGGCAGCCCACCGGGCGGCCTGAAGAGCTGTCGGGATCCGGGCCTCGTGTATTAAAGTAAAACATTATATAGATGCTTTAACCATGTGAGAAAACATATGCAGAAGGAATCTTTTTCAGACGATACCCGAACATCCGTCCTGGTGATCCACGGTCCCAATCTCAATTTTCTGGGCCGGCGCGAACCGGAAATTTACGGCCGTACCACACTGGCCCGGATCGACGCACAGCTGGCCGCCGCCGCCGATAAACTGGGCCTGGCCATTGAAAGCTTTCAGTCCAACCACGAAGGCGGGATCGTCGAAAAAATCCAGCAGGCCGTGGGCCGTCACCAGGCGCTGATCATCAACCCGGCGGCTTACACACATACCAGCATCGCCATCCGCGATGCGCTGCTGCTGATCGATATGCCGGTGGTCGAAGTGCATCTTTCCAACATCGCAGCACGCGAATCCTTCCGGCGCAGGTCGGTGATCGCCGATGTGGTAAGCGGCCGTATCGCCGGCTTCGGTGCACATGGCTATCTCATGGCACTGGAGGCGCTGGCCGCAAGGCTCAAGGCTGCGCAGACACCGGCCGCCGGCGGGCCGCGCCGGTGAGGGCCATTTTGGTGTTGAAAAAAATAAAATTCCGGTTATAAAATGATTTTTCCGTGCAGAAACCAGCAAACCAGCAGCGGTACGAACGCAGTGCAGGCGGTCTGTAATGCTAAAATACTTTTCGGAACATCCCTTTGTGGTCGCCAACGGCGCCTTCGCCCTCGTTGCCCTTTTCGGGCGCAGGCTTCTGGAGTGGGGCGCGCCGGACTATGCCTTTCTGCTCATGCTCTATCTGGTTGTGGTCATCGGCATCCGCCTGGATGATATCCATCAACAGATGGCGGCCGCCAAAGCGGTTCGTGCAGAGCCGCAAATTCTCGAAAAGCTCGCCAGGACCCAAGCATCGCTCGAGGCGCTCAGCCTGAAGATTGAGGTCCTCGACGAACGCCTGAAAAGTCTGAAAAAGCAGGAGTGACGCATCATGGTTTACATCGCAAATTTTCTGCATCGCACGCATCAGGAAAGCGACACCGAGGCCGAGCGCCGGTACGGCGAATTCAGCATGGTGGTGGAATCCGACACCAAAGAGCGGGCCATCCAGCTGTTCCGCGATAAAATCAGCGAACTGCGCCGCAACAGCGATTTTTTTGAGGGGCACTGCACGATTTATTTCAATCAGCTGCTGGAGTTTGAAAACTTCCCTTCCGCGGAAGCCGCCCTGCTGGGCTTTAAATCCGTGGCCGGGGATCCGGTCATGCCCTTTATCGGCTGCTCCGTACCAACGGCGGAATCGGACAACTGCAAGATCTACAATTGGGGTCAAGACGGCCCCGCCGCGGACGGAACCGGCAACCGGCTGTTTATCGAGTTCAAAAAATGAAAATCGCCAGTGTTGCACAGATGCGCGGCATGGACCGCCGCGCCATCGAGACCTTCGGCATTGCAGATGAGCTGCTCATGGAAAACGCCGGCCTGGCAGCCTATGCCGCCCTCTGCCGCGAGACCGGCGTGGCGCAAAAAACATTTGCCGTTCTCTGTGGAACGGGCAACAACGGCGGCGACGGGCTGGTCATCGCCCGTAAGATCCTCTCGGGCGGCGGACAGGTCCGCCTGTTCGTCTTGGGCGATGCCGGCCGCTTCCAGGGTGCCGCGGCGCTCAACTGGGAAATCGTGCGCCGGCTTCCCATCACCGCCTGCCAGCAGGCTGAACCGCATGCGGTTTCGGCGGCGCTCGCACAATGCGACGGCGTCGTCGACGCCCTGCTGGGCACCGGCCTGGCCCGTGATGTAAGGGGTGCCTACCGCCAAGTCATCCAGGCCGTCAATGCCAGCGGCAAACCGGTTCTGAGCGTCGACATCCCGTCGGGCATCAACGGCGACACGGGCCAGGTCATGGGTGCGGCCATACGCGCGCAGGCCACGGTGACCTTCGGCCTGCCCAAGCTCGGCAACATGCTCTATCCCGGATATGCCCACTGCGGCAGGCTTTACGCCACGCATATCTCCTTTCCGCCGTCGCTGTATGCCGGCGATGACCTGAAAATCGAAACCAGCCCGGCGATCGACCTGCCGCCGCGTGTGCCAAACGGCCACAAGGGCAGCTTCGGCAAGGTGCTATTCATCGCCGGCGCGGCAGCTTACCTGGGGGCGCCCTACTTTGCGGCGCGCGCCTTTGTCAAGGCCGGCGGCGGATACGCGCGCCTGGCGGCTCCGGCTTCCATCGTCCCGTCGATTGCGTCCCGGGCCCACGAGCTTGTCATGGTGCCACAGGCCGAAACCGCCGCCGGCAGCATTGCCGCCGCCAACCGGGAAAGTCTGCTGGCCCTGGCCGGCGAAATGGACATGGTCGTCATGGGCCCCGGCCTGTCGCTGGATCCCGAAACCGCCCGCCTGGTGCGCGCGCTGGCCGCCGACATTGACAAGCCCCTGCTCATCGACGGCGACGGCATCAGCGCGGTGTGCACAGCACCCGAGATTATCCGCCGGCGGCGCGCAGCAACCATTTTTACGCCCCACACGGGTGAAATGGCGAAAATGGCCGGCACCGCCATCGCCGAAATCGAGGCCGACAGGATCGGTGCGCTGCAGTCGCAGGCCCGACGATGGCAGGCCACCATCGTTTTAAAAGGCGCCCACTCGCAGATCGCCTTTGCCGATGACCGCATACATGTCAACCTGAGCGGAAATTCCGGCATGGCCACGGCCGGATCAGGCGATGTGCTCTGCGGCACCATTGCCGCCATGGCCGGTCTCGGCCTGCCGGTCGATGCGGCCGCAATCAAGGGGGTCTTCATCCACGGCCTGGCCGGAGACCTGGCGGCAGCCGACCTCGGCACTGACGGCATGACGGCGGCGGATATCCTGCAGTATCTGCCGGCAGCCCTCAAAGCCGACCGCCAGGGGCTGCCCGCCCACTTGCGCAACCGCTACCGCATCGAGCGCCTGTTGTAAAATCCGCAAAAGGTTTAAGCGCCGAACCATGCGAGGGATAGACATGCCTGATAAGATTCGCGCCCTCGGCATCTGCCTGGGGGCTTCCACCGTTTCCGTAGTCCAGGTCGAGGCACCGCGGCCGTCGGCTGCCTGCATGACCGACCTTGCCGAAACCATTAAAAGCGCGCGCATCCGCGCCCATCACCTGTATCCCCATGAAGGGGCGCCCCGGCAAACCCTGCTGGCGGCCCTCAAAGAAATCGACATCGGCCGCTTCGAGCGCATCGCCGTCACGGGCCGCACCTTCCGCCACTTTGTCAACCTGAGCGCCATCCCGGAACCCGAAGCCGTGGAGTACGCCTATGGCTATGCCAGACCGGCAGGTGTTTCCTGCCCCGCCGTCGTCTCGGCCGGCGGCGAAACTTTCATGGTCTACACCCTGAATGCGGCCGGCGAGATTTCCAATGTCATCACCGGCAACAAGTGCGCTTCCGGAACCGGCGAATTTTTCCTGCAGCAACTGCGGCGCATGAACGTATCCCTGGAAGCGGCCGCCAAGTGGGCGGCCGCTGAAGAACCCTACCGCGTTTCCGGCCGCTGCAGCGTTTTCTGCAAGTCGGACTGCACGCACGCCACCAACAAGGGCGTCCCCAAAGCCAGGGTCACGGCGGGGCTCTGCCGCATGATGGCCAACAAGGTGCTGGAGCTGCTAAAAAAGGTTCCGCGCCGGCACATCATGCTGACCGGCGGTACGGCCCGCAACCACATGATGGTGGCCTACCTGCAAAAAGAGATCGAGGACCTGATCGTACCGCCCCAGGCCGCCTATTTCGAAGCCCTGGGAGCGGGCCTGTGGGCGCTTGCCCATGAAACAGACCCTTTCCCGGGTCGCGAAAACCTGTTTAAATCCGACTTTTCTTCTTTTGCACGCCTGGCCGCACTGAAAAATTTCAGCGACCAGGTGGACTTTAAAACGGTCAAACGGGAAGAGATCCACATCGGCGACACCTGCCTGCTGGGGCTCGACGTGGGGTCGACCACCACCAAGGCCGTACTGCTGCGCAAATCGGACAACGCCATCCTGGCGTCGGTCTACCTGCGCACCAGCGGTGACCCGGTGGGCGCATCCCGCCGCTGCTACCGCCAGATCCTCGAAGACATCCGACAGCATGTCAACCCCGCCGATATTCGCATCATCGGCCTGGGGGTCTGCGGCTCCGGCCGGCAGATCGCCGGCCTGCACGCCCTGACGGACGGCATCATCAACGAAATCATCGCCCACGCGGCGGCGGCCGTGTTTTTCGACGCCGGTGTGGACACCATCTTTGAGATCGGGGGCCAGGATGCCAAATACACGTACATCACCAATGGTGTCCCCTCCGACTATGCCATGAACGAAGCCTGCTCGGCGGGTACCGGGTCTTTTCTCGAAGAAGCGGCGCTGGAAACCCTGGGCGTCGCCATGGAAGCCATCGGCGACATCGCCATCCGCGGCACCCGCCCGCCCAACTTCAACGACCAGTGTGCGGCGTTCATCGCATCCGACATCAAGAACGCCATCCATGAAGGCGTGGCACACGAGGACATCGTGGCCGGGCTGGTGTATTCCATCTGCATGAATTACGCCAACCGCGTCAAGGGCAACCGCCCGGTGGGCGAGAAGGTCTTTATGCAGGGCGGCGTGTGCTACAACCGGGCCGTGCCGCTGGCCATGGCGGCGCTGATCGGCAAGCCCATCGTCGTACCGCCCGAACCGGGCCTCATGGGGGCCTTCGGCGCGGCCTTGGAAGTCAAGAAGCGCATCGCCGACGGCCTGCTGGACGAGGACCGCTTCGACCTGCAGGCCCTGGCGCAGCGGGAAGTCAGATACGGCAAGTCTTTTACCTGCGGCGGCGGCAGGGGGAAATGCGACCGGCGCTGCCGGATCGCCACCATCGAGCTGGACGGGAAGAAATTCCCCTTTGGCGGGGCCTGCAACCGCTATTACAACCTGCGGCACAACCTCCGCTACGACGTCCAGTCCCTGGATCAGGTGCGGCGGCGCCAGAAGCTGGTATTTGAAAAATACGCACCGCCGTCTGTCCGTACGGGCGTGCGCCGCGGCAGCGTGGGCATCACACGCAGTTTTCTGGTCAACACCTATTATCCCTTTTACGCCACTTTTTTCAACGAACTGGGATTCGACCTGATCGTACCGGATGCGCCGTCTGCCGAGGGCATCGACCGCCGCGAAGCGGCCTTCTGCTATCCGGCAGAGCTGGCCCACGGCTTCTTTCACCGCCTGCTTACCAGCACGCCGGCGCCCGATTTTATTTTTCTGCCGCACTTCAAGGCGGTCCCCACGACCAACGGCACGGCCAGTTCACAGGTCTGCCCCATCGTGCAGGGCGAAACCTACTTTCTGCAAACGACCTTTGCCCGGGAACTGGACGCGCTGCGGCACACCGGCACCCGCCTGCTGGCACCGCTGCTGGACCTGACGCACGGCCTGGAAACCGCCCGCCGGCCGATGACCACCATGGCGATGCGCATGGGCGTCGGCCGCCGCAGTGCGCGGCAGGCTTTTGAGCGCGCCGTCGACCAGCAGCGCCGCTGCCGGGCGGAAATGAAGGCCATCGGCAGCGCCGCGCTGGCGGATCTCAGAAAACGCCCCGACGGCATCGGCGTGGTAATCTTC
Source organism: Desulfobacterales bacterium (assembly GCA_026984935.1). Classification (GTDB taxonomy): domain Bacteria; phylum Desulfobacterota; class Desulfobacteria; order Desulfobacterales; family JALSRD01; genus JALSRD01. The sequence goes on from JALSRD010000028.1 coordinate 31,861, forward strand.
GCACGCCCCTACAACGGTTTTGCCCCGGAAGCGCACATGGGCATCCCGCACAAACTGGCCTCACGCGGCGTACTGGTGATCCCGCTCGACTTTCTGCCCATCGAAGGCGAAAAAGCCAAACGCCACATGTACTGGGGCATGGGGCAGCTGATCCTGCAGGCCGCCCGCCTGGTCAAAAGAGACCCCCAGCTGTTCGCCACCTACATTACCAATTTTTCATGCGGGCCGGATTCATTCCTGATCGGATATTTCCGCAGCATCATGGGCCGCAAGCCCTCACTGACCCTGGAACTGGACAGCCACACCGCCGATGCCGGACTGGAAACCCGCATCGAAGCCTTCCTGGACATCGTCACCGCCTACCGGCACCTGAATGCGGACCGGCCGCCGGCAACGCAATCCACGCACTACGTGCCGGCCAAAACACTTTTAACAGACGGACAACTGCGGGTGCAGACATCCTCCGGCGCGGTGCTGCCCATGCACGATCCGCGGGTGACTTTCATCTTCCCCTCCATGGGCCGTTACTCTTCCGAGGCCATGTCGGCGGTTTTCAGGGGAGCCGGCTTCAATGCCGTGGCCCAGTCGCCGGCCGATGAAAACGTCCTGAAACTGGGCCGTGCCAACACCTCCTGCAAAGAATGCCTGCCACTGATCCTGACCACCGGCGCCCTGCTGAAATCGTCCCACGAGAAACGCGCGGATGAAATCCTGGTGTACTTCATGCCCACCGGCCTGGGGCCCTGCCGTTTCGGCCAGTACTATATCTTCATGGAAGACCTGATCAAACGGCTGCAAATACCCGACGTGGCGATATTTGCGCTGTCAGGGGAGGATGCCTATGCCGGGCTGGACAGCGGCTTCAACCGCCGCGGCTGGTGGGCCATCCTGGTGTCCGATTTCATCGAGGACATCCGTTCCATGCTGCTGGCCAATGCCCGTGACACGCGCTCCGCCCTGGAGGTTTTCGAAAAAGAATGGTCGGACATCCTGGCGGCCCTCGAACAGGGCACCTTCGCCGCCCTGAAAACGCAGCTCGCACGAAGCGCCGTCCGCCTGAAAAACATAGCGCTGCAAAAGGCGCCCGCAGAGGTGCCCACGGTCACGCTCACCGGGGAGATATTTGTGCGGCGGGACGCGCTTTCACGCCAGCACCTGACGGAGCAGCTGGCGCGCAAGGGGTTCGCCGCGCTGTGCTCACCCATTGCCGAGTGGGTGCGCTACACCGATTACCTGGTGCTGAAGGACAAGGTGCCCGACCCTGTTTCCAAAAAGGAAAAATTCGGCCTGCTGGTGAAACAGCACTACATGTCGCGCGATGAGAGGGCAATCAAGAAAATTCTGGCGCAAAGCGGCCTGATCTCAGACGCCGTAACGCAACTCAAGTCGGTCATCAAGACCGCCAGCCCCTACATGTCAATGGACCTGTGCGGTGAAGCCGTCCTGACCATCGGCGCCTCTCTGGCCGAGGTCGCCGAGCATACCTGCGGGGTCATCGCCATCGGTCCTTTCGGCTGCATGCCCAATCGGTTGTCGGAGGCCATTCTCAGTGAAACCATGACGCGCCGTGCCAAACTGAACGCATCACCTGACAGCCAGGAGTTGAAAGCCGTGCTGGCCGACATCGAGGACCTGCCCTTTCTGGCCATTGAAAGCGATGGGTCTCCCTTTCCGCAGACCATCAATGCCAAGCTGGAGAGTTTCTGCCTGCGTGCCAGGCGGCTGCACGGCCGCATGCGCGCCGCGCATGCAAAGTAGCCCGAAATAAGGCCTTGATTTTTTGGTCTGAACATCCGATAGTCATAAGAGCAGCCTCAGATTAAAATGCCACACGGCATTTCCGGCGGCAAATCCCCCCGGAACAAGGAGGGTATAAATGAAAACTGACAGACGCGGTACCTGGACGGTTTTGGCGGTTGTGCTGCTCGGCGGCCTGCTGGTGAGCGGTCTGCTGGCTTTTTTCAGCGGCTGCGATATCGGCGGCTGCGACTGTGACAACGAAATCGACGACTTGCTGGCCAGCCAGGGCCAGCCGGATACTTTCAACTTTCTGGACTCCACCGACGAGAGCATCTACACCTTTGTCTATATCGACAAGCTGAGCGATGCGGAAATTGCCAGCGGCGTTGAACCCATGCAGACCGAGTACACCTTCCGCTGGGGGGACACCCTGACGGAGTGCTGCATCAAAAGCGTCAATCGGACGGCATTGGGCGGCAGCGGCACATCCACGGACACGGGCACCTCGACGGGCACGGACACTTCGACGGGCACGGACACATCCCCGGCCGGCGGCACTTAACCTCCATTCTGAACCGTCGAACCGACTTCCGGCCCGCAGACCGGCACCCAAGGCGGTCCCCATGACGTCTTCCGCTTATCAACTTTTCCGGGAGCTGATGCAAAAGGGCCGCTACGCCGAGGCCGTCAGCCTGGCCCAGGCCGAGCAGCAGGCGGCCGCCCCGGACGACGCCTTCTGGTTGACACGCCAGGCAGCCGCGCTGCTGCGCCTCCGCGATTACACCGGTGCCCTGGCGGCCAGCCGACAGGCATTGGCGCGTCAGCCGGCCAACCCATACGCCAGCCTGACAACCGCCCAGGCCCTGTACGGCCTGAAACGCACCGCCGAAGCACTGCTGCACTACGAGGCCGCGGCCACGGAAAAAAAACTCGCCGCAACCGCCTGTAAAGGCGCCCTGGCCTGCCTGGCGCAGGGTAAACAGTGGCGCCGGATACTCGATCGTCTGGCACTGTGGAAGCTTCCCGAAACCCAAACCCTTTACTGGAAGGCCAAGGCGCTGCAAGGCCTGGGCCGCACACAGGAGGCCGCCGATGTCTGCCGCAAATGGCTGCAGATATCACCGGACGCCCCCCGGGCACTGTGGATGCTGACGGAGCTCGAGATCCGCATCGAAGGCCTCGAAGCGGTGCGCACGCGCATGGGGCGCCTGGCCCGCATTTCATCACGTCCGCCGATCTACAAGGAAATCTTCGCTTCGCTCAGCCGCCGGTCCGGCCGGATTGCGGAAGCCCTCGCCCAGTATGAAACACTTGCCGACAGTACGGCCGACCCCCGCCTGCTCCGGCAGCGCGCCTTTACGCTGGCCAAGTCCGGCCGCGAAACAGAGGCCCTGCCCCTGCTGGAAGAACTGCTGAAAATCGATCCGGCCGATTTTTACCTGCATGCATCCTATACCGGCGCCTGCCGACGTATCAAACAGCTTGACAGGGCCTTGAAATTTTACGAAGATCTGCTGGACATGCACCCCGCCCAGAAAGGCCTTTACACCCGTATGCGCAATATCCGAAAACTGCTGGACCCCGATGAAACCCTTTGACACCATCGGTGACCTGATCGACGTGCCACCCGTCCGCACCGTGGTGCAGCTCGAAGACGGCCGCCGGCGCACACGCGCCATCCTGCACAGCTTTGTTTTCACCGCTGAAACCGCCGCCCACCTGACGGTGCTCACCGACGCCCTGCAGAAGGAACACGGCCGCGGGTTCTTCCTGATGGGCGACTTCGGCGCGGGCAAATCACATTTCCTGGCCTTCCTGAGCGCCTGGCTGTCCGATCCGCCGCCGGCCGATGTGCTGACCTCCCACCATGCCGGCCTGGCACAACTGCAGGCATCCGGCCGTCGTTTCCTGACCCTGCCGATCTCGCTGATCCGCTACCGCGCCGGCACGCCCCTGGAGCGTATCGTCATCGAAGGCCTGGAAAACGCGCTGGCATCGGTCGGCACCCGCGTGCAGCTCAGTCCGATAAGGCGCTTCCTGAAAACTTTCAGGGCCCTTCTGAAGGACGGGGCAGCCGCTGACAACTACGCCCGGCAACTGGCCGTCACGACAGCCGACATCGACACCTATATCGATGCGCATCCGCGCCAGGCCTACGTCCAGGCACTGCGTTTTTTAAAGTCTTCCGGTATGCAGACGCCGGAATCCCTGCTGGAGGAACGTCATGAGACCTTTGCACGGGCGCTGACCGCCGTGGCCGCGGCCGGCTTCGATGGAACCTTGCTGCTCATCGACGAGCTGTCCGAGTTTTTCCGCGCCAAGGCGGACGCCCGCTCCCTGAACGAAGACGCGCGCACGCTGCAGTTTCTCGGTGAGCTCTGCGAAAGCCACCCCCTGTGGATCATCGCCGCCGTCCAGGAGAGCATCGAACGTACCGGCGACATCGCCCAGGTCACCTTCAAGAAGATCAAGGACCGCTTTCCGCTGAAAATGGTTCTGTCCACGCTGCACATCAAGTCCCTCATCGCCGAGCGTCTGGTGCGGCCCAAACCGGGAAGCGCGTCCCGGATACGGGAGGTGTTTGACTACCTGAAGCAGCAGTTTCCGGAGATGCACTGGAATTTCGAGGATTTCCGGCACACCTATCCGGTGCACCCGCTGACCATCGACCTGCTTGACGGCCTGGGCGACCTTTTTTCGGAACACCGCGGCATTGTTGATTTCGTGCACTGCCAACTGGCCGGCGACCATAACCGCAATATCGCGGGCATTCTCGACCGCCCGGCTTACGAACTGCTGGCGCCGGACAGCATCTACACGCATTTTTGCGACCGCATGGCCGAATTTTCGGCTTTCAACGTCTATCCGCGCCACATTGTACCGCACCTGGACACGGTTATTGCACAGGCTTTCGACAGCCCGTCGGACCGCCGCCTGGCGCGGCGCATCGTGCGCATGCTGGTTTTGTACGCCATTCATCCCACGGCCGACCCGCCTCCGGTCAAAGTGCTCGCCGGCCTGTGTACGGCTGCGATCTCGGACACCGACCCGGCGTTGAACGTCGAATTCGTGGCTGAGGCCATTCTCGACCCCCTGGTCACGGCCAGCAAGTTCCTGGTCAGGGCATCCCCGCCGGCAACCGACGCCATGGATGCCGTCTACCGCGTCACCACAAAAGAAGACCCTGCCAAGCGGCTGGGGCAACGCATCGCGCAGCGGGCTGCGGAAATTCCGCCCGAAGACCGCCGCCTTTTGTTGGCACCGCTGGCGCTGCTGGAGGAATCGCCGTCCTGGCCGGGACCCGAACTGCTCGCCGAGGGGCTGTACCGCCCGGTTCGCTGGCGCCAGAGCATCCGCCGCGCGTGGGCCTGTTTCAGCACGGCCCGTGACCCCGAAACCCTGCGCCGCGACATTGTCCGCCGCCTGGACAGCGGCGAAGCCGACTTTGCCGTGGTTTTTGCCTTTGCAGAAACCGCCCCCGATCTGCAACACACCGCCGCCTGGCAGTTTCCGGTGCCGCCGCAACCCGGCCAGCTGGATGCACTGCGCGAGTATGCTGCGGCCGTCCAGGTGGCGGCCGAACTGCGCCCCGGCAACCCGGCCGACGCGGCCCTGATCGAGCCGGCGGAACACGCCCTGGCACAACTGGCCCCGGCTGCCTGCCATACCGCGCTGGAAGTCTTCTATGCCGGCAGGTTCAGCGATACCGGCATGCCGGTGGAAAACGTGATCCGGCAGCTGAAGCGCTTCGACCGCCTGCTGGAGATTGCCGGGCAGTACCTGCTTGAAAAACGCTATCCCGCCTTCCGGCAGGTCGCGCCGCGCCGTGTCGTACCGTCGGCTGCACTCTACCAGCGCCTGATCGATGCCTTCGTGGCCCCGGGCAGAATCAGCCTGCAACAGGCCCACCGGCAGAAACTTGCCGACGCCATCGACGGCCTGGCCCGCCCGTTGGGACTGGTCGAGCTCAAATCCGGGGCCTACGTGCTCTCACCGGACCCGGAAAACCACGCCCTGATTTCAGAGGTCTTCTCCCGCATCCGGGCGTCCGGCCAGACCGATCTCAAAACGCTCATGCAGCAGCTTCGCACGGGCGCCTTCGGTCTGCCGGCCGACACCGCCGCCTTTTTCATCAGCGCCCTGGCATACGGCGGCCTGATTACGCTGCTCAAGGGCGGACGCACCTTCCCGGTGGAGATGCTGGGAATGCTCTCTGTGGAGAAACTGGATGCCGTCGCACCCGGCGAGCTGATCAGCCGCAGTGACCGCAGCACGCTGACAGCCGAATGCCCCTTTCTGGCACCGCCGGACGGCTGGGGCGCCTTCGGGCTGAAACAGCAGCGCACAGCCTGGCAGATGCTGACAAGATTCCGCGAGCGCGCACGCCGGATTGTGGAAGACATCCGAACCCACATGGACTCCATGTCGGATTTCTCATCATTCCAGCATTTTGATATGCAGGAACTCAATCGGCGCCTGAATGCGCTGGACCAGGTGGCCAGCGAAATCAAGGTCTCTTACCACGCCCGCGAAGGCCTGGAACGCTTTCTGAGTGCCTGGCGCGGCGCGCAGCTCACCGCTGCACACCTTCAATGGCTGCAGAACCTGCGCCGCTTTCTGGCCACAGACGCCCAGAATTTCGTATTCATCTGCCATTACCTGCGCCATCAGGCAGTGGAACAGGCGAGCGCTGCCGATCCGGCCCTGGCGGCACGCAGGTCCGCGGTGCAGGAACTGGTCGACCAGCCGGAGTCCCTGCTCACCGCAGACGGTCCCGCCCGCCTGAAGACGGCCTTTGAAGACTTCCGCAAAAACTACCTGGCCGCATACCAGCGGCAGCACCACGACTATTACCGCCGTTTTGCCCAAAAACCCCTTTCACGTTTCGCAAAACGCGCCTTGGCGCTGCTCAAGCGCCTGAGCGCCATCGAAACTCTGGACCGGCCGCCGGGAACCCGGCAGCTGATCCACACCCTCGAGCACCCGCGGGTAACCCCCTGCCGGCGACAAGTCGCCGAAGAGCTGCTGCGCTACCCGGTGTGCGGCTGCGGCTTTTTGCCCGGTGGCTCTGCGCCGCCCAACGGCATCGGGAATACCGCCGCAGCGCTGGAAAAAACGTTGGCCGCCTACGTTGAGATTCTGAGGCAGCCGCGCATCCGCGAGGCCATCGCCGCCCGGCTGTTCGCACTTTCCGAAGCCCTCCCCGAAGCCGCCGCACGGCTGCGACGCTTGGCCGGCGTGCTGGAGACCCAGGCCCGGTCCACGGCAGCGCTGCTGGAAGTTTTGGACACTGAAACGCTGAATCAGCTGGCCCGTTCGCTGGCCGGCCAGGTGCGCATCGCGCATCGCGACATTTCCGCCCTCACCGCCGGCCTGGAGGGCCGGCGCCTGACTCCCGATCAGATCATGCAAGCCTTTAAAGCATGGCTGGCCGAAGCCGAAGCCGACTGCATACTGGCCATTGAGGATTCCGGCCGCCGTCCGGATACAAACGGGCCTTCCGGTTGCAGCTGGTGGCCGGCGCTGCACCCCGCGCTCTTTCCCGCCACCGGTCTCTCAAAACCACCCATAGACGCGCTGCAGCATACTTTGGAAAAGGCCTACCCGTCTCCGGAACTGCGGCACAGGTTGTCCCGCCTGGACGAAAAACAGCTTGCCGATTTCATCTGCAACGAACCGCTGCACACCGGCGCCATCTGTCAGGCCTGGCGCCTGCTGGCCGAGAGACAGCTGGAGCAGTCTCCCGAACCGCTTGCAGGGGCACACAAGAGCCGGCATGCCGACCGCCGGGTGGCACAGCAGATCGAGAAACGCCTGGCCGTGTTGGGCAGCGTCGTGCGTTTCGGGCGCGCCTCCCTGCCCCGGGCCCTGCGCGGCCGCATCGCGCTGTCGGAAATGCTGAGCGACCCCTGGGCCACCAGCGAGCTGCGCCGGCTGATCCGCGAAAGAATCGAAAGCCTGTCCGCCAGGGCCAACGAATGGGTCGCCACCCTGCCGCCCACGGAACCGATCCCGCTGCAGGGTGCGCCCCTGGTGTTGATCATCGATGGCGTATCACCGGATGTCTGGCTGGAAGTCCATGACAACCTGCCGCCGGATATCCGCACGCCGGCCTTCAGCTGGCAGCGCCTGACCGCCGTGCCGTTCACGGCACCGGCGGTTTCAGCCATGTTCGGTTTTGACGAAGACGCCGTGGATGAACTGGCCGCCCGCGGTGTTCCCTATCACCGTCTCAGGGGTGACGAAGCGGCGGATTTCGATGCCCTCCTGCCGGCCTTTCCCGCCGACACCGCCATTGTTATTCACGTCTCGCTGCTGGATGCCGGCGCCCACGGGGCCTACCTCCAGCTGCACGACATGCCGGCGGTGCTGTTGAACTTTCTGCGGCACAAAATGCCCTTTTTGCTGGAAAGCGCCGGCGCCCGGCAACAGGGCCTGATCGTCACCACGGATCACGGCCTGTCGCTCACGGCCAGGGGGCTGGCGCACGGACGCGGCGGCCCATTTGAATGCGCCATATTTCGCTGGCACGTTCCGCCGGTGTCCCAAATTTAAGGAGATGACCATCCATGTCTGAAATAAAACCAGAACCAAGAACGGTGTTCCCCCTGCTGGCACTCTGCATGCTGCTGATCGCCGGGTGCGGCATGACGGCCGACCATCGGCCGGCAGCGCCTGAAGACCTGACCGTGCGCCGCGTCTGGCCCGTGCCCGGTTACTCCAAGGACAAGCTCTTTGACGCCGCCCGCACATGGGTGGCCAAGAGCTTTTCCACGGACCTGGACGTGATCCAGTACGCCAACCGGCGGGAAGGCATCGTGGTGGGCGAAACCTTCATCCCCTACCAGCGCAGGGAATCCATGGGCCTTGCCGGCAACTACGACCTGCGCTTCACCATTACGGTGGAAGTCAAGAAAGACAGGGTGCGCACGACCTTCACCAATTTGCGCCTGGTGGAAATCAGCAAGCCTGAAGCCCTCTGGGCATCGGACGTCAAACCCGCCCACAAGCGCCTTTTGGCAAGCGTGGAATCCTGGATTAAATCCCTTAAAGCCGACAAAAGAGAGAAAAACTGGTAGACGGGAAACTGGTTTTCCCGGGGCGATTTTGCGGCGCTGCCGCCAAGCGACGCGGCCACAGGATTTTGCTTGACGACCGCATGTCGATAATGTAGCTGTAATGTAGCTTCAATTTCGACGCCGGTCCCAAAGCCGGCGAGATTTTTCCTATGTGGATTGCGGGTCTTGCGACGGCCCGGAATCTGCCAAACACCATGATCAACCAGGAGGAAACGATGGATTTTGCCCTGTCCAAGGAACTCGAAATGCTGCGCAAGGCGGTGCGCGAATTCGCCCGCAAGAAGATTGCCCCCCATGCCGACGAGTGGGACCGTGACCACTACTTCCCCTACAAGGAGGCCGTGCGGCCCATGGGTGAGCTGGGATTTTTCGGAACGGTGATTCCGGAGGAATACGAAGGCGAGGAAATGGGCTGGCTGGCGGCCATGATCGTCACCGAAGAAATCGCGCGCGCTTCGAGTTCGCTGCGCGTTCAGATCAACATGCAGACACTGGGCTGTGCGTATACCATCTACCGCTACGGCAGCGAGGAGCTGAAGCAAAAGTACATTCCCAAACTGGTGTCGGCCGAGTACATCGGCGGCTTCGGCATCACCGAACCCGACGCCGGTTCCGACGTCATGGCCATGCTGTCCACGGCCGAAGACCGCGGCGACCACTGGCTGCTGAACGGCTCCAAAACCTGGATTTCCAACGCCAGCGTCGCCGACGTGATCATCTACTATGCCTACACCGACCGCAGCAAGGGGTCCAAGGGCCTTTCTGCCTTTGTGCTGGAGCCCAAGAACTTCAACGGTGTCAAGACCTCGGCCCTGGACAAAATGGGCTCGCATTCGGCGCCCACCGGAGAAATTTTCCTGTCAGACACCCGCGTTCCCAAGGAAAACATCCTGGGGAAACCCGGCGACGGCACCCGGATCGTCTTCAGTTCGCTGAACCAGACCCGCCTGTCGGCCGCCGCCGGCGCCGTGGGTGTGGCCCAGGCCTGCCTGGACACGGTGCTGAAATACTGCAACGAACGCAAGCAGTTCGGTCAGCCCATCGGCCACTTCCAGATGAATCAGGACATGATCGCCCAGATGTCCACCGAAATCGAGGCCGCCCGGCTGCTGGTTTACAAGGCCGCCTGGGCCAAAGACCGGGGGCACCTGAACAACGGCCTGGACGTGGCCCAGGCCAAGTACTTCGCCGGCGAGGTGGCCGACAAGTGCGCCAACTACGCCATGCGCATCCTGGGCGCCTACGGCTATTCCACCGAGTACCCCGTGGCGCGCTACTACCGGGATACGCCCACCTACTATATGGTCGAGGGATCGGCCAATATCTGCAAATGGATCATCGCCCAGGACCAGCTGGGCATGCGCCGCGCCAACCGGGACTAGCACCCGCCCGCGCGCCGGCCACAGATACTATCGGGAGGTGACACGTGGACCGGGATGTTGTCGAAAAAACGAAACGCACGGCCGGACTTTACTTCAAAAACGTCAGCGGCGAAAAGCCTTACGAACTCTGGAGGGCTTTCGATAAAGACCTGGCGCGCGATCTGTCGCTTTTCATCACCGGACGCATGTATGCCCGCGAGAAGATACCGCATGCGACCCGCCAGCTGGTGGCCATCGCCGCGCTGACGGTGCTCTCGCACCCGGAGGAGCTGAAGCTGCACATCCAGGCCGGCCTGAATGTGGGCTGCACGGCGTCGCAAATCGCCGAGGTGATCTTCCAGACCATGGTTTACGGCGGCGTGCCGGCCGCCAATGCTGGCCTGGCGGTCCTGCGCGAAGTGCTGGAAACACGCGGTCTGTGGCCCATCGCAGAGTGACACCCCTTGCACGGCAGACCGCCGGGTACAACGACCTTTCGGCCCTCTTGCAGAGCCGGTTTTTATTTGACGCCGGCAAACGGAAATTGTACAAACCCATTCAAACTTCTGAATCTGTCAAACGGAGCAAGCCATCATGAGACCGTATTTCGAGAAAATGCCGCAGTTCGGCCGTGAGCTCAACCCCGGCCAGATCAAGAGCACCGAAGCCAACATCGCAAAGATTCGGGAAGTCGAGGCCGAAGTCAAGGCGGCCGTCGACAAGGTCAAGAAGGCCGGTTTCCCGGAGGAAAAAATCAACGCCCGCGGACAGATGACGATCTGGCAGCGCCTGAACTACCTGGTCGATCCCGGCACCTGGTGCCCGCTGCATACCCTTTTCAACCCCACGGACAACGAAATCGGCCACACCAACGTTTTCGACGGCCTCGGCAAAATTTCGGGCAAATGGGCCGTCATCATCGGTTTCGACAACAAATACCTGGCCGGCGCCTGGATCCCCGGCCAGGCTGAAAATGTCTTTCGGGTCACCAACCTGGCCAAGCGCCTGAATATCCCGCTGGTGTGGCTCGTCAACTGCAGCGGCGTCAGCCTCACCGAGCAGGAGAAATTTTACGGCGGCCGGCGCGGCTCCGGCACCACTTTTTTCCGGCATGCCGAACTGGAGCAGATGGGTATTCCCATTCTGGCGGGCATTTACGGCACCAACCCTGCCGGCGGCGGCTATCAGGGCATCAGCCCGACCATCCTCTTCGCCCACAAGAACTGCAACATCGCCGTGGGCGGCGGCGGCATCCTTAGCGGCATGTCGCCCAAGGGCTACTTCGACAAGGAGGGCGCCGAGCAATTGATAGCCGCCGCCAAGCAGTTCAAGGCCAAGCCGCCGGGGTCGGCGGACATTCATTACAAGGAAACCGGATTTTTCCGCTACGTCTACGAGGAAGAGACCGGCGTCCTGGACGGACTCAAAGACTACATGCGCGACATGCCGGCCTACCACCCCAAGTTTTTCCGCGTGGCCAAGCCCCAAGAACCGCGTCTGCCGGCCGAAGATCTCTACCGCCTGATTCCCTTCAACCAGAAGCAGATGTACAGTTTCGACGAGGTCCTGGCGCGCCTGGTGGACGGCAGCGAGCACCTGGAATTCCGCCCCGGCTACGGCCCCGAGGTTTACACCGGCCTGGTAAAGGTGAACGGCTTTCTGGTGGGCGTCATCGGCAACCGGCAGGGCTTTCTGGGGGAAGACTACCCGGAATACGCCGATTATCCGGGCATCGGCGGCAAACTCTACCGCCAGGGGTTGATCAAGATGAACGAGTTTGTGACCCACTGCGGCCGGGACCGGGTGCCGGTCATCTGGTTCCAGGACACCACCGGCATCGATGTCGGCGATCTCGCCGAAAAAGCCGAACTGCTCGGACTGGGCCAGAGCCTGATCTACTCCATCCAGCAGACCGACGTGCCCATGCTGCTGGTGCTGCTGCGCAAGGGAACAGCGGCCGCACACTACATCATGGGGGGCCCCACCGCCAACCGCCACAACGCCTTTTCCATCGGCATCGCCACCTCCGAGATCTACGTCATGCACGGCGAAACCGCGGCCGCAGCCAGCTTTTCGCGCCGCCTGGTCAAAGAAAAAGACGCCGGCCGGCCGCTGGACCCCATCATCGACGCCATGAACAAGATGGCCCAGGACTACCACAACAATTCGCGGCCCATCTACTGCGCCCGCAAGGGGCTGCTGGACGAGATCGTCAACATGACCGAGATCCGCAAGTACATGGCGGCCTTTGCCGGCGCCGCCTACCAGAATCCGCGCTCGATCTGCCCCCAGCACCAGATGCTGCTGCCGCGCGTTATCCGGGGCTGACGGCAACACTTTCGGACCTAGCGCCGGCGCACCGAGCCGCCGGCGCTTTTTTTAAAGCGCATGCTGCAGATCCTGAACACCATTATCCCGGTTTTTGCCGTCATCCTGCTCGGGCTGGCCAGCCGCCTTACCGGCCATCTGACCCGGAACCTGACGGCTCCCTTAAACCGGCTGGTGTACTACCTGGCCATCCCCGCCATGATCTTCAAGGCGCTGGCCAAAGCCTCCTTCACATCCCACTTCAACCCCGTGCTGCTGGCCGCGACACTCGTACCGGTGCTGTTCACCGCCGGCGCCGCCCTGGGAATCGGCCGCCTGCTGAAGCTTCCGCACCGCCAGATGGGTACCTTCCTGCAAAGCGCCTTTCACGGCAACCTGGGCTACATCGGCTTTGCCGTGGCCTACTACCTGCTGGGCGAAACCGGCTTTACCTCGGCCAGCATCCTGGCCGGTTTTCTGATGCTTTTGCAGAATTTCCTGGCGGTGATCAGCCTGCAGCTCTTTTCCCCGCACGCCAGGACGCTGCACCAGCTGTCCTTTGTGCTGAAAAAAGTGGCCTTAAACCCCGTTATTCTCTCGGCTCTGGCCGGGATCCTCTTCTCCCTGTCCGGACTTGCCATGCCGGTGGTCGCCGAACGCACCCTGGCCATTATCGCCGGCATGGCGCTGCCGCTGGCGCTGCTGGTAATCGGCGCTTCGCTGTCGCCCATGCTGATCCGCGCCGAGCTGAAGCACACGCTGGCCACCTCGGCCCTGAAGCTGATCCTGCTGCCGGCCGCCGGGGTCTTTTTTTACCTCCGTACCGGCCTCGCAACCCGGACTTTTCTGCCGGGACTGATTCTGCTGGCCTCCCCCACGGCGACGATCACCTACGTGATGGCCGCCGAAATGGGCGGATCCGTGGAACTGGCTTCGGCCGCCGTTTCCTTCAACACGCTGCTTTCCGCCGCGACCTTTACCTTCTGGCTGGGCCTTTTCCGTTAGGCCGGCAGCGGCTGCGCAGCTACCGCACACCGCCGGCGGTATGGCACCATCGCAGCAGCGCGACGCAATCGGCCTTTACAGCGCCTCCTGAAATTGATACATGAGCTGGCAACCCGACACCGGCACCACTTGGCCGGCGGCGGCACTTGTGCAATTTGCGGTTTTCTATCCGGCTCGCAGGCGAAAGGATCATCCACCATGCCCGATTTCGTTGAAATCCTGAAAAACAGGGACCCCCATGAACGTGAATTTCACCAGGCGGTGCACGGGGTGCTGGCCAGCGTCAAACCGCTTTTGGACCAGCGTCCCGAATATGGCCGGGCGGCCATCCTGCAACGCATGACGGAACCGGAAAGGATCTACACTTTTCGCATTCCCTGGGCGGATGCCCGCAACCAGACGCATGTCAACCGGGGGTTCATGGTGGAGATGAACAACGCGGTGGGCCCTTTCAAGGGCGGCCTGCGCTTTCACCCTTCGGTCAACCAGAGCATTTTAAAATTTCTGGCCTTTGAACAGGTTTTCAAAAACGCCCTCACGACCATGCCCATGGGCGGCGGTGCCGGCGGTGCCGACTTCGAGCCCAAAGGCAAGAGCGATATGGAGGTCATGTCCTTCTGCCAGAGCTTCATGACCGAGCTGTTCCACCATATCGGCCCCAATACCGACATCCCCGGCAGCGATATCGGCGTGGGGGCGCGGGAGATCGGCTACCTGTTCGGCATGTACCGCAAGCTGCGCAACGAATTCACCGGGGTGCTGACCGGGAAAAGCATCGGCTGGGGAGGCAGCCTCTTCCGCCGCGAGGCACCGGGGTACGGCTGCGTCTACTTCGCCGCTGAAATGCTTGCCGAGCGCTGGAACCTGACCCTGGAGGGCAAGACCTGCCTGGTTTCCGGGGCCGGCAAGGTGGCCCTGGCCACGGCCGAGAAACTGATCGAGCTAGGCGCCAGGGTCGTCACGCTCTCCGATTCCAGCGGCTATATCTACGATGAAGAGGGAATCGACGCGCAAAAACTGGCCTTCGTCAAAAGGCTCAAATATGTCCACCGTGAAAGAATCCGGGAGTATGCCGAAAAATATCCGCACGCCGTTTACACCCCACTTTCCGAAAACATGGACCATCACCCCCTCTGGAGCCACCGTGCGGACTGCGCCTTTCCCTGCGCCACCCAGAATGAAATCCGCCTGAAGGACGCCTACCACCTGATCAACAACAACGTGCGCCTCGTCTGCGAGGGCGCCAACATGCCGTGCACGTCGGATGCCGTCGAGATTTTTCTCGACAAGAAGATCCTCTACGCCCCCGGCAAGGCGGCCAATGCCGGCGGCGTGGCGGTCTCCGGCCTGGAGATGACCCAGAACAGCATACACCTGCCCTGGAGCCGCCAGGAACTGGACAAACGGCTCAAAATGATCATGAAAAACATCCACGCCACCTGCCTGGCCGCGGCTGAACAATACGGCGACCCGGGCAACTACCTGCTGGGCGCCAATGCCGCCGGCTTTTTGAAAGTGGCCGATGCCATGCTGGACCAGGGTCTTTTATAAGATCCGCCGGACCGGTCTGTTGCAGCCGCCACGACACCCAAACCCAAAGGAGTTCGCCATGAAGGTAAAAATCGACTACGATCTGTGCATGGGAGACAAGAACTGCAACAAGGTTTGCCCCGAAGTCTTCGCCTATGACGAAGATCAGCTGGTGTCCCATGTACTGGTGGACGAAGTGCCGCCGAACCTCGAAGAACTGGTCAGGAAAGCGGCCCGTGAATGTGCGCCCGGAGCCATCATTGTCGAAGAGTAGCGCCCGAAAGGCGCAAGCCCCGCGCCCGTAAGGAACGTGCCGGGGGTATATGGAGTTTTTGAAAAACCCGGCTGTTTTGCCGGCTGGGTTTCCGGGCGTGACGGCGCCTTTTCCCAAGCCCGTTTCCCACCCATGGAGGAGAATGCCCTGTGAATCCCAGGCAGAACCTGCGCCAAGACCACGGGCACATCATGCAGATGCTCGTGGTATTGCATAAGGCAGTGAAGAATCCGGCCCGCCGGGCGGAATGGATCGAAAAATTCGAAGGCCTGATGGACTTCGCGCTGGTGTACATCGACAGGTGCCACCACGCCAAGGAGGAGGACATCCTGTTTCCGGCGCTGGAAAAGCAGCAAAACGCCGGCGGCGACCTGGTCTCCCGCCTGTGCCGGGAGCACCGGGACGGGCATGCATTGATCGAGGCCATACTGCAGCAGTTCAACGCGCTGAAAAGCCGTCCGGAGCTGTCTTTCGCCGAACTGACCCGCCTGTCAGAGCGCTACATAGCGCTTTACCGCAAGCATATCCGCCGGGAAAACGCCCAGCTGCTGCCGTTGATGGAAGCGTGCCTTCCCGCCGCGCGCCAGGCCCGTATCATGCAGCAGTTCCAGCGCCTCGAATCCGAGAGTATGCCTCCCAGGCAACTCAAGGCCTTTTTGGCGCTGCTGAAGCCCGCACGCGACCAGGGGCCGGCGAAGGGCACAACAGCTAAAAAATAGCTAAATTCCCTTGACACCTTCACCCGAATACTCCTATTTTGGCGCACGGAGGGCTTAAACCGCAAGCCCATCCGAGGTCCGCACGGACGCTGATGACCCGTCACGGCGCAATGCACGCATACCGGGAGCCGGCGCATTTCCAGAACATGCGCCGGCTGCATGATGCTGTACCGCTGCAAATGGTCCTTTTGCCAACCGGAGAGAGGTGGTAACACGTGCCTGAAAAAGGAAAAACCAATTCCGGGATACCGCTGAACGGTCCGCCCAGAAAGGTCAAGTTTGAAATCTACGGCGAGGAGATGATCGAAAAAAAAGTGAAATCCAGCGGCAACAGCGGCCGGGTTTACCTTCCACCCAACTGGGTCGGCCATCATGTCAAAATCGTTCGCGTGGATTGACCGCCGGCAACAAGGAGGATCAAGAGTTGAAAAATGTGTCGATCAGAAGATTAAAACCCGCGGACGGCCATGATATCGGCGAGATATATGCCGCCATCACGCAGGGTCCGATCGAGGCGGATTTCAAGCGCATCGTAGAAGACCAGGCCGGAAAACCCGAAGACGCCAGTTTCGTGGCCGAATACGAAGGCCGGGTGGTGGGATACATGATCAGTTCGATCCTGACGGGTATTTTCGGCATCAAGAAAAGCGCCTGGATCGCCATGATGGGTGTCCATCCGAAGTTCATGGGCCAGGGCATCGGGGAAAAGCTGGCCCAGGAGCTGTTCCGCTTCGCCCGCGGGCAGGGTCTCGGGGACGTCTACACATCGGTGCGCTGGGATTCCACCGACCTGCTCTCTTTCTGCAAGACCATCGGGTTCGACCGCAGCAACTTCATCAACCTCATCCGGCGCCTGTAAGGCTGGAATCTGTTAACCGCCGGATGCTTCAGCGCACAGCATCCCACAGCTGCTGTACCACCTGCTTCATCATGGCAGCGTCTTTAAGGGGTTGCGGGGATTCGCTGATGAGCGTGATGTCCGGATTTTTGGCAACCAGCGCCTCCGCCAGGGGACGGAAAAAAGTCTCGGTGGTACGGATATGGCGTTTTTCACCTTTGGGGCCGTATTCGATGCCCGAAAAATGCGCGTGGAACATTCCGGGAAGCTGCAGCAACAGATGGTTCCAGTCCAGTTTGCCCTGATGTCGGGCGAAAAGATGCGCAAAATCCACGGTCATGCCGCAACCGGTGTCCGCGGTGAGTTGGAAGAGTTCCTCCAGGGAACCGAACTGGGAGGGTTTACCGGTGGTTTCCGGACACAGCACGACATTCCAACGGTTGGCTGCGATCCGGTCCTGGAGTGCGTTTACGGCATCCCGGATGCGCGCATAGGTTTCATGCGCCGTGCGGCCCTGGTAAAATCCGGCATGGAAGACCACGTTGCGGGCGCCCATGGCATGGGCCCGCTGGCAGGAATCGAGAATGCGCGTCCGGCTGGCCGAAAGCTTGGCCGGCTCTTCGGATGCCAGGTTGATATAGTACGGCGCATGTACGGAAAGCACGATATGGTGCCGGCGGGCCATTTCACCCACCGCCGGCGCATCTTCGGGTTTCATGCGCACGCCGTATGTAAACTCGACCTCCATACAGTCCAGCCCCATGCGCGCAACGGCTTCGATGCCGGCCAAGTTCCCCAGGCCGCCGGACCCCGCAGGACCAATTCGAATCATGGACACCCCCCTGGCGCTGGACTTAAACGTCCCGAAAAGACACAGTCTTGCATGGCTTGCCCAGCCGCCGGCTTCCGGCACAGCGCCGCAACCGTCACATCAGGCCCCTCTGCTCATGCCGCATCGGCAGCTTAACAACATATTGCGGCCAGACGGTACTATTATGGCGTATCTTTGGCTGCGCATCAAGTGCCATGCCGGCACGAATCTTAATAAACACCGGCTGGCGCATTTTTAGTGAAATGAAAATCTCCCTGCAACGACACAGGAGTGGCTGCCGGGTGAAAGGCTTTGCGTCTGCAACCACCGTTGAACATTTGGAAAGGATATTTGCATGAGCTGGAGGGTGGCACCGGATATTGCTGAAATTTTAAAAAAAGGTGGGGACTTTGCCGGCGTCAGCCGCGCGGAGGCCATGGCGCTGATGCATCTGGACACGCACAGCCGGGAGGCCTACGCCCTGATGCAGACCGCCGATGCCATGTCCCGGCGGCAATTCGGCCAAAAGGGTGAAAACCACCTGCACATCGGTCTCAACGTGGCCCCCTGCCCCATGAACTGTTCGTTCTGTTCACTGTCTTCACTGGCCGGTGTTTTTACCGAACAAATCGATTTCGATCCCGACCAGGTGGTGTCCTGGGCCAAAGCCGCCCAAAAAAAATCGGCGGACGCACTGAACATCATGACCACCGGCACCTATTCTTTCGAGCGCCTTCTGGGAATCGGCCGCCTGTTAAAAAAAACGGTTGAGCTACCGCTGGTGGCCAACACGCGAGACCTCAGCCACAAAGAGGCCGAAGCCCTGCTGGATGCGGGATTCGTGGGCGCCTATCATGCCGTGCGGCTCGGGGAAGGCCGCGACACGCCGCTGAAACGCGAAAAGCGCATTCAGACCATCCAGGTGCTGAAGGACGTCGGACTTTTATGGATGAACTGCGTCGAACCGGTGGGTCCGGAACACCGCCACGAGGAGATCGTCGAGCTGATGTTTTTGGCCCGTGAACACGGCGCCGCATACAGCGGTGTGATGCGGCGCATCAACTTCGCCGGATCGCCCATGGGCGCGCTGGGCATGATCAGTGAACTGGAGATGGCCAAGATGGTGGCGGTGTCGCGCCTGGTGATGGGCGATGTGCCCAGGGCCCACTGCACCCACGAACCGCACAGCGCATCCCTTCTGGCCGGGGCCAATCTCTTCTTTCCGGAAGTCGGCTCCAGCCCGCGCGATGCGGCTGCAGACACCGGCAAGGGGCGCGGCCGCAGCATCGAAGCCTGCCGGCAGCTGCAGCAGGAGATGGGATGGGACCCGGACTTGCCGTCCAACTGCTTCAAACCCGCGGCATGACGGCCCGGCGACCCGCCCCGGCGTGCCGCAAAAGCCGCCCGCCAGGTAAATATCCCGCCTTTGCCGTGTGTCGCGGGCACGCCTTTCCGCGCCGGCGTCGAGCGTCTCTGCGCAATCCGGCCAGATGCCCGCTGCAGACGGCGATGCCCCGATGCCCCATTGCCCTTTCGAGCGTGTCTTTCTTGACAGGCTAAAATTCGCGTTTATATTATGCTCAAATGAGCATAATAGGAGTACCTGCGCCATGCCGCGACCGAAAATACCCCGGTGCGTCTCGGCCTACCCGGCCGTCGAGGCTTTTGTCCCCCACGGGCAAAGCGCCGCCGGAGAGGTTGTGCTGTCGGTGGAAGAACTGGAGGCCATCCGGCTCAGCGATTTCGAACAGCTGGACCAGGAAACGGCCGCCCGCATGATGCGTGTATCGCGCCACACCTACGGCCGGATCCTTGGCAATGCGCGCCGCCAGGTGGCAGAAGCCCTGGTAACCGGCAAGGCACTGAAGATCGCGGGCGGAAATTACGAACTGCGCGGCATGGGCCGGCGACGCCGCAGAAGAGGCAGAGGAAGATGCGATGTGTAAGATCATTTTGATCCGGCGAAATTTACCGGCCTACAGAGAAGATAAAAGATTTGGCATGCCGAATACCAAAAGGAGGTGAGCAACATGCCCAGAGGAGATGGAACAGGGCCCCAGGGACAGGGACCCAAAACCGGAAGAGGCCTTGGTCGATGCAGACCGGGCAGCGGATCCGCCGCGCCCCGTGGTCGGGATGGTACGGGAGCCGGCAGAGGCCTGGGCCGGGGTCCGGGAGCCGGCCGCGGAGCTGGAAAAGGCCAGGGCCGAGGCGGCGGGCAGGGCCGCGGCAGGAGATCCTGACCAATCGACCGGTCAGCGTTGAAAAAGTATAAAAAAGTTGAAGGAGGTGGTCTCATGCCCGGATTTAACAAAACAGGGCCCATGGGTGCCGGCCCCATGACCGGCGGTGCACGCGGCCGCTGCAACCCGGCAGCTGCAGGAACCCTTCCGCCCTTTGCCGGCGGTCGCGGGTACGGTCGCGGGCCGGGATGCAGACGCGGCTTCCGGGGCGGCTATGGGCGCGGGATGGGCGATGCCCGCAGATACGGCTGGTATCCTCCGGCGGCCGGGGTTGCGATGGATGCTTCCGCTGAAATCGACGTGCTCAGGGCCCAGGCGGATTACCTGAAAAGCACTCTGGATGCCGTCACCCGGCGCATCCAAGCGCTGGGCAAAAAAACTGCGGATGAAGAGCCCTGATCCGGCCGCCGCAGTCACGGGCTGCAGTTGACGCCGGATGTGAAGGGGCGGCCCCGATGGCTGCCCCTTTTGCGTTTTAGGTGGGAGTTCTGATTGCTTTCATTTCATCTCTTAAGCGCCTTTCCCCAGATCTCCAACAGCGGCCCGTCCTTCCCGCAAACCGGGTCCGTTTTGGGGAACGGTACGGAGCTGATATTTTTATCAGTTTGTGGCCTTTCACCGGATTTGCCGTATTGCATATCCGGTGATTGCCCTCCGGGATAGGCACCCACACAACGAAAATCCGACGATTGTTCGATGTTTTTGTGAGATACGCCTGCAGGGATGATGATTACGTCTCCAGCCCCGGCGGATACCATTCGTCCGTCAGGTCCGCCGAACTGGGCCTTTACTCTTCCGGCATAGAGGCCCAGAACTTCATGTGCGGTACTGTGATAGTGATGGAAGTTGTAGATGCCATTGCGCCAGGACCTTCCCCAGGCATTTGCATGAAATGTTTTTTCAATGGCGCGCACCAAATTCTTTGCTGTCGGATCAAAGACTTGCTGCATAAGGATCAGCGGCAGCGTATTGTTGTTCGGAAATATGCCGTCGTCTGGTATTATGAGGGTTCGTATACCCGGTTTGCCCATGTTATCAGCCCCCGGCTATTTTGGCCGTGTAACCTTTCTCTTTGATTTTATCCAGAATGGTTTTCCGGTGATCGCCTTGTATGATGATAGCGCCGTCTTTTACGGATCCGCCGCTGCCGCATTGTTGTTTTAGATCTTTTGCGAATTGCTTCAGACCGTTATCATCGAAGGGAAGTCCGGTAATGACGGTGGCGGTTTTCCCTTTCCGCCCCTTAACCTCCCGCCTGATTCTGACTGTGCCATCATCCGGGCAACCTGACTTTATTTTCCTGGTTGTCATCGGCTTTATCTTTTTGCATGTGCATTCGGCAGTCGGCTTTCCGCAGTTGCGGCAGATTCTGCCTGTTTCAGTTGAATATACGAGACGGCTGTGCATTTAAATGCCTCCCAAGGGCATCTTTACGGGCTCCGGTGGGCCAGCTTGAGGGCCAGCGGCAGTATGCCCTGCGATTTTGCTGCGGCAAACCATTTGGCCTCTTCACCCGGTGTCGATTCGATCAGATCCTCCAGGATCTGCAATTTGTCCTTCATCGGGTATTTTTTGGCGATGTTTCGGTACCGGCCGATGACGCAGATCGTACCGTCGAAGAACCAGACCATGTAGCGATCGAACTTGCGAAAGGTCTGGAGCGGGTGTTCAGCGGCAGCCAGGCCGTATTGACTGGCCTCGATCTGCCGGAGTACGCGTCACTGTCGGGATAACTGATCGCTCCGCATGAGATCCCTCCTTTGGGCCGGGAAACGACACCAGTTCTGTTTATCCGTTATTTTGCCTCGTTTGGCAAGCCAAAACAGACGCTTAGTCCTGAATCCGCCCCTGCCGGAAAACGCATCTATTGACTCCGGCGCGCCTGTGCGGTGACTGATGCCGGTATTTGACATTTAGTGATCCGTTGCCGGTCTCTTTTTGAAAGTCGCCAGATGCAGCCTACGTCTATTTGCACCAACACTGTCCCTGAGAACGCTCGTGATTCCAGCGTGGCGCTTTCACCCCGACCGCTCTGTTTGCGTGCCGGTTTGGTTCGTCCCAGATAAAGTTTGATGCTTCCATGGTGCCCACCTTTCGACTGTTACATAGCGGATACCACGGGCATTGTCAGATAAGGACAAAACAAGCTTGAAAATTTTCAGGCCGGCGCAACACCATTTTGAAAATTCCGCATGCTGCAAAATTAAAAAAGGGGCACAGCAAAATTGCTATAGCCCCTTGATCTCTATGGTGCGCCCGGCAGGATTTGAACCTGCGGCCTACGGATTCGTAGTCCGGCGCTCTATCCGGACTGAGCTACGGGCGCATGCACGGTTTGATGGAACGGTTCATAGGCCAAATGGCCGAGGTTGTCAATGACAAGTTAACGCCCGAGTAAATTTTAATGTTGAACAAAAATCCGAATTGACTTAATTGAAGGACATGGTGCTGCAGTATATGGACATGGCGCTTGAAGCGGCCGAAAAAGCTGGACAAAGCGGAGAAGTTCCGGTGGGCGCGGTACTCGTCGCCCAATCCGGGCGGATTCTGGCAAGAGCGCACAACCAGACCATCCAGCGTGTCGACCCAAGTGCCCATGCCGAGATCCTGGCGCTTAGGGAAGGATCCTTAAAGATAGATAATTACAGATTGTTGGGCACAACCCTTTATGCAACTATTGAGCCCTGCCTGATGTGCATGGGCGCCATCTTGCATGCGCGCCTCAAGCGCTTGGTTTTCGGTGCCCCCGACCCCAAATGGGGGGGTGCCGGATCGCTTTACGACTTTTCGCGCGACAGGCGCTTAAACCATCGGCTGGAAATCGTGGCGGGGGTACGGGAAAAAGAGGCACAGCAGCTGATGCAGGATTTCTTCCGCCGCCGGCGCTAGCATCATCCATCTTTTACGATCAACACAAGGAGCAAGCTGTGGCAAACATTGTGATTGTCGGCACCCAGTGGGGTGATGAGGGCAAGGGCAAGATCGTTGATCTCCTGGCAGAAAACGCCGACGGTGTCGTCCGTTTCCAGGGCGGCAACAATGCCGGGCATACGCTGGTGGTCAACGGCAAACAGACCATCTGCCACCTGATCCCGTCCGGCATCCTGCAGGGCAAAGCCTGCTATATCGGCAACGGCCTGGTGGTTGACCCGGCGGTGCTGATTGATGAGATCGACTACCTGCAAGCCCTTGGTGTGGACGCCGGCCCTGCTAAGCTGAAAATCAGCGAAAAAGCCCATATCATCATGCCCTACCACAAACGCATTGATCATGCGCGTGAAAAACACAAGGGTGATCAGAAAATCGGCACCACCGGGCGCGGCATCGGTCCAGCATACGAAGACAAGGCCACGCGCCAGGGGATTCGTTTTGTAGATCTCATCGATGGCGACATGCTTGCCGAAAAAGTCCGCCGTAACCTGGTGGAGAAAAACTTTTATCTGCAGAATTTTCTAAACGATCAGCCGATGGACCCTGCAGCGGTCATCGAAGAATACCGCGCTTATGCCAAGCGGCTGGCGCCGCATGTGACCAATGTCTCTGCAGCCCTTCATCGGGATGTTAGCGCCGGCCGTCAGCTGCTCTTCGAAGGCGCCCAGGGCACCCATCTGGACATCGACCACGGCACGTATCCTTTTGTGACCTCATCCAATACCGTGGCGGGAAACGCCTGCTGCGGCGCCGGCGTCGGTCCGGGGGTCATAACGGATGTGATCGGCATCGTCAAAGCCTACACCACGCGCGTTGGCCAAGGCCCCTTCCCCACCGAACTTTTCGACGATACGGGCAAGCGCATCCAGGAAAAGGGTGCCGAATTCGGCGCCACCACCGGCCGACGCCGGCGCTGCGGCTGGCTGGATGCCGTGATCCTGCAGAATGCCGCACGACTGAACGGCCTGACCGGACTGGCCATCACCAAGCTCGACGTCCTGGACGGTCTGGATGAAATCCGCATCTGCACCGGGTATCTGGCCGACGGCAGACCCGTCGACCACTTCCCGGCCAGCCTCAAGCTGCTTTCCGCATGCCAACCGGTCTACGAAACCCTGCCAGGTTGGCATGCAGACATCTCGAGCGCGCGCAGCCGTGACAAATTGCCCTTGCATGCACGCCGGTACCTGGAGCGCATCGAACAGCTGACCGAAACGCCCATCGACATCATTTCGGTGGGCCCCGGCCGGGATCAGACCATCGTAATGCGCAACCCTTTTATCTGAAACGGCCGGCGCGGCACATCGCAGTCAATTTTTAATTGACAAAAATTTTGCGTCATCATAGATTCAGGCCGTCTATGCTTTTGCCGGCCGGCAGGCGCCGGCATAAAAGCAGCAGCATTTCACCATACCTCGGGAAGTGGCTCAGTCTGGTAGAGCACAGCGTTCGGGACGCACACCGTCAAGCGGCATAAGCCGCTTTTTTTATTTAATTTCGGTGCGATTTTTTAAAAATTTTGTCTAATGTCTCATTAGACACAGCGGCGTGCAAATCCGGCTAGGCCGCAGCCTTTTGCCCGTACCCCCACGAAAAGTTTTTGCGCCAGGCGCCGGCGCCGCCGATACGCACCCCGGCCAGGGTGATCTCGGCAAAATCCACGCTGCGGGTCATGCGCACGAGCCCCAGCGCCAGTTCGAGGTCGGCCTCCAGCCGCATGGCTTCGTCGCCGCCGATCAGGTAGGCGACGTCATGCCAGAAACAAACCTGGTATACCGGATGCCCTCGCCAGGTCTGATACCAGCAGGAACACCCATCAAAAATCCATTCTGCCGGCAGCCGGTCCAGGTTGTCCTGCAGGCGCCTGGCCAGATCCGTTTTGCCGTGGGCATTGCAAATCGCGATCGCATCTTTGGTTGATACCGTTGTGCCGGGTTTGGGTATCTCCATCATCTCAACTCTCCCGTCCGTTGGATGCCCGCGCCATGAAATACAGCGCCACCACCGTGGACACCGGTCCGCCCACCACTTTCAGCACCTCGATCACCTCTTTGACACTGTGCGCCCGGTCGGCGCCAATAATGGCCACGGCACAAAAAGTGCCCACCAGCAGGATCGCCAGGGTGCGCCGGGCAAAGGTCTTGGGCGCCGTGGCGCGGATAAATTCAGCCAGCCTGTTCATTTTCTGCCTCCATTTTACGGATGCCGCGCAGCACGATGTCGCGTTCGGCGCGCAGGTCCTCCAGGTGTCGCTCGTTTTCGCGCACGCAGGCGCGGTATTTTTCGATGCGCACCAGGGTCAAGCGGATATTTTCGTCCAGCTGTCGCCGCCGGCGCCACAGGTCACATAATTTGGTCGGGGTTACCCTCCTGACTATCGGGCTCATCGCAATCCCTCCGCTCAAGGCCGAATTTGCGCCGTATCGCCTTACAGATCCGCAGGATCTCGCGCTTGCGCTGGCCGCTCAACTGGTTATCGACCTCCGGCCGGCAACGGTCCTCCCAGCTCGACAAGTACAAGTCCAGCGCTTCATTGCCGCCCAGGCGCCATAGCCCCCACAAAATCAGGCGCAGCTTCAGCATTTACGGACCTCCGACCACCACGGGCGGTGCCGTGGCGGAATTGTCGGTGGCCGGGTTTTTGCTGTCGATATTCCACTCCACGCTGCCGGATCCGGCATTGGCGTTGGCATTGCCGTTAAAGGTGTATTGTGTGGTGTTGACCGGACCGGGCGGCCGCTGCCGCGCGGCATAGTCAATCCCGCGTGCGGCCACGCTGTCCAATACATGCAGGCCAAAGGCCCCCGTGGCATATGGCACGGCCTTGCCAAGGGTGCCCATAAACACCGCGAAATTACCCGGCGGCGGATGATACCCGGGGGGCGGCGACAGGTTGAGCGGGCCATAATAAACCATCTTGCCGACGATCTTGACCGGCTCTTTTTCTGTGCCGACAAACTCTATGATTTTGTGGCTGGCCATTTTTTCCGCATACTGCTGCCACATTTCCAGCTGCTTGGCGTACTCCGGGTTGATCTTAGGGTTGTCCACCATGGATGCGCACCCGGCGCAAATCAAAAGTGCGGCTAGAACTGCGTAAAAAGGTGTTCGCATGGCTGTCGTCTCCGATGGGTGATTGCACCCGGTTGTTGATCAATAACAAAGGATCCATATCCCGCACCTGCAGATGCAGATGCGCCGTCATGCCCTGGCCGGGATAGTGCTTGGTGACGTCCTGGCAAAGACCGATCACCTGGCCCTGGCGCACGTACTCTCCGACCAGGCCGGGCGTCGGCTCGAAGTAAAACAGCAAAAGCGCAAGCTCCTTGTTGCGCATCAGCACGCCGGACAGATCGCGGCCGGTGTAGGGCCGGGCCACGCGCACGATCTTGCCGGCGATGGGCGCCAGCACCGGGTCCCCGGGGACGCAGCAAATATCGACCCCCTTGTGATACCGGTGCGGCCCGCGCGGCGCACCGTAATAGCCGAACCCGGCCGGGTCGTTGCGGATTTTCATCATCGCTTCCACCCCAGGTGCCTTTCGATGGCCCGCATCTCGGTGCTGTGGATGGCCACCTGCGTGCGGATCTGGGCGATATCGGCGACGATTTTCCACTGCGCGCCGCCGATAACAATTACGGTAAAAAACGCCAGCGCGCCGATAAGCCAAAGAAACAGCCGCATGGGCACCTTCTGAAGTAAGCATTTGTCATGGGCGCTGATCGCTTTTTCACATCTTTCAATGCGATGCCCATGATCTAAACAGCTGTCGCAATAGTTTTTATGTAGCTCAGCCATCTGATGCGCTCCAAATTATTGACTTGTTGCCGGTTGTCCTCCAACGGTAAATACGGACGATCCATTAAACATAGGATAACGCGTGCTACTTCCACCACCGCCTCCGCCGCCAACCGTGTATCCGCTCGCGCCGACCCCGCTGCAACTGCCGGTCCCGGCCAGCGGGTGCGGGCAAGTGTACTCGGCGTAACCGGACTTGGTTGCCAGGTAGTAATCCCTGTCCGCCTGTAGCACATCTGATATTGTCAGCGTGCCGCAGGCAGGGTCGTTGCCGTCAAGCTCAATCGTGCCGGTATTGGTATTGCCCCAGATGTAAACCGGATCGGTGATCTGGCTCGTACCGTTGTGCCCCTGACCGATCTGCCGCGTACAGGGATAGCTTGTGCAGCACCCGCTCTGTCCGCAGTTCTCGCCGCTTCCGACCTCCCACACAGCCAAAGAGATCGAAGGCTTGCTGCCCCAGGTCCCGGACAATACATCAAAGTTATTGCCGGTGATAACCCCCGTGCCGCCGCGCATCTTGATCCAGCCATTGGCAACATTACCCCTATTGGTGGAATACTCGGTATACACAAAATCGTTGTTGATAAACTCCCACGTCCGGGCGCCGATAGCGGACGAACAGTAACCATGCCCGGCGGCCGCTGAGTTGTTGAACGTGCAGTATCGAACCACGAGGCGGCTGGCGTCATCGGCGTCTATGGCGGCGTTTGTCAGGTAATTAAAAGTACACCCCTCGATATAGATATTGCGCTCACCGTCGGTGTCCGCGCCGCCCAGGGTTGAGGCCGTCTGCCAGTCACTTAAGCCGCCCGTGTTCTTGGCCTGTAGCCCGTATACCCCCTGCACATCCGGGGTTGAGTTTTCAAAGGTGCAGTTGTAAACCAGCGCACCGTTGACATAGAAAGTGATAATTCCCGTAGCTGTATCGTTAGATGCAGATAAGTCGTGTATGATCACCGACTTGCCCGTGCCGCTGATGTCAATGGCCGGGCCGCTGGTCGTGAGATTACTGATTTCAACGTGGTCTGTTGCGTCCTTGCTGATCGAAATAAGCGGGGACGCGCTGCCGCTGATCGAGATTGCTCCACTCGACCCTTTAAAATGAATCCCTTTGCCGCTTATTATGAGCGATGTATTCCAGGCGCTGTCGCTTGCCGTCAGCGTGATCGTGTCGCCGTCCACGGCGTTGTTGACAGCCGTCTGGCATGACGCCTGATCGGTGCAAGAGGCGTCAGCAAAAACAATGGCCGGTGCCAGCAGACAAAAACAGATTAAGCATAAAAGTTTTTTCATTGTATCCACATCCTCGCCGCATACCCGTTGGCTTCGCTCCCGACACTTGCGGGAGGATCGCACATCGCCGAAGAATAAGCACAAGTGCCGTAGTACCCGGTCTGCCCGGTCGTGTAGCGATGAGCAAAGTTATTTGTTTCAGTGCTGGCAAATACTCTGTAGTATGTTCCACTGGTCACGGACTGGCTGATCGTACACTCGGCCCAAGCAGTACTGCTTGGCGCAGTTGTCGAACACTGCGCCAGCAGGTTGTTGCTGTCGTCATACAGACCGATCTTAACGCCGGTTGCTGTAGCTTCACTTGTCGATAGCTTGACCGCTATCTTGGTTGCCGTACCAGTCGCCCCGGCCTGTATCCGGCCTCCGTAAACATACGCGCTCTCCTGCCAGCCACTGGTCGTTTCAGCGTTATCACTGGTGTCGGTAATCCCGGCCGGGTAATACCAGGCCGCCGACCCGCCGGATGGGCTGCCCACAATCATCTGCCCGATCGAGGGTGTAGCAATTGCTACAACCAGACAGGCTAAAATCAACAGTATGCGTTTCATTAGTACGTCCCCTTAAGGGTCGCCGCCACCTGGCTGACAGTCCCGGAAGGCGTGCCGTAAACGATCTGCACCCAGGCCCCGGCCGCGATGCTGGTGTCGCTGATGGTCGCCGATGTCCCTGTAGCCGAAGCGGTCACCGCTGCTGAAAGTATGGATACGCAGCTCGTCCCCGTGGACGAGCACTCCTGCACATCAACCGTAATGCTGCCGGTATCGCCCGCGGCTTCGATGACATCGAGACCCGTAACCGTCAGCGTCTTGTCGGCCTTGAACCAGCGATAAGTAGCAGCAGTCGGGCTGTCTTTGGTGATCGGATGCATCCACGGCGCCGGGTTGCTCGGCACAAACTCGATCCCGTCTGCCGTGCTGTTGACACGCGGGTACTCCAGCGCGTGGCCGGTGTAGGCCGACGGCGTGTCCGTCAGGCCCAAAAAGGTTGTCGCGCCGCTGCCGCCGGGGGCCTGCCAGGTGGGGCCGGCGGCCGGCCCGTTGGATGTCAGCACATAGCCGGCGGTGCCCAGGGGCAGCGCTTGCATGACCTGGCTGCCGTCGCGGTAAAAGGTCACCCAGGCATTGCCTCCGGCCAGGGTGTTGAGGTCGACGTCCTGCGGCTGGGCGCCGATCTCGTTGGGGGTGATCGGCGCGAAAACGGGCGCCGAGCCACTGCCCTGTGACTTAAGCACATACCCGTATCCCCCCAGCGCCAGCATTTGGGCTGCGCCGAACTGGTCGTAATACACAACCGCATCCGCCGCACCCGCGGCCAGGGTGGTCAAGTCGGCATCCTGCGCCTGCGCACCGATGGTCGTCCGCACGCCCAGGGCGTCCACGTCGTCGAGTATGCTGCGCGCAAAAGCGGTAAAGGCGGTTGTTGCCGCCGTGCCGCTGCCGGTGAAATACGGCAACTTGTCGGCGGCGGATGTCAGACCGGCCAAAGCGGCCAGCTCCGGGTCCGCCGTCTGGTAGGTCGCCGACAGGTCCGGGATGTCGGCGGCCACCAGGTCGCCCTCCACCTTGTCGGCGATCACCTGCAGGCTGATGCGCCGGTCCTGGGGCGTCGTGGACGGGTTGATGATCCCGTAAAAGATCGTGTCCATGCCCGGGTTGGTCTCGATGGTCATGTTGATCAGGGGCTGGACCGAGGGTGTGGCGGCCGCCGGCAGGGCCGGCAGGCTGGCAAGTAAAAAAATCAATGCAACTTTAATCAAGTTTTTCATGCCTTACCTCTTCTGCAGTCTGCTTCTTAGCTCACGGACACCGGCGGCCTGCCGCGCCAGGCCCTGTAACTGGTCCACATACCCGGCGATCCGGCGGTCGTAGAGCTCCGTCGATCCGCCGCGCGCCGCAACGGCGGCCTTTTGGCGCCGCGCGGTCTTGATGCGGCCCATGATCTGCCGTGCCGCGTCGCTTTGCGTTGGATTCAATTTTGCCAGCCGCCGATCCAGTTGCTCGATATAGTCCACCGGGTACATTTTCAGCCCCGCCAGCACGTCCGCCAGCACGATCCCGAGGCCGCGCTCGCGGCCGCGGTAGTCGGGCTTGCCGCGCAGGGCGTCATACACCTTGCCGATATCCATCACCGGCGTGGGCAACATGGTTTGCGCCAAATGCGCGCCGCGTTTCTTAAACTCTGTCCAGGCGCGCTGGGCACCGCTCTGCCCAGCGACATCTTCCGGCTTTAGGATCGGTTGTTTCCAGAACCAGTCGTAATTGGTCCCCTGCTGGATGGCCTCTTTCAAAAAGGGATGCGAAAAGGGCTGCAGCCCGCCCGGGATCCCGCCCCAGCCGCCGGACTCGCCCAGGTCGCCCCAGGGCGTCATGTAGGACAGGTTCAGCCAGTGGTCGCGGCCGAAATTGTCCGTCACCGGCACGCGCGCGAAGTTCGGCAGCCACGGCAGCCCCAAAAAATGACCGCCCATCCAGTCCGGGCGCGCCTTTTTTTTGAGCTGCGCCGTCTCGCGCGTATCACCGGCATCCCGCCGCGCGGCCTCTTCCAGGCCCCAGATAATGGCCGCCGGCAGGATAAACCGCTGGGGCGTTTTAACGGCCGCCTCCAGCACGCGCGGGATCGCCTTGAAGGTAAAGGTGGCAAACGGTGCCCCCAGCAAACTGTTGCGGTAGCGCTCCTGAAAGCGCGTCACGCGGCCGTAGTCAAACAGCCACTTGCTGGCATCGGCGGCGGCCTGCTCGGGCGTCATGCCGCGTTTTTGCATGTCGTGCATGAACTTGCTTAATTTGAACCATTCCTCCTCCGCCTGGTAGGCGTCCCCCAGCTTTTTGCCCATGCGCCGGATGGCGGTCACGGCCTTGCCGATGCCCGTCAGGGTGTCCTCCAGGGACCCGGCCTTGACGCCGGCCATCTGCCGCTCCACGCGGTCGTACAGGTCGCGCAGCTCGCCGGACACAAAGGTTGACGACAGCAACCCCTCGCGCTTGGCCAGGCGCCAATACTTGCCGCGGCTGCGCATTTCGCGCGCCGCGCGCGCCAAATACAGCGGCTGCGACCACAGCGGCTGGCCGCCCAGGTGCGCCAACAGGGCGTTGGCGTACATATTGCGCACGTGGGTTTTCAGGCTCCAGATCACCTTGCCGGACTTCCACTTGGTGGTCAGCTTACGGATGATCCGGTCGGCGGCCGCGGGCGCTTTCAGTGTCCAGTTGACGTCGCGCGCGATCTCCGGGTGCACCCAGGCGCCGGCAAGCGCGCCCAGTTTTTGGTTTTGCGGCAGCTTTACAAACCCTGCCGGGATCTCGCCGGCCTTTTCGATCACCGTTTGGGTGCGCCAGCCTTTACCGGTTTTTATTTTGCGCGCATAAATATTCAGGTCCGGGTGCGCGGCCGCCACCTGCTCCAGCACATCGGACAGCGGCGCTTGTTTGTTCTTCGCGCGCGCGTCCGCGATCTCGCCCTTGACGGCCGCGATGACGTCCGCCGGCGGCCTGGGCGTATAGGCCCAGTCCGGGTTCTCGGCGATGCGCGCCAGCCAGCGCGCCGTCTGGATGCTGTGGGACAGCTGCACAATGCCCTTGGCCACCGGGTAGCCCGGCGTCAGGATCTCGCCCATCTGTTGGCGGATCTCCGCCGGGATGTCCTTGCGCCGCCGGAAGCGCTCAAGGTCCAGGCGCTCGGGCGCCCTTTCGCCGTAGCGCGACAATAAGCCTTGGTACTCCTTGCTGGTGTACAGC
Organism: Desulfobacterales bacterium; assembly: GCA_026984935.1. Lineage (GTDB taxonomy): Bacteria > Desulfobacterota > Desulfobacteria > Desulfobacterales > JALSRD01 > JALSRD01. The sequence goes on from JALSRD010000028.1 coordinate 63,527, forward strand.
CGCGGCATGTAGCGCCCGGCGTTTTTAAAAAAGGTCTTTTCATCCAGCAGCCCGGCGTCCACGGCCTGCTTGCCCAGCTCCAAAAGCGCCCAGGAGGCCTCCGAGGCCAGTTTTTCTTCCGCCGGCGACAACGATACGTCCTGCCCGGTGATCGCCTGGCCGATGCGCAGCTGGCTGTCCTCGGGCACGGATTGCAGGCGGTTTCCCAAATCGATGCCGTACTCGGCGCCGATCTGCCGGCCGCGGCGCATTTTGTCCAGGCTGCGCACATACCCGGGGCTGTCTTTTAAGTCGCCGCGGTAGTTATAATCCAGCGCCCGGCGCATGGCGGAAACCCCGCGCCCGGCCACCGGGATTTTCTCCAGGGCGTCCGGGATCTTGCCCATGATCCACTTGTCCCAGACCGGCGCGCCGATATACTTTTCCCAAAACCGGGCCCCTTCGGACAACGCCTGCAGCGGCAGGCCGCCGTACAAGCGTGTTCCCGAGTTCAAATCCCTTACGGCTCCGGATGTATGGTCTCTGGCCGGCACGCGCCGGGTGGACGAATGAGACGCCTGGCTGGCGTCCATACCGGTGTCGGAAAGGACGATATCGGGGATCGTGATCTGGGTGGCATCGCGCACTTTCCAGATGGCGTTGCGTAAATTATCGCGCTCCGGTTTCATGATGCTGGATTTAAAAAACGGCAGCACCATGCTGGCGTTGTGGCGCTCCACCGCGCCGATCAAGTCGGCGGCGAAATCGCGCATCGGTTGGCCCGGACGGTAGCGCCAAACGCCCATCGGGTGCAGCTTGGCATCCAACAAAATGGCGCCCTCTTGATCCATGAGGTTATTTTTTTTGAGATAATCGCGCACTTCGACATGATCGTTGAGTTTTTCGGTGGCCGGTAATTTTTTCAGTGTGCGCTCGCGCACCGGTATGGTGGCGGTTCTCAGGATGGGCCGCAAGTCAGCAGCGGTGTCCGCGGGATGGGCGGCCCTGGGATCAAACCGTGCATACTGACGGCGGCCGATCACCAGGTTTTGCAGTTTGATGTTTTTTAGGCGCAGGAAGTCCCCCAGCTGGCCGGCGGCCTGCATGTCGTGCGGGCTGGGAAGCGGGTCTCCTGACGGATGGTTGTGGACAAAATAGACGTTGGCGGCTTCCGGCGTGTTGAAAGCCCGGCCGGCCATTTGGGGGATATCCAGCTGGCTGGCGGCTTTAAGGCCCTTGGTGTGGCGTTCTACTTCAAGGATGCGGCCGTGCTTGTCGGTGATGACCAGGTAGGCTTCTTCTTGCGCCTTTTTACGCAGGGGGGCTAGGAGGCTGGCGGCTTCGTCCGCGCTGCGAACGAAATAATCTTTACCTTTGATGTTTCCCGTGGTTTCGAGCCGTATGGCGCTGTCTCGTCCGGGTTGTCCGAAGGATATACCCATTCGGGCTGCAGCTTGTCGGTCGGCAGATACTCGACTTTTCCGCGGCGGACCAAAAGCCAGTTGCGCCTGTTGGGGGTGTGGGATGTCATAAGGGGATGTCCGGCTTATTCTTCCGGCGGCGGCCAGATTTGTTTCTGTCCCTCGACCAGGGCGTCGAAAAACTTGTTGGCTCTCTCGTAATCCTCGGGCCTGTGCTTGCCGATGGGCTTGTACGATTTTCTCAGCTCGGGCAGCGATTTCTCCAGATATTCGTCTAAGCCCCTCCGGATGTATGCTCTGTACCCTTTCATATTTGCCACCTCCAGTTTTATGATAATCAATTCCCATCAACTTGTCAAACAGGGCCTGGTCATGGATCCTTGGGGGTTCGTTTATCCTTTTGGTCATTACAACCCGCGGTTTTTTAAAATCGACGTTGTTGTCCACCAGGGAAAAAGCGACGCGCCGGTTGTCCTTGTACTCCTTGAAAAGCTGTATAAAGGTCGGCAGCGAGTAGTTGTGTCCCTTGATGCTTACATCTAAGGGGATGATGCGGTCGCTTTCATTTTTCATCACCCGCGCGATGGAGCGGGCGGTTGATGTCGGGGCGTCGATGTTTGTAAAACTGATGGATACTTCGCCGTTGTCTTTGGCCAGGCGTTTTTCGATCAATCTCTTGGCGGTGGGGTAACTGGACAAAAGGCTGTCGTAAACCACGTCGTAGCCGCGCTTGATGGCCTGGTCGACCAGCTCTTTGTTGATGTCACTGCTGGCCTCGTGCGCCTGGGCCGCCCTGTCGGCGTAGCCCAGTTGCTCCTTGATGGCGTCGGCATCGCCATGCACCATCTGCTTAAGGGCCGCCTTGTCGATTCCCAGGCGCGCCAGGCCGGTGCTCTTGCCGGCGCCGGGCGGTCCGCCGGTCAGCACCAGTTTGGGGTGTTTTTGTTCTAATACCGGACGCGGTTTGCCGGCCAGGTTCCGCCGGATGACATCGGCGGCGGTGGCGTCGTCGATGACGATCTGCGGCACGTGCTGCGCCGGGATTGTGGCCTGTGCGAAAATGCCGTTAAAGTCCCTGGGAACTCCCGCGCGATATCCCGACGGCGTTTCCGCGACGCGCCCGGGCTGGCTCACCTGGTCGAAAAAGTCTGTCAGCGCGTCCAGGTTCCGTTGCTCTTCTTCGGTCAGTCCCTGTTCTTGGCGCTCTTTTGCCAGGCGCTCTTTTTCCAGCTGGGCGATCTCATCGTCGCTGTACTGCTGCTTGTCCGGCTGCTCCAGTTCGTCCCGCAGCCGTTTTTCTTCTTTTGACAACTGGTTGCGCGGCAGGTCGAAAATCTCCCCCGCCGTGACCGGGTGCCGCCGGTTCAGCGTGCCCTGCGGATCCGTGCGCAGTAATTCAGGCAGGCTTTCGTCCGGGCCGATCCAGCCTTCGTCGCGCAGGATCTGCTGCACGTCCTCCCAGGGCAGGCCGGTTCTGTTGTTGGATACGTAGGACACGGATCGCGGCATGTCGACCACCTCGCCGCGTGCGTTCTTCCATGATATTTTGCCCAGCTCCTCGAGGCGGCCGCGCAGCCGGGTGGCCGCCGGGCGTTCGCGGCCGAGGCCCAGGCTGCGGGGGATATTGCCGGCAACGGCAATCTCCGGTGCCGCCGCGATTTCCCGCGCGCGGACTTTTTCTTTCAGGCGGCCTTTCAACTGCCGGATCCCCTCGCTTTGCCGCAGATCCGTGCGCGGCGCCCCCACCAGCTCAAACCCCTGCCCGGGCGGCAGGGCGGCCCTGGCCTGCTCGGCAAGCCCTTTGATGCGCTGGGACAAAAGGGTGTTTACCGGCGCCGCCGTGCCCTGCCGGATGGCTTCCAGCCGGTCTTTCTCAAGGTCCCGTAGATGTAGGCCCGGCGCTGGCGGCCCTTCAGGCCCCGGCGGTCCGCTTCCCGCTTGAGCTTCTGTTCCAGTTTTTTCGGCATGCATACCTCCTGTTTCCTGGCCGGTCAGGATGCGGCCGGCGGCTTCGGGTGTCAGGCCGTATTCATCGGCGAACTGTCGGCGCAGCTCATCGCTTTTGCGCGCCAGGGCGGCGATCTGTTCCGGTGGTGCGCCCTTTTCCACGTTGCCGTGGAATATTTTACCCATGGCCAGCATGCCGGCCAGGTCGCCGGCGATTTGCGACCCGCCGCGCGCCTGGGCTTTCAGCCAGCCCGCCCAGTCGGTGTCTGCTGGTTTGTCTTTCAGCACGGACAACTCTGATACCGCCCGGCCGGCGCGGTGCAAGGCCTCGATGGGTGCAAAAGCGGTGCGCCCCACCAGCTCGCTTTCGGGGGTTGGCGGCTTGTAATACGGCAGTTGTTTTTCGGTGCGCGCCATGCCGCGGTTAAAGGCCTGGTAGATTTTCTCCAGATCACCGGTCATGATAGCGGCCTGCAGCGCGTCTGCGGCACCGCCCAGGGCGTACAAGGGGAACATCAGGGCCTGGTCGGCGGCCGACAATGCACCGGATATGATCCGCATGGGGTGTGTTGCCAGGCTGGCATATCCCCGCGTGGTGGGGTTGTCGATATAGGGCTTAACCACCCGGCCCAGCCGCGAAAGCAGGCCCGGTTTGGCGGGCGGCTTGGGCTGCATGGCCGGATCGTAGCGGTCCAGAAAGCTGGCGCTTGGGTTGCCGGCCGGCATTTGGCCCTTTACCGCCGGATCGTAGCGGTCCAGAAAAGCTGCGGCAGGTGCCTCTTGGGACTTTTGGAAAGCCGGATCGTATGTGTCCAGAAAACTCACCGCACCTCCGGGAAAAGATCGTGCAGCGCCTGCTCGGCCTCGTCGCGCGTCAGGGCGCCGGCGGCCAGCAGCTGCCCGATTGTCTCCGGGGACAGCCCCAACTCGGCCGGCGAATGACCGCCGGCTTTGTACTGCCGGGCCAGGGCCAGCGCCGCTGTCAGGTTCTGCCGGGCAATCGCTTGGGATTTAGGGCTGCTTGTCAAAATGTTCTGTTTGGCGGCAATGGCGCTGTAACGTCCGAAATAGGATGCAAAGCGGTTGCGCAGGTCTTTCAGGTCACCGGCGGCCTGCTTCTGCGCCGCCGTCAGGCTGCCCTGTTTCGGCGGCGCGGACGGTGCAGTGAAAATCGCTTTATTGGTTCTTGGATCATAAACCGTAGTGCTTGGCGCCAGTGGTAATTTTCGCTCGGGCGCCGGCGGCGCGGTGTAGACCCCCGTCTGGGTTCTTGGGTCATAAACCGTAGCGTTTGGCGGCAACACTTTTTGCTGCGCCGGCGCCGGCGGCGCGGTGTAGATTACTCTCCCGCTGGCCTGGTCCACAATGCGCTGGCCCGGGGATACGTTGCTGGTCTGCGGCCGCAGGGCCGTTGTCAACCGCGACAGGGCGTTGGTGTAGGCCGCCTGGGCGTCGGCGCGGTTGTTGGCGAAATCTTCGAATCCCTTGACCAGGGCGGTGAAGCGCGCCAGCGCGGGCATGTCCAGGTTGTGGTCGGCGGCAAAACGCTGCAGGCCTTCCGGGGACGGGTCGTAGTTTTCAAAAAAACGCTTGCCCAGCGCGCGGTCGCGCTCGGCCTGCAGGTAGTTTTTAATCTGGGTTGCGCCGCGCTGCGCGCCGATGGTGTTCAGGCGCTCCATTTCCGCCAGTGCGTTCAAAACTCCCATGGTTCACCTCTGTCTACATATGCGGCAGTTGCTGCGGCCCTTCCGCCGGCCAGAAACCGGCATCAAGCGCGCCGTTGGTGGTGGTGTCGCCGGCGGCCAACAGCGGGCTGACCCTGCCCCAGATATCCACCCCCTGGCCGAGGGTCTCCAGCAGCCCCGGCGTGCGGGACAACTCGCCGCTTTCGCCGACCTGCGGCAGACGGTAGCGCATGGCCTCCAGGGCCATGGCGGTGTCGTGCAAAAGGTTGTTTTCGTATTGCGACGCGCCGAAGCGGTCGGCGGCGTTGCCCGACAGCGCCGCCAGCAGCGATATGTTGCGTCTGGGCACCACCGGCACGGCCTGGCCGCCGATGGAAACGGAAAACGCCGGCCGCGAAAGCTGCCCCGCCAGGTTCGCCAGCTCGCTTTCGTACTGCCCGGCGCGGCCGCCGATGCCGCCGGCGGTCAGCCGGCCGATATACCTGTCCCAGACCTTCTTGGCGTCCGGCTCCCAGGGCGCCGGCGCGCGGCTGACGCTCCGGCTGGCATGGCCCTTGTGCCCGCCGAACACGTTGTCCAGCAGTTTGCCGCCGGCGGAAACGGCGATGCTGCCGATCAGGTCATCGATCCCGAACATGGTTTTAACCCCTTTTTTGTCTAAAACGCCGTCACGAACTGCGACAGCATCTGGTACGGCGCCAGCGGGTTGCTGTACTCCGCCTGGCCCTTGCTGTACTTGGCCAAGGACGCGATCTGCGCCAGCGTCGACGGCAGGCCGGCGTGCATCTTGGCGGCCTCCATGGCCGCCTGAAACGACTTGTCGGCATATCCCGGCACCACGGCGCGGCCCAGCTGCGCAATGGCATCCGCGCCCACCGAGGAGTTGAGCATGCGCCGCCGGCTCAAGGCTTCCAGCAGCCCCGGCAGCTGGGTGTCCAGGGCGTGGCGCGTCTGGCGCTCGTACAGGTGCGCGGCGTTTTGCGTGTATTGGTCGATGGCCGCCGGCAGGTCCTTGGCCCGTGCCACCAGGTCCGGGATGATCCCCTCGATCAGGTCGCGCGATTTTTTGGACAGGCCGGCGAAGCTGCTGCTGCTGCTGTGCGGGAATAGATTCGGTTGGAACAGCTCCGGCAGGCTCCCGCCGGCCGATGCGCCGAAATCAAAGGACGGCGCGGACGGCGCCGGCGCCTTGGGCAAAAGGCCGTGGTCGCGCTGCCAGGCGTTGTCATCGGCCACCCGCGCCGCCTGCTGGGCCGGCGTCATCTGCTGCCAGCTCATGTTATGCCAGTCGCCCCACTGCGGCTGCCAGTGGCCGGCGTAGCTGTGATTGTCGAGTAAGGGCATGTCCATGCCTCCGTTATCCGGTATAGATGCAGTACATCACATTGACGTTTTTCATGCGCGTCTCGTTGCCGCCGGAAGATCCGGTGCCAAATGGCCCGGTACCGGTATGCCAACCGTAATCCGATCCGGCCGCAAGCGTAACGTCGGGCGTGCCGACTCCGTGAGAATAATAAGTATGATTATGGCTCTTAAATTCATCCGCCTGCTTGGTCCCCACGGCATCGCCCGTGGTGCCGTCGCCGCGGTCCGTGCGGCCGGCGGCATCCGGATCCACGCCCGCGCCGTGGTCCCAGCCGCGCAGCGTGTAGCCGCGCAGGTCGGGTTTGTTGAAGGTGGTGGAACCGTCGCCGTCGCCGTAGGCCGTGCCGATCACGGCGAACAGCTTGGCGAAAGTGGTGCGGGATATGGCCGCGCCGTCGGCTTCTTCGTAGTTGTCCGGCACGGTGCCCACCGGCATGGGCACGATGGCGCCCACCGGCAGCTGGCTGGCGCCCACTTCCTTCCAGGCGCCGCCGGTGTACATCTTGACGATGCCGGCGATCACCGCGATGGTGCCGTCGGGAATCGTGTACACCGTGTCCGCCGGCGCGCTGGCGTAGATGTTGCACCCGATGATGCGCCATTTCAGGTTCGTCTGGTCCCAGTTGTAGCGGTTGCCCGAACCCGCGCAGGTGCGCACCTCGCCGTCCACTTTCCCGGTGCCCAGGGCGCTTTCATCGGTGACCACGGCGGCGGCTGTTGATATCTGCAGCGACTCGCTGCCGCCGGCAGCCTTTTTGGTGATCGTGATGCCGGTGCCGGCGACCAGCTTGTCGATCAGGTAGCCCACCACGTCCGAGGCCGACACCAGCACGCCGGAGCCGGCCGTGGCGGACTGCACCAGGTTCCACAGTTCATCCAGGTCGCCTTTCATGCGGTTCTGGATGGCCTCTTTGACGGTGATGTTGTCCGGGTAGTTTTCGATCGTCATTTTCTTTGCGTCCTACTGCTGCAGCGGCTTGTACCGCAGCACAAAGCCGTCGATGTACACCGCCGGCCCGGTGACCAGGATGTTTTCGGCGCCCAGCTGGAAGCTGCGCGCGTTGATGTTCAGCTTTTTCCAGGGCAGCGCGGCCGGCCCCGGGGCCACCGGGAAGGTGGCGTCCGCCAGGTTCATGGTGGCCTCGGCCAGCGTCAGGCCGTCGCTGATGGGCGTGGCCATGGGCAGGGTCAGCGCCGGGCGGTAATCCGCTCCATTGACAAACAGCTGCATGTCAAGCGTAACGCCGGCGCGCCCCGAGGCCACCAGTTGCACGCCGGTCAGGTTGGCGGACCGGAAAGGCAGGGACACGCCGGCCAGGCGCATGCGCGGATAGGTGTGCACGCCGCTGTTGTCCAGGTAGGTGCTGTTGTCGGTGGTGTACAGGTAGCCGTCCGACCCGCCCAGCATCAGCTCGCCGTGGGCCGCGGCCATGCAGGTGGGCATCAGCACCGACATCAGGCGTTTGCCGGTGGTCCCCGGGTCGCCGTCGTCGTCGCGGTAGTACAGGGTGTTAAACCCCAGGGAGTCGTTGTCGCCGTACCCCCAGCTGCCGTTGGCCAGGCTGCCGGGGGTGCCCTTGACCGCCACCTGCCCGTCGACGGTGACAAAATCCGGCGCGGCTTCCACGCCGGGGTCCACGACCGCGCTTTGCGCCAGCAAAATGCCGCCGGCGCCGTCGGCCGTGCCCAGGTAGCCGCCGGCGGCCGTGCCCAGCATGACCTGCTGGCCGACGAGGTAATATTCGTGCGTGCCGCCCGATGAGGCCTCCCAGCCGTAGCCGTCCGCCGAAAAATCGGCGCGGTACAACTCGTATTCCATCCAGGGATAGCGCGGCTGTATTGCCCCGCGGCGCACCACCGGCGAGACCACGCGCGCCACCAGGATGCGGTGGTAGGCCGGCATGGCCAGCCAGCACTGCCCGTGGCGCGGGTAGTAGGCCATCAGGGCTGTGGCGGCGTCGAAATACCCGTCGATGCGGTCCGCCACCGGTTCGGAGACCGGGTGCGCGCGCACGTCGCCGTAGGCCTGCACGCCGGTTATGGTCTCCACCCCGATATCCGAGGCGCTCCAGATATCCGACACCGTGTTGACCACGCCGTCCGGAACGCTCCAGATCTTCTGCAGGATCCGGCGGCCGGCGTAGTTGGCCGGCGCGTCGCCGGTGATGCGGTAGACATAGGGCCGGGCCTGGGTGCCGAACAAATACAGGTCCGTGTACAGCGGCGCCATGGCGCCGATGGGATAGTTGGCGTCGTTGTCGTCCACGGCCGAGACATAGCCCGCCAGTCCGGGGGTGGACCAGTCCAGGTGCGTCAGCCCGCAGTAATCCGCGCGCCCCGGGGTGGCCGGCGAGACCACCCACAGGCGCCGGTCCCAGATGGCCGCAAAGGACGCCTTGGGCGGCCGGCCCGGCGACAGCGCCATGACGGGATCGCGGCCGGTGTCGTCCGTCCAGGCCGTGGTGTAAATGGCGGCGTGCCCGCCGGACACCGCGCTGCAGTGCAGGTTGACATAGTTGGATGCGTCCCCGCCGGCGTACTCGAGGCTCAGGTAGTACTGCGTGGACGGGTCCATCTCCGCGGTCGCCGTCAGCAGCACATCCTGCAGCTCGGCCGTGGTGGTGAGGTTGTCGGCTTTGGCCAGCACGGCCTCGGCGATCACGCCGTCGTCGGAACCCCTGCGCACCCGGGCGGTGATGTCGCCGCCGGGGCTGCCGCTCTTGCTCAGCATGGCCCGGGCCTTGACCGGCGGGATGGTGTAGCCGGCATCCCAGGCCTGGGAGACAAACTTCCACGCCAGGCGGGTGTTGGTGCCGTTGCCCAGGGCCAGGGTGTTGTCCTTGGCCCCGGCCAGGTTGTCGAACTGGTAGCCGGCGGTGCCCGTGCCGGCGTCGTAGGCCATTTTTATTTTGGTGGTGTCGGCCAGAAATTTCAGGTACGACCCGTCGCAGATTATGGCGACGCCGTTGTAGTTGTAGATGCGCGCGGCCGCGGAAAGGGCGCCGATGGCCACCGGCGCCAGGCTGCCGTCCAGGTAGTAGAGGTTAAAGGTCGTATCCTGCAAAAGGTCCACGTCGGCGGACCCGATGCGCGCCGGGCCGCAGGAGATGATCCCGGCGTTGCCGGGCACGGGCGCGCTGGAATAGCGCGCCACGCCCTCGCGCGCCTGCAGGCGCCCGCGCGTGGCCAGCACGCGCAGGTTGATCAGGCGGGCGCACTCGGTCAGCTCCAGCTCGGCGGCCGGCACGGCTGTCACCAGGCCGCCGGCAAACCCGGTAAAGGATATGGTCTTGTCCCGCCGGCGGGGCTGTCTGGCTCTGGTAAGGGTTTGGAACATGCGTCTGCTTTCG
>JALSRD010000029.1 GCA_026984935.1 Desulfobacterales bacterium
TAAAATCGGCGCTCGCGCAGGGCAGACAATTTTGAAGTCAAAATGGAAGGTTTCCGAACATTCCAATGACGCTGAAAAATATCGCGCTGCATCCATAGACAACCATGAGATAACATTACAATTTTATAAGTTTTCAAAATTGTCTGTGCAAGATTCAGGTGATAACCCGATGCCAGAGGTCTTTGAGAAGATACGCAAAACCGGCGGCGGTCGGGCCATTGCCCCGGCGGCTCCGAAGCGCTTACGGCTGTATGGCTGGCGTCCAACGCACAAGGGCTGCGCCGACAAGGCGCAGCCCTCGGGGTGTACTTCGGCGGCCTGTGCTTCAGCGCGCCAGTATCTCCACGTTGATGACCTGGTTGTCGCCGCCGGAGGAGGCGTAGACAGTGGCCAATCCGGGCGTGCTTCCGGCAAACAGCGCCGTGCTGGCGGTGCCGTTTTCGTCGGCGGTGGCCACCGTGATGTCCTGGCGGCCGTTGGAAAAAGTACCCAGGTCGGTGAAGAAGGTCACGTTCGTGCCCATGGGCACCGGGTTGCCGTCGGCGTCGTGCACCGTGGCCGTCACGGTCTGGGCGTCGTTGGTGCTCATGGCGAGGCTTGGGGCGCTCAAGAGGATGGACGTGCTCAGGGCCGCACTGCCGGAGCCCGAACCGCCGCTGGTGTCCGTACTTGTGCTGGTGTCCGTACCGCTGCCGCTGCCGGTGCCGGTGTCTGCGCCGGGGCACTTGGAGGAGTCGAAAAACAGGAAGATGTCCAGGCGCGATTTTTTGCCGATGGACTCGGCGGTCACCGCCAGGTCGCCCTGCTGGTTGCCGAAGATCACGGTGACCACCACCACGCCGGTGGCATCGGTGGTATGGGTGGAAAACACCTGCTGGCCATTGGGGAAGGTGGCGATGGCGGGGGTCAGGCGGAAGACCACCAGGGTGCCCACGGGCACCGGGTTGCCGTTGCCTTGAACGACAGTGGCGGTGATTTTGGCCGAGGTGCGCTCCAGGGGCTGCACGCAGTTCGAATCCAGATTGCTCGTCAGCTCGATGAAGCCGTCGGATTCAGTGCCCGTTCCGCCCTTGGCACCGCACCCTGCCAGGTATCCCACCAGCGCGAGGGCCCCAACCAACAGGATTGCAAATGCAGCACGCTTGAATTTCATGTGTTTCCCTTCCGTTCGTTTGCTCAGGTTAAATATTTGGCCTATGGGGCCCGGGTGCTTTACTAACAAACAGGCCGCGGCATGGCGCCGTTTTGCGCGCCGGCAACCGCCGGGCAGCGGCAACTTAAAGGGCGCCGGAAACAGCCCGCCGGCTGCGCGACTCCAGCTGGACGATGCGCGGGGTGATGAAAATGAGCAGCTCTTCCTTGTCGTCGGACTTCTGGTGGTTTTTAAACAGCCAGCCCAGCAGCGGGACCTTGGACAGGAAAGGCAGGCCCTTTTCCCCGACGGATTTGCGCGATTTGATGATACCGCCGATGACCACCGTGTCGCCGTCGTTGACCAGAAGTTCGGTCTGGGCCTCTTTGTTGGTGAAAGACTGCTGGCCAAGGATCACGTCACCCAGGTCCTTTTTGGTGATGTGCAGTTTCAGGGAAATCCGGTGGTCCAGGGTCACGTGCGGGGTAACGGTCAGCACCAGGTCGATGTCCTCGAACTCGGTGACCGTGTTGCCCGATTCGTCCAGCTTGTTGTAGGGGTAGCGCACGCCCTGTTTGATCAGGGCTTCAACGTTGTCCATGGTGACGATCTTGGGGGCGGAGATGATCTTGGTCTCACCCTGGGATTCGGCGGCCATGAGTTTGGCGTTCAAGAGAAAGGGCGTGCCGGCAATGCGCAGGAAGTTGAAGCCGATGGCGCCGGCGGAAAGCGACGCCGGCAGATTGACGGCCGTATCCCAGCCGTAGGTGCCGCCCAGGGTGTCGAAGCCGCGCTGGGGACCGACGCCGGGTGTGCCGGGCGCGCCGCTGCCGGCCAGGAAGCTGGCCTGGCTGGGATCGCCGGCGGTGCCGAAACCGCTGTCACCCTCGCCGCCGATGCGGCTGTTGGAGTATGGCTGCGTACCGGTGGAGGCGATGCCGCTTTCCACACCCCACTGGACGCCGATTTCGCGCGCAAAGGAGGTGGTGGCCTCGACGATGCGTGCCTCGATGCCCACCTGGGGGGTCACCCGGTCCAGGCGCGCCACGATTTCCCGGGCCTGCTGGATCTTGGGCGCCGTGTCGGTCAGGATGATCTGGTTGGTGCGTTCATCGACGCTGAGCTGACCGCGGTCTTTGGTCAGGATTTTCTTCAGGTGCGGCAGGATATCGCTCTTGGCGTTGGAGTAGTTGATCTCGATGTACTCGGTCATCAGCGGGGCCAGGTCTTTCTTCTGTTCCTTGGTTTTCTGTTCGGCGACCAGCCTGGCACGGTTTAGCTCCTCTTCCTTGCGGAAGGTCTGCAGCGTGCCGATGCGGATGATGTCGCCTTCCTTGACCATCCCCAGCTGGTTCATTTTCAAAACCAGGTCCAGCACCTGGTCCCAGGGCACCGGTTTTTCCAGGCTCAGCGTCACCTTGCCGGTGACATCCTGGTCAATGGCGAAGTTCTTGCCGGAAATTTCCCGGAGGATGCGGAAAACATTTTTGATATCGGTTTCGAAAAAGTCCAGCGCGATCTTTTCGCCGGTGTACTTTTTCACCGGGCGCATGATCGCGTGCGGGCCGGTGGCCTTGGCCGGTGCAGCGGCGCCCTTGGCGGCGGCGGTCGGTGATGCGCTGCCGGCAGCGGCGATTTTTTGGTCGATATCAGTGATCGTGGTCTTGGCCACCTGTTCCCAGGCCGGCAGGTTGGCATCTTCAAAAGGCTTGGGCGGAATGGAAGACGCGCCGAAATGCACCAGCAGAAGGCGGCCTTTCTGTTCCACGCGGTGCGGCACCGCCTCTCTGAGTTCGATGGAGATCAGCGCACGCTTTTTCATTCCCGCGGTCTGAATGGGGATGATGCGGTCCACCGCACTGGCAAAGCGTGTTGTAATGAGCGGGCGCTTGCGGTAATCCGGAATCTTCACGTTGGGCAGGCTGATCACCAGGTGGCGCTTGCCCTCCTGTTGGATTTTGTATTCGACCGCCCGCGTGGTGCCGATGGTAATCGTGGATTTGCCCAGTTCCTCGCTGGTGAAATCCAGCTGGTCGAGCCAGGCGGTCGCCTTGGAAACGGCCTTGGGGGCGGCGGTTTTAGACCCGCCGGGCTTCCGGGTTTCGGCCTGGGCGACCATTTCAGCGGCGCGTCCTGCAGACGCTTTTTCAGCACCGGCAACCGCCTGGGTTTCGGCCCGGGCGACGACCGGCGGTTGCGGACTTGCGGCAACCGGGGTTTCCTGTTGGGCGGTGGGGATCGGCTGCACGCCGGCCTCCACAGCCGTCGAAGCGGGCGCGCCCACCCGGATGAGGAGCCCGTTTCGTGCCGGTGTGGCCGCATAATCGGACAAGTAACTGTCCTCGGTATCGAGCACCAGGCGCAGCTTGTCGGCATTGCCGTAATGGCGGATGCGCTTCACCCACGGGGTGTCTACCACGATGCGCTGTTCGCGCTGGTAGGGACTTTTCAGGTTGGGGATGTCATAGACGATGCGCGGCGGATTTTTGAGCGTAAAGGTTTTGAAGTGCGTGATGGTGCCGTCGGCCGTCAGTTTCACCGAGATTCCCCGGTCCCCGGGCTGGGCCGAGATGGATTCAAAATGGCTGGCAGGGGCTGCCGGCAGGGTTTCCGGTGCAGGCGGTTTTTCAGCCGCGACTGTCTGTGGTTCTGCGGCCTGGGGTTCGGAATCGGCGGCAGCAGTCCTTTTGTCTGTGGCCGGCTTTTCGGCGGCGGATGGTTTCGGGGATACGGCTTCCGGTGCATCCGTTTTCCGGGCACCGTCGGCAAGGTCGGTTTCTTCCACGGCCGCCGGCTTTTTCTGGACGTCTGCTGCTTTGGTTTCACCGGCATCGGCCGCTTCGGTCTGCACATCGGCTGCGGGAGCACTTTCCTGGGCCGCGGCCAGGCGCATGCTCTTGGGGAAGGAGAGCTTCAGGCCCGATCCTGCGCGCGTGATCGTACAGGGGATGTCTTTCTTCAGACTGATCTCGACCCGTGAGGTGGCTTCGCTGTCATCCGGCCGGATGACCGTTACGCCGCCGATGATTTCGTTGTCGGCGGCGCGGGCGGCAAGATCCTCGGCGAACCGGGTCTCGGGGAAGTAGAGCACCATTTTCAGCGGCAGGGGCTGCCTTACCGAAGTGTAGGTGAGCAACTGGTTGCCATCGATGAACAGGTCGACCGCATCCGGATTGTCAACCGTGTGAATGGCGGTGATCATCCGGACATCTGTTGAGGCGGACGGCACCTGCTGCGCCGCGGCGGTGTTGCGCGCTTCTTTTTTTACGGCGCAGCCGCTGAGAAGGACTGCCGACAACATCAAAAAAACTGTTGCAACCGCGGTTATGCAGCGCATCGCCTTTTTCGCATCCATAGCACTATTCCCCTGAAGATTTCTGGAGTTTGAGTTGACGGGTGACTTTTTTGATTTTGCCGAAGGCGTTTTCGGTCTCTTCATTTACAACCACTCTATCCGGCAGGATTTTGGTGACGCGGCCACCGTGAATACCGATATAAGTGCCCACGGTAATGATATAGCCCTTGCCCGAGGATTCTTCCACCAGGGCCTTGTTGCCCTCCGGCGAGCGGATGATGCCCGTGAGTTTCAACTGGCTCAGGTCGACCTTCTCAAGCGGTGTGTGCGGGATGCGTTTTTTACGTTTAACAGTGGCCGTGGGCTGCGAGGGGGCCGGTTCCTTGCGGCGGAACAACGGCTCGAAGGGATCAACTTTTCCCACCGGATTGTACGGTTTGACTTTGGCCGGTGCGGTCTTGGCAAGAAAGACCCTGGGCGCGGCAGCTTTAGGCGCCGGCTTGATTTTAGCCGCCGTTGCGTGGGGCACCGCCGCCGGTGTCGCCGGTTTGGTCGCAGGAACGGTGATTTTCTTGTGGATCACCTTGGGCTGCTGCGGAGGCGGCTCGCTGCGGTCACAACCCGCTGCCAGTGCTGCAGCCAGGCAAAGCAGGCAGACAAGGGGGCGGAAAATAATACGGCATTTACGCATTGTCAGTGACTTTCCTGCTATTTGGTGCGGTTGCGTCTATTTTTCGACCGTTTTCCCTTTTTTTTCGAAGGGACCTGTTTCTTTTCGACAAATTTGTAGGTCACGGCGGTGCATGCAGTCGCCAGTTGGACGCTGTTGCTCTGCGGTTTCATGGTGATGTCGCGGATAGTGACGATGCGCGCCAGGCGCGAAACCTTATCGAAAAACATGGCGACTTTGTGGTAATTTCCAATGACCCGGATCGATACCGGCAGTTCGGCGTAAAAATTCCTGACAACTTCTTTTTTGGGCTCAAAGAGAGTGAATTGCAGCCCGGCACTGTTGCCCGCCCGGGAAACACCGGCCAGCAGCGAGGGGACTTCCTGCTTTTCGGGCAGCACTTTCTTGGCCATGGCGAAACGCGCTTCGGCCAGGCGGATGCGTTCGCGATAGGCCTTCAGCTGACGGGCGTTGGCACGTGCCTTGGCCAGTTGCCGGTCCAGCTTTTGGGACTCGCTGGAAAGACGTTTGATCTGCTGATAGGCGGGATAATAGGACAGGTAGCCGAAGCCGGCTGCCATCAGCAGAATGCAGACGAGGTAGATCGCAATCGTCTGGGGTTTAGACAGCTGATCGATTTTTTCAGCCAGTGCCGTTTTGGATTCGGATGCTGCCGCGCCTGTTTTCATTTCTTCTTAGCCTTGCCTGTGCCGGATGGTTGTTTTACCTTCCAGCCGCAGGAAATGTTGAAATGTTTCAAATCGATCCGGTCACTGCCCTTGACCGTTTGCTGATGAAGGTTTTTCAGGTTGACGCTGGAAAAAAAACCCGCGTGTTCGAGCCGGGTCATGAAATCGGCCACCGTCTTGTTGTCCAGTGCGATGCCCTCGATTTCGACGCTTGGAGCCGGTTTCTGCCTGGTCTGAAACTTCGTGAACCACATGCGGTCCTTGATCACCAACCCGGTCATGGCATCCAGCAGCTCGATCGCCTGGCGGCGGTTGGCCTCGAGGCTCTTGATAACCTCGGTTTTTTGTTTGAGAATCGCCAGCTTTTTTTTGATGCCGGCGATTTCCTGGTTGATCTTCTTGTATTTGGCGAGCTGGCGCTTGCTGTTTTCAACCTGCGTATTCAGGTCCTTGACACGGGTCTGCAGGTAAAGGTGGACGCCAAACAGGGCACCGCCGATGACGACGAGGGTCAGAACGAAAATCCCGACCTGTTTTCGGGCGGTTTCTTTGGTACGCGCGGCACGAAACGGTAGCAGATTGATTCGTATCATTTGTCATCAATTCTTCGTATCGAGAGGCCCATGCATATGGCTGCCTGGGGTGCGGCCTGGGCAAGGTAGGCCGTGTCGAAACGGCCGCTGTCCACCGCAAAGGCCCCGAAGGGGTCGATGGTGCGGACCTCGGCGGAAGTCTCAACCCCCAGCAGCTCCCGAAACTCCTTAATATTGGCGCCACCTCCGCTCAAAACGATCTGTTTGATCTGATCGCTGGGGTAAGTGGAAGAGAAAAAGTCCAGTGCCCGCCGGATCTCCTTGCACCAGTCTCCCACCACTCCGGAAACCACCTCGCGGATGTCGTCGGCGGACATCTTCTCAGACTTGGCGGTGAGCTTGATCTGTTCAGCCTCCTCCAGGGAGCACCCGGAGATGGATGCGATTTTCTGGTTGATCTGCGCGCAGCCCAGCGATACGTCGCGCATGAACAGCGACTGGTTTTTCTGCAAGATGTTGAGCGATGTTTTGGATGCCCCGATGTCGATGAGGGCAATGGTGTCTTCGCCGACCGGATGGCAGCGTTCGAAGATATTCTGCAGGGCAAAGGCGTCGACATCGATG
The DNA here is from genome assembly GCA_026984935.1 of Desulfobacterales bacterium. Classification (GTDB taxonomy): domain Bacteria; phylum Desulfobacterota; class Desulfobacteria; order Desulfobacterales; family JALSRD01; genus JALSRD01. Next base: position 6,944 of record JALSRD010000029.1, read on the forward strand.
ATACAGGGATTCAGGTCGGCCATCTGAACGAGAGCCACATAGTCGTCGATCATGTCTTTTTTGGCGGCGGTCAAAAGCACACTGGTCAAATTGGGATTCTGTTCGTTCTGGCCCAGCATGTGGAAATCGAGGTTGACGTCGTTGATGTCGTATGGAATGTACTGCTCCGCCTCCAGCGGGAGGCTCTCCTGCAGCTGTTCCTCGGTCATGGTCTGGACGTCGATTTTTTTGACGATTACCGAGTATCCGCCGATGGCCACGGCGACGTTCTGTTCCTTGATGTGATGGTCTGAAAAAAGCTGCCGGATGGATTCGGCCACTTTCTCCGGTGATTTGACCATGCCGTCTTCAATCAGGCCGGGGGAGATGTCCGCCATGCCGAAAGCCTTCAGCGTGCCGCCTTTTTTCAGATCCGAAACTTCGCCGGCCTTCAGGGTCCGGGAGCCGATGTCGAGTCCGACCAGATGATTCTTGGGGCCAAAAAGCATGACAGTCCCTCAATCCTGAAAAATTTTCTTTTTATCCGCCAGATTTAAACCCAGCGCGAGGATGATTTTTCGTTTAGTTTCCAGCCGGCAGGCGGCGCCCTTTTCGATGCGGGCGATGGTCATGGGGGAAACATTAGCCTTGCGGGCCAGTTCTGCCTTGCTCATCAACAGGGATTCTCTCACGGCCTTCAAGCGGTTTTTGCTCATGTGATTCGCCTGCTCATTTTGTACCTGACAGACTGCATACCTGAAATCCGGAGGCAGGAGTGGAAAATGGGTAGTTTTGCGCTGCATTACACAATATTTTTGTTATGTCAAGAACTTTTTTGCAAAATTATCGATAATTATGCTATAGTTTATATGTATGACCATTCCCGGCTCAAAATCAACGCCATTGGTGCGCTTTTAAGCCGGGTCGCGCCGTCGGCCGCCGGGGTGCAGGGTGCCGGCTGAAGACCCTTTTTCTGCCGTGGGATGGTTTTTCGAAGGTTTCAGTCCCTTGTATCGGCCAAAAAAGCCGGGACTTGACATAAAAATTTGCGCACCCTATGAAGTGCCAGGATAGGGATCCGTACCGGACGGCGATAAACCCTTTGCGGCGCAGCACCAGACTGCACGCGGATCTGGGCAGACAGTGATTGATAAAAGCAAACCTTTCCGGCTGGTCAAGTACTTTACCTTTTCGAGCCTGATCGCGGTATTCATCGGGACGTTGGCCATCTCGCTGCTCAATATCCACTGGGCGCGCTCCATGCAGCTCAAAAAGAGCGAGGCCTACGCGCTGGTGCTGATGGAAAACCTCAACCACCAGGTTTTCCTGCAGTTTATCGTTCCCATCGTTCTGAAATACGGCAAGATCGAACTGCGCAATCCCGAGCAGTTCCAGCGTATGGATGACGTGGTGCGCAGCACGTTGCACAGTTTCAAGGTGGCCATGGTCAACATCTACGATATGCAGAACACGATTTCCTACAGTTTCGATCCCAAACTGGTGGGCAAAAAAAACATGGGCGGCGCAGCCTACCAGAAGGCCGTGGCCGGAAAGACCAGCTATAAACTGGTCCAGCAGGGCTATTTGTGGAAAATTCCCTTCGGCATTCCCAAAAAGAGCGAACTGATCACCTTTGCACCCCTGCGCGCCGAACGTGAGTTTTTACGGATTTCGGGGCCCGTGCTGGGGGTTGTGGAGATCGTGCAGGACGTCACCCAGGATTACGAGACGATTTTCAGGTACCAGGTATTCGTGATTCTGACATCGGCGCTGGTCATGAGTGTTTTGCTGGTGGTGCTGATCTTCGTCGTCAAAAGGGGAGAAGGCATTATTCAGAAAAGAACCCTGGAACGGCAGCAGCTGGAGCAGAAGCTCAACCGGGCGCGGCACCTCTCCGCGCTGGGAGAGATGACCGCAGCGATTTCCCATGAAATCCGCAACCCGCTGGGGATCATCAAAAGTTCAGCCGAACTGTTGAAAAAGAAAATGGCGGCCATTGAACCGGGCAACCCCATTCCGGACGTCATTGTTCAGGAGGCCACGCGTTTGAACGACATCATCACCGACTTCCTGAATTTTGCCCGGCCGCGGGAATTGGATCTGGCAGATTGTGAAATCGGCGCCATTATCGACAGGAACATCAACTTCCTGTCTTCTCAGGACACGCAGAAGGGCTGCGCCATCCAGACCGATATCCAGCCGGATCTGCCGCCAATCCAGGCCGACACGGCCATGCTTTATCAGGCCTTCCTCAATATTCTGCTAAACGCCATGCAGGCCATGCCCGCGGGCGGCACCATCACGGTGACGGCCCGTGCCGATGCCCAGGGCGTGCACATTTCATTTGAAGACACCGGCCAGGGAATTCCCGCAGATATCGAAGAAAAAATCTGGGACCCCTTTTTTACGACCAAGGAAAAAGGCACCGGCCTGGGTCTGGGGATTGTGAAAAACATCATTGACGCCCATGGCGGCAGCATCGTCATCGAAAACCGTGCTTCCGGCGGTGCGCGGGTCCGTGTGGACCTGCCGCTGCAAACCGGCGGGCACGGCTAGCGGGCGGAGGAGCAGCCATGGATTCTGTGCTCATCGTCGACGATGAAAAAAACTACCTGCTGATCTTAAGCACGGTCCTGCGCGAGGAGGGCTACGACACCCTGACGGCCAACAGCGGTGCGGAAGCGCTGGAGGTCCTGGAAAAATCGGATGTGGATCTGGTCGTAACGGACATGAAGATGCCCGCCATGGACGGCATCGCGCTGCTGGAGAAAATCAAGGCCAAAGATCCCGACCTGCCGGTGATCATGATGACCGCCCACGGCACGGTGGAAAAGGCCGTGGAGGCCATGCAGAAGGGCGCCTACAATTACATCCTCAAGCCTTTCGAGAACGAGCGCCTGGTGCTGTACGTCAGCAAGGCCTGTGCCCTCTACCGCATGGTAAAGGAAAACCGCCGCCTGCGCCATGCCGTGGAGACCCGCTACCGGTTCGACAACATCATCGGCAAGAGCCCGGCCATGCGGGAGGTGTTTGCGACCATCGAAAAGGTCGCCCCCACCGCCGCCACCGTGCTCATCGAAGGCGAAAGCGGTACCGGCAAGGAGCTGGTGGCCAAGTCGATTCACTTCAACAGCCCCCGGCGCAACCGGCCCTTCGTGGCCGTCAACTGTTCCGCCCTGGCCGAAAGCCTGTTGGAGAGCGAACTTTTCGGCCACGAAAAAGGGGCTTTTACGGGCGCCGTTTCCATGAAAAAGGGGCGTTTCGAACTGGCCGACGGCGGATCGCTGTTTTTGGATGAAATCGGCGAGCTGTCCGCCAACCTGCAGGTCAAACTGTTGCGGGTGCTGCAGGAAAGGACACTGGAGCGGGTGGGCGGCGTGCATCCCGTGCCCGTGGATATCCGCGTGATCGCCGCCACCAACAAGGACCTGCATGCCGAAATGCAAGCCGGCCGGTTCCGTGAGGATCTATACTTTCGTCTCAACGTGCTGCATCTGGCGCTGCCGCCGCTGCGCAAACGCAGCGAGGACATCCGGCCGTTGGTCGAGCATTTTATCGAAAAATATACGGCCGAGCGCAAATCCGGGGACCCGGTGACAGAAGTCGATTCAGAGGTCTACCGGCTTTTTTACGAGTACAGCTGGCCGGGCAATGTGCGCGAGCTCGAAAACACCATCGAGCGGGCTGTGATCCTGTGCCCGGGGTCGGTCATCCGGGTATCGGATCTGCCGCCGCAGTTCCGGACGCATTTGAGCGCGCGTCTGCCCATCGACAGCATTCCGCCCGATGCCAAATTGGCCGAAACGCTGGCCAAAGTGGAGGAGTTGATGATCGTAAGGGCGCTGGAAATGTCCGGCAACGTGCAGGCACATGCCGCCCGGCTGCTGGGCATCGGCAAAAGCGGGCTGAATCAGAAAATCAAAAAGTACAAGCTCGATGTGCGGTCGAAACGCTGAGAGCCCTCTACCGCGGGCAGCATGCGTCACGCGCGGGGTGCTCGCAGCAGACAGGCGACCCCGGCCGGGTGCCGCGATCCTTATTTCAGCTCGGCAATTCTTTCGGAAGCCAGCTCAAAATAAAGCGAATCCTTGTGCTGCGAGACGATCTTCTGCAGCGCTGCGCGTTCCTTGGCGACATCACCGGTGGCGGCGTACACGAGGGCCAGGTTGAAAAGTGCTTCGTCCTTCAGCGACGTCACCGGTGCATTCAAGATCTGCTGAAAGGACGCAATGGCCGGCGGGTAGGTGCGTTCGGCCTCCTGGGCATAGGCCACGCTGCAGCGAATCAGGTTTTTCAGCAAAGGGCTGTCCCTGAAGCCGTCGAGTTCCCTGCGATAGAGCGCCAGCGCCTGGTCGTATTTGCCGGCCGCATAACTGATATTGGCGTAGTACAGCGTTGCCCTTTGGGCGCAGGTGCTGCCGCCGTATCGCGTCAACAGTTGCTCAAAGGCCGGCCGCACCGCATCGTAGGCCTTCGCCGCGCCGTCGGATTTGAGCGCCTGATGGTAGCGGGCGATGTTGCGCTCCAGCAGTGCCAGCGCCTGCGCGTTGGTGCGCGCCGTATGAAACCGCAGCGCTGCATAACCTGCAGCCAAAAACAGTACAATACTGACCGTCCAGATCAGCTGGGTGCGATGGCCGCCGGCCCATTCGATGGCCCTGGCCGACAGGGTCTGGAATTCGTCGGGTTCCTTCAACAGCTTTTTACGGGGTATTTTTTTCCTGGCCATGTTCCTCCGTCACCAGACGAGCGTTTTAAATATCCAGCCTTTGTCGCCGTCGGCGTGTTCGATGTGAGTCCATTTGCCCTTGCGCCCCAGCACCTTGAAGGGGATGCCCTTGTCGATGGTAAAGACAATCGGGAAATTTTTCCCCGGACCCGAGCGCACATGGCATTTTTTGCGGGTAATCACCGTCGGCGTCTTGTCCAGCAGGTCCCGGCTGATCCAGCCCTCGTCGCCTTCGAAATCCCGGAAACGCACCCATTTGGCGGTCTTTTTGATGACCTGCAGCGGGTGGTAGCGTTCCACCTGCCACAGCACATCGTAGGTGCTGCCCGGACCGGAACGTACGTTGGCCTTGGAAACGGCGACGGCCATGCGTTGCGCTGCTGCAGCCGTAGTATAGCAGAAAATCAAGACCAGGGCCGTGGCCGCCAGTATCATCAGCCTGCAACCTGTCTTCACGGTACTTTTCTCCTTCAGCGGCGGCGGTTGCGCCTGAAATCGCCTTCCCACCTGCCGGGTCCTTCGTTGCCGGGCGCTGCCAACGTAGCGGAAAATAAGCACCAAATCAAGCCCCAAACGGTGGTTTTAATGTCCGGCCGTGCTGTGTTCACCACCGGGCTCAGCACTGAATCCTGCCCAGGCAATTTTGAAAACTGTAGCTTGGGAACATAACCTTTTGGTTACTTTTGCATTAAAGCCGGCGTTTTTTGCTCAAGGGGTGTATGCGGAAACCTGCCATTTTTACTCCAAAAGTGTCTACCCTGCGGGAGCGCCGATTTCACCGCCTTAGCCGCGTTGCGGGGCATTGGCGGTAGCCCGCCACAGCCGCATGCCTTGCGCCTTGTATATGCGGCCGGGGCGATGCCTGCAAAATTGAATTCAGAACTGCAGCACAAAGGTGCGCCGCGGCCGGTCCAGACGCGTCAAACCGGCACGGCGGGCAGTGTCAACCGCTTGCCGGTAGTCTTGTGGGTCCAGGGGTTGGGCCAGGGCTGCTATTTCTCCGGCCCGTGCGCAGGGGCGATACTGCGGCATGATGTTGACATAGGTGTTGGGGGAGATCCGTGCGGCGATGAACTCCATGATGGGCGCGGTGCCGGCAAGTCCGCCGGGCAGCACCAGGTGGCGCAGCAGCAGGCCGCGGCGCGCCAGGCCCTTTGCGTCGATTACCAGGTCACCGACCTGGCGGTGCATTTCGATAACCGCGCGGCGGGCCCAGTCGGGGTAATCACCGGCGCCGGCCGCCTGTTCGGCCACCTGCGGATCCCAGAATTTGAAGTCGGGCATGTAAATGTCGACGATGCCGTCGAGCAGCTGCAGGGTTTGCGGACGGTCGTAGCCGCCGGTGTTGTACACCAGCGGGATGTCGAGGCCGTGCTCGGCAGCCAGTTCGAGTGCCGCGAGGATCTGGGGAACGACGTGCGAGGGGGTGACCAGGTTGATGTTGTGGCAACCCGCCTGCTGCAGATCGAGCATCATTTCCGCCAGCTTCCGGGAGGAGACCGGCTGGCCCGCACCGGCGTGGCTGATGTCGTCGTTCTGGCAGAAGATGCACCCCAGGTTACAGTATGAAAAGAAGATGGTTCCCGAGCCGGATCGGCCCACCAGCGGGGCCTCTTCACCGAAATGTGCATGGTGGCTGGCGACAACGGCGTTTTTTGCGGTACGGCAGACTCCCAGCTCACCTTCGATGCGGTTGACGCCGCATCTGCGGGGGCACAGGGTGCAGTGCTTCAGGGCCCGGTATGCCGTGCGCACCCGGTCGGCGAGCCTTCCGCTTGCAAGGGCCGTCACGTATGCCGGCGGTGCAGGTGCCACGAGCGTATCCTCCGTCCCCTAATCCCCGTGTCCGGAGATGTCGTAGGTCGTGCAGGATCCGCCGGAGCAGTTGCGCGTCTGGCGGCTGACGCCCGCCGATGTGCCGTCGCTGCCCATGGCGTAGCTGGTGCGGCTGATGACGCGTTCGAAATCTTCGGACTTACAGTGTGGACATTGCATCTGGGCCGTATCCTGGTTCATCATCAGCAGTTCGAAGATATTGTTGCACTTCAGACACTTGAATTCATATATGGGCATCGTGCTTCTCCTGTGGGTGTTGGTTTTGCTTGGTGGTGTTTTCCAACGATCCGGGTACGCTTGTCAAGAGGCCGCCGGCCGGCTCCGGCGGGCGGCGGCCTCCAGGATCTCGCGTGCGTGCGCCAGTGTCGTTTCGGTGATCTCGCGGCCGCCCAGCATACGCGCCATTTCATTCACGCGCTGGGTGTCGTCGAGCAGACCGAAGCGGGTGCAGGTCCGGCCGCGGCGCACGAATTTGGAGATACGGAAATGGTGGTCGGCAAATTTGGCGATCTGGGGCAGATGGGTGATACAGATGACCTGGTGGCGGCGGCTCAGGGCGGCCAGCTTTTCACCGACCACTTCGGCCACGCCGCCGCCGATGCCGGCGTCGACTTCATCGAAAATCATGGTTTCGACGGCGTCGGTGCCGGCCAGTATGGCTTTGGCCGCCAGCACGACGCGCGAAAGTTCGCCGCCCGAGGCGATGCTGGCAAGGGGCTTCAGGTCTTCGCCGGCGTTGGTGGCGATGCGGAAGCCGGCCCGTTCGGTGCCGCTTTCGGTGACGGCCCGCTGCTCACAGGTCAACAGCGGATCGGGGGCTTCGGCCGCCGGGATGGGCCGCAGCTGGATATCGAAGCGCGCATGTGCCATGCCCAGGGCGTGCAGTTCGTGCTCCACCTGGACGGCCAGACGGGATGCGGCATCGTGGCGCCGGCGGGACAAACGGCGGGCGAGGCGCGCCAGTTCGGCCTGGTCGCGTTCGAGTTTGTGCTCCAGTGCGGCGATGTCCGTGCCGAGATGCGCCATTGCGGAAAGTTCGCTCTCGATGCTATCCAGGTGCGCCTGCACGGCTTCCAGGCTGCCGCCGTACTTGCGCTTGAGTTTGTGCAACCTGTCCAGGCGCGCCTCGATGCCGTCCAGGCGTGTTTCATCCAGTTCGATGGTGTTCATGTAGGACCGCAGCTCCTGGGCCACATCCTCGAACTGATAGCCGATTTCGGCCAGACTGCGGGCAACCGGCGTCAGCGCCGGGTCCAGGCGGCCGGCTTTTTCCATGGATTTGCGCACTTCGCCCAGCCGGTCGGCAATGGCCCCCTGGTCACCATAGAGGGATTCGATGCCGCCGTGGACCAGCTCCAGAATTTCCCGGGCATGTTTCAGCCGCCGGCGCTGCTCTTCCAGCCGCCGGTCTTCTCCGGGGGCTGCAGCAGACTGCAGGATCTCCTCTTTCTCAAACTCCAGCAGCGCGCGGCGCTCGTCCTGGCCCTGCCGGCGGCGCAGCAGGTCCGTGCGTGCCCGGATCATGGGCAGTATGTCTTTGAATTTGCGCGCCAGGCTGTCGCGCGTGGTGCCGAGGCCGGCAAAGCGGTCGAGCAGCTCTAAGTGCAGTGCTTCTTTCAAAAGCCCCTGGTGGGCATGCTGGCCCGAGATGCTGGCGATATTCTCCGTCAGGGCGGTCAGCATCTGCAGCGTGGCCAGGCGGCCGTTGATGAAAATGCGGTGACGGTTGTTGCGCGAGATGATGCGCCGGATGAGCAGCCCCTGAGCCGGGTCGAAGCCCTGCGCCTGCATGGCGTGGAAAGCCGGATTTTCGGGCGCGAGCTGAAACAGCGCCTCCAGTTCGGCGTTTTCGGCGCCGGCGCGGATGACTTCGGCCGTTGCCCGGCTGCCCAGCAGCAGATTGGCGGCCTTGATGATGATGGATTTGCCGGCACCGGTTTCACCGCTTAAAACGGTCATTCCGCTGTCGAAGGAAATCCGCAGGTTGTCGATGATGGCAAAGTTTTTGATCGTCAGTTCCTGCAGCATGACCGTACCAGGATGGCACAAGTTGGCCCGATTGTAAAGACGTCTGTTGCATGGCGGATGCGCCGGGGCCGTATGGAGGCATCGTTTGGGGAAGATTTGCACTTGTTTTTTTCCGCGAAATTTTCTATCCTGTAACCACTTTTGTAATATATCGGCTAATATTATGACAAAATTGTTATTTTCGAGGTGGGTTTCGGAGCAACGCTGCGTGTAACCGATTGATATTTATATTATACAGAGACACCACGTTCTTGGCATACGAATTGCCTCTATCCATAATTTCCCTCCTGTCAAGGCCATATATTCGTATTTCAGGTCGCCGACACCTTGCGTCCTGCCTTCCTTAGCGGATGAAGCACGCTTGGAGACCGTTTTCGACACCGTATAAAAGGAGAAGCCAGCGATGTGCCGATTGTTTGCCATTACCAGCGAGGAGCCGCTGTCGCCCATGGTGGCCATAGAAGCCCTGGACGTCATGCGCGAGGGCCACGACGGCTCCGGCGTGGGCCTGTTCATGCGCGACCTTTCGGGTCCCTTCGAGGAGCTGAAGAATGCGCCGATCCTGTCAGGCATTTTTTCCAAGGAAGGTATCAAGCGCCTGGACCGCTTCATGATGGATATCGGCTTTATGACCCAGTACAAGCTGACCATCAAGGTGCCGAAAAATCCGCCGCCGGGCGTGCCCAAGCGGGACAGCTACCTGATCCGGGCCTACGAATACCCGGAGGAGTGGGAGGGCCTGAGCCAGGCGCAGCTCTACGACCACCTGCTGGAAATTCGCCTGCAGCTGCGCAAAATGGGCGAGGAAAAGGAAGACATGATCGTTTTTTCTTTCTGGCCCGACGTCATCATGATCAAGGAGATCGGCGATCCCCTCAAGGTGGCCGAATACCTCGATCTCGGCCGCAGGGAGCTCAAGGCGCGCGTGCTGATGGCCCAGGGGCGGCAGAACACCAACTACGAGATCAACCTGTACGCCTGCCACCCGTTCTTCATCCAGGGTTTTTCAACCATGACCAACGGCGAGAACACGGCCTTCGTGCCCATTCGCGAGTTTTTGACATCGCGCGGGTTTGCCGGCTACAGCGGCTACCAGTCCGATTCCGAGGTTTTCACGCACATCCTGCACTACACCCTGTCGAAGCTGGGGCTCGGTATCGAGGCCTACAAGCACGTGATTACGCCCTTGAACGACCAGGATATCGGCAGCCATCCCGATGCCGACTTCCTTCGCCGGCTGAAGCAGAGCTGCCGCCGCATGATCATCGACGGCCCCAACTGCGTCATCGGCTGCCTGTATGACCATTCGCTGTTTCTGGTGCAGGACCGCAAGAAGCTGCGGCCCGGCGTGGTGGGCGGCCGTCCCGGCATGTACGCTTTTTCATCCGAAATCTGCGGCCTGGATGCGGCCATCCCCGACCGCGACAAAAGCGCGGATTTTCAACCCATGTACCTGGATACGGCCATCGTCGGACCCGACCGCAAGGAGGTTAGCATATGCCGGCAAACGGAACCATTACCCCTTCCACACTGAGCGTCAAGGACCTGCCCTGGCAGATCCTGTGGGACCTGGACAAGTGCACGCTGTGCGGCAAATGCACGGCGGTCTGTCCGGTCAATGCCATCGAGCTGGGGGTGTTTCGCAAGCGCATCGTGGAAGCGCCGCTGGGCATCGCGGTAAAACCGGCGCACACTTACAAGGTTTACTACGGCATTCGCCAGAAGACCGATCCGGCCTACCGCTGTGTGGGCTGTGCCATGTGCAGCATGGTCTGCCCCAACGATGCCATCGCCCCGGTTCGCAGTGACGAGGCCAGCAAGCTCGTCTTTCACATGGACCGCGGCGGGCAGCCGCGCCGTCGGGGCGGGCGCCGCAACGCGCCGGGAACCCTGCTGGATCGCATCAAGTTCATCCGCATTTCCATGCTCACCGACCCGGCTTTAGATGCCGGCCGGCACGAATTCGAACTACGCACCCTGCTGGGCAGAATCCTGCCGCCCGAGGAGAATATCGACTTTTTCAACCGCCACGGCTGGATTCCACCGGTGCGCGAAATCTACCCTTTGGTCATCGGCGGCATGTCCTTCGGCGCCCTTTCGCCCAACATGTGGGAAGGGCTGCAGATGGGCGTGGCCTACCTGAACGACGAATTGGGGATGCCGGTGCGCATCTGCACCGGCGAGGGCGGCTGCCCGCCGCGCCTTTTGCGGTCGCGCTTTCTGAAAAACGTGATTCTGCAGATCGCCAGCGGCTATTTCGGCTGGGACGAGATCATTCACGCCATCCCGGAGATGAAGGTCGATCCCTGCGCCATCGAGATCAAGTACGGCCAGGGGGCCAAACCCGGAGACGGCGGGCTGCTCATGTGGTACAAGGTCAACCGGCTGATCGCGGCCATCCGCGGTGTGCCGCCCGGTGTGAGCCTGCCCAGTCCGCCCACCCATCAGACCAAATACTCCATCGAAGAATCGGTGGCCAAGATGATCCAGTCCATGTACATGGCCTGGGATTTCCGGGTGCCGGTCTATCCCAAAATATCGGCCACATCCACCAGCCTGGCGGTGTTGAACAACCTGGTGAGAAACCCCTATGCCGCCGGGCTGGCCATGGACGGGGAGGACGGCGGCACGGGAGCGGCCTACAATGTGTCCATGGACCACATGGGGCATCCCATCGCCAGCAACGTGCGCGACGCCTACCTGAACCTGGTGGCGCTGGGCAAGCAGAACGAAATTCCGCTGATGGCCGGGGGCGGCATCGGCAAGAGCGGCAACCTGGCGGCCAACGCGGCGGCGCTGATCATGCTGGGCGCCAGCGCGGTGCAGACCGGCAAGTACATCATGCAGGCCGCCGCCGGCTGCCTGGGGTCTGAATCCGACCGCTGCAACATCTGCAATATCGGCCTGTGCCCCAAGGGCATCACCTCGCAGGATCCGCGCCTCTACCGGCGCCTGGACATCGAGGCGGTGGCCCAACGGGTGGTGGATGTCTTCCTGAGCTTCGACACCGAGCTGAAGAAGATCATCGCGCCCCTGGGACGGTCCACATCGCTGCCCGTCGGCATGGCGGATGCGTTGGGGGTCGACGACTACCACATCTCTCAGCGTCTGAAGATCAAGTACGTGGTTTGAAGAACGGGACACGGGACGCAAGGCACCCCGGAGCGCGGGGTTTACTGCGTGGAGAAAGTTCATGAGTGACAATATTTATCACCGCATATCGGGAAAAGAAAACGGCGTACGCATAGAGTCCCGTGTGCTGGAAGAGAAAATTCAACAGGCCGTCGCCGACGGGCGGCGTTTTATCGAGGTTCAGGCCTTCGGCCAGCACGGTATCGGCGGCCGCCTCTGGCGTGCCGGCGACGATACGGTGACCGTGCGCATCGGCGGTTATCCCGGCCAGCGGGTGGGCGCCATGGGGTACGCCAACACCACCGTCGAGGTGCTGGGACCGGCATCGGACGATGTGGGCTGGCTCAACGCCGGCGCGCGTATTGTTGTGCACGGCAATGCCTCCAACGGCGTGGCCAATGCCATGGCCCAGGGAAAGGTCTATGTCGCCGGCAACATCGGGGCCCGCGGCATGACCATGACCAAGCACAACCCGCGTTTTTCCCAGCCGGAACTGTGGGTGCTGGGTTCGGTGGGGGATTACTTCGGCGAATTCATGGCCGGCGGCGTGGCCGTGGTCTGCGGGGTTGATGCCCAGGACCCGGAAAATGTCCTCGGCTACCGGCCGCTGGTGGGCATGGTGGGCGGCAAGGTCTTTTTCCGCGGCCCCATCAAGGGCTTCAGCCATGCCGACGCCAAGCTGATTCCCATAGCGGATGCGGACCACCGCTGGCTGGTTGAGAACCTGGCGCATTTCCTGGAGGCCATCCACCGGTTGGACCTGCTGAAGAGCTTGAGTGAGCGCCGCCAGTGGCAGCTGCTCAGGGCGCGTTCGGCCCAGGAAAAAAGCGGCCGCCGCCTGACGTCCATGGCGGAGTTTAAAAATCAGGTGTGGGATGCCGAATTGGGGCGCGGCGGACTGATCGGCGACCTGACGGCCATCGAACGCGGCCCCATCGAACTGGTGCCCAGCGGCGAGATGCGGCGCTTCGTACCACTGTGGGAGAACCGCAAGTACCTGCCGCCCTGCGAAGGGACCTGTCCCACCGGTATTCCGGTGCAGGAGCGCTGGCAACTGGTGCGCGAGGGCCGCGTGGACGAAGCCGTTGACCTGGCACTGGCCTATACGCCCTTTCCGGCCACGGTGTGCGGCTACCTGTGCCCCAGCCCCTGCATGCAGGCCTGTACGCGCCAGGCGGCCCTCATGGCGCCGGTGGACGTCAAGCAGCTGGGCCGCGCCAGCATCCAGGCGCATCTTCCCGAGCTGCCGCCGCTTTCCGGCAAAAAGGTGGCCGTGATCGGCGGGGGCCCGGCCGGCATTTCCGTGGCCTGGCAGCTGCGCCTGCAGGGGCACGAGGCCGTCATTTACGATCTGTCCGAAGTGTTGGGCGGCAAGATTGCAACGCTGATTCCGTCCACCCGGATTCCGGTGGACGTGGTTTCCTCGGAACTGGAGCGTATCCGCAAGGTGCTGCCGCATGTCCATCTGCAGCAGGAAATGCGCCGCGAGGATTTTCTGCAGCTTGCGGCGGACTACGATTTCGTGGTGATCGCCACCGGTGCGCGCAAGCCGCGCATCCTCGATATCCCGGGTGCCGAAAGGATGCTGACGGCCAACGACTTTTTGGCCGCCGCCAAGCACAACGACGCCAGAATCGGAAAACAGGTCGTGGTGATCGGCGCCGGCAACGTGGGCTGCGACGTGGCCAGCGAGGCTTTCCGGCTGGGGGCCGAAGCCGTGACCCTGATCGACGTGCAGGAGCCGGCCTCCTTCGGCGCCGAGCGCGAGGCCGCCGAGGCCGCCGGCGCCAAATTCCGGTGGCCCTGTTTTACCCAAAAGATCGTAGCGGAGGGCGTCAAGCTCAGCGACGGCGAGATTCTGCCTGCCGATACCGTCGTGATTTCCATCGGCGATGTGCCGGACCTCGGCTTTCTGCCCGAGACCATCGCCACCGAGCGTGGGTTCGTGACCGTCAACGAATTCGGCCAGACTTCCGATCCCCGGGTTTTCGCCATCGGCGACGTCGTGAAGCCGGGTCTGCTGACCGAGGCCATCGGCGCCGGGCGGCGGACGGCCGAGGCGATTGCGGAGATGCTGGCGGGCAAACGTCCGACCACCAACCTGCGCCAGGTGATCGACAAAAAGCGCATCACGCTGGAATATTTCGATCCGCGCCTGACCGAATTCGAAGACCTGGACCACTGCGGGTCCCAGTGTTCTTCGTGCGGCGCCTGCCGCGACTGCGGCGTATGCGTCAATATCTGCCCCCAAGCCGCCATCAGCCGGGTGGAACCCGACGGGGGCGGGTATGAATACGTGGTGGCGGCCGACAAGTGCATCGCCTGCGGGTTCTGTGCCGGGGCCTGCCCCTGCGGAATCTGGAACCTGGTGGAAAATGATCCCATTGACTGAGCGCGCTGCATGCTGTAGAGCTGTCTGCGAAACCATCGGAATGACAAACCGGCCGTCGCCAGGCGGCCGTAATCAGGTATGTCCATGCGCGCATTGCTGACCTTAGAAGACGGCCGCAGCTTTGGCTGCCGATCGTTCACCGGCTCCGGTGAAGCCGGCGGCGAGGTCGTGTTCAACACCAGTATGACCGGTTACCAGGAGGTGCTGACCGACCCTTCCTACCGCGGCCAGATGGTGGCCATGACCTATCCGCTGGTGGGCAACTACGGCGTCAATGCCCGCGATATCGAGTCCGACCGCATTCAGGTGGAGGCTTTCCTGGTGCGGGAATACCAGGATTTTCCGAGCAACCAGCGCGCCGAAGGCAGTCTGCGTGCCTACCTGCAGCAGCAGGGGGTTTTGGGCGTGGAGCAGCTGGACACGCGCGCCCTGACGCGCCACATCCGCAAGGCCGGCGCCATGCGCGCTTTTGTCTCCACGGAAGACCTCGATGCCCGGTCACAGCTGCGCCGTCTTGCCGATATGCCGCCCTTGGAGGGGCGGGACCTGGTGCGCCAGGTGACTGCATCCGCGGCCTACCGCTGGCAGTCCGGCGGGGTTTGCCCGCTGCACGTGCCGGCCGGCCGGCCGGATGCTTCCGTCTGGCGGCGGCGCGATACGCATTTTGCCGTGGCGGCCTTTGATTTCGGCATCAAGTACAACATATTGAGGTGCCTGGAGGCCGTCGGCTGCGAGGTGGTCGTCGTGCCGGCCGATACGACTGCCGAGACCATCCGCGCCATGCAGCCGGACGGCATTTTCCTCTCCAACGGACCCGGGGATCCCGCGCCGCTGGACTATGCCGTTGCCGCCGTCCGGGAGCTGGTCGGCTACCGGCCGATTTTCGGGATCTGCCTGGGCATCCAGCTGTTGGGACTGGCCTTGGGGGGGCGGACCTTCAAATTGAAATTCGGCCATCACGGCGCCAACCAGCCGGTGAAGAACCTGGCCACCGGGCGCATCGAAATTACCTCCCAAAACCATGGGTTTGCCGTGGATCTCGACAGTCTCGGCCGGGATGCGGTACAGATCACGCACGTTAACCTGAACGACGACACGCTGGAGGGGTTCCGGCACCGGCGATACCCGATTTTTGCCGTGCAGTACCACCCCGAGGCCTGCCCGGGCCCCCACGATGCCCGCTACCTGTTCGACGATTTCAGGCAGATGATGGCCGCCGGCCGCAGAAGCTGATCATACCATGCCCAAACGTACCGACATTAAAAAGATCCTGATCATCGGCGCCGGACCGATCATCATCAGCCAGGCCTGCGAGTTCGACTACTCCGGCACCCAGGCCTGCAAGGCCCTGCGTGAAGAGGGCTACGAAGTGGTGTTGGTCAACAGCAACCCGGCCACCATCATGACCGACCCGGAAATCGCCGACCGCACCTACATCGAACCGGTGACGCCCGACATTCTGGCGCGCATCATCACGGCCGAACGTCCCTGTGCACTGCTGCCCACCCTGGGGGGACAGACCGGCCTGAACACGGCGGTGGAAGTGGCTGAGACCGGCCTGCTGGAGGAGCTGGGTGTTGAAATGATCGGCGCCTCGGTGGAGGTCATCAAGAAGGCTGAAGACCGGGATCTTTTCCGGCAGGCCATGGCGCGCATCGGGCTGCGGGTGCCCCGCTCGGGCATCGCCACCGATATGGACGGCGTGCGCGAAGTGGTGGCGGACATCGGTTTTCCGGTGATCATCCGCCCCAGTTTCACTCTGGGCGGCACCGGCGGCGGCGTGGCCTACAATCCGGAGGAACTGGAGCAGGTGGCCAAGGCCGGCCTGGAGGCCAGCCTGATCGGGCAGGTGATGATCGAAGAATCCGTGCTGGGCTGGAAAGAATACGAACTGGAAGTCATGCGTGATGCCAGCGACAACGCCGTGATCATCTGCTCCATCGAAAACGTGGACGCCATGGGCGTGCACACCGGGGACTCCATTACGGTGGCGCCGGCCCAGACCCTCACTGACCGCGAATACCAGAACATGCGCAGTGCCGCCATCGCCATCATGCGCGCGATCGGCGTCGACACCGGCGGCTCCAACGTGCAGTTTGCCGTAAACCCCGTTGACGGCGAGATGGTCGTGGTGGAGATGAACCCGCGCGTGTCGCGCAGCTCCGCCCTGGCCTCCAAAGCCACCGGTTACCCCATCGCCAAGATCGCCGCCAAGCTGGCGGTAGGCTACCGCCTGGACGAAATCACCAATGACATCACCGGCAAGACCAGCGCTGCTTTTGAACCCACCATCGACTACTGCGTGGTCAAGGTGCCGCGCTGGACATTCGAGAAGTTTCCCGAGACCCCCGACCTGCTGACCACTTCCATGAAATCCGTGGGCGAGGCCATGTCCATCGGCAGGACTTTTAAAGAGGCGCTGCAAAAGGGGTTGCGCTCCCTTGAAACCGGCCGTTTCGGGCTGGGGGCCGACGGCCGGGACATCGTCGACCGCACCGGCCGGCCGCCGGCTGAAAAGGAGATCCGGCAGCACCTGGCCATGCCGAACTCGCAGCGCATCTTCTACCTGCGCGAAGCCCTGCTGGTCGGCATGTCACCGGAATCTATCAGCGAAATCACGCATATCGACCCCTGGTTCGTGGACCAGATGCGGCAGATCGTGGCCTTGGAGCAGGAAATGGCCGGAAACGGCGGCGATCTGCCCGCGCCCCTGCTGCGGCAGGCCAAGTCATGGGGCTTTTCCGACGTGCAGATCGCGCACATCTGCGGCTCGGATGCCCAAACCGTCCGCCAGCGCCGCCAAACAGCCGGCATCCGCCCGGTCTACAAGCTGGTGGACACCTGCGCCGCTGAATTCGCAGCCGAAACACCTTACTATTATTCAACTTACGAGTCTGAGGACGAAGCCCGGGTGTCGGCGAAACACAAGGTCATGATTCTGGGCGGCGGGCCCAACCGCATCGGCCAGGGAATCGAGTTCGACTACTGCTGCGTGCATGCCTCCTTCGCCCTGCGCGAGGCCGGTGTCGAGAGCATCATGGTCAACAGCAACCCGGAAACGGTCAGCACCGACTACGACACCTCGGACAAGCTCTACTTCGAACCGCTGACCGCCGAGGACGTTTTGCACATCGCCGAGGCCGAAAAACCCGACGGCGTGATCGTGCAGTTCGGCGGGCAGACCCCGCTGAACCTGGCCGAAGCCATTTCCGCCGCCGGCTTTACCATCCTGGGAACGACTCCCGGGAGCATCGCACGTGCCGAGGACCGCAAGCAGTTTCAGCGCATGCTGCACAAACTCGGCCTGGTGCAGCCCGAAAACGGTACCGCCCGGAGCGTCGCGCAGGCCCTGGACGTGGCGGCCGCCATCGGCTATCCGCTGGTGGTGCGGCCCTCCTTTGTGCTGGGTGGGCGGGCCATGAAAATCGTCTACAACGAAGAGGAGCTGAAAAACTTTGCGCGCCTGGCCATCGAAGCTTCCCCCGACCACCCGGTGCTCATTGACAAATTCCTGGAAGATGCCGTTGAAATCGATGTGGATGCCATATCGGACGGACGGCGGACGGTCATCGGCGGCATCATGGAGCACATCGAGGAGGCCGGGGTGCACTCGGGTGACTCGGCCTGCGTGCTGCCGCCCATCAGCCTGAGCGCCGCGAGCATCACCGAAATCACCACGGCTACCCGGGCCATGGCCGCCGAGCTGAATGTCCTGGGCCTGATGAACGTGCAGTACGCCGTCAAAGACGGCCGGCTTTACGTGCTGGAAGTCAATCCGCGGGCGTCACGCACGATCCCTTTTGTCAGCAAGGCTTCCGGTGTGCCGCTGGCCAAACTGGCCACCCACGTGATGCTGGGCCGCAGCCTGGAATCGATGGGTCTGACCACCGAAAGGGTGCCGGCGCACGTGTCGGTCAAGGAGGCCGTGCTGCCCTTCGACCGCTTCCCGGACGTGGACACCCTGCTGGGGCCTGAAATGAAGTCCACCGGCGAGGTCATGGGGATCGACACGGCCTTCGGGCCGGCCTATGCCAAGGCCCAGCTGGGCGCCGGCCTGACGCTGCCCACCGGCGGCACGGTGTTTATCAGCGTCAACGACCGCGACAAGCCCACGATGCTGGCGGCGGCGCGCCGCTTCCGCGACATGGGCTTCGGCGTGCTGGCCACCGCTGGCACAGCGCAGTTTCTATATGCCCACGGGGTGGCGGCGCGCGTGGTCAACAAAGTCTCTTTCGGCCGGCCGCACGTGGTGGATGCCGTGAAAAACAACCAGATTCAGCTGATCATCAACACCGGCAGTGGCGGTGAAACCAGGCGTGACGGCTTCGAGATCCGGCGTGCGGCCATCAAGTATCGTGTCCCCTACGTCACGACCATTCCCGGTGCCATGGCCATGTGCCGCGGCATCGAAGCCCTCAAAAACCGGCGTATCGGTATTCAGACGCTGCAAAAATATCATGACTGACACGCGGCCCGGGCGCTGATGGAAAAGCGGCGGGCATGCATGCACACAACCCCATTTCGACAGACAGGTGCCAAGCGATGGACTTACACGAAAAACCCCGCGAGGCCTGCGGACTGTTCGGCATCTTTGGCCATGCCGAAGCGGCTCGGCTCAGCTATTTCGGCCTGTACGCCCTGCAGCACCGCGGCCAGGAGAGCGCCGGCATTGCCGTGACGCGCGACGACAGCATCGTGTTTCACAAGGGCATGGGGCTGGTGTCCGAGGTGTTCGACGACCCGCACCTGGAGCAGCTTTCCGGATCGAGCGCCATCGGCCATGTGCGCTATTCCACCACCGGCAGCTCGATTCTGGGCAATGCCCAGCCCTTTGTGGTGCACCATCGCAAGCGTTCTTACGCGGTGGGGCACAACGGCAACCTGGTCAATGCCCGCGAGCTCAAAGACGAACTGGAGCAAAGCGGCTCCATTTTCCAGACCACCATGGACAGCGAGGTCTTCCTGCACCTGTTCGTTAAAAATCTGACCTACGGATTCGAAGGGGCCCTGGTGCGGGCGGCATCGCGTTTGAAAGGCGCTTTTTCCATGATCATGCTCACCAACGAGGGCGAGGTGATCGGGATCAAAGACCCCCACGGTTTCCGGCCGCTGTGCCTGGGCGAGCTCAACGGCAGCTACCTGCTGGCGTCGGAGACCTGCGCCCTGGACCTGGTCGAGGCGCGCTTCGTCAGGGAACTGGACCCCGGCGAGATCGTGATCATCGGTAAAAACGGCGTCAAGAGCATCAAGGCGCAGCAGGCCCGTCGCCGGGCTTTTTGCATTTTCGAGTTCATCTACTTCGCACGTCCCGACAGTACGATCTACGGCCACAATGTCTACCAGACGCGCAAGGCCCACGGCCGGCGACTGGCGCAAGAAGCGCCGGTATCGGCCGATCTGGTGATGCCTTTCCCGGATTCCGGCACCTATGCGGCGCTGGGATACTCGGAAGCTTCCGGCATTCCCTTTGAAATGGGCATGATCCGCAACCATTACGTCGGGCGCACCTTCATCCAGCCCTCCCAGAGCATGCGTGATTTCGGGGTGCGGGTCAAGCTCAACCCCGTCAAGGACCTGCTCAAGGGCAAGGATATCATCATCATCGAGGATTCCATCATCCGCGGCACCACCGTGCGCACGCGCGTGCGCGCGCTGCGCGAACTGGGCGTGCGGCACGTGCATTTGCGCGTCAGCGGACCGGCACACCGCTTCCCCTGCCACTACGGCATCGATTTCTCCACGCGCGGCGAGCTCATCGCCGCCAAGATGTCGGTGCCGGAACTGCGTGATTTTCTGCACCTGGATTCCCTGTACTACCTCAGCCTGCCGGGGCTGCTGGAATCCACCGGCATGGACGATCCGGAAAATACCTTCTGCAAGGCCTGTTTCGACGGCTGCTACCCGGTGCCTTTCGACGAAAACCTGACCAAGGACTGTCTGGAACGCTGCTGATGGAGGCGCGCATGCAGAAACGCACGGTGGCCTTCTCCCGTAACTGCAGCAACGTCTTTTTCCACCTGCTGACGGCGTGCAATCTTGCCTGCCGGCATTGCTACATCAACGTCGCGCAGCACGGCGAAAATACCCTCGACATCGATACGATCCGGCGCTGGCTGGATATTTTCGCCGCAAGAGCCCCATCCGCAAACCTGATTTTACTGGGCGGTGAACCCACGCTGCACCCGGAGCTGGCAGACGTCATCCGCTATGCCGGCAAACGCGCTTTCGGGTCTGTTACCGTGGACACCAACGGCTTTTTGTTTCACGATATCCTCGAGCGCGTGGATCCCGGCGAAATCGACTTTTTCAGTTTCAGCCTCGACGGCGCCACGCCCGCCACCAACGATGCCATCCGGGGGCGGGGAACCTATGAACGCTGTATCGCCGGCATGCGCCGGGCGGCGGCCAAGGGCTTTGCCACCAGCCTGATCTACACCGTCAGCCGCCTCAACCTGCACGAGCTCGAGAGCATGGCGGCGCTGGTGAAGGACCTGGGCATAACACGCTTTTTCATCCAGGTCATCGGTCTGCGGGGTGCCTCGGCGGAAGATGCGCGCGCACGGCAGTTGCAGCTGTCGCGGCGCGAGTGGCTGGACACGGTACCCGCAGCGGCCGCGCGTATCGCCGCACAGGGCGTCATTGTCACCTATCCCAAGGTGTTTTTGACCGCCGGGGAGCTTTTTGAATGCGCCGGCCGGGTGGCCGACAACTACTTTGTCTTTCCCAACGGCCGGGTCTACCGCTGCCCGCTGTGCGAGGACTACCCGCTTAACGCCCTGGCCATCGAAAACAACCGCCTGGTGGAGATGCCGCCCATCAACGAAAGCCACCTGTTTGCCCTCGACATCCCGGAGGGTTGCGTTATCAACCGCCTGGTCCAGCCGCAAAACCTGGCCTATGACGCCGCCGGGGTCCCGGACTACCGTATCGCCTGCTGCATGCTCAAGGAGGAGATTTTCGTTCGGCAGTGATACCAGAGAGGAAACGATGGATATTTGTCGCGGGGTCTGCGGCGAAACCGGCGCTCCACAGCTTCCGGCAGCACGATTGAAGCTTGCGTGCCGTTTTGGTCGGCTTCAGGAAAAGAGAAGGTGCCCGGTGGTTTCAACCAACTGCGTCTGATGGCCGCCTGTGTACAGGAGATTGCATGATGCCGCATTTTGATCCCGCCTGGCTGTATGCCCAGATTATCGAAAGAACCACGGATGCCGTCGTGTGCGCCGACCGGCAGGGGGTCGTGCGCTTCTGGAACGCCGCTGCCGGGGCCCTGTTCGGCTATGCATCCGCGGAAATCGTGGGCCAAAGCCTGGAGCTGATCATTCCCCCCAAGCTGCGCGCCAGGCACACCCGGGGCTACGAGCGCGTCATGGCCGGTGGTGCCAGCGGCTACGCCGGCCGGCTGCTGGCCGTACCGGCCAGGCGTAAAGACGGCCGCCGCATCTCGGTGGAGTTTTCGCTGGTTCTTTTGCAGGACGCAGCCGGTGGCGTATGCGGCGCCGCGGCCATTGTTCGTGACGTTACCGTCCGCTGGCAGCGCGAAAAGGAGCTGAAAGAACGCCTCGACCGGTTGACGCCCCAGGGAACGGAATCATCGAATTGCCGCAAGTGAGCCCATCCATGTCCCCCGATGGATTCCGGCAGGCCCGCCGAGGGCGTTTTCCGTCATGGCCTCTTTATCGCCGGCAGGGGCGGGCGCGGCGCCTTTTTCCGCGCCCAGCGGGCCGCAGGCGGCCTGATCAACCGGGCACATCCTTTACGGGTTTGCGGCCGGCAGCCTTTCTGTTATGTCCCCTGGCACCGGCTCGAAACACCGTAGTGCGCTGCCTTTTTGTCGTCGCTAAGGGCTTTAAAGCAGCGCGGCGGCTTTCCCTTCGGCGGTGTGCAGGCGCCGGGCGGCGGTACGCTGGCGCGCCAGGCTCTCATCGCCGGCATCCACGAAGGTGACGGCCTTGACCTCGCAGAAGCGCACGCACTGCGGGTCGCCGTTGCACAGGTCGCATTTGATGACCTTGCGGTCGATGGTGTTGAAGTGCATGGCCCCGAAGGGGCACACCGCGACACAGGTGCGGCAGCCGATGCACAGTCCGTAGTCGACTTCCACCCGGTTTTGTTCCCAGTTGTGCG
Source organism: Desulfobacterales bacterium (assembly GCA_026984935.1). Classification (GTDB taxonomy): domain Bacteria; phylum Desulfobacterota; class Desulfobacteria; order Desulfobacterales; family JALSRD01; genus JALSRD01. Next base: position 29,164 of record JALSRD010000029.1, read on the forward strand.
TGATCGCGCCCACCGGGCAGCCCTGCATGCAGGGCGCATCCTGGCACTGCTGGCAGGCCATGGGGATGTAAAGGCCTTCAGACTCCCACTTCACCACGCGGATGCGGCTGCGGGCCGGATTGGACACGCCGTCGTGATGCACGGCGCACACCAGCTCGCACAGCCGGCAGCCGGTACATTTTTCGAAATCGATTTTCAGCACTTTCATGGTCGCTGGTTGCATTGACAGGCTCCTTTCAGGCGATCTACAGCTGGTGCGACGGCTCCTGCGCCAGCCCCAGGCGTTCGAGAGTCCGGGGTTCGGGCAGGCCGTTTTTGTCCAGTCCCTTGATTTCGTAGAATTCATCGATCATGGCGTTGAACCTGTCGCGGTCGATGGACAGGCCGATCACATCCGGCGCCCCCCGCAGGCAGGGTTCGTCGAAGTAGCGGTGGTTGAGGGTGTCCCCTTTTTTCGGGTCATCGCGGGTCAGGCCCTCGCGCAGGTTGAAGAGCCGCTCGAGCATGTTGCCGCGCTCGGCGATCTGCCAGATGTCGGTGGGCGACAGTTTAAGGCCGGTGTTGAGTTCAATGACCCGGGGCCAGTCCTCGAAGTTCGGCAGCGTGGCGCCCAGAAAAACGGTGTGGTATTTGCAGATCCCCAGGCAGTCCACGGCCATGTAGCAGTTCTCCTGCCAGAAAACCATCCAGGGCTTGCCGGTGTATGACGTGTGGTCCGAACTCAGGGGGCCGTCGTAGGGAACCGGCGTGCCGTAGATCTTGCGCAGCACCTCTTCCGGCAGGTGGTACAGGTCGATGGCCGGCCGGCTGCGCAGGTGGTCGGAGCCCCTGGAGGAGGTGGCCACGTTGAGCGCCAGGGCCGGGGTGGCACGTTCGTCCGAATGCAGGTTGTTCATGCCCTTGACCTGGATGAGATAATCAAAGGCGTTGTTGCCGATTTTTTCAGCCGCCGGTATGCCGCCGTCGGCCAGGGTGTCGCCCAGCCATCCCTGGCGCGCGCAGATGCGGTGGACCATTTCCAGCAGGGCCTCGTCGTTGCCGAAGCGCAGGTCCAGGCCGTCGGTTTCCCTGGCCGTGAGGATGCCTTTTTCGAAAAGCTCCATGGCCCAGGCGATCAGGCTGCCGGTCTCCAGGTTGTCCATGCCGTACTGGTCCACCAGGTGGTTGCCGGTGAGCACGGTGACCGCGCTGCGGCAGCCGGCCTCGGCGCCGAAGGCCCCCAGCGAGGTGTACTCCGGACCCTCATCGTATTTTCCGGCATAGGGCCCCGCGGGAATCTTGTACTGTGCGCGGCAGTGCACCTGGCAGCCGAAGCAGGCGGCCATGTGGTGCGGGCCCATGGTTTCGGTGGCGATCTCATCCAGCCGCTCGGGCTCGATGTCGTCGGCGTCCTCCAGCTGATTGTACTGGAAGTTGTTCGTGCGCAGCCCCCCCCAGCAGTTGGTGGCCCCCCAGATGAAGGGGGTGCCCAGCTTGCCCTGAATCTGGTTGACCTTGGCGCTGGTGATCTGGTCGATGAATTTTTTATTGAAGTCCAGGGCCTGGGCCGGATGCGCGAGGCGGATGTCCAGGGTTCCGCGCACCGCCACGGCCTTGAGGTTTTTGGAACCCATCACACAGCCCATGCCGGTGCGCCCGCCGGCGTTCTTGATGCCGGTCATCACATTGGCGAAGCGCACCAGGTTTTCACCGGCCGGACCGATCACGCAGCTCTTGACTTCCTCGTCGTCCAGCTCACTGCGAATGGCCCACTGGGTGTCGGTGGTCGTTTTGCCCCACAGGTGGGCGGCGTCGCGGATCTCGATTTCACCGTTGTGAATGAAGAGATAAACCGGCCCGGCCGCCTTGCCTTTGATGACCAGGTGATGGAATCCGGCCCAGGCCAGCTCGGGGGCGAAAAAGCCGCCCATGTTGGTGCTGCCCAGCAGTCCGGTCAACGGGGATTTGGCCATGATATGGGTGCGTGCGCTGGCCGACGCACAGGTCGCCGTGAGGATTCCGGCGCTGATGATCAACACATTTTCCGGCCCCAGGGGGTCACAGCCCGCCGGCGCGTGGTTGTAAAGCAGGTAAGCGTCCAGTCCGCGGCCGCCTAAAAATTTTTTGCGGATCTCCAGGGGTATGGGCCGGGTTTCCACGGTGTTCGTCGAAAGATCGATGTAGGCTATCTTCCTGTTTAACGCCATTTTATTTGACCTCCTTTGCGGCCGCCTGGCGGCGGGCCCATGCTTGCTGCGCGATTTTGCGGTTCGTCTCCCATACCGGCCCGCGGATGCGGGGAAGGGTTTCGTTGACCCATATCAGCCGGTATTCCATGCCGCAGGTGGGGCACCTGACGCGCTGTGCGCCGGGCGCGGGCGTGATCCGGCCCATGCAGCTGGGGTTGTGGCAGCGCACTTTGCCGAAAGTTCTGGTCTTGCGCAGGCTTTCGGCGGCCGACTGCTTTTCTCCTGTGTGACCCATGTCATACTCCTTTCGCTTGCATTTGAAGCCGTCAATGATCGCTGGCGGCAATCGTTGGCTGGCGGTCCAGCTCGGCGCGCAGCTCCTCGGCTGCAACGGTCGTTGCAGCGGCGATCTGCCGGATTTGCCCGCGCGGCATGCCGCTGGAAAAATCGACGACCCACACCGCCGCGGCAAGGCCCCGCCGGTTTTGCAGCGCCGCGGCTACGGCCCGCACGCCGTCGATGTATTCTTCGATGTCCACCGCGTAACCGCGGCTGCGCACCTGCTCCAGTTCGGACAGGTACGTGGCCATGTCCGTCATGGAGCGGGACGTAAAACGGGGCAGGCCGATTTCAGCGATCAGCTGACGGGCCCGCCGGGGGTCTTCGGCGGCCATGAACACCTTGCCGACGGCACCGGCCAAAAGCGGGATGGTGATGCCCACCGGTGCGGAGATGCGCAGACCCTCGGGGGCCTCGGCCGCGGCGATGATCAGGACGCGGTGGCGCATGCGCACGCCCAAAAATACGGTTTTGTGGATTCGCTCCCGCAAGGCGTTTAAGATCGGCTGCGCTGTGCGCGCGGCCGTTTCCGGGTGCCAGTCGCAAAAGAGCAGGTCCGCGATGGCCGGGCCCAGAAAGAGCTTGCGTGTTGACGGGTCCTGGGCCAGGGCGCCTTCCCGCAGCAACGCGTGCACGATGCCGTGGGCCGTGCTCTTGCTGTATCCCAGCCGCTGGGCCAGGTCGACGATGCCCAGGCGCTGCGGCGACCGGGCCACGGCGTGCAGCAACTGGAAAGCTTTGTGAACCGCGGGCGCCCTGTAAGCGGGCGCCCCGGCGGTATTGAGATCTGCCGGCATGTCGGGCCTGTGGTTTGTATGATCATCTGGTTCGCGGCACAGCGCGCCAATAATTCAATATAGCGAACTATATATCGGATATTGATCTCATACGTCAAGAAAAAAGCTTGTATATTCTGGAAATTTTGATATGCTGCAAAACGTATAATCTGCCTGCAGCCTCATTTTATAAATATAATTATAGATATATTATAGATGGTTGTAAATGGACGCAAAATTTCCTGCAGCAGAAAACGCCAAGGTGCCCAGATCCGCCGGGTGCCGGCGGAGTGGCCGCCAATGGTCAATCGATAGTTCATTATAATGAATCATATGGCAACGAAACCGATGTTCCGGGCATGTCCCCGGAGCTGGCCGGAGGACTGAAATGACGACGCAGTGGATAGCCAGCGACCCTCAGAGATGCACGGCATGTCATCGCTGTGAAATCGCGTGCGCCATGGCGCACCATGGCGCCTGTCGGCCGGAACTGGCCCGCATCCGCATACACTGTTTTGAAGACCCCGCGTTCAACGTGCCGGTCGTCTGCATGGCTTGTGAAGACGCCCCCTGCATCAAGGTGTGCCCGGTGAATGCGCGGGTGCGGGTGATCAACGGGTCTGTGGTCACCAATGAAGACCGCTGCATCGGCTGCCGGGCGTGCGTTTACATCTGCCCTGTGGCCAGTCCGGCCGTAAATCCGTTTACGGGCCAGACGATGACCTGCGATATGTGCGCCGACCAGGAAGATGGACCCTGGTGCGTGGCGGCCTGCCGCACCGAAGGGGCCCTCTGGATAGATGACGGGCAGCGCTGCAGCTTGCAGTCCACCAGGGCGCAGGCCGACAGGGTCCGCTCGGCGCGTTACGGCGCATCCGGCGCCAGGGCGCACAGAAAGGGGCGCATGCCATGAAAATTGTGGTTGTCGGAAACGGGATCGCGGGAAATTGTGTCGCTTTCGGAATGCGGGCCCGCAGCAGGGACCATGAGATCTGCATGCTTTCCGCCGAGAAAGTGCCGGAGTACGATCCCTGCGCACTGCCCTATTTTATCGGTGGAGATGTGTCGCGCGGGGCTGTTTTCCGAAAGAGCCTGGAAGATTACCGGCGCCGGAACATCGACCTGATGCTCGGCCAGCGGGTCGTTGCCATCGACCCCCGGGCCAGGCGGGTGACCACCGCACAGGGGTTCGAGGTGCCATACGACAAGCTGGTGCTGGCCCACGGCGGGCAGCTGTTCATCCCGCCCATTGAAGGTATCCGGCTGCCGGGTGTTTTCAACTGCAAACAGCTTGACGCCGCCGAACAGCTGCGTGGGCACAGCGGCCGGCGGGCGGTGGTCATCGGCTCCGGTGCCATCGGCATCGAAGTGGCGGAAGCCTTGCACAAGAAAGGCTGTGAGGTGACGGTCATCGAGCTGCTGGACTGGGTGTTGCCGGCGCTGTTTGACCGCGAGACCGCGCAGCGCTTCGAAGCTGCGCTTGCCGCCAGCGGCGTACGGGTGCTCAAGTCCGAAAAAGTGCTCGCCATCGAGGGAAACGGTGCGGTTGCCGGCGTTGTCACCGACAAACGGCGCATCGACTGCGATGCGGTGGTGGTGGCGACCGGGGTTGTGCCCGACAGATCTGTGGCCGCAACCGCCGGCGTGGCCGCCGAGCGCGGGATCAAGGTGAATCGTCACATGCAGACCAATGTGGCCGATATCTACGCCTGCGGCGACTGCATCGAAACCGTGGATGCCTGCACCGGCGAAGACGTCATGTTCCAGCTCAAACACAACGCCATCGACCAGGCGGCGGTCGTCGTTGCGAACCTTTCCGGCGATCCGGTCAGCTACGCCGGTGCCTACGCCTTTGCGCGCGTGCATTTCGGCCGCATGCATGCCGTCTCTTTCGGAAAATCCACCCTGTCGACCCAGTGCCAGCTGGGCGAGCTTACAATCGTGGAAAGAGAAAAGGGTTCCGACTATCTGAGGCTGATTATGAAAGAAAATCTCATCGTGGGCGGTCAGGCCATCGGCGGCTTTGCCGATTATGCCGGATTTTTCATGGGGGCCATGCGGCGCGGTGACGATTTCGCGCATCTGCGGCGCAGCCGCGCTTCCGTGTGCAGTTTGCAGAACCGGTACCGCTGGACACAGCGCCTGATCGGCGACATCACCGGGCTGTGCTGAGCCGCAGTGGACCTGGGCGCGGGGTTGCTTCTGTGGCATGCAGCATCGAGGAGCGTATGTTTTCCCGTATAGCTTCGGCAAATGGTTGCCGGGAAAGCCTTTTGCGTGCATCCTGCTGGGTATATCGGGAATCTGCAAGGGGGCCAAAAAGATGAAACGGAAACAGACGGATATTCGGCATGCGGCAGCGGCTATGGCCGCCAGGCGGGATGCGCGTACGCTCATGCAGGTGGCCCTGGGGCGCGAAAAAGCGGACCTCGAAATTATCAACGCCCGTGTGGTCAATGTATACAGCGGCGAGATCATCGACGACGGCCGCATCGCCATAAAAGGTGAGTGGATCGCCGCGGTGGGCAATCTGGAACCGGACCGTCCGCCGGCCGGCCGGGTCATCGACGCCGCCGGCCGCACGGTGATCCCCGGCCTGATCGATGCGCACACGCACCTGGCGTGGTATTACACCATCGAGCGGTTTCTGCCCTACGCCATGGCAGACGGCACGACCACCATCGTTACCGAGACCATGGAGATCTATCCGGTGACGGGCAAAGCGGGGCTTTTGGCCTTTCTGGATTCGCTGCGCGATCAGCCCGTCAAGCTGTTGGCTACGGCCCCGGCCAACGTGTCCATAAGCAGACGGACCGACGGCATGGCAGCGGAAACGCTGCGGGAACTGGTCCGCCGGCCGGACATCCTGGGCCTGGGGGAAACGTACTGGCAGGCGTTGCTGCAGACTCCGGATGCGCTTCTGGAAAATTTTCAGGCGACACTGCGGACGGCCAAAACCCTGGAGGGCCACTCGGCCGGCGCCCGCGGCGCCAGGCTGTCGGCCTACGCCGCCAGCGGGATTTCTTCCTGCCACGAGCCCATCGACGCCGATCAGGCGGCCGAGCGCCTGCGGCTGGGTTTGTATGTCATGATCCGCGAAGGCAGCATCCGGCGCGATCTGGCCGCCATCGCCGGCATCCGGCATCGACTGGCGGACAGCCGGCGGCTGATCCTGGTCACGGACGGCGTCAGTCCCGGTGATCTGATCAGCAAAGGCTATATGCGGCCGGTGGTGCAAAAAGCCATCGACTGCGGCTGGGGGCCGGTGGCCGCCGTACAGATGGCGACGTTAAACCCGGCCACGCACTTCGGGCTGGAAAGCGTCATCGGCGGCATCGCCCCGGGCCGCCAGGCCGACCTGGTGGTGATTCCGGACCCGTACACTATCGCGCCGGACACGGTGATCAGCCGGGGCCGCGTCATCGTGGAGAACGGCCGGGTGCGGGCGGTTCCGCGGCAAAACGTCTACCCCCGCGTGTGCTGCCAAACCGTGAAGCTTACGCGGGAGATGCGCGCCGCGGATTTCGAGGTGCGGGCAGACGGAGACCGGGCGGTCACGGTACGGGTGATGGAAATGGTGACCGACCTGGTGACCCGCGCGGCACACGTGGCCATGCAACCGTCTGGCGGAGTGCTTTTAAGCGACACCGCGGCCGACATCCTCAAGGTGGCGGCCATCGACCGCAGCGGTGTGTCCGGAAAGCGCTCTGTGGGATTTATCCGCGGCTTTGGGCTCAAGGCCGGCGCGCTGGCCTGCAGTGCGGCCTGGGACAGCTCCGATATTGTCGTCGTGGGGGCGGACGCGGCTGACATGGCGCAGGTGGTCAACCGGATTGCCCGGCTGGGCGGCGGTGCCGTGGCCGGTGCCCAAGGGGAAATCCTGGCCGAAGTGCCCATGCCGCTTTTCGGCATCCTTTCGCCGGAACCCATGCCGGTGCTGGCCGATCAGCTGGCGGCGTTTAACAAGACGGCCGCACAGCTGGGGGCACCCTTTGCCGACCCCCTGCTTACCCTGGTGACGCTGACCGGTGCGGCGATTCCTTTTCTGCGCATCTGCGAAGAAGGCTTAGTGGATCTGAAAGCGGGGCGCAGCGTGCCGCTGCTTGTGGATTGAAGCGCGCCGAAAAGCCGGCTTTTTCGTTTTGCGCATTGCCGGAATGTGCTATAGAGCACGGATCCGCCGGCAGATGCCCGGCATAATTTTTTGATCCTGCATCCGCCCGGCGGCCTTCAGACAGCCGCAGGAGGGAAATTCGATGAAAGCCGAGATCCTGGCCACCGGAGACGAGATTCGCAGTGGAGCGCTGGTGGACAGCAACTCGGCACACATTTCGCAGGTGCTGGAAGCCAACGGTGTGGCGGTGATACGCCATACCTGTGTGGGAGACGACCTGCAGGCCCTTGTTGACGTGCTGCACGAGATCAGCCGGCGGGCGGACATCGCCGTGGTCACCGGCGGCTTGGGCCCCACGGTGGACGACCTGTCTTCGGAAGCGGCGGCCGTGGCCCTGGGTGTTGAACTGGTGCTGGATCCGGAGGCGCTTGCCGCCATAAAAGCCTGGTTTGCCGCCCACAAACGCCCCATGAGCGCTTCCAACCGCAAACAGGCGTTGTTCCCGGCAGGCTCTACGCGTCTGGACAATCCTCTGGGCACCGCCCCCGGTTTCGAGACCGCCATCGGCGGCTGCCGCTTTTTCTTTCTGCCCGGAGTGCCCGTGGAAATGCGCCGCATGCTGGACGAGCAGGTGGTTCCGCGTATCCGCAGCATGCACGGTGCGCGGCACTGCTACCGTATCCGCAGCCTGTCGACCTTCGGTTTGCCGGAATCGGTGGTCAACGAGCGAATCGGGGGGTTTGCGGCGCACTTCGGCGATTTGAAACTGGGTCTGCGGGCCCGCTTTCCCGAAATCCATATCCGTTTGTACGGCAGCGGCGATGACGAGCAGGAACTTGCCGCCCGCCTGGATGCCGCCGCCCGCTGGGTGGCCGCCAAGATCGGCAACCGTATGGTTTCCATGCACGGCCGGCCGCTGCCGGCCGTGGTGGGCGGGCTGCTGCGGCGGCACGGTGCGACCCTGGCGGTGGCCGAAAGTTGCACCGGCGGCCTGATCGCCCACCAGTTGACCGGTGTCGCCGGCAGCTCGGACTACTTCCTGTTTGCAGGCGTGACTTACGCCAATGCCGCCAAGCGCGATATCCTGGGGGTACCTGAAAAAATACTGACAACATACGGCGCCGTGCACGAAGAGACCGCGCGCCGGATGGCCGAAGGTGCGCGCCGCATTGCCGGCGCCACATACGGGCTTTCCACTTCCGGCATCGCCGGCCCCGGCGGCGGCAATGCCGAAAAGCCGGTGGGTACGGTGTGCATCGGCCTGGCGGCCCCCCGGCATGCCTTTGGCCGCCGCTACCGCTTCTTCTACGACAACCGGTCCACCAATAAGCGCATCTTTGCCGCCACGGCGCTGGATATCCTGCGGCGCGAACTGCTGAAGGCCGACGGCGAAATTCATGGCACTGAAAAAGGGTCAGATACTGGATCTTGAAATAGCCGGGCTGGTGTTCGGTGGCCGGGGTCTTGCACACGTGGACGGGCTGACGGTGTTCGTGGAGGGCGGCCTGCCGGGGGACCGGGTCAAAGCGCGGATCCACCGCAAAAAGAGACGCTACGCCGAGGCGCGTGCCATTGAGGTTGTGGACGCCTCGCCGCATCGGCTGGCGGCGCCCTGCCGCTACAGTGATTTCTGCGGCGGCTGCACCTGGCAGTCGCTGGCCTATGAAACGCAACTCCATTATAAACGGCGGCATGTCTCTGAAGCCCTGGCCCACATCGGGGGGCTGGGATCCGTTACGGTGTATCCCACCATGCCGTCGGAGCGGGTCTTCGCGTACCGCAACAAGATGGAGTTCACCTGCTCGGACCGTCGCTGGCTGCTGCCCGCCGAACTGGGGCGTGAAGGGGTCGGCGGGGATTTCGGTCTCGGGCTGCACGTTCCCGGGACCTTTTACAAAGTGCTGGACATTGAATCCTGCCTTTTGCAGCCCTCTCTGGGGGATGCCATCCTGGACGATGTGCGCGCCTACATCCGAACCTCCGGACTGCCGGTCTACGGGTTGCGCAGCCACACGGGATTCTGGCGTTTCGTCATGCTGCGGCATGCTGTCGCCGGCGACCGCTGGATGGTCAACATCGTCACGCGTGCATCCATGCCGCGCGCCGTGCAGCCGCTGGCAGATGCGCTGCTGCAAAGATACCCGCAGATCGTTTCGGTGGTCAACAACGTCACGGCCAGCAAGGCCGGGGTGGCCGTCGGCGAATCCGAGGCACTTTTGGGCGGAGCGCCGGTGATCGTTGAAACCGTGGGCGGCCTGGACTTCGAGATATCGGCCAACTCGTTTTTTCAGACCAACACGCGCGGCGCCGAGAAACTCTACCGGGTCGTTAAGGCTTACGCCCAGCTCAGCGGATCGGAAACGGTGATCGACCTGTACTGCGGTACGGGGACCATCGCCCTGCTGCTGGCCGGGGCCGCCGGCGAGGTGGTCGGCATCGAACAGGTGCCGGCGGCGGTGGAGAATGCCCGCCGCAACGCCCGCATCAACAGCATATCCAACTGCCGTTTTGCCGCCGGGGATGCCGCGCAAGTGCTGACCGGCCTGGACGTCCGCCCACAGGTCATGGTCATCGACCCGCCGCGCGCGGGCCTGCACCCCAAAGTCATCCGCCGCGTGCTGGCGCTGTCGCCGGCGCGCATCGTCTATGTTTCGTGCAACCCGGCCACGCTGGCGCGCGACCTGGCACTTTTGGCGGAAAACTACGCACCCAAAGCGGTACAGCCCGTGGATCTTTTTCCGCATACCCACCACATCGAGTCGGTGGCGCAGCTGGAGAGAAAAGGGCCATGATCGCTGCACACAGGCAGCGTCTGCGGGCGGTGCTGGTTTCGACACCCTGGCCGCTGTTCAACCGGCCCTCGATCCAGCTGGGAAGTCTGAAGGCCTTTCTCGCGGCCCGTCTGCCACAGGTCCGGGTGGACACGCGACACTTTTACCTGGACGTGGCGGCGCACATCGGCTTTGAGCGCTACCGGGCGCTTTGCGAACGGACTTGGCCGGCCGAATGCGTCTATGCCGCCCTGCTGTACCCTTCCAGGTTGGCGGAGATCGCCGATCTGTTCGGGCGCGAACTGCCGTCGCAGAGTGTACTTGGCGCGGCGGATTTCGAAAAACTGGTGGAAGACGTCGGCGGCATATCCCAGGCTCTGATCGCGCAGACCGACTGGCGGGCGTACCGGCTGGCCGGGTTCTCCGTTACGCTGAGCCAGCTGACTGCCGCGCTTTTTTTTATCCGCGCCGTCAAACGCACCGCGCCGGACCTTTACGTGGTGGTCGGCGGCTCCACATTCAGCGGCAGGCCGGCCGCCGGCCTGCTGCGCCAAATGCCGGAAATCGATGCCATCGCTTCCGGGGAAGGGGAGCGGCCGCTGGAAGCACTCCTGCGCCACTTGTGCGTTGCGCCGGGTGCGCGGCCCCCGGAGGACATTGAGGGGCTGACCACGCGCCAGACGCCTGGGCATGTGCCGGTGCGTTTCAGCCAGATGACGCAGCTCGACCGCCTGCCGGCACCGGATTATGACGATTACTTTGCGCAGGTGGCGGGTCTGCCGCCGCACCAGCGCTTCTTCCCCACGCTGCCCGTCGAAATGTCGCGCGGCTGCTGGTGGCGCCGGCCCCGTCCCGGCAGCAGCGTGCAGGGGTGCGCCTTCTGCAACCTGAACCTGCAGTGGCGCGGCTATCGCAGCAAAAGCGCCGAACAGATCACGGATGAGATCGAATACCTGAGCACACGCCACCAGTGCCTGTCACTGGCCTTCATGGACAACGTGCTGCCCGCCGCACGGGTTGCAGCGGTATTCGGCCGCCTGGCGGAACTGGGCCGGGATTTCAAGTTTTTCGCCGAAATCCGGGCCGACTTTTCCCTGCGCCGGCTTGCCGCCATGGAGGCCGCCGGCGTGGAGGAGGTTCAGGTGGGCATCGAGGCCCTGAGCACATCGCTTTTGGCGAAGCTCAACAAGGGAACCACGGCCATCGAAAACCTGGAGGCGATGAAAAACTGCGAAGCCGTTGGTATTGTCAGCCGCTCGAACCTGATTATCGGCTTTCCGGGCAGCGACGACCGGGACGTGGCCCAGACGCTGGCCAACCTGGAGTTTGCCGCATATTTCCAACCGCTGCGCGTGGTGCAGTTCTGGCTGGGCTACGGCAGTCCGGTATACGCCTGCCCGCGCGCATACGGGCTGCAGGCCGTGTTCAGCCATCCGTATTACGGTCGGCTTTTGCCGCCGTCGCTCAGGCAGGCGCTGCCCTGGATGATCCAGGCCTACCGGGGCGACCGCATGGTGCAGCGCAGGCGCTGGCAGCCGGTCAAAGCGCGCGTCAGAAAGTGGGCCCGGAGCTATGCCGCACTGCATGCCGACGGCAGGCGGGAGCCCATCCTGAGCTTTCGCGACGGCGGCGATTTCATCATCCTGCGGCAAAAGAGACTTGCGGCCGAACCCATGACACACCGTCTCACGGGGACTTCGCGGCGGATCTACCTGTTTTGCCAGCACCGCCGTTCGCTGGCACGCATCCGGGGGGCTTTCCCGCATGTGGGCGAAGATCGCCTGCGGGCCTTTTTGGCCATGCTGGTGGAAAAGAAATTGATGTTTACCGAAAACGGACAGTACCTGAGCCTGGCGGCACCCGGCCGCATCCGGAAAATTGAGGCGCCGGCTTGACAAGCCCCTGCGCGGAGCTTACTATCTTTGTTTCTGAGTATATTCTCATAATGGAGAGGTGATGGCCAGACCCCAGAAGCGTCGCCGTGTCGCCGCTCACCCGCAGGTCAGCTACTTCAAGCCCCGCGGCATACCCATGGTCCAACTGGAGGAGGTCCGCCTGACCGTTGATGAGCGCGAAGCCCTGCGCCTGGCCGATCTGGACAACCTGTCCTACGAAGTCGCCGGCCGCCGCATGGGGGTCTCACGGGCGACGTTCGGCCGGATCCTGCAGAGGGCGCGCCGGGCGATGACCGACGCCCTGATCCACGGCAAGGCCATCAAAATTGAAGGCGGAAACTACCGGGTGGTGGATGAAGGGCGCTTGTTCGCCTGCCGCCATTGCGAATCGCGCTGGGAGGTGCCGCCGGGAAGCGGACGGCCCACCGCCTGTCCGGCCTGCGGTGCCGATCAGTCCTTTCGGATTTCCGCCGGTTTTAGCAGCGGAGAGGATCAGATGGAGCCGTCCCCGTGACTCGGGGGCTGTTTGGCAGGCGGCCGGCCCTGCGGCCGGATGAATATTGAAAATTGCCGGCGGCGCATTTGGCGGGCGCCGCCGTGTTCACAAAGGTTTGCGTGCATCGCAAGGCCGCAAAGCGTGGCCGCCAGCGGTGTTTCCCGAAGGTTTTATTTCTTTCACATTTTTTAGGAGAAAAATATGGAGACCATCACACAAGGCAGCTGCCCGTCCGCCCAAAAGCAGCAAAATGCCCAGGCCCAGCAGGAAGCGGCCGTCAAATGTTCGCTGGAGCGGATCAAAAACAAATTCATCGTCATGAGCGGCAAGGGCGGCGTGGGAAAAACCAGCACGTCGGTCAACCTGGCCATGGCGCTTGCCGCCAAAGGGCGGAAGGTCGGACTGATGGATGTCGACCTGCACGGACCGGATATCCCCAGGATGCTGGGCATTCAGGACGTGCTCAACCTCAATGCCGACCGCAAGCTCGAACCCATCAGCTATTCCGAGAACCTGAAGGCCGTTTCCATCGAGTCGCTGACGCCCAGCAAGGATGAAGCCATTATCTGGCGGGGCCCCATCAAGTATTCCGCCATCCAGCAGTTTATCGGCGATGTGGCCTGGGGCGACCTGGATTTTCTGATTATCGATTCGCCGCCCGGCACCGGTGACGAACCGCTGACCATCGCCCAGACCATCAAGGATGCGCAGGCCATCATCGTGACCACGCCCCAGGAGGTCTCCCTGGCCGACGTGCGCAAATCCATCAGCTTCTGCAAGCGTGTCAACATGAAGGTCTTCGGCCTCATCGAAAACATGAGCGCCTTCGCCTGCCCGCACTGCGGTGAAATGGTCGATCTCTTTGGCTCCGGCGGCGGTGAAAAGACCGCCCTGGCGGCCGGAATTCCCTTTTTGGGGAAGATTCCCTTTGACCGCCAGATGGTTGCCTGCGGCGACGCGGGGACGTCCTATCAGGACAGTTTCCCGGACTCTCCGGTAACCAGGGCTTTTGCCGATATCGCCGCCAAAATGGCCAAACTCGTATCATAAAGTTTGGCATCAGCCGTTTAAAAAAGGGGCGCCTGATTTTCAGGCGCCCCTTTTTTCATGAGGTGGCTGTTGGGTATCGGATGATATTCAGCTGCGCGCTTTCTTCTTGCCGGTGGTCTCCCAGTCGTAGACTTCGGTGGTTTCGAAGACCTCCTCCCAGCCGGTAATCATGGAGCGGATGTGGGCAAAAATGGTGTGGCCGGTGGTGGTCATGTAAACATGGATGATCAGAAAGGCGATCAACAGAAAGGCCAGCACGGTGTGCACGACGGCTACGCCGCCGAGCGTCAAAAAGCGGTCCAACCCCCACTGGGGCCACTGGTTGTACGTGTAGTACAGCAGACCGGCCGCCATCTGCACGGGCAGCATGGTGGTTACCAGTCCCAGATAAGTCAGGCGCTGCAGGGGGTTGTGCTTGGCGCCCGGGCTCTTCTGCACCGGATGGGGTTTTCCCATAAAGATGCCGAAACTGTAGTACCACATCACGGCGAACAGTTTCTTGGTGGTGGGCACGTACTGGCGCCATTCGCCGGTGGTCAGCACCCAGAAGACGATGAAAACAAAGAGCACGCCCCAGGTCAGTCCCATGAAGTTGTGGATTTCAACCGCATCTTCATATCCGAAAAGGGTATATGCGCCGTGGATCTCCAGGCCGGTGACGATCAGCGAAATAATCAGGAAGGCCTGCAGCCAGTGCCAGATGCGTTCAAAGCGTGAGTACAGGTAGATGCGCTTCATTTTTGCGGCGTCCATGGCCTACTTTTTCCCTCCGTTCTTTTTGAAAATGAAACGGCCGAAGCCGTGCAGCAAAACGGCGGCCAGGCAGCCCAGCACCAGCAGCCATCCGCCGGTGTCGACGGCCTTGATGCGGTCGCGGCCGGGCATGTAGAATCCCGTCAGATTCGCCAGGCGGCTGTGGGGGCGCGTGTGGCATTCAGAGCAGGCCAGGGCCTGGTCCTTGGGCGCCACCATGTGCGTGCTGGGGAAAACGTATTCGGTTTTGACGAAACCGTACTTGCCGCTGAAGGGCAGGTCCAGATACTTCTGGCCGCGCGCAATGGCGTCCTGCCAGTTGAAGGTGGTCCAGTAGCCGTGTTCACCGGACAGCAGCGGCGCCAGCAGCTTGCTGCGCTCGATGTCGTAGGGCTGTTTGCCGCGGTGGACGTGAAAGGGAAAGATGCGCGCGTTGTGGTTCCCGCGGTTGCCCACCGGCCAGGCCAGGCGGATAATCTTGGTTGGATCGATGCTGTCCTTCAGCGTCGGCCCGGAAAGCGAGCCGCTGTACCAGTAGTACTCGGGCCGCACGTTTTTGGCCCAGCGCGTGTCGCCCTTGGTGGACACGTAGGTGGGACGGTCATAGGGGCCCTTGACCTCGTAGGGCTTGCCGTTTTTCATTTTGCCGGCCTGGGACCAGTCCCACCACATCTGCACGGGCAGCACGCGCGCCACCGTGGGGATATGGCACGTCTGGCAGGCCACCTTGTCCGTGTGGTCGTTCATCTTGCTGCCGGCTTTGTGGGGCTTGGCACTGTGGCAGGATTCGCACATGATCTTGGGGCTCAAATCGTTTTCGATGAGGCTCTTGCGGTTCTTGGCCGCCGGCGTGGCGTAAAAGCGCCCGGCGACGTTGTGGTTGATGGTGGTGTGGCAGCGCACGCACTGGAAGTTCTGGCCGTCGATGCCCATGTGCACGTCCAGGCTCTTGTGCGGAGTGGTCATGGAGGAATCCAGGTCGCCGTGCTTGACGCCGTCGCCGCCGCCGCCGGAAAAGTGGCAGGAGCCGCAGTTGCGGCGCGTGGGGCGGCCCACGGCCTGGGCGGCTTCCTGGATTTCAGCCTGGGCTTCCTTGGCCATTTCCTTGTCGTCGGGGTCGCTGGATGTACTGAAGGCCTCGTAATCCCCGAAGGCTTCTTCGAAATTGAACTTCTTCTGGCCGTGGCAGCGCAGGCAGTCGATGGCCGCCGCCTTGCCCTTGCCGGCCCAGCCGATATGGCACTCGCTGCAGTGGTGATCGTGCATGGCGTTGGAGGACAGGCAGAAGTTGTTGACCGAATACTGGGCCTTGCCCTTGCGGTCGTTGGGCGGTGAGTTGGGATCGGTCCAGGTCCAGTGAAAGGTTTTTTTCAGCTGTTGGTCGGCTTTGGTGTGGCAGGACAGGCAGGCGCGCGTGATCTGGTCGCCCGACGTGAACACCTGCTGCAGCGCTTTGAGCTTGCTGTGGTCCACGGTGTTCCAGAAATGCCGTTGCTTGGTGGCCTGGTCGGCCAGCTGGCGGCCCGGCGCCTTTTCTTCCGCGGCAGCGGCTGGAGCAGCGGCCGTGGAAAGCAGCAACAGGCCGCTTGCCGCCAGGCAGGCCGTAAGGCACAAACATCGTTTTCCTGATAATCTCTCGAAAATAAATCGAAACATGACACCTCCCGCTTGACGGGTGGTGGGCGATTGCCCACAGATTCAGAGATTCAGGTGCCCCGGGACGGGGCGCCGGGCGCCGGTGCGGGCCTTTTGCCACGCAGCGGCGCTGCCGCGGTTATTTACACTTGGCCGGCGAGGGCGAGTCGGCCGCATGCGCCCGCAGATAGGCGTGGATGTTTTCCAGGTCCTTGTCGGACAGTTTGCTCCACTCCTCTTTGCATTTGAACTGGTCGAAATCCTTTTCCTCGAACACGCGGTCCCACTGGGCCATGGTCTTGGTGTCGGGGCTCAGAAAGGGCGTGGCGGACTCGACTTCACCGCGTTTGTGGCAGGACTTGTAGACCTTGCGGTAGGTGTACTTGCCCTTGCGGGCGTTGGCCTTGGCGCTGGCCAGACAGACGCTGGCCGAGCTGAAGGCAAAAAGGACGGCAATGGCAGTAATGATCAGCTTTTTCATGGTGGTTCCCTCCATCTTTGCGATTTGAAAATTCAAAGCATTGAAATCTATATTTTCGGTTATTTTGATACGCTTCTTGAGGCCGAAGGTGGTATCCGCGTAAAAAGGCCGGATATCGTCCAAGGATTTGTCAACTTCCCTCCTGGCCGCGTCCTACATGACGACGTAGCGGTCGACTTTTTCCACCATTTCGGCATGCCGGGCCTGGGTGGCGAAATCCTTGAACCCCACGCCGGGCACTTCCTCCTCGCGGCCGTGCAGTCCGTTGGCCCGGAAGCTGACGTCACAGATGGAGATCTTGGCCTTGCCGACCAGTTTTTTGAAATCCGGCGTGACCGTGAGCAGTACGGAGCGGCCGGTGAAAAAAATTTCGACCTGCTTGCCTTTGGCGTGGGCGGCTTCGGTCAGGTTGACGACGTAGTCCAGGTGCTTGTCGGAACTTACCAGAATACCCAGTGTTTCAGCCATCGATATATCCTCTTGTTTTGCATGTGAGGGCAGCGTGCGCGTCCGTGCGCCGTGCTGCCTGCAATTGACTTGTCATGGAAAAATGTAAAAGAAGACGCTTTAACGAAATATGCCCCAAAAACGGCCGGCTGCCGGCGCTCCTGTGCCTACCACCAGCAGATTACCTTGTCATGGGCGAAGATGTCATCCACCAGGGCCTGCCAATCCACATTGTCCTGGTACAGCGGCACGACGGTGGCGGTGTTTTTCTTGGAAATGGCGGCACTCAGCTTTTCCACCGTCTCATCGGGTTCCGAACGCAAGATGTGCAGTACTTTCATGGGGTCACCTCTGTCTTAAGCTCAAAAAGGTATGACGATACTGGCCGCATCCAGTTTTTCGGCCACCTCCGCCAACGTTACATATTGAAATCCGTATTTTTCCACGTTGGCCGAGTTGTTCGAGAAACGCTCGCCCTCCATCTCGTCCAGAAACTCCATGTTGTCGTGGTAGGCCTCGTCCATGTTGGCGATTTCGTGGTTTAAAACAAACATCTGGACTTCAGCCGACTCCAGCAACGCGCCGAGGCTGGTGCGCAGCCCCTCGTACTGCTGGTCGACGTCCCTGATCACAACGGCGATCTTTTTCATCGAAGCTTATCCTTTCTTGATAAAGTAGCGCGTGTAGCCCTCCGGATCATCGTAGAACCCCAGAAATTCGTTGCTGCCCTTGTTGGCGAAATCCGGGATGTCGTTTTTGGATCCGGGATCATCCCCCAAAACTTCCAGGATCTTTCCGGCATCCATCCCCTTGAGGGTTTTCTTGGTCTTGAGCATGGGCATGGGGCAGGTCAGACCGCGCGTATCCAGCGTGCTGTCGGCTTTGATTTCTTTCAGGTCCATCTATAGTGCTCCTTTTGATAAATGGGTTGGCAGTTGAGAACGCGTCAAAAAGTTTGAAAAATCAAATGAACGGCATAACACTTTAAAAAACCACGAACTTTTCCGTTTCTTCGTTCCACATGGCCAAAAGCATCCAGAAGATGAAAAAGGCCAGCATCAGCGGGATGGTCAGCTGCCAGCTCAGGTACTTGGGCAGGAAAATATCCTTTCCCAGCCACTTGTTGAGCCCACTGACCTGCAACAGTTTACCGGTCATGGAGTTGGACAAAAGGAAGGTTACCAAGGTGCACATCAGCTTGGTCTGACCTTCCCCCACGCGCCACAGCGTGCTGGAGGCGCAGCCGCCGGCCAGCAGCATGCCGATGCCGAAGATGAATCCCCCGATGAGGCTGCCCATGAAAAAGGAATGGTAGATCCCCATGTTGGGCTCCTGCAGGTAGGCCCACTTGATGACCGCTGTGCCGCCGGTATATAAAATCAGGCTCAGGGCCACGGCTTTGACGGTGTCGGATTCACCGGTCATGAACGGGCAGCGGAAGGCGCGCACGAAGCAGAACCGTGAGCGGTGCATCACCAGCCCGATGAGAAAGCCGAAGAACAGCCAGCCGCCCAGCTGGGTCTTATCGACGCTTCCGTAAACGTAGAAGGTCAGGACCACCACGGCGGCGACTATCCCACCGATCCAGGGCTGCACCCTGGGCCAGTCGATGCCCCCGGATTCTTTCGGCGGTTTGCGGGCCACGGCCCGGCTGGGCAGATGCTCCATTTCCCAGAGCAGGTACTTGAGGCCCACCCAGGCGCCGCCCATGAGACCGAACATCATGGCAAAGCCGCCGCCCGAGAACATGGCCACGGCGGAGTAAAAGCCGCCCACGTTGCAGCCCTTGGACATGGCTGCGCCGGCCCCCATGAGGATGCCGCCCACCAGGCCCTTGGCGTACTCCAGGCGCGGCGCGCGGCGGATCTTGAAATCGCGCGCCAGCAGTGCCGAGGCAAAGGCGCCCAGCAGCAGTCCGAAGTTGGAGAGCGACACCGGGTGCAGCCAGGGGTTCAGCGGGCGTTCGTGGAAAATACCGGTCAGGTAGTAAACCCAGTCGCCCCAGTCGTGATAACCGGCGGCGATGCCCCAGGGGCTCTGCCAGCAGAAGATCATCAGGGCGATGATGGCGATCAGGATGCCGGCCAGCCAAGTGGGCCACTGTTTTGTAAAGAGCATTTGGTAGGTGCTGTGCGCCTCGTCCTTGACGCTGTCCCAAAAACTTTCACTTGCCATGCTGGATGTGTCTCCGCTTGAGGGGATTTCTGTTGGTTCTTGCCGTTTCCCGCCGGCATTGCCGCTTAAATTAAGGGCGCGTTAGAAGCGCACCGTCGCTGACAGATAGCCGACCCACACCTTGTCGATGACCGGAAAGAGCGTATCGAAGGCCGTGGCTTCCGAGATCTTGACCGGCGCACCCAGCGGATTGCCGCTGCCGGTGTAGTCGTAGTCGTAGTACTGCCCGCCCAGCTGCAGGAAGAAATTGTCCTTGTAAATGGGCTGGATGTAGTAGGCTTCGAAGACGTTGCCGCGGGCCGCGATTTTACTGGCCACCAGGGAGTCTTCGGCGCCGGTAAACGGGAACCAGTACTTGGAACCGTAATTATACTCGATTCCCAGGCGAGCGTCAAACGGCATGGGAAAGATGGCGCCGGCATAGACGCTGTAGCCGTTGTGGCTCTCCAATTGTCCGTTGGAACTCAACAGGCCCACACCCATCAGCTCGTAAAACGGATTTTTGGAAAAGTCGGAGGGATCCGTGTGGGACCAGGAGCCGGCGACAAAAAAGTCGATGTCCGCGAACTGGTCGGCGAAGTTCGTGCGAAACAGCATGGAGGCCGCATCCCAGTCGCCGATATTGTTGGTCGGCTCCATGCGGCTGATAAAGGCCCCGGAATTGGGGGTGAAGCTGAACTGGCCGCTGTCGTTTTTGGAAACGATGAAAGGCATGACCGTCAGGCCGGTGAAGCCGTCGGTGATGTCGAAACCGCGCGCGTAACTGAATACCAGGCTGCTGACGTCGTCATCGTACAAGGTGGCGATGAAGCCGGCCAGGTGCACATCGTTGACTTCGGGCGTGGAGATCCCCAGGCTGGAGGCGTTGCCGAAACCGCCTTCGAAACCCAGACCGTAGCAAAGTTTCAGGGCCGCGCCGGGAATGCCGGTGACGTCTTCTAAACCGAAATTCAACGAAGCACCGTCGAACTGCCAGTTGATGATGGTGGCCAGCGGTGATCCACCCTCCAGGCTGTAATTGCGATACTCCAGGGGCGGTCCCTCGGTGGAGGGGCGGCGGCCCAAAGAGATATTGATGGGAATGTCGCCCACCGGGCGGTGGTAGTTGAAGTAGGCCCGCTCCAAACGAATCGTGTCGCCGTGGGGCAGGCTGGAGGTATTGCCGTCCAGGGTGACATCGCTCAGACTGCCGTTGTTGAACTTGACGCCCGTGCTGTCGCCGAACACCTTGTAGGCCGCCATGCGGCCGGCAAAGTTCAAATGGTTGTTGATTTTGGCTTTCATGTTCAGGCGGAAGCGGTTGGTGTAGATAATGTTGTTGTCGACGTCCTGTTTGTCCGGGGCAGGCACCATGCCGGCAGCCGCCATGGCGGCCATGCCCTGCTGGATCTGCTGGGCGGTGGCGCCGTTGAAGCCGGCCGGCGGCGGGGCAAAAAATCCGCTTATTACTGGCGCTGGCGCGCTCAGCATGTCTTTGTAGTGAATGGAATCGGCCCTGGATCTGAGCTCAAAGCCAAAGGAGAGTTTGTCCGTGGCCGTGTGAATCTCGTTTTTGCTGATGCGCTGGTCCATTTCCTTGATGTCGGCTTTTTTCTTGGCCTCGGCTTTCTCCAGCTTGTCGAGTTTTTCTTCCAGCTTCATCATCTTTTGGGTGAGCTGCTGAAGTTCCTGTTTGAGATCTTCGACTTCACCGGCAAATACGCTACTGGCCGGTAGGAAGAACGTGAGCAGAAACAGAAAAACAGCCGCCCAGGTCGTACCTTTGAGCTTGGCGTTGGAAGGCTCTGTCATGTTTACCTCCTGCTCCCTCGTGTAAGTGGGTAAATGGTGTTGATCGTTTCCAGCCATCGAAAAGGAAACTGCCGGCGGGCACGGCATCCAAAGAACCCTTTTCTTTCGCAAAACAGCAATCAAATTTTGTGCCAACAGGCGTATCGAGTCGGAAATATCATAATACATTGTAATTACATCATATTTAAAAAAATAAAAAAAACCTTGCCAAAGAACTGCTAATTCACTATTAACAGCTGTTAACTAGCAGGTTTACACATTGAAGGTAACAGCCTATGGATATCGGCAGGTATTGGAAGACCATCGTCGACACCTTGAAGGATGGCGTCATGGTGATCGACACGCGGGGGCGCATCCAGGCCGTCAATCCGGCGGCCGAGCGGATGACCGGCTATTCCGAGAAAGAGCTCATCGGCAAGTCCTGCAAAATCCTGAACTGCACGGGTTGCAGGATAAGGGGCATGGGCACCGGCGAACAATGGTGCCGTCTATTTTCGGTCGGAAAATCCAGGGACAAAAAGTGCCTCATCACGACCCGTGATCGGCGGGTGGTGCACATTGTCAAAAGCGCGGCCGTGCTGCGAAATCCGGATGGGGAATGCATCGGTGCGGTTGAAACGCTGACCAACATGTCGGAAATCATCCGCAAGCAGCGTGAAATCGAGTCGCTGCGCACCACCTGCAGCCTGAACGAGGGCTACCACGGGCTGCTGGGGAACTCCGTACCTATGAAAAACCTCTATGAAATTATCGACAATGTCTCCCAGTCCCAGGCGCCGGTGCTCATCCATGGCGAAAGCGGCAGCGGCAAGGAACTGATTGCACGCGCCATCCACTCCGCCGGGCCGCGCTGTGACAAACCCTTCCTCAAAGTGAACTGCGCCGCGCTCAATGAAAACCTGCTGGAAAGCGAACTTTTCGGGCATGTCAAGGGCGCCTACACCGGTGCCAGTCAGATGCGTGTGGGCCGTTTCGAAGCGGCCCACGAAGGCACCATCTTCCTGGATGAGATCGGTGACATCCCCTTGGCCACCCAGGTGAAGCTGCTGCGGGTGCTGGAAGAGATGAAAATCGAGCGGGTGGGGGACAACACCCCCGTTGCCGTGGATGTACGTGTCGTCACAGCCACGAACAGAGATATCGAGGATCTGATCAATCGTGGCCAGTTCCGCCAGGATTTTTACTTTCGCATCAGCGTCTTCCCGCTGAAATGCCCGTCGCTGCGTGAGCGCCGTGAAGACATCCCGCTGATCGCCCAGCATTTTATCAGCCGCAATGCCATGAAAACCGGGAAAAAGATCCTGGGCATGACTTCCGAGGCCATGCGCAAAATGTTAAGCTATACTTGGCCGGGGAATGTCCGTGAACTGCGCAATGCCATCGAATACGCCTTTGTCCTGTGCACCGGCGGGGCCATCGGCATCGAACACCTGCCGCCCAAAATCGCCGCCGGCGGGGATGCGCCGCCAAAGGCACCGAGACCGCTGGAGGCCGGGGATGCGGAACGTCGGCAGCTGATCGAGGTGCTGCGCCAGACTGGCGGCAACCAGTCGGAAGCGGCGCGGCGGCTGGGCGTCAGCCGCGTGACCGTCTGGAAACGGATGAAGAAATACGGCCTTAGGGCACGGCCGCTGAGGGGGCAGGCATGAAAAAAAAATTCGGGCTGAGCGTGCTGATCGCGGCGATTGCTCTGGGAGCGTTCTACCTGGGTGCCAAGTGGTATGCCACGCGGGCGGTTTCCCGGGAAATCGCCGCGGCGGCCGCCAAGATTCCCCAGGTGCAGGCCGTGAAATACCGCCATCTGGACGTTGCGCTGCTACGTCCGCAAGTCACCCTGCGGTCGGTGGCGGTCACCTTCCGCCGTCCCGTTGAAACGCTTTTCATCCAACGTTTGAAGGTGAGCGGATTCGAACGCCGTGCCGGTGTTCCCAAAAAATTGCATCTGGTCATGGACGGCGTTCTGCTTAAAGCACGGCAATCTCTCCTGCAGCCGCTGCGCGCGGATCTCGAGGCGCTGGGCTATGAAGATCTGCGGGCGCGCCTGGAATGCCGCTATCGCTATGACCCCCGGAGCAAGACGCTGTTCGTCGAGGACCTCAGCCTCGACGTGCCCGGCATGGGGAGTGCAACTTTTGCGGCCCGGTTGGAGCACTTCGATATCCGGCGTCTGCAAAGCGGCCTGAAAAATCCGCTCATGTTGCTGACGCTTTTCCCGGCGGCGGCCATTTCGGACGGCAGCCTCACCTACCGGGATGATTCGCTGGTGAGGCGCCTGGTGTCGGCCGGCGCAAAGCAGGCCGGCCAGCCCGTGAAAATTTTCAGCCGGCGGCTCGGTGCCCGGATCGCCCGCAGCCTGGATGCCGCCCGTCACCGGCAGGCCGGCGCGGCCGCAGCGGCCATCGCCCGTTTTCTGAACGATCCGCACCGGATCCTTGTGCGCATGACGGCCCCCCAGCCGGTGGCCTTTTTGCGCCTTTTGTGGGTGCGCCATCCGGCGGACCTGATTGATCTTTTCGGGCTGCAGGTGCAGAGCTGACAGGTTGCCGGTTGTGCCGGGCCCGAAATCCGGGGCTTATTTCCCCGCCGATGCCACCGCCGTCTGCGCCAAGTAAGCGCGTGCGTCCGGGTTACCGCCGCTGGCCGCGCGCTTGAAGTCTTCAAGGGCCCTGTCGCGATTGCCGGCCAGCAGGTAAACCCGCCCCCGGCCGTAGTAGTATAGCGCCCGGTCCGGCCGCAGGGCGATGGCCCGGTCGATGGCGGCGACGGCACGATCGAAATCTCCCAGCTCTCCGTAGCAGATTCCCCTTTCAAAGTGCAGGGCAGAGGACTTGGGGCTTAAAGCCAGTGCTTTGTTAAAGTAGCGCAGGGCGCCTTTGTGGTTGCCGTAGGCGGCGCAGATGGCGCCTTTTTCAAACCATTTCCGGGCGCGCATTTCCGGGGTCTGGACACGGGGTTTGTGCTTCACAGCGGCTCTTTCCGGCCGGGCGGACTGCTTGGCAGTCGTTTGTGGCGGGTGCTGTGGCGCACCTTTGAATGTTTTGCGGTGTTTCAAGTTCTGTGTGTAGGCCGTCATGTTTTTAATATCATTTACGGCGATGGCAAAACTCGAAACGGCGGTTCCGGTCTTGACGTCCATGTTGAATTGCATTTTGCCGGTTTTGGGCAGCGGCGGCAGAGGGGAGTCTGCAGAATGCGTCATCTGCCTGGACACCAGTGTCAGGTACTGGGACGTGTCGAAGTCCGCATGCATGAGGGGTGGCTGCGCCGGCTCAGGTTTGGACGTGCCTGCAATCCGGATCAGCTGGGCGATGCGCTGGTCATCGGGCGCCATCAGCAGCATGCGACCGGCGGTGGTGATACGCACCTGATAGTCTATGAAAGCGGGCGACATGCCTGGCCTCGAGGCCCCGTTCACCGGCGGCGTCAACGGGGCTTTGAAACGAAAGCCGAAAACCGTGTGTCCGTCCACTTTGGTGGCCGGTGTCTGGGTGACGACGGGGGGGACTTTTTCCCCGGTCTGTTTTTCCAGTATCGCGGTCATCTGGCGGCCGTAGGCGATCATCCACGGAATGTACTCGGACGTCAGAAATTTCTGGGCACCGCGGGCATCCTTGAGGACGCTGATCATTTCGAAGGAGACCGGATCCGAGGTGTAGGATATGCCGCCGGCCGCCTCGCCGGTCATGTGTTCGGCGATTTTGGCAAACCCGGCGATGTCCACGCCGATGCGCTGGTAAACCCGGCCGAACAGGCGCGTGAAAAGTCGCATCATGCGCGCGATATCGTAGTTACCGGAGTGGAAAGTCATGGGCTGCGGCGGATGGTAGTGGTTCAACAGCAGCGTGCCGCCCGGTTTTCTGAAAAGGCGGTCCAGTTCGGTGCCCGGCAGGGCGCGGGCTTCAAAGCGTACCTGCAAGCGGGTTTTGTCCAGGTCGATACCAATGCTGAAGGTCTTCAGCTGCTTTAATGTGTCCACCATCTGGCTCAGCATGGCGGCGGTTTCCGCCGGTGGAATGGCGAGTTCACCGGCCGGCAACCGGGGACTTTTTAGTTTTTGATCCAGCATGGCCCGGATCTGGTTCGACTTTTTATCCAGCAGACGGGCAGCGGCCACTTCGAAGGTCAGGGCGTTGGCGGCACCGGCGGTAGATGCCCGGCGCAGCGCGGTCTGAAAGCCCGGAGGCACCACGGCACCGGGGGCCGGCGGCAGCGGCAGCAGGTAGGCTTGTCCGCTGGCAACGGCTCTGAACGCGTTTTTGAAATTGTCGTTGGGCCGTTGGTAAGGGATGAGAACGACGGCGCGCGGTTTGGGGGTTTGCAGGTCCACGCCGATGACGATCAGCCGGCCGGGATCGATCCAGTCGGTACCCTGGAGCATGCCCCGCAGCATGGCGCTGGGTTTGGCCGTTGAGGGCTTGACAAAATCCTGTGACAAGTCGTCCACCAGGTCCAGCAGCTGGTCGACGTGTCTGATCTTGATGAGCAGGTCCGGTGCAGCGGCCGGTTGCAGGTTGTTGGCCGTCGGTGCCGCCAGCGCCGGGGCACCGGCCAAAGCCAGCAGACAGAACCATACCGAAATGCCAAGCATTCGCTGTTTCATGGGGTATCCTCCGGGTTGATGCGCTGTTTTTTTTGCCTTTTGGCGGTTGACAATGCACAGTCGCTATTTATTATCGCCCGCCGCAAAAAAAACTTTAACCCCGCATCCAGCCGGAACCGTACTGCGGCCGTGCGGCGCCAAGGCCGCGGCTCCTGATGTCCGCCTGCCGCCGTTTGAACCTGCTACTCGATCTGGCTCTTCCAGTCACGGGAGGTGAACCAGTACTTGTAACGCCGCTGCAGAAAACCGCTGTTTTTCTGGGTCTCGATCCAGTTGTTAAAGTAATTGAGGGTGTCCGGATCGCTCTTGCGCACCCCGAAACCGATGGCTTCCTTCATGATGATTTCGTTGAAGGCCACCAGGGTTTCCGGGTAGTCCAGTGCCATGAAGGCAGGCAGCGGGGCAGAGGTGACGAAGGCGTTGACGCGGCCGTTGCGCAGTTCCTGCAGCGCCGAAGGCTCGTCGTCGAAAAGGCGCAGTTTGGCCTTGGGCAGGAAGCGCTTGCAGGCCACGGCGCCGGTGGCCCCCAGCCTGGCGGCGATGGTCACGCCGGGACGGTTGAAATCGCGCCAGCTCTTGGCGCCGGCCGCCAGCTTCTTGTATGCCAGCAGGGTCTGGCCGGTATAGTAGTAGGGGCGTGTGAAGTTGATTTTCAGGTTGCGTTTGGGTGTAATGGTCATGCCGCCGATAATGACGTCGAATTTGCCGGTGATAAGGGCCGGGATGATGCCCGACCATTTGGTGGGGACGAACTCGATTTTAACGCCCATGTCGTGGGCCAGTTGTTTGGCGACATCGATTTCAAACCCGATCAGCTCGCCTTTTTTGTTTTTCATGGCCCAGGGCACGAAGGTGTCCATGCCGACCCGGATGACACCCCGTCTGGCGATCTGCTCGATGGTGCTTTCAGCGGCCAGCTTGCGTTGCAGCGGGCCGGCGGAGGCGCTGATGCCAAATACGGTGAACACGGCGGCCAGAAAGGCGGCCCTAAAAATCAGTCGACGTTGTCTCATGGTTTGGCTCCTTGATTCTGACGGCAGGCTTCTGCCGGGTTACAGGATCTGGCTCAGGAAGAGCCGGGTGCGCTCCTTTTCGGGTCTGCTGAAGAAGTGTGCAGTGGTGCCCTCTTCGACGATGGCGCCGTTTTCCATGAAAATGACGCGATCGCTGACTTCGCGCGCAAAGCCCATTTCATGGGTGACGACGATCATGGTCATGCCTTCGCGTGCCAGGGCCTTCATGACTTCGAGCACTTCGCCGATCATCTCCGGGTCCAGCGCACTGGTGGCTTCGTCGAAGAGCATCACCTTGGGCATCATGGCCAGTGCGCGCGCGATGGCCACACGCTGCTGCTGCCCGCCGGAAAGCTGCGCGGGATAGCTTTCGGCCTTGTCGGGAATGCCGACTTTGTGGAGAAGTTCCATGGTGGTTTCCAGTGCCGCGGACTTGCTTTTCCGGCGTACCAGGCGCTGTGCCAGGCTGACATTCTCCAGCACGGTCATGTGTGGAAAGAGGTTGAAAGACTGAAAGACCATGCCCACTTCCTTACGGATTTCCAGGCGGTTTTTGCGGCTGCTGTCCAGTAAGATGCCGTCCACCGTGATACGACCGCTGTCAAACTCTTCCAGCCCGTTGAGGCAGCGCAGCAAAGTGGACTTGCCGGACCCGGAGGGACCGATGATCACCAGGACCTCCCCGCGCGCCACGCGGGTCGAAAAATCGCGCAGCGCCCGTACGCCGCCGGGAAAGGTCTTGTTGAGTTTCTCGACCTCTATAATCGCTGAATCCGGCAGGTTCTTCAAGACAACATCCCGAAATACCATGCTATCAGCTGCGGACCGGCGAAAACGTAAATGGCCGCGGCCAGGGAGAGGAAAGGGCCGAAGGCCACCGCCAGCTTGAGGCTGCGTTTTTTTTGGGCGGCCACCAGCACGAAACCGGCGAGGCTTCCCACCAGCGAAGCCACGAACAGCGTGAAGATGACGCCGGCAACGCCGGTAAAGGCACCGATCATGGCCAGCAGCTTGATGTCGCCGCCGCCCATTCCGTTTTTGTGGGTGACCAGCTGGTAGATCCAGGCCACTGCCAGCAGACTGCCGCCGCCGGCGGCGATGCCAAGCAAAGAATCTAGGGCGCTGACCGTGGGCAGGCCGAAAGCAGCGCCGAAACCCAGCACGATGCCGGGCAGGGTGATCACGTCCGGAATGATGCGGTGGTCGATGTCGATGAACGTGACCGTGATCAGGGCAGCGATCAGGGCAAAGTAAATCAGGGCCGGCAGCGAAAAGCCGAATCGGCGTACCAGCAAGAGTGCGCACAGGCCGGTTGCGGTTTCGATCAGGGGATAGCGCCAGGAGATGCGGGCACGGCAGTGGCGGCAGCGGCCGGCCAGCAGCAGAAAGCTGATCACCGGAATATTGTCATAAAAGGCGATGGGTGTGCCGCATTGCGGGCAGCGCGAGCGCGGTTTTACGATCGAGAGGTGTTCAGGCAGCCTGTAGATGCAAACGTTCAGGAAGCTGCCCACACAGATGCCGTAAAAAAAGGCCAGCGCCTGCAGAAAAAAGTCCATCGCCTCGATCGCCGGAGTTTGGATTTTGCGCCACGCACGGCGGCAGCCGAAAGACATCCGCAACGGCCGCGTTTGCCTAAAATTAAAACTCATAAAAAAAAGGTCCGATATTGTCAAATCAAAAAAAAGTCTTATTATAGTTGTTTACGATTTCAGGGACACTTTGCCGCATTTCGATACATGCTATTCGGCGCAACGCCGGTTGATTTGGGGGAACCGATGGCTGAAACCGACCAGGATGATTTGATTGGACTCATCGAAGAAGACGCCGGGGATTTCAAAATCCCGGGATCCATGCCGCTGCTGCCCGTGCGCGATGTCGTGATTTTTACCGACATGCTGCTGCCGCTGTTCGTGGGGCGCGAAAAATCCGTGCGTGCCGTGGACGCAGCTATTTCCAAGGACGGGTTTTTATTTCTGGCCACCCAGAGGGAGGCCGGCATCGAAGACCCTGCGGACAGCGATATCTATCGCTTCGGCACGGTCGGGCGCATCATCCGCATGCTCAAACTTCCCGACGGCCGGGTGAAGGTGTTGGTGCAGGGCATTGCCAAGGGACGTATAACACGCTACATCCGCAAGCGGGCCTTTTTCCGCGTGCACATCGAAATTGTCGACAGCCAGCCGATTGAAAAGATCGACCTCGAAACTGAGGCGCTCATGCGCAACGTGCGGGAATACTCCGAAAAGATCCTGGCCATCCGGGGGGAGCTGACCGCCGACATCGGCGCCATCCTCGCCGAGATCGAGGACCCCGGCAAGCTTGCCGACCTGGTGACTTCCAACCTGAACCTGAAAATCACCGAATCCCAGATGCTGCTGGAGATTCTGGACCCGGTCGAGCGGCTGCACAAGGTGAACGAACTGCTCTCGCGGGAGGTCGAGCTTTCATCCATGCAGGCCAAGATCCAGTCCGATGTCAAGGACGGAATTTCCAAAAGCCAGCGGAACTATTTCTTGCGCGAACAGGTGCGCGCCATCAACCGTGAGCTGGGTGAAAGCGACGAGAAAACCAAGGAAATCGAGCGCTATCGGCGGAAAATCAAGCGTGCCAGAATGCCCGCCCATGCCCAAAAAGAAGCTCTGAAGCAACTCAAGCGCCTGGAGACCATGCACCCCGATGCGGCTGAATCTTCGGTGGTGCGCACCTACCTGGACTGGCTGGTGGAAATGCCCTGGACCAAGTCCTCCCGGGATGCCTTTAACATCAAAAAAGCCCAGCGTGTGCTGGACACCGAACACTACGGCCTGAAAAACGTCAAGGACCGTATCCTCGAATACCTCAGCGTGCGGCGGCTCAATCCCCGCATGAAAGGCCCGATCCTGTGCTTCGTGGGGCCGCCCGGGGTGGGCAAAACCTCGCTGGGCAAAGCCATCGCCAGCGCGACCGGCCGCAAGTTCGTGCGCGTTTCGCTGGGGGGCATTCGCGACGAGGCCGAGATCAGGGGGCACCGGCGTACCTACATCGGTGCGCTGCCCGGCCGTATTTTGCAGGGCCTGAAACAGTGCGCCACCAACAACCCCGTCTTCATGATGGACGAGATCGACAAGCTGGGCGCCGATTTCCGCGGGGACCCGTCATCCGCACTGCTGGAGGCCCTGGACCCCGAGCAGAACAAGTCTTTCAGTGATCATTACCTCAACCTGCCCTTCGACCTTTCGAAGGTGATGTTTATTTTGACGGCCAACCTGACCGATACCATCCCCAGCGCCTTGCTGGACCGCATGGAGGTGATCTCGCTGGCCGGCTACACCGAGGAAGAAAAAAAGATTATCGCGGCCAGATACCTTCTGCCGCGGCAGCTGGCGGAAAACGGGCTGAAACCCGCCGATCTGTCCGTCAGCCCCGGCGCTTTGGTACTGATCATTCGCGAATACACCTTTGAAGCCGGTTTGCGCAACCTCGAGCGCGAGCTGGCCGCCATCTGCCGCAAGACGGCGCGCCGGATTGCGGAAGGGCGCCAAGGGCCTGTGCGCGTGACTGCCAGAAACGTGTCCAAATTTCTGGGCACGCCCAAGTTTCAGCCTGAAATGGACCGCGAGGAGCCCCAGGTCGGGCTGTGCACCGGTCTGGCCTGGACCCAGGCGGGGGGTGAGGTCCTGTATGTCGAAGCCTCGCTCATCGAGGGCAAGGGGGAGCTGATTCTGACCGGCCAGCTGGGGGACGTCATGCAGGAATCCGCACGGGCGGCCATGAGCTATGCCAAGGCCAGCCTGGCGGCGCTGGGAGTTCGCAAGAACCCCTTCGAGCAGTTCGATGTACATATTCATGTGCCTGCCGGCGCCATTCCCAAGGACGGCCCGTCCGCGGGCATCGCCATGGCCACGGCGCTGGTTTCGGCGATCACCCGCCGTGCGGTGCGAAACGACGTGGCCATGACCGGTGAAATCACCTTGAGGGGCCGGGTGCTGCCCATCGGCGGATTGAAGGAGAAGGCCCTGGGCGCGCTGCGATCGGGCATCCGCACCGTGGTGATTCCGGAAAAAAATACCAAGGATCTGGACGAAATCCCCGCCAATGTGCGCCGCAAAATCCACTTCAAGCCCGTGCGGCGCATGGAAGAAGTTCTTGAAATTGCGCTGGAGAACAGAAAAAAGAGTCGTGCCTGCAGACCTAAAAAATGTGCATAGACGCCAACCGCTGCGGATTCTGGCCGTCGACACGGCAACGGCCAGCTGCGCTGTGGCAGCGGTTGAGGGACAGGACTTGCGCGCCGAGATCTTTCTGGCCGGCGGCCAGACCCATTCCCGCCATCTCATGGACCTCGTGGCGCAGGTGCTGCACCGCGCCGGCTGGACCGTCGCGGACGTCGACGGCTTTGCCGCCACCTGCGGCCCGGGCTCTTTTACCGGACTGCGCATCGGCCTGGCCACCATAAATGGCCTCGGTCTGGCCCGGGGAAAACCGGTGGCCGGCGTCTCTACACTGGATGCGCTGGCCATGCCCTGCGGTGCCTCCGGCATGCCGGTTTATGCCCTGCTCGAGGCGCGCCGGGACGAAGTCTACTGGGCCCGCTACCGCGATGTGGGCGGTGCACTGCAAAGAGAGGGCCGCGGAGCGGTGGCGCCGCTGGAAACGGTCCTGGCGCTGGTGAACGAACCGGCCTGCTTTGTGGGCAACGCGGCTTTGCGCCGGCAGAAGGAGATCGTCGGCCGGCTGGGCAGACGGGCGCGCATCGCACCGACGGTTCTGCACACGGTCAGGGGGTATGCGGTGGCGCTGCTGGCAAACGGGCAGTTTGAAGGCGGCCGGAGCGTCGCTGCCGGCCGGCTGCTGCCCGACTATGTGCGCCAAGCCGATGCGCAGCTCAACTTCCGGCCCGGTGCTTTTCCCGGTCACTGAAGCCCTTTCGGAGCAGGGCAGGTGTGTTGACAAGTCAGGGGACAGCTGATAAAATTAACAGGATTGATACGAGTTAAATTGGCAGCCTTGGCGGCCGGAACTGAAGCGACGTGAAAAACGACGGGCAAGCAGGCAGATACGATTGGGCGGATGCGCCGCAGACGGCCTTTCCCATCGCGCGGCCGGGGAAAGGCGTCATTTTAAGCCTTGCCTTCGTGACCGCGGTATTTGCCGTTCTGGGTTTAAGGGGCCTGTCGCTTGCCAGCCTGGCGGCCTGCGGCTTCAGCGCCTATTTTTTCCGTGACCCCGACCGCCTGGTACCCCGTGGGGAAGGCGCCGTGGTGTCACCGGCGGACGGCCGGGTGCTTTCGGCGGGGCGTGTGGAGGAGGGCTGTGCCTGTATACCCGGGCCCTGCCTGAAGGTGAGCATTTTCATGTCGCTTTTCAACGTGCACGTCAACCGCATTCCGCACGAGGGAAAAGTCGTCCGGGTTGACTACCATCCCGGGAAATTTGTTTCAGCCAGTTTTGACAAGGCTTCTGAAAAGAACGAGCGCAATGCCGTGTTGCTGGAAACGCCGGCCGGCAAAAGGCTGTGTTTCGTGCAGGTTGCCGGATTGATTGCCCGGCGTATCATCTGCGGCCTGCAGGCCGGTGATGTGGTGGAGCGCGGACGGCGTTTCGGCATGATCTGCTTTGGATCGCGCCTGGATGTCTACCTGCCGCCGGATGCGCGCCTGAAGGTTGCGCCCCGCGAACGCGTCAAAGCCGGCACCAGCGTATTGGGGTATCTGAAATGAGAAAAAAAGGCAAAAAGATGAAAAAAGGCGGAAGCGAGCGCCGCCGTGGAATTTATATTCTGCCCAATATTTTCACCACGCTGAATATTTTCTGCGGTTTCTTCGCCGTGATCCGTTCCATCAACGGCCAGTTCGTCGCTGCCGCCATAGCCATCCTGGTGGCGGCCGTCTTCGACACGCTGGATGGTAAGATCGCCCGTGCGACGCGGACCTCCAGCCGCTTCGGCATCGAATACGATTCACTGTCAGACCTGATCTCCTTCGGTTTGGCCCCGGGACTGATGGTGTACCTGTGGGCGCTCAGGCCACTGGGTCGTATCGGCTGGCTGGCCGCTTTTCTCTTTATGGTATGCGGCGCCCTGCGTCTGGCCCGCTTCAACACCCAGACCGGTTCGGTGGGCAGTGAGTATTTTGTGGGGCTTCCCATCCCGGCCGCGGCCAGCATGGCGGCGGCCGCCGTTCTCTTCTGCCACCGGCTGAAGATCGATGGCAGCCTGTATCCCGTGGTCCTGCTGGTCATGCTCTACGGGCTGTCGTTCCTGATGGTCAGCACCATCCGCTATTTCAGCTTCAAGAACCTCGAAGTGTTCAAGAGCATGCATTTCAACATGCTGGTGGCCGTGGTGCTGGTACTGATCTTCATTGCCGCCCAGCCATCCATCGCACTTTTCGCTTTCTGGTTCGTCTATGCGCTCTCCGGCCCCGTCGACCTTTTGCGAAAGCATCACAAACCGTCGCCGGCAGTGGCAGATGCCGAGGACCCGGACAATCCGGAGTCCTTGCCGCTGTAGTCGTTCCGCTGCCGGATTTCGCCGGCCCGGGTGGTGACTATCTGTTGGTTTTAAAATGTTTTGGGAAAGAACCCGCGGTGCATGAAAGCCCGCTGAGTGACTTGCAACCATGACCGATCAGAAAAAAGTAAATGTGGCAGTGGTCGGCGCCACCGGCGCCGTGGGCAACCAGATGATTGCCTGTCTCGAAGAACGCAACTTTCCGGTGGGTACCCTGAGGTTGCTGGCCTCCAGCCGTTCGGCCGGCAAAAGGCTGGGCTACAGGGGCGAAATGCTGCCGGTGGAAGAACTGAGAGCGGATGCTTTTGAAGGCATGCATATCGCCCTTTTTTCGGCCGGCGGCCGGGTCAGCGCCCGGTTCGCGCCCCAGGCGGCGGAGCGGGGCTGCGTGGTGGTGGACAATTCCAGCGCCTGGCGCATGGATCCCGAGGTCCCGCTGGTGGTGCCCGAGGTCAATGCACACGCCATCGCAGGCTACACGAAGCGGGGAATCATCGCCAATCCCAACTGTTCGACCATTCAGATGGTGGTGGCGCTGAATCCCATCTACCGCCGCTATGGAATCCGCCGCATCGTGGTGGCCACCTATCAGGCGGTTTCGGGCACCGGCAAACGCGCCATCGAAGAACTGTCCGGCCAGACCCGTGCCGTACTCGACGGCGCCGGCGCGGCCTGTAGCGTCTATCCGCATCCCATTGCCTTCAACTGCCTGCCGCACATCGATGTATTTCTGGACAACGGATACACCAAAGAAGAAATGAAGATGGTCAATGAAACCCGCAAGATCCTGGAGGACGACACCCTGGCCGTTTCGGCCACCACCGTGCGCGTGCCGGTTTTCTACGGGCATTCGGAGGCCGTCAACGTGGAAACCCGCAGGCATGCCATTGCTGCCGAGGTGCGCGAACTGCTGCGCCAGGCCCCGGGAGTAAAGGTCGTCGACGACCCGGCCGCCAACCGTTATCCGCTGGCCACGGACGCCCAAGGCCAGGACCTGACCCTCGTGGGACGGATCCGCCAGGACGAATCGATCGCCGACGGGATCAATCTGTGGGTGGTGGCCGACAACATCCGCAAGGGGGCGGCCACCAACACGGTGCAGATCGCCGAAGTGTTGACGGAAAAATACCTGTGATTGGCGGAAACCATCAAACCGGCTCTGTTTCCAGGCCTGGATTGCAAGTACGGGGTCGGTTAGGAGTTTAAGGTGCAAAGCATACCCATTACGCGAGAAGGTTATGAGGCCCTTAAAAAAGAGCTGGAAAACCTGAAGCGGGTCGAAAGGCCCGCCAACATCAAGGCCATTGAAGAGGCACGCGCCCACGGCGACCTGAGCGAAAATGCCGAGTTTGAGGCCGCCAAGGAACGCCAGGCCTACATCGAGGGGCGCATCAACGAACTGGAAATGAAACTGGGCAGCGCCGAGATCATCGACGCGGACAAGCTGCCCAAAGACCGCGCCGTTTTCGGCACCACCGTACTTTTGGAAAACCTGGACACCGGAGAGAACGTGACATACCAGCTGGTGGGCCCTGACGAGTCCAATATTGAAAAGGGGCGCATTTCGATTTCTTCCCCCCTGGGGCGGGCGCTGATCGGTCAGAAGCCGGGAAACGAGGTGGTCATGCAGGCGCCCGGCGGCAAGCGCTGCTACGAGATTCTGGAGATCTGCTAGCCCGGGAAATACACCGTCCGGGGGGTGCCGGCAGCTTCGGCTGCGCCAAAACGCTCTTTAGGCCCCCGGAGCCATGCCCAAGAGCAACCATTTTGAAAGGATGATCCATTGGCCCGTATTACCGTCGAAGATTGCCTGAAACGCATCCCCAACCGCTTCATGTTGGTCAACATGGTGGCCAAGCGCGTGCGGCAGATGCGCGAAGGGTCCGAATACCTGGTGAGTTCACCCAAGAACGAAGATGTCGTGATTGCGCTGCGTGAAGTGGCGGCCGGACGCATTACCGTAAAATCCACGGAGCCGGCGGATGGCCCCGCCGCGGCAGCCGACCCGGTGCCGGCGGCGGAGGCGGCGGAACCTCTGTCAGAAGCGGAAGAGCCCCAGGCAGAACCCGCCGACCCTGCGCCGGAAACGGACGAAGCCGCCGGCTGATTCTGATTGGCCAGGCCCAGCTACACATACAAGGCGCTGAACCGCACCGTCGGCAAGGCACTGCACCACTACGACATGATATCTGACGGCGACCGCATCCTGATAGGCGTGTCCGGCGGCGTGGACAGCCTCTCGCTGATGTGGATCCTGCAGGAGCGCCGTCGGCGCGTGCCCATTGACTACGAGCTGTTCGGGGTGCATGTCGATCCGGGGTTCGAGGGCGGTTTTGGTGACGAGCTGGCCGCCTACTGCCGGCAGCAGGGGGTGGCCCTGACCGTCGCACACACCGACGACGGTGTCGTGGCCCATAGCCCGCAGAATCGGGAAAACCCCTGTTTTCTGTGCGCCTCACGGCGACGCAAGCGGCTTTTCAAGATTGCCGCGGCGCTCGAATGCAACAAGGTGGCCTTGGGCCACAACCGGGACGATATCGTCGAAACGTTTTTTCTGAACATGTGCTACGCCGGCGAAATGAGCACCATGATGCCGGCACAGTCGTTTTTCGACGGCCGGTTTACCGTTATCCGGCCACTGGCTTATACCGGGGAGGATCTCATCCGGCGTTTTGCCCGCCAGCACGCTCTGCCGGCTTTTGTCAACCCCTGCCCGAGCGCCGGCAGCTCCAAACGCCAGGTGATCAAAGCGTGGCTGGCGCAGCTGTATCGCGGCAATCGCAAGATCAGAGGCAACATCTTCAGAGCCATGCGGCATGTAAAACCGGAATACCTGCTCAAATAAGCGGGGTGAAACAAAAAAACAACCGGGAAGCGACCCGTGAACAGCGAAATGAAAGACATCCAGAACCAGCGGGATTACCGCAACCTTCCCATCGACAAGGTCGGCATCAAGAACCTGCGCTATCCCATCCGGGTGCTGGACCGCAGCAAGGGCATCCAGCACACGGTGGCGGCCATTAATATGTACGTGGACCTGCCCCACCGCAACAAGGGTACGCACATGAGCCGCTTTGTGGAAATGCTGCACATGAGCAGCCCGGAAATCTCGCTGAAAAAAATTGCAGATGTGCTCGACCAGATGAAGATGCACCTGAATGCGGCATCGGCGCACATCGAGGTCGCCTTTCCCTATTTCATTGAAAAAGCCGCCCCGGTGAGTGGTGCCCCGGGGCTGCTGGACTATGCCTGCCGTTTTCTGGGCTCCAGCGACCCCGACGGCAATACCGACCTGGTGTGCGAAGTCGTCGTGCCCATTTCGTCGGTCTGTCCCTGTTCCAAGGAGATCAGCGATGTCGGCGCCCACAACCAGCGCGGCGAAGTGCGGCTGCAGACGCGCTTTAAAAAGTTCATCTGGATCGAGGACATGATCGCGCTGGTGGAGTCCTGCGCTTCCTGTGAGGTTTTTTCGGTGCTCAAGCGCGTTGACGAGAAGTATGTCACCGAAAAAGGCTACCGCAATCCCAAGTTCGTCGAGGATGTCGTGCGCGATATCGCCCAGAGGCTCAAACAGGACGAAAACATCACCTGGTTTTCGGTCAGTGCCGAAAATTTCGAGTCCATCCACAACCACAGCGCCTACGCGCGCATCACCAACGGTGCGCCACCGCACCAGGCAGGACGCAGCGGCGACTAACCGGGCCGGTGCCCGCGGCCGCAGAGGGCGCGGTGCAGGATGTCCATAACGGGCGCAGCGGATCTGCCGGGTGTATTGACCAGCACCACATAGCGGTAAAACTCCCTTCCGCCGCTTTCCAGAAACCCCACACGGGTGTGGATTCCCCGCAGCGTTCCGGTTTTGTACCAGTCTCCTGCCGCGTGGCGCATCAGGTGCCGGTAGGGGGCAAAAGCCGTCAGCACTTTCATCAGCCCCCGGGCCGAAATCCTGTTTTTTCTCGAAATGCCGGAACCTTCCACCAGACGCAGACCGCGAACGCCCAGGCCGCGCGCAAAGGCTGAAACAGCGTTCACGCCCTTTGCCAGGGTGCCGGGCGGACCGGACAGCGCAATGCCGCAGTGCACCAGCAGCTGGTTGGCGATAAAGTTATTGGAGTAGCGCAGGAGCCTGGCGACCACCTGCCCGAGGCGTTCGGGTGTCATGTGGCGGTAAATCAACTGGTCCCGGCGCAGATCGACGCGGCCGGAACGTATGCGGCTGTTGCAGGGCAGGCCGTGGGCGCCGAGAAAGTAGCAGAGCAGGTTGCCGACATACAGCAGGGCGTCCTTCCGCGTGGCCAGCGGGATGCGCCCCTGCGCGAGGTGCGATGCACGGATCCGGGCCGGCGCCGGCGGCACCAGCGGGGTCTGCGGCTCGGCGCTGATGAGTTTCCCCCCGGCGTCGCGCTTGAATGAAACGGTGTTGAAGTTGGCGCACAGGGCGCCGTTGGGTGCATCGTAGGGCTGAAAGGAGTTGCCGCGGCCGGGAATGTTCAACGGCTGTGCAAAGTAGGAGTCGTCGAGAACCATATCGGCCATGCGCACGGACTTTTTTTTCAGGCGGCCGGCCAACCGCGCGGCGGCCGTATCCAGGGTTTCAGAAATCAGCAACGGATCGCCGTAACCCTTGACCTTGAGATTTTGCCGCCGGTCTATGTAAAATTCGGTGCGGAACCGGAAATCATCACCCAGGTAATGCAGGGCCGCCAGAGCGGTGAGAAGCTTGAGGGTCGAAGCCGGAACCAGGCCCTGGTCGGCGTTTTTGGAAAGCAGCCGGTGTCCGGCGGGCGTCAGGACCAGGATGGCGTCACGGGGTCCGATCAGCGCCGCGGCTGCCGAAAGCGCATGTGCCGGACCTGCCGCGGCTGCCACAGGCCAGCAGGCCAGCAACCAGACCGTCAGCCCCAGAGCGCAAAAACGGTTTTTCCACCGGTGCGTCGCCGGCAGGTATTCAGCGGGCCGCATGGGGACTTTCGATGGTCAGCGTCACCGGGCCGTCGTTGACCAGGGCCACCTGCATGTGGGCCTGGAAACGGCCGCTGGACACAGGTAAGCCCTTGGCCCGTACCTGCGCCAGAAAATGTTCGTAGAGTGCGCGCGCCGCCTGCGGCGGGGCCGCGGCGCCGAAGGACGGCCGCCGGCCCTTGCGGCAGTCGCCCAGCAGGGTGAACTGGGACACCACCAGCATCTCGGCGCCCAAGTCCTTCAGCGAGCGGTTCATCTTGCCGGCCGCATCCTCGAAGATCCGCAGATGAATGATTTTCTCCGCCAGGTAATCGGCATCCGCCGGTTTATCTCCGGCGGCGATGCCCAGAAAAACCAGCAGACCGCAGCCGATGTGCGCCACGCGCTCCTGGCCCACGGTGACCGAACCGGAAGAGACCCGCTGGATGACGGCGCGCATGATGATACCTCGCAGGAGACGGATGTTTTTTTTACAAGGTTGCCCTAGCGCTTGAGCCGCAACGTGTACTGCGCTCCATTGACGGCCTTCAAATTTTACAGCTCTTGTCAACGGCTGTCAATTGTCCTGCAGGCCGCAGGAAGCACATTCACCCATGGCTTTCCGGAATCGGCATGCAGCGTTGCGCAGCATGGCCCGGGCGCACGGCCGGATTTGTGCGCGCTTGGGTTTATCGGTTGGCCCAATGGGCATTGGGCTTTCATCTTAGCATGAAAGGGCTTACGGCGGCAATTTTCCGTAACCCCTTTAAAGCGCTGATTTTCGCGCCTATTGACCGTCACACCATGATAAGAATTTATCGGTTTGAAACTGCATTCCGTGCCGGGTGCCGCCCGCATCCCCCCGGGGCCATCTTTTTTGACGATGAGCCGTTGCTGGCAAACCAGCTAAGCATAGGCCCGTCCCAGATCGGTGACAGCCTTTTTAATGCGTTCAATATGCCTTGGGTTCGTGCCGCAGCAGCCGCCGATAATATTGGCGCCGGCGTCGATTAAAGCCGGTACCAGCTGCGCCATTTCTGCCGGCGTTTCCCGGTAAACATCCCGGCCGTCTATGGTTTCAGGCAGGCCCGCATTGGCATGAACCAGAATCGGTTTTTCAGGAAAGGACGTCTTGATCTCTTTGACGATGCCAACCATCTGTTGCATGCCGTTTCCGCAGTTTGTACCGAGAATATCCGCGCCCGCCGCGACGGCTGCCTGGGCATAGGATGCGGGTGTCACACCCATCATGGTCCGGAACTCGCCCATTTTCGTCAGTTCAAACGTAAAGGTGGCGATAATCTCACATGCGGTGTTCTCTTTGGCGGCTTTAATGGCCTGAATGGCTTCATCAAGATCGAACATGGTTTCAATACAGACGGCATCGACCCCTCCCTTTTCCAGGGCAATGGCCTGCTGCCGGAAGGATGCATACAGTTCCTGCGGGGTTGTTTGACCGCTTATAATCATTTTGCCGGTGGGACCCATGGCGCCCAAGACCCATTTATCTTCCCCGGCGGCCTGCCTTGAAAGCATCGCCGCTGCCCGGTTGATTTCACCGGCCCTGTCCTGAAGGCCATACTGGGCGAGCTTGATGGAAGAGGCGCCAAAGCTGTTGGTTTCTATCATATCCGCGCCGGCCGCCAGGTAGCTTCGGGCAATGTCGATCACCGCTTCGGGGCGGGTGACGGACCATAAATCAGGGCACTCACCGGGCTGCAGCCCTTTTTGCTGCAGAAAGGTCCCCCAGGCGCCATCAGAAACCAGGATATGGCCCTTTTGGGCAACTTCTGTGAGCCTTGATCTACCCATTTTGAGTTCTCCTGTCTAACGGATGGGATGTTATTGTCAGGCGGATAAAGGATCCCAAATCGGCCTTTGTATGTCAAGACGTATGCCATATTGCTGCGAGGATTCGGGTTGATGGAAGTGCGCTATGAGGCCGAGGGCCTTTTGCGCTTTGTCCTCATCTGACAATGGCCCATGGTATCCTCTATGTCCAAGCCGAAAGGAGGGTACCATGGACACCATCAAGCTTTATCTGCAAAAGACAAAACTGGCGCGCAAACAGACCTTTGAAAATCTCACCATTTTCCCTGTACTGACACCCGACGGTACAGCGCCGGATTATCTGACGCTGGAACAGGCCCTTGAAGAAGAGTTGATCCATATTACCGAACGCGATGATGGTGCCAGTGTCCCGGAACTCAAACTGGTAAACCGCGGGAATCGGCCGGTGCTGATCATCGAGGGCGAGGAGCTGGTGGGCGCCAAACAAAACCGCATCGTCAACGCCAGCTTTCTGGTGGCCGCTGAAAGCGAGGTGGTGCTGCCGGTCAGTTGCGTGGAACAGGGACGCTGGCACTATGATACGGATAAATTCGCATCCGGCAAAAGGATGATGCACCCCTCTTTGCGCCGGCAGCACCAGCAGGATGTGAAATTCAGCCTGGATCGCGGCGCAGGCTACCGCTCCAACCAAGGGCGCATCTGGGACGACATCGCCGCAAAGTCAGCCCGCATGCAGGTGCACGCTCCCACCGGGGCCATGGCGGCGGTTTTTGAAAGCTGCGAAGACCGGCTTTTTGATTATCTGAAAGCCTTTCACCTGCTGGACCGGCAGACGGGGGCCCTGTTTGCCGTCAACGGGGAAATCCTGGGGCTTGAATGTTTCGGCTATGCCGACACTTTTGGCCGGTTTTTCGAAAAGCTGGTGAAAAGTTATGCTTTGGATGCGCTAGATGGCGGGGCCGAAAACAAGAAACCGTCCGTGCCGCCCGGCGAGGCAGGGCGTTTCGTGGAATCAGCGGCCAAATGCGAAAAGCAAAGCCACCCCTCGCTGGGTCGGGGTGAAAACGTCACATTGGAATCACCGGCGATTTCGGGCGCAGCGCTGGTGGCAAATGGGCGCATGCTGCACCTGTCGGCATTCAAAAAAGAGGCCGGCAACGGACCGGCCGAGGTCAAATACCTACGTTATTCGCAGCGCAGATATCGCCGGAGTCGATAGATCCGTTTTCAGGCAGAGCCGTCTTTTGGAACTAAGCGTCTGTTTTGGCTTGCCAAACAGTCTAAAATGGGCGATAGGTAAAGGAGTCGACCTTTTTGCAACCGTAAAGGAGCGGTCTCATGCGGGGCGATCAGCTATCCCGACAGTGGCGTGTACTCCGGCAGATCGAGGCCAGCAAATACGGCCTGACCGCCGCTGAAATCGCGGAACTCGGCGGCGTGTCGCTGAAAACCGGCTACCGCGACTTGAACGACCTGCAGCTGGCCGGCTTTCCCCTGTATGCCGAAGAGGGCGAAGCCGGCCGGCGCTGGAAGTTCGTCGACACCTACCGCTTCAAGCTGCCCCAGCCGTTCACCTTCACCGAACTCATGTCTTTGCACCTGAGCCGTGACCTTTTCAAGGTCTTGGAGGGCACGGCTTTTTCCGAATCCATGCAGTCGCTGTTTGAAAAGGTGCGTGCGGCCCTGCCGCCCCAGACCCTGGACTATCTCAACAAAGTCCAATCCGCCTTTCACATGGGCGTTCGGCCGTACAAGAACTACACTCGGTTTCGCGGCATCATCGATCAGGTTAATCAGGCCGTGATGGAGGGCCGGCGGGTTGAAATGGCCTACCGCGCCTTGAACGCCCGCTCCGAGACTTTGCGCAAGCTCGATCCTTACAAGGTCTGGTTCTTCGACGGTACGATCTACATCATCGGTAACGGAATATGTCAATGAAAATGAGACACCCGGTCGGTTTAATTAAGCTCTATTTTTGTAGCCTCCTCAGAGCTGGGTTTATTGATCCAGGCCACCTTTGGCACTTCAGGCGGTTTGGGGAT
>JALSRD010000030.1 GCA_026984935.1 Desulfobacterales bacterium
CGGCAGCTCCAGGAGGGCCACCAGGACCTGAGCACACCTCTGGCGGCCGTCCGCAAACCGTCCGCTGATCCGGACGGCGAAGTGGTCCTGGAATCTCCGCTGCTGAAAATCCATCCCGACAGTCCGGACCGGCCGCCGGCCGCCGATGCCCATATCGAATCCTTGATCAACGACGTGCGCGCGATCCTTACCAGCGGCGACCAGGCCGCCATCGAGGAGCTGCAGCGCTGTATCGCGCATTACCGTTCCTCCGACGCGCTGCGCCGCCGCCTGGTGGAAATGGAGGCGCGCATGCAGGCCATGGAACAGCGCCTGCAGGCCGCCGATAACCGCATCCGCCAAAGCGACGACCCCACCGCCAAGGACCGGATATTAAAAAAGCGCGAAATGTAATCTGGGTGGGGTTTGGCTAGGGATAACCCAAAAACAGGGTGGTAATCCCAGCGGTATAAAAGGCCTATTTATGAAAAAAAGCGACATTCTGATCGTGGTCAAAACTTATCCGGAAATCAGCAGGAAGTATACAGAGACGGTATGTACGGCAGGTATCGTAGCCGAGACCAAGAAACTGTTGCGGCTTTACCCCATTCGCTTTCGCTATCTAGAAGGGGACCGGCAGTTTAAAAAATACCAGTGGATTAAAGCCAACATCCAAAAGGCTGCGTCAGACTCGCGTCCGGAGAGCTATAACATTGATGAGGATTCCATTGAGGTTGGAGATGTTGTGCCTGCGGGCAGGGCATGGCGAAGGCGCTGTTCATTGCTAATCAATGAAAATACCGTTTTCTCTTCTGTAGAGGCTCTGCGTATCGCCCAGCGAACGAAAGGTACATCATTGGGGATCGTGAAACCGAATAGCGTCAAAAGAGCGACTATTCGGCCAAGAGACAAGCAAGAGGTAAAAAACGCGATCAGTAAAAAAGACAGCGTGGTCAATCAGCTCGATCTATTTGAGACTAAAAAAGACCTTTATATCTTGCCTGTCAGGATCATGATCGAGTTCTCATGTAATGATCCTGATTGTACAGGACACAAAATGAGTATCCTGGATTGGGAGTTCGGGCAATTATTCCGGAAATTGAAAAACGATGCGGATTGGCAGGCAAAGATAGAATCGAAAATATTGGATGAAATTTTCAGTAAAACGCGAGATACCCATATCATACTGGGCAATATGGCCAGC
This sequence comes from Desulfobacterales bacterium, assembly GCA_026984935.1. Classification (GTDB taxonomy): domain Bacteria; phylum Desulfobacterota; class Desulfobacteria; order Desulfobacterales; family JALSRD01; genus JALSRD01. Next base: position 1,184 of record JALSRD010000030.1, read on the forward strand.
CATCCACAAACCTTTTGCGTGCTTGGTTTTTTTTGGCCTCCCAAAACCGGTTTCGCTCAGAGGCCGTTGTTCACCTAAAGGGGCACTATGTGCTTGATCTCCAGCCCATTACCATCAAGTTTTTTGATTTCATCTGCCACTACTTTGCGGTGGCATTGCTGTGGATTACGTTCAAAGCAAAGCAGGGATACATTTTTCCCCTGATTTATGAGCATATGAATAGCTTCCAAAAGATCTTGCTTGTCTGAGATAATTTTCAGGTATTTCTTGAAAAAACGGTCGTAGTTCCCGGATTCGTATAGCTCATTGCGAAACTCCTTAGGAGCGCCCAATCCTTGGAAGTTAAAATATTCGATGCTTCTGTTGTTTAGCATTTCTTTGAGCGTTGTTTTCGAAAAGCCTTTCTTGCGGCTCAAGGGTAATTTGCGAACATCCGCCACGACATCTACGCCATAGTGGGAAAGATGCGCCATAAATTGTTCTTGGTCTAAACCTTCATAACCTATTGTATATAATACCATTATAACCTCTCTTTTTAATCTTTAATAGCACTATTCAATGTTAGTTACAAGTCAAAGTCAACAGCATCGCCAAAAGCACCTTCTTGGCCGCCAGCCGCCAAGGACCGCATCTTAAAAAAGAGAGAAATGTAATCTGGGTGGGGTTTGGAGGAAGCAGCGCATGAAAAAATACTCCCGGGAAGAGATCGAGGACCTGATTTCATGTCAAAAAGTCATTATCGTCGGACCCAAACGGAAGATGGTGCCGGACAATGCGAATTGGCGAAATGATATGAAATTGCAATCGGTCGATGGTCGGCACGACTTTGATGTCTTCATGCGCAAGAACCAGGATTTTGAAGAAAACTTCACGGTCGGCCTGAGGTTCCGGCCCAGAGATGATCCGGACTTCATTGTTTTGTTGAGGTGCAATGGCCCGCACGGTCCCCACAGAAACTTTCCCCATCATGTTAAACACCATATCCATGTCGCCAGCCCGGCCAACATAAAGGCCGGCTTCAGGCCCGAAAAAGACGCCTCTATAACTGACGAATATACAACCTATGATGAAGCCTTGAAATATTTTCTGACAAGATGTAACGTCCAGGACGCTGAAAAGTTTCTTGATCTCCACCCCCAAATACCTTTGCCGTTTAATACGTCTGACAAATGAAAACCTACCTCGAAATGTTGAAACACCAGATGAACAACCGCGTGGACCTGGTACAAAAGCGCAGGGGTATATTTCAGCTGATATCTCCTTTCTATCATGAAGATGGCGACATGATGGAAATTTTTATCGAAGAGCGCGGCGATAACGGAACGGTCCGCATTTCAGATCATGGCATGACATTGATGCGGCTCTCATATGGTTTTGACGTCAACACACCAAACAAAAAACGTATTTTACAGAAAATCCTGGCCGAAAATCAAATTTCTGAAGAAGAGGGGAGGCTTTATATAGACAGTCCGCGTAATGAACTTTATGCGTCGATTTTACAGTTTGTTCAGGGCGTCGGCAAAGTATCCAATCTGCAGGTCCTAAGGCGGGAGGTCATTAAGAGCCTATTTTATGAGATGCTTGAAGAATTTGTCATGGAAAGACTCGCCCAGTTCGCGCCCAAGAAAAATATATTGCCTATTGCGCTGCGTGATGACTTGGAAGTGGATTTTCAGCTTTCAGGGGATCTTACCAAGCAGGTTTTTTTATTCGGCATTAAAGACAATGCCAAGGCGCGATTGACAACCATCTGTTGCCTGGAGTTCCAGAAAAACAGTATTCCTTTCAGAAGTATAGCCGTCCATGAAGATTTTGACAGTCTTTCCCGGAAAGACCGAAAGCGAATTACCAGTGCGATTGACAAACAATTTACCGACTTGGATGATTTTAAGGAAAATGGAAGGCCTTATCTTTTAAGAGATGCAGCTTAAAGTAGGAGGCCGGACAGATGAAATGCGCGCTCTGCGGCGGCGAACTGTCCTGCAAACAGGGCATCCACCACTATACCGAATGCGGCCTGGATGCGGTGTACCTGGCGGGTGTCGATATCTGCACGTGCCCGGCCTGCGATGAGGTCTTTGCATCCATCCCGAACGTGCCCGACTTGCATGCCAGGATCGGGGAAAAGCTCCTCAAAAAGAAATCGCTTTTAAACGGGCCGGAAATCCGGTTCCTGCGCAAAAACCTGGGCCTTTCGGCCAAGAAATTCGCCAGATACCTGAGCGTCGACCATGCCACCCTGTCGCGCTGGGAAAATGATAAGCAGGAACCCACCGGCACCCATGACCGGTTGATCCGCCTGGTCTATGCCTCTATCAAGGGCCTTTCGGCGGGGCATACCAAGTATTTGATCGAAGAGGCCTTTACCACCATTCGGCCCCGCAAGGGCCGGATGCCCAAGATCCGAATCCCGGTGGACCAGTGGCGCCGGGATAAGACGAACTGCGCCGTGGCTTGAACCGTCATTCATCGCTGCTTGAGGAAATACAATGGCAGTCGCCACCACCAAGGACGGCCGGCATTTCGCCTACTGGCGGGTGCGCGGCAAGATGGTCCGGAAATATTTCGGCCATGGCGATGCCGCGCGGCTGCAGGCGATCCGTTTTGACAACGAGCGCAAGTCCGAAAAGGCTGCCAAGCGCACCGCCGGGCCGCTGTTCTCGGATCTTAGCCGGGTTTACCTGGAGGAAAAGCCCTTTTCGGAAAACTCCCGCCAAATGCTGGCCTATCGTATGCGGGCCTACGTTCCGCACTTCGGCCACCGCAAGGCCATGGCCATATCGAACCGGGACCTGGCGGCATACGTCGCCGGCCGCCGGGCCGGCAGCATCGGCCGGCGCGGGAAAGTCAAGGACAATACCATCCGCCGGGAAATCAATGACATAAAGGCCATTTACGCCTATTGCGCCCGGCACCGCCAGCCTCCGCTGATCCCTTATTCGCCGGTCAAGGATTTCGCCGCGCCGGTCCCCGATGACGCCCGCATTATCCCACCCAGTGCGGCCGAAGGCCGCCGGATCTATAATGCCGCGCCCGATCACCTGCGGCGGTTCATCCTGCTGTGCTGGTATCTGGGATTGCGGCCCGGGCGGGTGGAGGTCCTGGAACGGCTGACCTGGGGAAAAGTATCCTGGGAAACCCGCCGGATCCGGGTGACTTCCGCCAAAAAAGGGGGCCCGGTGGACCGCGACGTCCCCATCCACAGGGAATTTCAGCCGACCCTGGCCGGCTGGTACGAAAAGGACCGGCGGAACCTGGCGGCCCTGGTGGAAAAGGCCGCCAGGCGCAAGACGGGCAGGAAGAGGGGCACCCTGGCCCCGGTGCCCCATGACGTCCGTAATTTAACGATCGTGCATTACTGGGGCCACCCGATCCGGTATTCCATCCGCACGGCCTGGAAAAGTGCGCTGCGGACGGCCGGTATCACCCGCCGGCTGCGGCCCTATGACCTGCGGCATCACTTTGCCACCCGGGCGCTGGAGAGCGGAGGAGACCTGAAAAGCCTGTCCCTGGTCATGGGGTCCTCTCCCAAAACCCTGATCCATCATTACCAGCATGTGACCGACGCCCTGGCGAATGCCACGGTCAACCTGATCCCGCCATTGGATCCGAAAGCCACACCCAAAGAAGCGGAAATCGAAGAAAATGCGCGTAAATCAAAGAAAGTCATCGATATCCGCAGCCGCCGGTTGCGCTCTTAGGCCGTTTTTTGGGCATACAGTATGCCCAAAAAACAATAAAAAAGAGGGCCGCGGAATTTCCGCAACCCCCTGTATTTATTGTGGTAGGCGGTGCAGGATTTGAACCTGCGACTTCTACCGTGTGAAGGTAGCACTCTCCCACTGAGTTAACCGCCCGGAATGGAGCCGACCGTTGGGTGCATTTCCGGAATTGGTGTTTTGGTCTCCGGTCAACGGCCTCGCATTGGCTGCACCCGATGCTTTCTTTTAGGGCACCTTTGGCGCAATGTCAATGGGATTTGCATGCTGCGGGCTTTTTTCCGGAGCTTTGGTTTCTTTGGTTGTGGCAGGCAACCGCGACCGGCCACGGTGTCCTTTGTGTAAGGCTCTCATGTCACTCATGCTTTTTACTGGCAACATGGCTTTTTTGGACGGGGTTTCGGACTTTGTAGCCTTCGTTTCGCAGGATGTACCCACCGGTGGCTCCGGCGCCGGCCACCAGAAAATAGCCGCATCCCGAGCCTGTCAGTACAAACAGGGAAAGTATCGCAACCGCAATCCATTTTTTCATAAGTGCAGCCCTTTTTAATGTGTTCTGGTTTGCATGCCTTGTAAGTATTGTCCTGTCACCGGCGCCGAACGTGAGCGAAAGAGGACTTTTTTCAGTGCGTCATCCACCCCTTAAGCTTGAAGCGTCCGGTCGGCGGGGCCGGCATCCGCCTATGAGGGGTCGGCTTTTTCGTCCACAGCGCGTTGGTCCCCGTCGGCCGGCTTTTCGGCCGATGTGCTTTGACCTGCATCCTGATCGCCACCGGCTGACGGTTCCGCGCTCTCTTCGAATTCCTCGATCTCCTTGGGTGTGGGCAGGTCCGTCAGGCTCTTTAGGCCGAACACTTCCAGAAAGAGTTTGGTGGTGCCGTAAATCAGGGGACGCCCGGGAATTTCTTTGCGGCCCATGACACGGATCAATTTGCGCTCCAGCAACGTCCGCAGGATTCCGCCGCTGTCCACGCCGCGGATGTGCTCGATGTCGCTGCGGATGATCGGCTGCTTGTAGGCCACGATCGCCAGGGCTTCCAGAGCTGCGCGGCTGAGGCGCTGTGCCCTGGGCTGAATGAGGCGCTTGATCCATTCGCGGTGCTCGGGGCGCGTACGCAGCTGGTAGCCGCCGGCCACCTGATTCAGGTAAAACCCCCCTCCGCGGGCCTCGTACTCATCGGCAAGTTCCTTTAAAGCCTGGCGGATGGCCCTGGTTTCTGAAATCCCCAGGGCATTTTTGATCTTGTCGATGCCCAACGGATCATCGGCCACGAAGAGCAGGCTTTCGATGATATGCTTGATGTCTTTCATAGATAAAAAAGCCGGATGATGCCCGACTGGGCGTGTTGCATGACCTTGATCAGCCGCATCTTGACCATTTCCAGGATTGCCAGGAAGGTCAGGATGACCTGGCTGCGCTGGTGATCGTCGGCGAACAGCTCTTCAAAAGTGGTCGATCCCCTGGTTTCCAGAACGGTGACGATCTGCGAGATGCGATCTTTGACGGACATGCGCTCGGCGGTCAGATCGATCATTTGTTCGGCGGACAGGTTCTGCAGGATCTTTTTAAAGGCGTCGATGAGCTCGAACAGCCCCACGGTGACCATTTCCGTGTCCTGCGGCGTCAGCAGATCCCGGCCGGCGGGCGGGCGGGTGAAAGTGTCTTCACCCAGCAGGTGCCGTTCCGCCAGCTGCTCGGCGGCGGACTTGATCTTCATGTATTCCAGCAACGGGCGGGACAGCTGGCGCTCCACTTCGTCTTCATCGTTTTCGTTGTCGTGGACCGGAAGCAGCTGCCGCGATTTCAGCTGCACCAGCGTGGCGGCCATGACCAGAAACTCGGCGGCAACATCGATGTTGATGGTGCGCAGAAATTCCAGGTAGGCGAGATACTGGTCGGTGATCAGGGAAATCGGAATGTCGTAGATGTCCAGTTCGTGTTTTCGCACCAGGTGTACCAGCAGGTCCATGGGGCCTTCGAAGATATCCGCAAGCTTCACCCGGTATGCTGTTTCCGTCATGCCCAACCCGCTTTTGTGGTCCCGGTCAGATCCGAATGGCGGCCCTGACCTGTTTCATGGTTTCAGCGGCAACGTGTCTTGCCCGCGTGCAGCCCGCGCTGATGATTTCGTCGACCAGTTCCGGCCGCTGTTCGTAGTAGGCGCGCTTTTCGCGGATCGGTGCCAGGGCGTCGGCCAGGCTGCGGGCCATGATGCGCTTGCAGGCCACACAGCCGATCTGGGCGCTGCGGCACTGTTTGTCAATATCGGCCACCTGATCGGTTGGCGTGTACATTTTATGAAAACTGAAAACGTTGCAGATGTCCGGGTTGCCGGGATCCGAGCGTCGGGCACGATTGGGGTCGGTGATGAATTTGGCGACTTTCGAGGCGATTTTATCCGGATCGTCCGAAAGATAAATGGCATTTTCGTAGCTCTTGCTCATCTTGCGCCGGTCCCATCCGAGTATTTTGGACGTTTTGGTTAAAAGGGCCTGAGGTTCCGGGAAGATTTCGCCGTACAGGTGATTGAAGCGGCGGGCGATTTCGCGTGTGATTTCCACGTGCGGTACTTGGTCGAGCCCCACCGGGACACCGTCGGCCTTGTACATGATGATGTCGGCGGCCTGCAACACGGGATAGCCCAGAAAGCCGAAAGTGGAAAGGTCTTTGTTGTTCAGCTGGACGATTTGTTCCTTGTAGGTGGGGTTGCGCTCCAGCCAGGGCACCGGTGTGATCATGGACAGGACCAGATAGAGTTCGGCGTGTTCAACCACCTTGGACTGCACGAAAAGCGTGCTCTTCTGCGGTGAAAGACCGGCACTGAGCCAGTCGACCATCAGGTGGCGGACGTAGTCCGGAATTCTGCTCGTATCCTCGTAGTCGCTGGTCAGGGCGTGCCAGTCGGCAATGAAGAAAAAGCAGTCGTATTCGTCCTGCATGCGAATCCAATTGGCAAGGGCGCCGTGCAGGTTGCCCAGATGAAGGGGCCCCGTGGGGCGCATCCCGCTTAAAATACGTTTTTTCGTCATAGGAACCTCGTTTTCAGGTTTTGTTTAACTGCTGCGATCCACGAAGAAAGATTTCGACCGCACATAGCGCGCGGCATAATCAAGCTCATCCTGACGGGTTTTCAGCCGGCCGTCCAGCCGGGCATCGAGAACAGCCTGCAGAATCCTGCGATAAACAGGGCCGGGCGTGATCCCCATCCGTTTAATGTCCCGGCCGCCGATACGAACACGGATATCTCTCAGATGGGTAAAGTATTTCGAGATGGCGCGTTTGATATGCTCATTGTCGGTCACGGCCATGATGTACAGCACCAGTTCGACCTTGAAAGGTGCCAGCCGGTGGTAAATCACGCTGTTTTTCAATGGCTGGTGCCGCTCCATCCAGCGCAGGCATTTGAGCACCTCGGCGCGTTGCCTGCAGAAAAAGGCGGTCATCTGGTCAGAGAGTTCCAGGCGGCTGCAGACATCCCTGCAGCTGCGTAGACTGCTGCGGCCCAGCAGCGCCAGAAAATAAACGGCCCATTTCATATACGTTTCGTCCAGAAAAAGCAAATCATGCCAGGAAAGGACCCTGGTGATGTCGTCAAACATCTGCCGCATGTTTTCGTCCCACTTCAGGGAGGGATGAATCACCTTGAGCAGATCGTAGTCGTTGAGCTTGTCCATCGGTGCCGCGGGATCGTTTTCGCTCAGCAGGTGGCGCAGTTCGCCGAAAACGCGCCGGCCGGACAGATTTTTAAAAAAATCCATGCGTACGGCATTTTCGATCAGGCCGGCGGTCAGTTTGCCGATGGTAAAGCCGAAGCGCTGTTCGAAGCGGATGGCGCGGAAAACCCGCGTGGGGTCTTCGACGAAACTCAGGTTGTGCAGCACGCGGATAACCTTTTCCTTGAGATCCTTCTGCGCCGAAAAGAAATCGATCAGCATGCCGAAACGTTTGGGATTCAGCTGGATGGCCAGGGTGTTGACGGTAAAATCCCTGCGGAACAGGTCGAGTTTGATGGAGCTCATTTCGACGGTCGGCAAAGCAGCCGGAAAGGAGTAGTACTCCATCCTGGCCGTGGCGATATCGATTTTGAAGCCATCCGGGAAAATGATGACCGCCGTGCCGAATTTCGCATAGGTGTGAATGCGTGTGCCCTGGGCTTTGGCGTAGGCTTTTGCAAAGACAATGCCGTCGCCCTCGATGACGATATCGATGTCTTCATTGGTACGGTACAGGAACAGGTCGCGTACGAATCCGCCCACCACGTAGGCCTGATAGCCCAGTGATTGGGCCATTTCGCCGATGGAGGCAAGGCGCTGCAACAGGCGTTCGTGCAGACGTTCCTTCATAAAGTGCAGCACGTTGCGGGTACGTCCGTTGGTGCGGACTTCCACCATGTCGCCGGAGTGGTTTTCAATAACCTGTGCCTGGCGCACCAGTGTGTTGAGCAGGTCGGTGCGCGTGATCACGCCCAGAATGGTATCCTGCGCCAGAACCGGCAAAATGCGCTGCTTGTGTCCGATGATTTTTTCCTGGATCATTGCCAGGTCGGCGTTCGGTCCCACCGAAGCCAGGTCGGTGGACATATACTCACGCACCGGCACGTCCCCCAGTTTGTGGAAAAGCGCTTTTTCAATCACCTGGCGGGAAATGTAGCCGGCCAGGGAAGCGGTGCCGCCTTTTTCTTCGGTCACCACCAGGGCGTTGATGTTGTAACGTGTCAGCAGTTGTCCGGCCTGGCGGCACGATACACCGGCGTCAACGGTTATGGGGGGTGAAGACATCAGGTCCCTGGCCCGGCGGTTGGACTGCACCTGCCGATGAAGGATCTCGAGCAGCTGGTGCTCGACCTGCACCAGGGTTTTATCCCGGATGGTGGCGGCGGCGGCGAAGGGATGGCCGCCGCCGCCCAGCTCACCGGCAATGGCCCCGGCGTCAACTTCCGGAATCCGGCTGCGCGCCACCAGGTAGATCTTGTTCTCCAGCAGCGCCAGGGCGAAAATCGCATTCAGGTTCTCCATTTTAATCATCTTGTGCACCAGAAAGGCGATGTCCGCCACGTACTTGCTCGATGTGACGCTGGTGATGACGACCTTGACACCGTTGATCGTGTAGCGGTGCGCCGCCTGGATCATGTCGTTTAAGAGGGCCACCTGTTCCGGGCTGATTTCCCTGGTGATCATCGTTGCGACCATGCTCAGGTTGGCGCCTTTGGACAGAAGGAAGGCGGCTGCCCGCAGATCGCGTTCAGTGGTGGAGGAAAAGGTGAACGAACCGGTGTCTTCATAAATACCCAGGCACAGGATGGTGGCCGCATCCGATGAAATCGGCGTGCCCCGTTTTTTCAGGATTTCGGTGAGCAGGGTTACGGTCGCACCGGTGGGGGCGATGACTTCGTGATCGCCCTTGATATCCCCGGGCTGTGCGGGATGGTGGTCGTAGATGTCGATTTCAAGGGGCTTTTGCCGCAAAAGGTCCGCAAATCTGCCGATACGCCCCGGCTGGCGGGTGTCCACCAGCACGAGCTTGCCGATACGGGCGAAATCGATGGTTTTGATGTCGGCCATGTTGAACAGGTAGACCATCGATTTAATAAAAAAATTCCTCAGGTTTTTCTCCTGGGACCCGGGAAAAACCACCAGCGCGTGGGGATAGAGCTTCTGCGCCGCCAGCATGGAAGCCAGGGCGTCGAAATCGGCGTTCATATGTGTCGTAATCACGGTCAGGCTGTGGTTGTCCGGTCCTGATGGCACAGCTTCTTCCTCATGTTAACGGTACGTCGGCCAGATAACAAAAGCATATGCCATCCGGCGGTCTTTATCAAGCTGCTTGATATTTTACGGGCGCGAAGACCGGTTGCGCACGGGTTGCGTGTGCGCACGTCCCACCAGGCGCCGGGTCCGGGAACATACACATGGCGCAACATGAACCGTTCCCGGTCAAAATGACCCCATATGGGGGCGGGCTCGATTTTTACCGTAATTTTTTAAGTTGTGAAATCATGTAGTTAACATGCTGGAGACAGTTTTTTGGGGTTGGCACCTAAATTGCTGGACGATTTGTGCCGATAGACAGTTCATCGGGAACATGCACAAGCGCAAACCGTGAATTTTCATGTGAAGGAGATCTCAGACCATGCCGGTTTTTAAGTGGGAGGGTAAAAACAGGAGGAATGAAATTCTGAAAGGGGACATGGAAGCGGCATCCGAAGCGGTCATCCGGAACAACCTGATGCGCATGAACATCACCCCGGTGAAGATCAAGAAAAAGCCCAAGGATCTGTTTGAAAACGTATCTTTTTTTCAGCCGCGGGTTAGAAACAAGGATGTGATCCTCTTCGCACGCCAGTTTTCCACCATGATCGATGCCGGCCTGCCCATTATCCAGTGCCTGGATATCCTGCACGCCCAGCAGGAGAACAAGACCTTCAAGAAGATGCTGAAAAAGATCAAAGAATCCGTGGAAGGCGGCCAGACCCTGGCGGAAGCCTTGAAGCAATATCCCAAGGAATTCGATGATCTGTTTGTCAACATGGTGGCGGCCGGTGAAACCGGCGGTATTCTGGATGCGATTCTGCGCCGCCTGGCCGCCTACCTGGAAAAAGCCGCCAAGCTCAAAAGCAAGGTTAAAGGGGCGCTGACCTATCCGGTGGTGGTGATGATTATCGCCGTGCTGGTGGTGGCGGTTATCCTGGTGTTCGTCATTCCGGTTTTTCAGGACATGTTTTCGGATTTCGGCAGTTCGTTGCCGGCATTTACCCAGTTCGTGGTCGCCCTGAGCAATTTCGTCAAGAGCAAGATTGCATATATCGGCGGTGCCTTGATCCTGTTTATTTTTGCATTCAGGAAATTCTACCACACCGAACGCGGCAGGGTCTTGGTGGACAACATGCTGCTGCGGCTGCCGGTGGTCGGCATGCTCTTGCGCAAGGTCGCCGTGGCGCGCTTTTCACGCACCATGGGTACCATGCTGGCAAGTGGTGTGGCCATACTGGATGCGCTTGATATCGTGGGTAAAACCGCGGGCAACAAAACCGTGGAGCGTGCGGTTTACAAGGTGCGTGCGGGCATTGCAGAAGGTCGCACCATGGCTGCACCGCTGCTGGAGAGCGGCGTCTTTCCGCCCATGGTCTGCCAGATGATCTCCGTTGGCGAATCCACCGGCGCGCTGGATGCCATGCTGGAAAAAATCGCCGACTTTTACGATGAGGAAGTCGACCAGGCGGTGGAAAACCTCACCTCGCTGATCGAGCCGTTTATGCTGGTTTTCCTCGGGGTTGTCATCGGTGGCCTGGTCATAGCCATGTACCTGCCGATTTTCAAGATGGCCGGGGCGATCGGCTGATGCGCATTGCAGATACTTGTCCGTCAGCCGTCCGGCCGGATGCGGCGGAGATGCACCAGCGCAATGAGAAAACCGGCCTGTCGTTCAGAAAAGATGAACTGCTGCGGCAGTTGAAATGGCTCATGGCGATGCGGGCGGGATTTGCCGCGCTCCTGCTGGGGTCGACCATCATGGTCCAGACCGGTCGCCATTTCCATCCGCTGGATCCGCCCTTTTCCTTTTTTTACGGACTTATCGGCACTGTTTTCCTGCTTTCCGCCGTCTACGCCCTGATCCTTAAAAACACGGCGGCCAGAAGACGCCTGGCGCTCGTCCAGATCGGCCTGGATACGGCAATCGTGACCATTTTTGTTTTTTTGACGGGCGGCTATAATAGTATTTTCACCTATCTCTATCTCATCGTGGTGATCTATGCCAGTGTCCTGCTCTACCGCCGCGGAAATCTCATCATCGCCCTGCTGTGCTGCCTGCAGTACACGCTGCTGGCGGTGCTGGAGTTTTCAGGCTTTCTGGTGCCTTACGGAAACGAGGGCGGCTTGGCGATGCAGGGCGTTTCGCTGGCGACCGTGGCCTTCAAGAGCCTGATGATGGCATCGGCCTGTTTTGCCGTGGCCCTCCTGGGCAGCCGCCTGTCCGAGCAGGCCCGGCGCAACCGGAAGGAACTCGCGGCCATCAAAGAGCATGTCAAGCGGGTGGAGAAAATGGCCGCCGTGGGGGAAATGGCCGCCGGCCTGGCGCACGAATTGAAAAACCCGCTGGCCGCCATGACCGGATCGATCCAGATGCTGAAGGAAGAAGCCGGCCGGGATCCTGGCCAGCAAAGGCTGATGCACATTGTCCTGCGGGAAATCGACCGGCTCAGTTCGCTGGTAAGCGATTTTCTGCTGTTCGCCCGGCCGCCGGCCGGTCGCAATCAGCCCCTTGACCTGCAACAGGTTTTGTCGGAAAGCATTCAGCTTTTTGAAAAGGATCCCGTTTGCGCCGGTCGTGTCCGCATCGTGCGCAACCTGATTCCGGATGTGTGGATCGAAATGGATGTGTCCCACCTGCGTCAGGTATTCTGGAACCTGCTGCGCAATGCCGCCGAAGCCATCCCGGGCCGTGGGCGCATCGAGGTCCAGATGCAGCGGCCTGAAAAGGAGATCGCGGTGGTCAGCATTCGCGACAACGGCTGCGGAATCGCGCCGGCGCATCTGGCCACGGTTTTCGACCCCTTTTTCACCACCAAGCCCAAGGGCACCGGCCTGGGGCTTTCCGTCGTACACCGCATCCTGGAGTCCCACGGGGTGCGAATTGACGTTGAAAGCGGTCAAGGTGAAGGAACCCGGTTTGTGCTGCATTTCAGAAAGATTCCTGCGTTGTCGGTAAAATGCCTCAAAGCCGCATAAAGGGCTTGAATTCCGCTGCCGTTGTGTTTTAACCTGCATAAAAGATATTTTCCGAATTCCATCCATCAGCACTGTAACCAATCTATTTCCCGGTAAAGTGAGTTGAAGGCATGCGGCACGCCACAGACAAAAACTGGAAATCGTGGATGCGCCTCTTTTTCAAGCGCCTCAGGGCCCGGGCCGGCATCCGGGTCTACTTTGGCCGATCCGTCCGGCGGGTGCGCGGCCACGCACTTGTCTTTTTCCCCCATCATCCCGCCATGTTCTGCTGCGGGCTGGCCGGCATCGTCTCTTTCGTTCACCGGCAGGATGCGCCGGCGGCGCCGGACTGCGAAGCCCTGTTCGGCATGCTGCAGCGTCTGGATGATTGTAGCTACGACCGCTGTTTAGAGCAAAAATGGGCCTTCGCCGACCGTTACCTTGGTGGTGCGGCGCATGTGGACAACTTTCTGGCCGCCGTGCGTGCCTTAAAAAGGGATGTGGCTTTTTGCGGCATTTTTGCAGACCCGGCAGTTGCAGGGAAGCTTTCCGGATTGGCGGCCGACCTGGCCATACGGATCCGGCGCGAAGCCGGCCGGCTGGATGAAAACATGGGCCGCCTGGGTACCGCTGACGTGGAGGCGCTTGCGACGCGCATTGACACGCTGCGCGACATCCACTGGTGCCTGGAGACCGAACTGATCGACAACCTGGGCAAAGTCCGCAGGCTGCTGCAAAACAGTCCGGACCCGCGCAACACCGATGCCCTGCGGCTGATGAAAAAGATCAACGCGGTTTTCAACAGCATCGACCGGCTGGAGGTCAGGGGGCGGGATTCCGCCGGGATGTCGCTGATGCTCATCATGGGCGATGACGCTTTCCAATCTTTCGAGCGATTTCTCGAAAAACAGGATCTGGCGGACCAGTTTGCCCGGCGAAAAGCGCAGCCGGTGCTGGTCAATGGAGGGATCGAGCTGCACCAAAGCGTGTCCGCCGGGGGCCGCCGGCTGTTTGCGGTGTCGCTGACCTACAAGGTAGCCGCAGAAATCGGCAAATTGGGCGATAACGTCGCTTTTCTGCGGGAGCAGGTGCGCAACGATCTGATTTTGCAGTACCTGGCGACGCTGCCGCGGACCGCCTGCACGCTGTCGACACACACGCGCTGGGCATCCGTGGGTGCCATCAGTGAACCCAACTGCCATCCGCTGGACAACCGCAGTGCGACGGGAGTGGATGCCAGCGGAATCATTCATGCCTGCTTGAACGGCGATATCGACAACTATCTCGACCTCAAGCGGGATTACGAAAAATCCGGGGGGTGCATTCACAAAGAGATCAGCACAGACACGAAGATCATTCCCATCCAGATCGAAAAGTACCTGTGCCAAGGTGCCGACGTGGAAGAGGCTTTTCGGCGGGCCGTAAACGATTTCGAGGGGTCGCACGCCATTTCCATGCACACCGACCTGGCGCCGGGCAAGCTGTTTCTGGCGCAGAAGGGCAGTGGGCAGGCGATTTTTGTGGGACTGGCCCCGGACCACTACATGCCCACCTCCGAAGTTTACGGTTTTGTCGAGGAAACCTCCCGATTCGTCAAAATGGACGGCGAAGGCGTCGTCGAGGGCCCCGGCGGCCGGGTGCAGGGACAGATCTTTATCCTTGATCAGAACAGTGCCGGCGGCATCGAAGGGTTGCGCGCCATGTCCTACGACGGCACGCCGATCGAGATCGGCGCGCAGGACGTCAAGACCACCGAAATCACCTCGCGCGATATCGACCGCCAGGGTTACCCGCATTATTTTCTGAAGGAAATCTCCGAATCCCCGCTTTCGGTGGAAAGGACCCTGCGGAACCGCTGGCGCGTCGATCCTGCGCAAAAGGACATGCTCACCGTAACGCTCGATGCGCATGTTGTGCCCCAAGACCTTGGGGATGCGCTCCGGGGGGGGCGTATCCGGCGCATCTTTTTCATCGGCCAGGGAACGGCCGGCGTGGCGGCCCAGGCATGTGCGGATATCCTGAATTTCTACCTGAACGATCCCGCGCTGACGGTCAGTGCGCTCAAATCATCAGAACTCAGCGGTTTCGGGATTGTCCAGGATGAACATCCCGACCGGTTGAACGACACGCTGGTGATCGCCATATCACAGTCCGGCACCACCACCGATACCAACCGTGCCGTGGACATGGTTCGGGAGCGTGGAGCCCATACCCTGGCCATCGTCAACCGCCGGGATTCCGACATCACTTTCAAGGTGGACGGCGTCATGTACACCAGCAGCGGACGTGACGTGGAAATGTCCGTGGCTTCCACCAAGGCGTTTTACGCCCAGATCGTGGCCGGTGCGCTGATCGGCCTATATCTGGCCGCGCAGAAGGGCAGCCGTGACCCGGCTTTCATTTCAAAGGAAGTCAAACAACTGCTGGCGCTTCCCGGATGCATGCGCAAGATTCTAGAGATGAAGGACGCCATCGGTGAGTCGGCGCGGCGGCATGCCGTCGATAAAACTTACTGGGCCACCGTGGGCAGCGGGCCGAACAAGGCTTCGGCCGATGAGATCCGTATCAAGCTCAGCGAATTGTGCTACAAAACCATCTCGTCGGATTTCGTGGAAGACAAAAAGCACATCGACCTGTCGTCCGAACCCCTGATCATCGTCTGTGCGGCCGGTGCGAATCCCACGGTGATCGCTGATATCGTCAAGGACACCGCTATTTTCCAGGCCCACAAGGCGACGCCCATTGTCATCGCCGACAGCGGCGAGACGCGCTTTGACCCGTACGCGGCCGACGTTTTTCATGTGCCGGCCGTGGCCGCGCACCTGGCGCCCGTGGTCAATACGCTGGTGGGCCATATCTGGGGATACTATGCGGCACTGGCCATCAATGCCGGCTCCGAGTTCCTGGACGCTTTCCGTCAGGATCTGCGAAGCGCCGTTGACAACTACAGACGTCAGGGGCTGGATATCTATGAAGTGGTGCTGGAGAAATCTTTCCGGGAGAAAATCGCTGCTTTTTACCAGGAGTTCCGCCGCCGCCGCTCCCGCAGGCAACTGCCGGTGGTCATGGGTTTCCAAACCGCCTCCGACCTGACACTGCTGGCCAAATACCTTTCTGGAAGGCTGCCGGTAACGGATTTTGAACTGGATTTCGGCAAAAAGGGGACGGCCCTGAATATGATCGAGACGCTCTTTGGCTGCCTGTCCATGGCCATCAACAGCATGGCCCGGCCGGTGGATGCCATCAAGCACCAGGCCAAGACGGTCACGGTGGGAACCAGCCGCATTCCGGCGGGTGTGCAGGGTATCCTGTTCGAGACACTGGCCGCGCACCGGCTGCAGGTTTCGCAGCTGACAAACAGCAACGTGATCGTGCTGCGCAACCTGCAGGCCATTGTGGAGCAGATCCTGGGCGCAATTTTATACCGCATCGCCAACCTCAGTATTCTGGGAGAGCCCACCGCAGATACCGTGATCCAGGTGGTCCGCAAGCAGGGTGTATTGGCAGCTATCCCGTCGCGCGTGGAGTCGGACCCGGTACTCAAGGGGACCAAGCGGATCATCGTGGCCGAGGGCAACGTGTATATCGGCAAGGGGCGCAAGGATGACCGCAGCATCATCATTATCCCTGCGCTTTCCGATTCGGCCGGAGCGCCCAACCGCATCGCGTATTTACTCCTGCTCAACATCGCCTTCCGCCGGCACGTACCTTTGGCGGACAAGATCCGTGCGCTGGGCGGAAAGTACGCCCGCATCAAGGACATTGTTCAGGAAAACAGCGTGCCCTGGAACGACCACTACCTCGACCAGGTGCCCATCGACGAGCTTTTCGGCCGTTCTGCGGAAAAGATCGGCGAAATGATCGTTGACGCCCGGCGCT
>JALSRD010000031.1 GCA_026984935.1 Desulfobacterales bacterium
CGGAAGGCGGCCGCTGAAAGCCATCACTAGAACGCATGCCAGGACCAGGAGCGCTCCCGGCCGTTTACCGCAAAGCCTCGCATGATGGGCACAAGATGTGGATGCCGTTTTCATTCTCCTGCTCCTTTCCGCGTCGTTGCGGGCGCTGTCTTATGGCGATAAATATCCGCTTGCGGGCCCTTTTCGAACCTTCCGCAATTAAGTACCATTTTTCAGCCAAAAGGTTCATGGAAAGAAAATTTTTTTTATGGCTCCGCGGGTGCGCGCTATGAAAGACTTGGAAAGGGTGATCCAGTAACCCCCTTGTCCGGCCGGGGCAGCTCCGGCGAACTCCGGAGCCCAGATGTTAACCAGGGAAAGATTCGTAAAAACGCGTGTCACTTGACATTTTGGGCAACAATAACGTATTCGACTGAACAGGGATTTCGGCTCCCAAATCTTGTTGCGCCGGTTGGCGTGGATCAAACCAGCAAAGAATCGCCGCAGAGAAACGCAATAAAAGACATGGACAAGCGGATAGGTGCGCCGGCTCATGATTTTGGGGAAATGGCTGACCCAACACCAAAAAGGAGGAGATCATGAATCGGCCCAGACGCACCGACAAAAACAAACCGAACCGTACATAACGACCTTACAAAAAACGACTCGGTCTATCAGCTCTTGCCGCAGAAGGAGAAAGCCATGCAGAACAGAAAAAAGATTCTTTTCGGTTTTTTCATTTTAACGCTATCCGTTGCCCTGCTATTTTCGGCAAACTATCCGTGTGCCGACGATGCGTTCGCCGCCAAAACCAAGATAATCAGGCAACTGCGCGACGATGGAGGGGAGAGCAACGGGCACTTTGATGGTACTAAAGGTGAATCTACGGATGAGAGGCATAAAAAATGGATAGACGTAGAGGAATGGAGCCAGGGGAACGGCCAACAAAATCATAATGCAAACGGCGGGACCGGCAATGCCGGCCATCCGCGCGGTTCACATCCTCAGCCTCCTCCGAGAAAATAGAAGGGCAGCCAGCTTCCAGCCGCAAATGACCTTTTTGTGTAACCTCTGCGCCGATCGGCTGGATTCCCTGCGCGCTATACGGGGGGCGTCCCCGCGAACTCCCCGATTTCCTTGATCTTGCACGAAAATTCCGATGGCGGGAGTGGAAGTTTCAGCCGTGCCCAAGATTGATGCGTGAATGGGCACCGGCGAAAAAAACGACACAGTCTTTACAAAGCGTGCAGCGGAGAGGTGTCTGCTTGCCCACTCCGTATCGCAGGACGGCGCCTCACCTGGTCAGGGCATCGAAAAACACGGCCAGCCAAACGGTGTCGGCGTGCGCATCGGTCCACTCCACGCGGTGCCGGCAATGGGCCGGGATTTCGATGTGGTCGCCTGGACCCAGCACGGTCAGCCGGCGCCGATCTTCGAAGCGCAGCCCGGCACGGCCGCACAAAAGCAAGACCCACTCGCTGCGCGGCTGGTCGTACCAGAATCCCGGCGGTGAGGCGTGTCCGCGTGAGATGATACGTTCGATGACCACCCGGCGGCCGGCGGCGATCCGCTCGGTCAGCTCCTGCGGCAGCTGCGCCGGTATTTCTGCAAAGATATTCTTGGCTGCCCCCATCGCTTGTCCCTCCCCAAAACCTGACGGCACCTTGTCATGGGCTTCGGCGGCTGCTATCGTCATCTCTTGAAGGGCAGTCGCCAGGAGACAGGCAGGCGCTTGGAAGTCTCTGCGTGCTGTCCACCCAGACACTTTTTGGATACCCCCTTAACACACAGGACGTCGTCATGACAACATTGGACGATCTTTTTGCAAAACGCACCTCGACCCGGTCCTTTGATCCCCGACCGGTGCCCACGGCCGATATCGTCGCCATGTGCGCAGCCGCCCGGCTGGCACCATCGGCCTGCAACAGCCAGACCTGGCGCTTCGTGGCGGTCAGCGACCGGGCGCAGATCGCCCGGCTCTGTCGCGAGGCCATGCGTCCGGTGATTCCCAATAAGTGGCTGACCCAAGCACCGCTGGTCATCGCCGGCTGCTCGCAGCTGGATCTTGTGGCCAACCGCATCGGGGCGCGCATATCGGGCATCGACTACTACCGCATCGATCTGGGCATCGCCATGGAACACATGGTTTTGAAAGCCACCGAGCTGGGCCTGGGCACCTGCTGGATCGGCTGGTTTTCAGAAACCCGCGTGCGTCGCATTCTGTCCATTCCGGATCGTATCCGGGTCTCGGCCCTGCTGGCGGTGGGCTACCCCGCAGATCTGCAGCCCAAAACGCGCAAGCGCAAGAAACTGGCCGACATTCTCTTTGCCGAAAAATGGGGCCGCCCCTTCCCAATACCCTGAGTCGCAGACTGCCAATGGCCTGACACCCGCTGCAGAGATGCTCCCGGGCCGCTTGCCCTTGCGCCCGGGCTGTTTCAGGCCCTGGCGCTTTGAGACCCTTTCCGTGAATTTTGCCCTTGTTTTGGCTTGACAAAATCATCACTATGCTAATAGTTAGCAAGCTATCATTTTAGCCCGTAGGGGGAAGTATGCGATTTAACCCGCAGGACAGTCTGGGATTTCAGTGTGCCCTGACCTTCAAGTTATTCACACGGGCGCTGGCACAGCGGCTGAAAGGATCCGGCATCAGCCCGGCGCAGTTCATCGCTCTGGCCCATCTGGTGGCCACGGGGCCCATGCGCCAGGCGGAACTGGCCGAGTGTCTGTCCATCGCACCGCCCTCGGCAGTGCGGCTCATCGACCGTATGCAGCGCGACGGATGGGTTGTGCGCACGGCCGATCCCGATGACCGCAGGGTTTGGCAGGTGGTGCCTACCGACATTGCGGCTGTGGCTTGGAAAAAATTGTCGACCCATGCCCAGGCAATTGTCAACAAGGCTTATCGGGGTATTGATCCTGAAAAAATTGCTTTAACGCGCCAGGTGCTGGAGCAAATGCGCGCAAATCTCGATACCCAGGATGCCGGAATTTCCAAGAATGCGGGTCGCAGTGGGGAGGCCGCACAAAATCCTTGACGGGACTGATAAAGCTATATAGGGATATAAGAATATTAAGGCGGCCAAACATTCCATGCCAATGGGAAAACAAAACTTTTCGGAAAAATTTCTGCAGAAGGAGCAGCCATGAAACGTGTCCTATGGGTTATCGTTGCCGGCCTGCTGGTGACCACTGCCCGGGCCCGGGCAATAGATATCGGCGCGCTGCTGGATACGGCGGCCGAACAGCCCGGCGTCGAGATCAGCGCACTGGCCGTAACGGAAAGCGTGCTGCAGGAAAAATCGGCTACTGCGGCGCTGTATCCTAAAATCGGGCTGTTCGGACAGGCCGAGGTTTTTAACTCGCCTACCAACCTGCGGCCCATGCCGCCCACCGAGGTAAACATCCAAAGCGGCGAATCCATACCGTTCTCACGCGAGATCCTGCGCTATGGCGCAACCCTGGAAATGCCGCTGTACATTCGCCAGCTCTATGTTTTGCGCCAGAAAGTGCGCCTGCTGACCGACCGGGCGGATATCGCTCACCGCATCAACCGGGTCAGCCGCGAGGCGGCGGTAGTTTCCTTAAACAGTACATTCGCCTATTTGGCCGGATTGGATCAGGCCGTTGCAGCACGCCTGAAATCCCTTGAAAAGACGCGGGATGACGTCGCACTGAAAGTCAAAACCGGCCGCAGTGCCGAAGCAGAGCTGCTGAAGGTGTTAAATTCCATCAACGACCTCGAGCAGCAGCGCAACGACCTGGATGCCGCCATGCTGGACATCCGGCGGGACATCCGCAAACTCACCGATGTCAGCCTTACCGCACCGGTGGCCATGCGCCTTGCCGACGATCTGACACCGGGCCCGCTGCTGGCTGTGGAGCAGGTCAAAAAAGAAGTCGCCGCCGCCGCAAAAGAGGTGCAGCGCCGCCGGGCGGCGCGTTATCCCACGCTGTCGCTTTTCGGCACCGTTTCCGGCAATGACGGCAAAGCCTTTAACACCGACAGCCACATCTTCCGCAGCTATAATTTTGCGGGTGTGACACTGAAGTTCCCGCTTTTCGACAAATCGCTGGCGACAGACGAGGAAATCGCCCGTGTGCAGCTGAAAAAAACCCAAAAAAAGCTTCAAGACACCCGCATCCAGCTGCACGCTCTGGAGCGCAACCTGAGAAAAAAGCTGCCGGTGATCGACCGTTCGCTGGCGCTGGCCCGAAAATCGGTTGAGAACAACCGCCAGCTGCTGGCCATCGCCCGGGTGGCCTACGATTCCGGCCGAACGACCACCGAGGAATATCTGCGTTGGGAAGAACGCCTGCTGGCCTCCCACAGCGCCGTATTAAAAGCCCGCCAGGAGCGTTGGCAGGTGCTGGCCCAGCAGGCCGTACTGTACGGAACCGATCTCAGAGGAGTGGTAAAATGAAAAAACTGATCACCGTCGTGCTGATCGTCGCTATTGCGGTTGGTGCCGCTGTTTTGCTGAAAAAGAGAAAGGCGCAGCTCGCCAAAGCCAAACCGGCGGCCGTGCTGCCGGTGGTGGTGGAACAGACGGAGCTGAAGCAATCGACCGTCCGGCTGACCCTGCCGGCCATGGGGGTGGTGGCCTCCGATTTATCCACGACCCTCTCCACCAAAGTCAGCGGCCGCGTGCTCAAGGTTTTCAAACAGGAGGGAGACGTGGTTCACAAAGGCGAAAAACTGGCCACCATCGATGCCGCCGATCTGACCGCTAAAAAGCAAGGCCTGCTGTTGAAAAGCCAGGGGCTTGATTTCCGGATTGCCGCCAACCGTGAAAACATCAAGGCGCTTAAGACCGCGCTGGCGGCCGCCCACGAAACTCATCATCGTACCATCGAGCTGCTGAAGATAAAGGGCGCCTCGCTGGAGCAGTCACGTAATGAAGAGGCTGAAATTGCAAAGATCCAGGCGCAGCTGGCCGCCGCCCGCAACGGCATATCCACGCTGGTGAAAGAAAAGCAGACCCTGGCGCAGAATGTGAGAGAGATCGATGCACTGCTCAGCTACACGCGCATTACCGCACCCATCGACGGCATCCTCAGCAAACGTTTGGTGATGCCCGGTGACCTGGCCACGCCCGGCAAGCCGCTGTTTCGCATCGCGGCCAGCACCGGACTGTACCTGAACCTTTCGCTGCCGGATACGCTGCATGCCAAACAGATCCTGCTGGCGGGAGAGCCGGTGTACCTGGCGGCCAAAAACCAGGCCAGCACCGCCGGCCTGGTGCAGTATGTCGCACAGATTCCCGATGGCAGCGCCCTGGTGGAAGGTCAGTACGTCAACGTGCGCGTGGTGGTGTACGCCGGCGATGACGTACTCCTTCCCATTGACGCCCTGCTGTCGGTTAACGGCAGAACCGCTGTTTTCGTGCTCTCCGACGGCAAGGCCCGCAAAGTGCCGGTGCACATCAAAGCCCGCGGCAGCGAAGGCGTCGTCGTGGCGGAAAAGCTCGCCGGACAGCGCATTGCCGTGGCTAAGCCCGACATCCTGCTGCGTTTGGCCACCGGGGCCCCGGTGTTGGCACGGACCATGGCGCATACCGGCGTGTAGCCGCGGGTGCATTTCTCAGCGAAAATCAGGAGTCTCGCATGTTCGACTTTTTTCATAAACGTCCCTATCTGCTCTACAGCCTGATTGCCGGGCTTTTCGTGCTCGGCGTATACGGGCTGGTCAGCATGCCCAAAAACCTCTTTCCGGACAGCGACCGGCCCACGGTGATCGTCATGAGCCAGGTGCCCGGCGCGACGCCCAACGTGGTGGCGGCCACGGTGTCCAAGCCCATCGAGCAGGAAGTCTCGACGCTGTCCCTCATCCGCCGCGTCAGCTCCACCAACATCGCCGGCATGTCCATCGTCACCGCCGAGTTCGAGTATAAAAAGGGCCTGGATCCGGCTGCCGTGGACGTCAACAACGCCATCAACAAGGTGCGCGGCAAGCTGCCGCCCGGCGTCAACCCGTCCATCTACACGGCCGGCTCCTTCGTGCTGCCGGTGGATGTGTTCGCACTGTCTCCGAAAAACGAAGCGCTGACGGCCGACGACGTGCGCAAGATCGTCGAAAGCGACATCAAACCGGCCCTGCTCAGAAACCCGGCCATCGGCAATGTCGAGGTGTTCGGCGGTTTTCGCAGCGCCATTTCCATCAACGTCGATCCCTTTGCCGCCAAAGCGCTGGGGATCCCGCTGGATAAAATCGCCGGCACCATCCGGGCCATGGATCGTGACGTGCCCATCGGTTTTTCCAAGGGGAAAGATTCCTTTTACAATATCACCTTTTACGGTGAGCGCGACCGTGTCGAAGCCCTGCGCCGGCTGCCGCTGGCCACCAACGTGCGGTTAGGGGATGTCGCCATGGTGCGCTGGGAGCACCAGAAGCGCTTTTCCGGTTACCTGGGAAACGGCCGGCCGGCCATCGCCGTTGCCATCCAGCGGGCGCCGGGCGGATCGGTGCTGGCCACCAGCAAGGCCGGGCGGGCCGAGATCGCAAAGCTTAAAAACCGCTACCCCAACATCGCTTTTAAACTGGCGGACACCCAGCGCACGCTCATCGAGACCGCCAACACCAACATGCTCGAGGCCCTGCGCGATGCCATCATTTTCACGCTGCTGGTGATCCTGCTGTTTCTGGGCAATTTCCGGGCGGTGGCGGCCGCGTTGGCTTCGATCCCGATGGTTTTTTTCGCCACCATCGCCATTATCTGGATGCTGGGCGGCGAGCTCAATATCGTCATCTACACCGCCATCATCCTGGCGCTGGGGATGCTGGTCGATGACGCCGTGGTGGTTCTGGAGAACATTGAGCGCCACCTAACCGAGCTGAAAGAGGAATTGTCCGTGGCCATCATCCAGGGCACCAAGGAAGTCATCGGCCCGGTGTTTGCCGGCACCGTGGCCACCATCGCCATCATGTTCCCACTGCTGTTTGCCGGCGATTTCCCGCAGCAGATTTTCCGGCCGCTGATCTCGACTTTGATCATCGCCTTGCTGGTGTCCTATTTCCTGTCCATTACCTTTATCCCCAGCATTTCTTTCTTTCTGTACCGCAAGGGCACCCGCAAGACCCGGGTCGAACAGCTGCTCGAAAAACTCTACGAAAAGACTTTCGGCCGGCTGGTGGGTCCCTACCTGGCCATCCTGCGCTTTTCGGCCGGCCGCTGGTCCGTGCTGCGGCGCGTGCTCATGACTTTGGGTGTGGTGGCGCTGCTGGCCTTTTCCGTGCGCACGATCATGCCGGTTATCGGCCGCGACCTGATGCCGCCCATGGACACCGGGATCATCAAGGCGCACGTCCGCTTTTCCGCCAATGAAACCGTGGACGCCGCGGAAAAGCGCATCGGTCCGTTTCTGGTCTGGCTGCACCAGCGGCCCGAGGTGGTGATGAGTTCGGTGACGTTCGGCTCGGAGCCCGGCGTGCTCTCACTGGGGTCCGGTTCGCTGCCCACCGAGGCCATGATGACCATCAACTGCGTCAACCGCTTCGAGCGCCGCAAAACCATTTGGCAGATCGAAGACGAGATCCGGGCAAAACTGCAGAAACTGAAGAACGTCAAGGCCGCGGATGTATACGATTTCGGCGCCACGCCCATGTCCAGCATCAAGGCTTCCATCGATACGCGGCTTTCCGCCGAAGACTACCATATCCTGCCGGCCGCGGCCCGCAAGGCCGAAAAGGCCATGGCGGCCGTCAGGGGGTTGACCTCGGTGAACACCAGCTGGGACAACGATTTTACCGAAGCGCGCCTGGTGATCGACACCAACCGCGCCCTGGCCTACGGCATGACCCCGGTCAAGATCGCCGCCCAGTTGCCCCTGGCCGGCGTTCCGGTGGCGCTTTCCGGCAACCTGGTGTCCATGCAGACGCAGTTCGTGCGCTTGTACTTCAACCGTTCCTTTGACGGCAACCTGGAGGGGCTGCGGCTGATTCCCATCCAGACGCCCAAGGGCCCGGTGCCGCTGGCGGCGCTGGCCAAAATCCGCTACGACCTGACGGCCAACAAGGTCGAAAGGGACCAGATGCTCTACTCGGTGGATGTCTCCGGCTACCGGGCGCGGCGGGCGATTTCCACCTTGACCGAAGACACCGTCCGCCACTTGAAGCGCGCCGGCATCGCGGGGGTCGAAATCAGCCAGCAGGGGGACATCTTCCAGATGAAGGACAGCTTCAAACGCATGATCAAGTCCATCGCCATCGGCGTGGTGCTGCTGCTCATGGCCCTGATCGCCATCTACCAGTCGGTGCGCCTGGCCATCGTCATGATCCTGGTGCTGCCGCTGGCCATGATCGGCGCTTCCTGGGGCATGCTGCTCTTCGACAAGCCCAGCTGCATGCCCAGCCTGGTGGGCATCATGCTGCTGTTCGGCATCATCATCAAAAACTCGGTGTTGCTGATCGATTTCTACCAGGAGTACCGCAAGACCGGCGAATCGCCGTTTGAGGCCGCGCAGGAGAGCGTGCGCGTGCGTTTCCGGCCGGTGTTCATGACGGCTTTCGGGACCATCGCCGGCATGATCCCCATTGCCTTTGAATGGGCGGTGGGGCTGGAGCGGCTGTCGCCGCTGGCCGACGTGGCCATCGGCGGCCTGATCGTCGGTACTATCCTGACGCTGATTTACATTCCCATGTTTGCATACAGCGTGGAAGGCGGAAAGCGTGCCAGTTCTTCCGTGGCCTGAATGGCCTGCCCGCATCGGGCGTCGATAACCGGCGAGACGCCTGCCGGGCTGAAGCAGAACTTGCAAAATCCGTTCAATGGTGGTTAAGTGCACACCGGTGCGGGAGGCGGCCCGCAGTGGGGTTTTGTCCGCCACGCGAATTCGATCTGAAAATGGAGGCAGGAAAATGGGCGCATCGACCTATGAATACCGTGGACTGGAAAAAGAGATTACACCGCCGGAGGGCAGACTGGGGGTCCTGCTGCCGGGCATGGGGGCCGTGAGTTCCACCCTGATCGCCGGTGTGCACCTGGTGAGCGCCGGGCTGGCCCACCCTTTGGGTTCCGTGACACAGATGGCACGCATCCGTCTGGGCAAAAGGGACAACCCCAGTTATCCCCTGATCCGCGAGTTCGTACCGCTGGCGGACCTTAAAGACCTGGTTTTCGGAGGCTGGGATATTTTTCCGGACAACTGTTACCAGTCGGCTTTGACCTGCGGAGTTATCGATAAAACGACCCTGCAGGCCGTGAAGGAAGATTTAGAGGCCATCAAACCTTGGCCGGCGGTTTTTGACCACAGTTTTGTAAAAAAACTTTCCGGGCCCAACGTCAAACAGGCCGCCAGCAAAATGGAATTGGCCGAGCAGGTGATGCGCGACATTGAAGACTTTAAGCGCCGCAAGGGTCTGGATCGCCTGGTGATGTGCTGGTGCGGGTCCACCGAAGCTTATCAGGATGTCAACACACACCCCGCTTTTCAGACCATCGAAAGCCTCGAAGACGCCTTAAAAGAAAATGCGGCCGTCATCCCGCCGTCCATGATTTACGCTTACGCCGCCATTTCCATGGGGATCCCCTATGCCAACGGATCGCCCAACCTGTCCGCCGATGTGCCGGCTCTGGTGGCGCTGGCAGCGCAAAACCGTGTGCCCATCGCCGGCAAGGATTTCAAGACCGGCCAGACCCTGATAAAAACCATCATCGCACCGGGATTGAAAGCGCGCATGCTGGGGCTGTCGGGCTGGTTTTCCAGCAACATCCTGGGCAACCGGGACGGCGAAGTCCTCGACGATCCGCAATCCTTCCGCTCCAAGGAGGTCACCAAGGGCTCGGTGTTGGACAGTATCCTGCAGGGCGACCTGTACCCGGAGCTCTACGGCGACTTCTACCATAAGATCCGCATCGAGTACTACCCGCCGCGTGGTGATGCCAAGGAAGGCTGGGACAACATCGACATCCGCGGCTGGCTGGATCAGCCCATGCAGCTCAAGATCGATTTTCTGTGCCGCGATTCCATCCTGGCGGCGCCGGTGGCGCTGGACGTCATTCTGTTTCTCGATCTGGCCCGGCGGGCGGGCATGTCCGGCATCCAGGAATGGCTGTCCTTTTACTTCAAGTCCCCCATGTGCCGGCCCGACCTGACACCGGTCAACGATCTGTTCGCCCAGGACAAGAAGCTGCGCAATACGCTGCGGATCATCCGGGGAGAAGAGGTCATCGACCACTCGGGGCTGGATTACTACGAAGACGCCGACTGACCGGTGCCCGGGGCGGAAAGCCCGGACGCTGAAGCATCGCGCGGGCGCTGCGCCGGCGACGGGGGGTAACGCCCGCATGTGCTGCATCCAAATCGATGCCAGCCGGCAAAACGCATATTGCGCCGTGCCGACAACGCACCTGCGGAGCGTTGCGGGGATACCGGCGGCAATGGCGGGATGCGCCGGTGGCTAGAAGAACCAGGTCAGCCCGCCGAGGAACATGATGGTGTTCGACCCGTTGTTGGGCTGATCGATGTCGGCATTGGAGATGTGGAATTCCTGCGCCGCGAAATTCAGCGCCAGGTCGTCACGCAGCATGTAGAGGGTGCCGCCGCCGAACTGCAGCAAGAACTCGAAGGTGGTGCTCAAATCCGGGTTGCCGATGTCGGTCGCCCCGGCCCCTGCGCCGGCATCGATGAAGGGCACCCAGCGGCTGCCGGTGGCGAAGTAGTAGCGCGGTCCGAGGGTCGCGCCGGTAACGTAGCGTGTGTCCGGATTGAACTGGGCGCCGCCGATGAGTTCCGCGCGCAGGGCGAAGTTGCCGGCATACCAGTGGCCCTGCCCCAGGACGCCGCTGATGATCCTGCCGAACCGGGCGTACCCCAGCACCAGGTCGTGCCTGAGGTTGCTGCCGAAAATCTTGGCACCGGCGCCGGCACCCAGTGAAAAGCCAGCCTCGATCGCGCCTTTTTTGAAGCCTGCCCCCATGGTGGTATCCCAGACGGACATGGATGCGGCGGTTGTCGTCGCAGGCGGTCCGGCAGCGGCGGGGGTTGCCATGCGAAACAGCAGGATCAGAAAACATATCAGGGAAAATCGAAGTATTGCCCGGCGCATCGTCTCCACCATTCCTTTCCGGCATACCTGCATCAAAGCATTGGACGATATAGTGCTTAGCCCCTTGGGTTGCCTCTGTCAACTTGAAATCCGATGCGTCCGCGGGCATGCCTTGAAAGCGCCTGCATCGGAGTGACCCCGTGACGGCGGATTTCGAGGCGTATCCCGAAGCGAAGCGACATTGCTTTTGCAAAAGGCGGAAATGACCATGCTTGCCTGCCGCCGAAAACCAGCCCAGCTTGCTGTGAGTGAAAAATATACTTGACATATACACAGTGTATATATACTGACATGCATAGTTTTGCAGCCTTTTGTCGGGAATCGATGCCATGACGCCCTCCATTGCCGCTATAAATCCTACAGACAACCGCCGTTCGCTGGCTGACTGCGCCTATGACGCCATTTACCGCAACATCGTCACGCTGACCTACGGACCCGGCCAGTACCTGGAGGAGGGGCGCCTGACCGAGGGGCTGGGCATCGGGCGCACGCCGATTCGCGAAGCACTGCAGCGGCTGGCCGCCGATATGCTGGTGGAATCCCGTCCCGGCAAGGGGTTCATTGTCCGACCCCTGACACTGCAAAACACGAAGGCCGCTTTTGCGGCCCTGCGCATCTTTGAACTGGGCGTGGCCAGCTTGGCCGCCCGGCAGGCGGCCGGCGATACCCTTAACGCCATGCGGACCGCCAACGGGCAGATGCGCAAAGCGGTGCAGCAGGAGGATATTTTCAGTCTGGTGGAGGCCAACAGCCGCTTTCACGACCTGTATGCGCGCTGCTCGCAAAATGTTTACCTGGTTCAGGCGCTGCGCAAGGTCCGCTGCGAGACCAACCGCTTGGCCTACCTGTCGTACGGCAACGAGATCCATCCCAGCCGGCAGCTGAAGGACCACTATGCTTCCGTACTCAAACAGCATGGCCAGATGATCGACGCCATTGCACAGCATGACGAAACCCACCTGAGGCAGATCGTTATTGCGCATATCGAGATTTTCAAAAAACGCATCATCCGTTACCTGGCGAATTTCTGAAGCTGAGCCACCGCCTGCTGCCGGCGGGCTTTATGCGGGAAGGCATTCTTGTAAGGAAAAACATCATCAAAAGGAGGAAATCATGAAAAAGCATCTGGTATTTTTGCTCGTGGCAGTTTTTACACTGGCTGTTTTCAGCGATGCCATGGCCAAAACCAAGTGGGACATGCATTTAAATTATCCGGCCGGCAACTTTCATTCCCAGGGTGCCAAGCGTTTTGCCGAGCGTGTCAAAGCCGCCACCAACGGCGAGCTGGACATCGTTTTGCACCCGGGCGCGTCGCTGGGCTTCAAAGGCCCGGAGCTGCTGCGGGCCGTTGCCGGCGGCCAGCTGTCCATCGCCGAAGTGCCCACCGGCATGGTGGAAGGGGATGCACCGGTGCTGGCCCTGACCGCCCAGCCGTTCATTTCGACAAATGCCTTCGAACAGCGGCTGCTCTACCAACTGGCCAAGCCCACCTATGCCAAGGTGCTCAAGCGCTTCAACCAGTTTACGCTGTATACTTCCGTTTGGCCGTTTTCCGGCATTTACACCCAGCGTCCCATCCGCTCGCTGGCCGATTTAAAGGGGCTGAAGATGCGCGTGTACGACGGCACCGGCCTGGCCTTCGGCAAGGCCACCGGCATCGCGGCGCGCAAGATGCCTTTTTCGGAAGTCTACCCGGCCATGAAGGCCGGCCTGCTGGACTCCATGTACACCAGCTCGGTGTCCGGCGTGGACGCCAAGGCCTGGGAAGTGCTCAAGTACTTTACCCCCATCAACATCGTGGGCCCGGTCAACATGGTCAACGTCAACCTGGATGCCTGGAACAAGCTGCCCAAATCCGTGCAGGCCAAGGTGCTGGAAATCGCGTCCCAGATGGAAGACGAGATGTGGAACCTGGCCGGGGACATGGACCGCAAGAGCCGCGCCACCTTGAAGGCCCACGGCATGATCATCAATCCGGTCAGCACCGCCTTCCGCAGTGAGCTCAACCAGGTGGGGGTTAAGCTGCGCGCCCAGTGGGCCCAAAAGGCCGGCGCCGACGCCCAGCGGATCCTGAAAGAGTACTACCATATTGTCGGGCGTCAGCAGTAAAGAGGCCACCGGTTACCGGCTGCGGGTGTACGGCTTTCGATCCACGATGCGTGCACCCGCAACACCTGCCGCCCGGGATCGGTTTGTTCGCTTTTTTTGAAAGCCTTGCCGTTTTGAGGAAATCGCCATGAAAGCGCTGATCGCCTTTAGCGACGCCGTCAGCCTGTGGGCCGCCCGCGCATCGGCAGTGATTCTGGGATTGATGAGCATCCTGATTCTGGTGGAAATCTTCCTGTGGAATACATTTCAAAAAACCACCCTGATTTCAGATGAGTATTGTGCCTACGGACTGGCTGTCATTATATTTTTGGGAGCCGGCTACTGCCTGAAGGAAAAGGGCCACATCCGTCTGACGCTGGTGCTCGGGCTGCTGCCGTCCCGGCTGGCGCGCCGCATCACCTTCTTTGCCACCGCCGTGAGCACCGTTTTCATGGTCTACCTGTGGTGGTACCTGTTCCTGATGGTGCGTGCCACGGTGCGCTATCACTCCACTTCAGGGACATTGACGCACACGCCGCTGTGGATTCCCCAGACCATGATGCTCATCGGCGCGGCCTGTTTTGTGCTGCAGCTGGCCGGCACCACGCTGAAAACCTTTTACGCTATTGAATCCGGGGAGGAAGTGGTCTGATGGATGCGAGCCTGGCGATGATGTCCCTGGTGGTGTTCGGCGTGCTGTTTCTGTGCCTGGCTTCCGGGATATGGGTGGGATTTTCCCTTTTTATCGTCGGCTTCGTGGGCATGGCGCTGTTTTCCAGCCTGCCGGCCGGCAGCAACATGGCGTCGTCGGTCTGGGCCAACATCGAGAAATGGGAGTACGTCGCGCTGCCCATGTTCATCCTGATGGGGGAGATCCTGTATCGCTCGGGCATCTCCGAAAAACTCTTCCAGGCGCTGGTGCCCTGGCTGAACCGGCTGCCCGGCGGCCTTTTGCTGATGAACATCGTCTCTTGTACACTGTTTGCCGCGGTCTCCGGCTCCAGCGCCGCCACCACGGCCACGGTGGGCCGCATCACCCTGGCCGAGCTGGACAAGCTGGGCTACGACCGGCGCATTGCCATGGGCTCCCTGGCCGGCGCCGGCACGCTGGGATTTCTGATCCCGCCGTCGCTGATCATGATCGTGTATGCCATTTTGGCCGAGGTCTCCATCGGCAAGATGTTCATCGCCGGCATTCTGCCGGGCCTGCTGCTGTCCGGCATTTACGCGGCCTATATCATCTACCGCGGCATCCGCAATCCCGAGATCGCGCCGCGCACCCAGGACCATTACAGCTGGAAGGCGCGTATGGCCTCCATCAAGGACCTGGCGCCCACCGTGATCCTGATCGTCATGGTGCTGGGCAGCATCTACGCCGGAGTGGCCACGCCCACCGAGGCGGCCGCCCTGGGGGTGATGGGCGCCACCGTTTTCGCCTTTTTCAACCGCCGTATGAACTTGAAAGTTCTTTTCGAATGCCTCATCGGTGCGGTCAAGACCAACGCCATGATCATGATCATCGTGATCGGGGCCGGATTCCTGTCGCGCGTCATGGGGTTTCTGGGCATTCCGGCGGCCCTGACGCAGTCCGTCACCCGTATGCACCTTTCGCCCTATGCCCTGATGCTGCTGCTGGGCGGAATCTACATCGTGCTGGGCTGCCTGCTGGACGGTTTTTCCATCGTGGTCATGACCCTGCCCATCGCCCTGCCCATGGTGACGGCGGCCGGGTTTGACCCCATCTGGTTCGGCATCTACCTGATCCTGATGGTGGAAGTCAGCCAGATCACCCCGCCGGTGGGATTCAATCTGTTCGTCATCCAGGGGCTGACCAATGAACCCATCACGCGCATCGCGGTCTACGCGCTGCCGTTTTTCTTTCTGATGCTGCTGACCACGGCGATATTAACCCTGTTTCCGCAGATCGCCCTGTATCTGCCGCACCTGATGACCGTGAAATGAGGGGAATCTTATGACTGCTTTCTGGCTGCAGCAGAAGTCCTGGCAGGATGTGGCCAGCTATCTGCAAAACGACGACCGCATCCTGGTGCCGGTGGGCAGCACCGAACAGCACGGGGTTTTCGCCGCCTTGGGCACCGACACCTATGTGGCCATCGCCCTGGCCGAAGACGCCAGTGCCGGGACGGGTGTAGCGGTCTGTCCGCCGCTGTGGTTCGGCTGGAGCCCGCACCACATGGTCAATCCGGGCACGGTGACCATCCGGGCCGAGGTGCTCATCGAATTTGCCTTTGATATGCTGGCCTCGCTGGCTGAGCATGGATTCAAAAACTTCGTGCTCGTCAACGGCCATCGCATCGTCAATATCTCCTGGATGCAGATCGCCGCCGAACGCGCCCAGCGCCGGCTGGGGGTAAAGGTGGCCATTTTCGATCCGGCCTACATGTCCAAGGAAATTGTGGGCAGACTCGAATTCGGCCCCATCGGGCATGCCGAGGACATTGAGATTTCGCATATGCTGTACCGTCATCCGGAGTTAGTGCATTTGCGGCATGCCACGGACAACCCCCGACGGGAAAAAACACTGTACCATCTGGATCCGCACGATCCGCGGGACACGTTGTGCTATGTGCCGGCGACCCGCGGGGATCTGGCGGCCGTACGCCAAAAAACCGGTGACGCCATCGGCGGCCGGCCCACGCGAGCGAGTGCCGAAAAGGGACGTATCTACCACGAACACCTGGTGGCGCGCCTGGTCCAGGTGCTGTCGCAAATGCATCAAACCGGGGACCGTTGATTTTCAGGCGGCGTCCGCTGTCTGAGACGTCCGTGCGAAAGGAAGCTTAATGGCTGACCTTGAAAAATTCCGTTTTTCCGTCGACCGCGGCGGCACTTTCACCGATGTTTATGCCGAAGTGCCGGGCAAGCCCGGCTTCCGGGTGGTCAAACTGCTGTCCGAGGATCCCGCCAATTATCCGGATGCGCCGCGCGAGGGCATCCGCCGCATTCTCGAGGAGGTGACCGGCCGACCGGTGCCCCAAGACGGCATCGACGCGGCGCGCATCGAGTGGATCCGCATGGGCACCACGGTGGCCACCAACGCCCTGCTGGAACGGAAAGGGGCCCGCTGCGCATTGCTGGTCACGCGCGGGTTCGGCGATATCCTGCAGATCGGCAACCAGGACCGGCCCCAGATCTTCGACCTGGAGATCCGCAAGCCCGATTTGCTCTACGAGACCGTCATCGAGGTGGACGAGCGGCTGCGCATCCTGCGGCCTGCGGAAGATGCATCGACACAGACTGTGGTCGAGGGCATCACCGGCGACCGTCTGGCGGTGATCAAGGCCCTGGATATCGATGCCCTGCGGCCGCAGCTCCAGGAGGTGCTGGACCGCGGTATCCGCAGCCTGGCCGTGGTGCTGATGCACGCCTATGCCTGGCCGCAGCACGAACTGGCCATCGGCCGTTTGGCGGCTGAAATGGGCTTTTCCCAGATTTCACTGTCGTCGCAGGTGATGCCGCGTGTCAAACTGGTGGCGCGCGGCGATACCACCATGGTGGACGCTTACCTGAATCCCCATATCCAGAACTACCTGCAGAGCTTTCGGGAGGGGTTCAGCGACAGGCTGGCAGGCACCGGGTTGCTCTTCATGCAGTCCGACGGCGGTCTGGCTCCGGCCGACGGGTTCACCGGCAGCCGGGCCATCCTGTCAGGGCCGGCCGGCGGTGTGGTGGGCTATGCCGGGACCACCTATGCGCAGGCCGGCGGCCGGGCGGTCATCGGCTTCGACATGGGCGGCACTTCCACCGATGTTTCGCGGTTCGGCGGGGCCTACGAACTGGTGTTTGAAACCGAGACCGCCGGTGTGCGCATTCAGGCCCCCCAGCTGCACATCAAGACCGTGGCCGCCGGCGGCGGCAGCCGGCTGTTCTTCGAAAACGGCATGTTCATGGTGGGCCCCGAGAGCGCCGGCGCGCATCCGGGTCCGGTGTGCTACCGCAAAAACGGTTTTTTGGCCGTCACCGATGCCAACCTGCTGCTGGGGCGTATCCAACCGGCCTACTTCCCCAAGATCTTCGGCCCCGGCGAAGACCAGCCGCTGGATGTCGAGGCCGCCCGCAGGGCCATGCAGGATCTCACCGACCGCATCAATGCCTTTTACCGCGGCAAGGGCCGGCCGCCGCTTACCCTGGAAGAGGCGGCCCTGGGCTTTATCCGTGTGGCCAACGAAGTCATGGTGCGGCCCATCCGTGAAATCTCGGTGATGCGCGGGTTCGACATCAAGGAGCACGTGCTGGCAACCTTCGGCGGTGCCGGACCCCAGCACGCCTGCGCCATCGCCCGC
>JALSRD010000032.1 GCA_026984935.1 Desulfobacterales bacterium
GTTTTCATGTGCGCTCTTGGAATTCAGCGGAAAAGCCGCGCTTTTCAGTATGCACAACAGCGATCAGATGCGTTTGACCGCCAGCGCCTGACCGCCCAGCTTGCGGTTGGCGGTCTCCAGCTGGGCGGGGCCGGCGATGACGGCCACGCCGTGCAAGCTGTGATCGCGGGCGAAATAGCGCTGCGCGGCCTTTTGCACCCGGCCGCGCGTGATGGCCAGCAGGTTCTTTTTGAAGCGCCGCCGCATCTCATCCGAGATTCCCACGATGCGGCGATAAAAAGCCTTGCGGGCCGCCGGCCCCGGCGGATCGGGCTTGTCGATCTCGGAGCAGACCTGCAGCACGGCCTCCTTGATGTCTTCATCGGTAAAGCGGTCGGAGGCCAAAAAATCCGCGGCCTTGCGAAACACGCTCAGCGTGGCGACGATGTGCGGGTCGCGGTAGGAGGCCAGCGAAAAGATGCCGGCTTCGGGGCTGTAGATGGCGAAGCCGCCGTAGGCGCCGCCCTTTTCGCGGATCTCGCGGTGCAGGTACAGCGACCGCAGCAGCTTGCTGATGACCGCCAGCGCGGCGGCATCGGCGTGGTCCAGGCGCACTGCGGGAAAAGCTTCGGCGACGAAGGCCACCGCCGACGAAGTGGACCAGCCTTCCCGGGGTCTTCCGGCTTGCGCCGTTACGCCCGGGGCCGCAAACCCGCCGCCGGTGGCGTCGCCCGCAAGGGATTTGTCGAGGGCGGCGGCCAGGTCGGCGCCCTGCCGCAGGGACTGCTCTTCGCCGATCAGGGCGATTTTGAGGTTGCCGCGCGCGAAAATGGTCCGCGCCATGGCGTCAAGCTTTTCGCCCAGCGCCGCCAGGGCCGCCCCGGACAGGTCATCGCTGATCTGTTTGATATACTGCAGCTGGTGGATACCCTGCCAGGTTTCGGAAAGCGCCGCCGTGGCCGAAAAGTTGCGCGCCGCCAGTGAAATGGCCAGCCGGTGCCCGTTGTGGATCACCATGGCCTCCAGCGCCGCGCGATACTCCAGCAGCAGGCTCTGCAAGCGCTCGGTATCCGCAAAGCTGAACGCACCCATGATTTCGCCGACGATATCGAAGAGGGGCTCCTGGTTGCGCACCAGGCACTTGCCGTTTACGGTCACGAAAGGCACGCAGCTGCCCGCGGCGTCCGGCCGGGTCCGGGCCTGGGAGGCCGAAACGATTCCGCCGGTATAGGCATCGATGCGGCGCGCCATTTCGGTGTAGTCGTGCAAGCGGGTGCCCACCTGGGTCACGGCATGGCAGAAAAACGGCACCAGCGGCACCAGCCGGGAATCCAGTCCGCCGCAGCCGGCGGCGACGGACAGGTAGAAGATGCCGGAAGTCGACTGTGCGTAGAGATCCGCCGGCGCCGGGCCGTAAGGCTCTGCCGGCGCAACCGCAGGGACATCGGGCGGAATGTCGTCGATCTCCAGGGTGGGCAGCACCGAGATGTCCTCTTTCGCCGCCAGCAGCGCCGCCAGCCGCTGCGCGTCTTGGCGGATGCGGGCGGCTTCGTCGGCGGAGAGCCTGTGGCGGATTTTTTCCAGCTCGGCACGCACTTTGGCGTTGCGCTGCTTCTCCAGTTCCGGGTCCGGCGCCAGCACCAGGCGCACGCGGTGGAGGTTTTCGAGAAAATGCCGCCGGATGCGGTCTTCCAGAAAGGTGCCTTTGGCCAGTCTGCCGCGCAGGCGCTTCAAGTCCGCATCGAAGTTCAGGACGGCCACAGGGTCACCGCCGTGAAACCAGGGACCCGAAAATGCCAGCATCAGCTTGAGCCCGTATGGGTAGGGTGTATTGGTCACCTCGCGGCGGTGGAACTCGATCTGGTGGATGGCGGCCTCCACCAGGCCGGGGTCGATACCCCCGGCGGCCAGTTTCTGCAGCACCTCGAAGATAATGGCCTCGATGCGCAGGTCATCGTCCGCGCGCACGTCCTTGAGCCCGGCCACGAACATGGCATCCCGGTTGTCGGCATCGAAACCCGCACCATCGCACAGGGCCGACCCCAGATTCGAATCGATCAGCGCCCGGCGCAGCGGCGAGGCCGGGTTGCCCAGCAGCACCTGCTCCAAAACGGTCAGCACGAGCACTTCGAAGGAGTCGACGATATCGGCCGTCAACCAGGCCACGCAGGCCTGGTATTTTCCGGAGGCATCCTCGCGCGCGTCCACGGGATAGGCGTAGGCGGCGGTTTTCGGCGCACGCCAGCGCGGCTGCGAGGGCACCTCGGTGCCGGGATCGATGCGCCTAAAGTGGCGCAGCACCCGGTCATCGATGACCGCCAGGTGGTCGGCCAGCGGCAGGTCGCCGTAAGTGTAGAAAAAGGCATTGCTGGGGTGGTAGTGCCGGCGGTGAAAGGCTTTCAGCTGGTCGTGGGTCAGGCGCGGGATGGCCTCCGGGTCCCCGCCCGAGTTGAAACGGTACGTGGTATCCGGGTACAGGGCATTGAGCAGCGAACGCACCATCACCTGATCCGGTGACGACATGGCGCCCTTCATCTCGTTGTAGACCACACCCTTGTACGCCAGCCGGACTCTGCCATGGGCATCTTCTTCGAACTCCAGGCGGTGTCCTTCCTGCTTGAAGCTGAGCTCATCCAGGTTGGGATAAAAGGCCGCGTCCAGGTAAACCGCCATCAGGTTGTAGAAGTCCTTGCGGTTCTGGGTACAGAAGGGATACATGGTCCAGTCCGAGGCCGTAAAGGCGTTCATGAAGGTGCTCAGGCTCCGCTTGAGCATGGAGAAGAACGGGTCGCGCACCGGGAAGCGTTTCGAACCGCACAGCACCGTGTGCTCCAGGATGTGCGCCACGCCGCTGGAGTCGCGCGGTACGGTTTTGAACGCCACGCTGAAGGTGTTTTCGGCGTCCTGCCGGCTGACGTGAATGTGGTGCGCGCCGGTGGCCTGATGTTCCAGTTCGTAGAAGAAGGCGTCGATGGACGCGATGGGCAGCATGCGCACGATGCGGTAGCCGCTGTACACCTGTCCGGCTTTTAAACCGGCGTTGACGGGATCGTTGCAAGTCGCAGAAGTCATGGTTTGTCCCCGGTTGCTGCCGGGTCACGGCGCCGCGGCCCGCGGGAGGGCGCGCACCGCAAGCCGGCTTTAAGTTCAATGCGATTCGGTATACACCCCCCGCCGGATGCGCGTGATACGGCCGGCTTTGTCCAGGCGGTATATGATGTTGCGGATCTTCTTGTCGCCATAGCCGGTTTTCTCCCGGATTTCGGCGATGCCGATTCCCTGCCTGGACCGTCGGATGATTTCAAAGACCTTGTCCGACGCGCTGGGCATGCGGCTTGCGGCGTTTCGCACAGTGCCGCCCGGCGCCGGGCCGTGATTCGGGCGTTTGGCAAATTGCTCGAGCAGCACTTCCACCCGCTCCAGGCGGCGCAGGATGTTTTCGACATCCTTCTTGGTGGGGATGTTGTAGTTGCGCATGAACAATTTTACCATGGCATCGAAGCTGACCGGCCTGCCCCTGCGTCTCGTCATGTGACCTCCAAGTACTCCGGGAAACGGTTTCGCCCAAGCGCCATCGAAGTCTAACTTCCAGAAATAGCGGTTAAAAACAGTTAGGGCAAATTTGCCTAAAAGTCAAGCCGGCACCGGGCCGGGGCAATCCGCTTCGGCCGGCGAAGTTCCGGCACGCTTCTGCGCCCTTGCGACCGCGTCCGCCGGCAAACCTTGACAGGCCGGAGCCATTTTGTCATATTCCAGCCGGTTACCGCCTCCCGGCCGGCCGGGGTTGCCGTTGGCAGTCCGCCGGAGAGGGGTGCCGCAGCCCGTAAAAATCCTTTTGCGACAGGAGAACGCCATGCATAAAAAAGCCGCCTTGTTTGTGTCCAGCCTGTTTTTCCTGATGCTCATCGCCACTGCCGCCCAGGCCGTTTCCATGAGCATCGTGACCGGCAGCACCAAGGGAACCTACTATCAGTTCGGACTGAACCTGGCACAGCTTCTCAAACCCCACGGCATTGTTTTGCGGGTGTTTCCCTCCAACGGATCGGTTGAAAATATCTACGCGGTCTACAAACGGCCCAACACCCAGCTGGGTATCGTCCAGGCCGATGTCCTGGCGTTCGTGTCCCGGGTCGGGACCAATCCCGTCTTAAAGGAAATCGCCAAGAAAATCCGGATGGTTTTCCCGCTGTACAACGAGGAGGTGCATCTCCTGGGCCGTGCCGGTCTCAAGGGCTTTGCAGACCTGGCGGGAAAACGCGTGGCCATCGGCAAGAATGGCAGCGGCACTTATCTGACCGCGCGGCTGCTCTTCGAACTGTCGGGCGTGCAGCCGGCACAAATGCCGACCATCGGCACCGATGACGCCCTGGCACAGCTCAAGGCCGGGCGCATCGACGCCATGTTCTACGTTGCAGGATACCCGGTCAAGCTGCTCTCCGACGAGGTGGGGCCGCAGGACCATCTGGCCCTGTTGCCCATCGCCGCACCCAAAATCACCGACTTTTACCCCCGCACGACCATTCCGGCGGGAACTTATGCATGGCAGAAAGCGGCGGTTGCCACGGTGGCCGTCAAGGCCGTGCTGGTCTCGTACGACTTCCGCCATTACCACTGCGAAAACGTGGGGCGCGTGGGCCGGCTGGTGTACACCAACCTGGACTGGCTGAGACAGCACGGCCACCCCAAATGGCAGGCCGTCGACCTGAACTACACGCTCAAGGGCTGGAAGCAGTATGACTGCGTCGCGCGAAAGCTGGCGACAGGCGCAGTACCCCCCGGAAAGTCGCCCGCTTCGCTGAACCCGGTACTGAACGCCATTAAGGAAGTCCTCAAGAAGTAAGGTAAGTTTCGCCTGACCCGCGCGTTTCACTTTGTCAATAATCGCGGCGCCCCCGGCAAACAGGGCGCCCCGGTAGACTTTCCGCCGGACAAAAAGACCCCCCAGGGTCCGGGAAGCCGCATGTATCTGCAATTTTACAATCTCAGGAAGGCGCCTTTTCAGCCGGGGACCGCACCCGAATTTTTCTGGAAAGGCGAAAAGTACAGTGCTGTGCTGCGCGGCCTGCAGCGCGCCGTTGAAAAGGGCGGCGGCGTCAGCCTTCTGACCGGCGAAGTGGGCACCGGCAAAACCGCCGTGCTGCACAGACTGCTCGGCATGCTGGGCAAAGACGTGATGGCCTGCCTGATTCCGGATCCCCATCTCAGCGTGCCGGACTTCTACCGCCTGATACTGCACGCCTTTCGTATACGGCGCAACATCGACAATCGCATGGCGTTTGCCCAATGCCTTGACGACCTGTCGCAAAAGGCGGGCCGCCGGGGCAAAAAAATACTGCTGGTTATCGACGAAGCCCAGTGCCTTTCCCCGCAACTGACGGCGGAAATCGCGGCCATGCAAAAACTGCCCCTGAACACCGCCGGCCGCCTGCACGTGTGCCTGGTGGCACAGACCGGTTCCGGCCGACGCTCCATCGCACCCCTTATCGAGGCCCTCGCGCCACATATCACGGCCGACCTGCACCTCGACCCGCTGAACCCGGACGAGACCGCGGCCTATGTCCGCCATCGGCTGAAAACAGCCGGCGCCGGGGAAGATCTCTTCAGTGACGAGGCGCTGAAAGCGGTGTTCCAGTATTCGGGCGGCTATCCCATACAGGTCAATCTTGTCTGCGATTTCGCCCTGTTTTCCGGGTTCGCGGAGCGGGCGCCCCAAATTGGCGAAGACATCGTAAACTGGAGCGCACAGGGCCTGCATCTTCCGGACAGCGCCGATGAACAGTCGGAAGACGAATTGCTTGAAGCACTCTACCGGCCGGCAGCGCCGGCCGGCAGCGCCGGCCGGAAGACATCGGTGCCGGTCGAAGACAACGCTACCCGCCGGCCTGATGGACCGGCCGCCGGCGCCGTGCGTGGGTCCCGCCCGGCGGACGCGCCGGCCGGCGGCGGAGAGCCGCCGGCCGCCGGCAAGCGCCGCTTCTCTTTTAAAACCGCCGTGGCAACGGCGGCCGTGCTGGCGCTCATGGGGGCCGGGTATGCGGCCTACACGGTCCACACCCGCCCGGTTTCCCGCCGGTCGGGTCCTGCCGCACAGGCTTCGGCCGCCGCCGGTACCACTGCCGGAAAATTTTCCGTGCACCCCGGGCGCTCTTCCGGCTCAGACCCGGTGGCCCCGGCCGCCGCCGCAAACAAAATGCCGGTCCGGCCAGCAGCCGAAAGCCCGCGCGCGCCGGCGCCGACCGCCCGGGCATGGGGCGAGCCGCCCTCCGTGGATACGCCTGCAGCGCCCACGCCGGCGCCTGAAACCCGCACCCCGCCATTGCCGTCCGGCGCATCACCGGACCGGCCAGGCCCCTCCGCCGTTTTTCCGCCTCCCGCCCCGGCGCCTGCACACCGGGAAAAGGCCGCCGCCGAAGAGCCAAGCCCGGCATCTGTCCCCACCGACGCGGACACGGCTGCCGCCGGCCAAAGAGCGGCGCCCGAGGATTCGTCGGCGGCCAAAAAACCCGCACCGCCGCCCGCGGGCCCGCTTTCGCCAAACCCTTCCGGCACCGTTTCCAGGCAGACCCCGCCGCCGCCCGCGACGCATACCCCTTCCGGCAACAGCGCGCTGCCGTCCGCAAAAGCATCCCGAGCGCCGCAGCCGGCAAACCGATCCCTAAAGGCCATCCTGCAGGCCGCGCCTTTTGCTCCCCGCAAAACCACCCAGGCCCGTGATGCGCACGCCGCCGCCGCGGCTCCCGTCCGGCCTGCCGCCGCCGGAGAACCCGACCCATCGAAAGTCATCGACTGGCTGCTGAAAAAAAAGGGCGAATGACGGTTGCCGCGGGACAGGGCCGGTTGCTGAAAATGCCTTTGGAAAAACGCCGGAAAAGCCGGCCGGCGCCGCGGCCGGGCGGTCGCATACGGGGGCGCGAAACAGCAACTGCAACGCCCTGCGGTGCAAAGCCCGCGCCTTCCGGGCAGGCATCCACCCCCCCCATTGCGACGCCTCAAAGCGCGCAATCGCAATGCGGCCGGCGCCTGAATTTCAGCCCAAAACCAGCCCCGGCCGAAGTTTTTCCGGTGCCGGAATCACGACAAACAAATTTCTTGACACTCCGCCCTTGATTGTGTCATTCGATAATCTTTTGGTTTGCCTGCCGAAGACAAATTCGGGCCAAAAAACGGGATGTTTACCGGCAAAACCGGCTTGAAAACGGCACAAAGCGGTTTTTTTCGGCGGTCAACACTGGCAGATCCGTAAAGAGCCGGCTGCGGGCGCCTTGCAGGGCTTTTGGCAACAAGCGCGGTGCGCGGTTGAGCGTTAAAAAATCCCAGGGTGTTCAGGGGCAAAGCGGCAACGTTTCCGGGATCTGGCGCAAGGGTGCACAGCTTTTGGAAAGGCCTTTTCGCCAGCGGGAAGTGCGGACTTTTTTACGCAATCATCAACATTACATCAATATAAATAAGTGAAAAGCAGGAGGCCGACGCTATGGGGCAAAAGAAACCTACAGGCTTTGTGATGGTCATCGGTGCGGGGATTGCCGGAATCCAGACCGCCCTGTCGCTTGCCGATGCCGGTTACGGTGTCCATCTGGTGGAACGTTCCGCTGCGCTGGGCGGGATGATACCCGATCTGCACCGTATCTATCCGCTGTGTGCCTGCTGCAAGCTGGATCCGCGGATTGCCGCCTGTGAGCAGAACCCGAACATCAACGTGCTGCTGGATACGAGTGTCGACGACATTTCCGGCAAGATCGGGAATTTCCGCATTGCCTTGACCACCGGCGAAGAGAAAAAGGAGCTGCAGGCCGGGGCCGTCATTTTTGCCGCCGGCATCGAGACCTTCCAGCCCGCCAACCTGGACTACTATGCCTACGGCAGCGCCTCCAACGTGGTGACCAGCGTCGAGTTCGAGCAGAGCCAGAAGCCCCTGGGGCCCAACGGCGGAATGCTCAAGCGGCCCTCGGACGGCAAGACGCCCGCAAAAATCGCCTGGCTGCAGTGCGTGGGCTCGCGCGACATCAACCGCGGGGATGCCTCATACTGCTCTACGGTCTGCTGCATGCACGCCCTCAAGGAGGCCGTCAACGCCAAGGCGGTCAACGCGGACATCGAAACCACCATTTTCTTCATTGACATGCGCACCCACGGCAAGGGCTACGAGAACTATCTGAATACAGCCCTCGAAAAGGGCGTTCAGCTGGTGCGCAGCAAGGTGCACACCATCAACCCGGTCCCGGAAACCGGTGACGTGCTGATGTCCTATGCCGACGAGCAGGGCCACATGCAGGAGGCCGTCTTCGACATGGTGGTGCTCTCGGTGGGGCTCAGGCCCTCCGCCCAGGCCATCGAACTGGCCCGAAAAATCGGCATCCGGGTGGATGCGGACAACTACGTGGGGACGGAGCCCTTCCAACCGGTTTCGACCAGCACCGCAGGTATCTTTGTCTGCGGCGGCGTCTGCGGACCCCACGACATCGCCCACAGCCTGACCCAGGCCAACGCCGCGGTTGCGCAGGTGGCCGCTTTCCTGGATCCGCAACCCTTCGCCCCGGCACTGAATTATGCGGCAGTTCCGGCGGAAGCACAAACCTCTCCCGGCATCCTGCTGGCCTACCAGCTGTGCCCCGGGATGCACCCTGAAATCGGTCGGCTGGTGGAATCCGCCGCCGCGGACCTCCCGGCGGTGACGGATGTCTGCCGACTCGACGGCGACATCCGCGGCGGCCTGTGCGAAAAACTGGCACAGTGCGCAGCCGGCCGTGTGGTGTTTGCCAGCTGCACGGCGCTGATGCACAAGGACAGCGTCGAAGCGGCGCTCAGGCTCAGCGGGCGCAATCCCTTCATGTACGAAACCGTGGACCTGAAGCTGCTGGGCGGCGAACCTGCGCCCGCGACGCTCACCGAGCGCCTGCGCGTCGGCGTGATGCGTGCGGAGCTTCTTTCGCCGCCGGCGGTCCGCGAAATTCCGGTGGTCAAGCATGCCCTGGTGGTCGGCGGCGGCGTTGCCGGCATGGAAAGTGCGCGGGCGCTTTCCGCCGCGGGCTGCCCGGTGACGCTGGTGGAAAAGGAAAAGGTGCTGGGCGGGCATGGGCGCCACGTGCGCGCAACCTGGCAGGGGCTGGACGCCCAGGCGTACCTGCAGGAACTGATCCGTTCGGTGGAGCAGGACGACAACATAACCGTGCTGACCGAAACCGGCGTCAAGCACAACCGCGGCTATGCCGGTAATTTCGTCACCACCGTTGAAAACAACGGCCGCACGCAGGAAATCCGGCATGCCGTCACCATCCTGGCCTGTGGCGGCGATGACCGCAGCGTCGACGAGTACCTGTACGGCCAAAACGACCGTGTTTATCTGTGGTCGGAACTGGAAAGCAAACTGGTTTCCGACCCGGCCGCCGTCGAAAATGCCGGGTCGGCCGTGTTCATCCAGTGCGTGGGGTCCCGGGAAAAGGACTGCCCGCACTGCAGCAACCTGTGCTGCAGCTTTACCGTGCGCACGGCGGTGGATCTGAAAACCAAGAACCCGGACATGAAGATCTTTGTCGTCTACCGCGAGATGCGCACCTTCGGCCTGCGCG
This sequence comes from Desulfobacterales bacterium, assembly GCA_026984935.1. GTDB lineage: Bacteria > Desulfobacterota > Desulfobacteria > Desulfobacterales > JALSRD01 > JALSRD01. The sequence goes on from JALSRD010000032.1 coordinate 9,546, forward strand.
AAAACATCTACCTGGAGGCCCGCCAAAAAGGGGTGGTTTTCATCCGCTATGAAGTTGAAAACAAACCGCGCATCGCTCCTGCCGCCGACGGCAGCGGGCTGGTGGTGACCGTTTTCGACCCCATTCTAGACCGCCCGGTCAGCCTGGATGCGGACTTCGTTTCCCTGCAGACGGCCATCCGGCCGACCCACAACGCAGAGCTGGCCGAGATTTTCCATGTGGACCTGGACGCCGACGGATTCTTCGCCCCGTCGCCGGAAAAGCTCAAACCGGTGGACACCACGGCCGGCGGCGTTTTCATGGCTGGTCTGGCGGCCTACCCCAAGGATACGGGGGATGCCATCGCCGAGGCCCGGGCGGCGGCGGGACGGGCGCTGGAAATTCTCAAACAGGATACGGTGCAAATCGGCGGTCAGGTCGCCGAGGTCATGCCCGAAAAATGCGCCGTCTGCTGCACCTGCGTGCGCACCTGCCCGTTTTACGTCCCGTTCATCGACCATGATCGCGGTGCGGCGTATATCGACCCGGCACTTTGCCAGGGATGCGGCATGTGCGTGGCCGAATGCCCCGGCAAGGCCATTGTCATGCCTTCCTGCAGCGACCGGATGCTGACACAGATGCCGGCCGCTCTCCTGGAGGGGGTATAGGATAGAGGCATTGCAGCCCGGGACCGGCGGGCCTGCCGCTTTCGTGCTGCCGACGGCACAAAATGCCACAGAAACCAAGGGGTCGCTAATCGTTAAGGAGATGTCCCGATGGATGAATTCACTCCCCGAATCGTTGCATTCTGCTGTTCCAACTGCGCCGCCGCGGCAGCTACGATCGCCGACGGCCTGCAGCACGTGCTGCCCGAAAATGTGAAAATCATACAGGTCCCCTGCACCGGCCGCATCGAAGTGCTGCATCTGTTGAAGCCTTTCGAGGAGGGTGCCGACGGGGTTTACGTGGCCGGCTGCCAGGAGGACAGCTGCCGCTATACGAGCGGCATTTCAAAGGCCGCCCGGCGCGTGGCGCATGTCCAGAAGATCCTGGAAGAGATCGCAATCGAACCCGAACGCATCGCCGTGTTCAACGTTTCCGCCGGCATGGGGCATGCGTTCACCGAAATTGCCCGCGAAATGACCCGCAAGGTCAGAGAAATCGGGCCCATACAGGCTTGATAAACCTCCAATGATTATCGAGGTGCGCTAAATGATTATTGCAGAGGCAAAACCCAATAGTGAACTGCTCGAAATGGTTTCCGACTGCAGCAAAGTCCTTGTCGTGGGGTGCAAGGGCTGTGTCACCGTGTGCAATGTCGGGGGCGCCAAGGAAGTGGGCGTCCTGGCAGCCACGCTGAAAATCGCCCGCCGCCGACAGGGCCGTACGATCGCGGTGGACGAGGTTACCTTGGAGCGCCAGTGCGACCCCGAGTACGTCGACGAGATCAAAGACCGCATCGGCGACTATGACGCCGTGATCAGCATTGCCTGCGGTGTGGGGCCCCAGTTTCTCTCTGAAAGGTACCCTTCCGCCCGGGTTTTCCCCGGTGTGAACACCAAGTTCATGGGCGGCGCCGTGGCGCACGGCGTCTGGGAAGAGCGCTGTGCCGGCTGCGGACAGTGCGTGATCCACAACTTCGGCGGCATATGCCCCATTGCCCGCTGCTCCAAGAGCCTGCAGAACGGGCCCTGCGGCGGATCCGACCACGGCAAATGTGAAATATCCAAGGATGTGGACTGCATCTGGGATGTCATTGTAAGAAAAATGATGTCCCAGGGGCGGCTGGACGAACTGCTGAAATTCAGGCCTCCCAAGAGCTGGACCACCTCCCGCGACGGCGGACCGCGAAAAATGATCAGAGAGGAGTTGAGAATATGAGTGAATTCAAGTCTGGTAGCAATCTGGAAAAGGTCCTGCGCGCCGGTCATTTTGCCTTTACCGGGGAATGCGGGCCGCCCACCGGCGCCAATGTCGAGGCGCTCAAAAAAAAGGCGGCCTATCTCAAGGGCATGGTGGATGCCGTCAACATCACGGACAACCAGACCGCCGTGGTGCGCATGCCGAGCTGGGCGGCCTCGCTGATCGTCATGCAGGAGGGCGTGGAGCCCAATTTCCAGATGGTCTGCCGTGACCGCAACCGCCTGGCCGCGCAGAGCGATGTGCTGGGGATATACGCCCACGGCATCCGCAACATGCTCTGTCTGTCCGGCGACCACCAGAAGTTCGGCAACCACCCGGATGCCAAAAACGTCTATGACATCGATTCCATGCAGCTGATCCACACCGTCAAGACCATGCGCGACGAGGGCAAGTTCTTAAACGGGCAGGACATCGATGTACCGCCGAAAATTTTTATCGGCGCGGCCTCCAACCCCTTTGCCGAACCCTTCGAATACCGGGTGCACCGCCTGGCCAAGAAAATCGCGGCCGGGGCCGACTTCGTCCAGACCCAGTGCATTTACAACATGGACCGCTTCCGCGAGTTCATGAAGCAGGCCGTGGACATGGGCCTGCACGAGAAATGCTACATTCTGCCCGGTGTAACCCCCATGAAGAGCGTGGGTATGGCACTGTACATGTCGCGCTCGGTGCCCGGCATGGATGTCCCCGAGGATCTGATCAAGCGTCTGCGGGGCGCCGGCAAGGGCAAGGTGGCCGAAGAGGGCATCCGCTTCGCGCTGGAGCAGATCGAGGAATTCAAGGAGATGGAGGGCGTCGCCGGCGTCCACCTGATGGCCATCGAATGGGAACACCGCGTGCCTGAAATCGCCGAAAGGGCGGGCATGCTTCCCAGGCCCAGCGTTTAATCCCGCCCGTTTCCTACTGCCTGCGGCCTTCCGCCGCGGGCAGTTCTGTTTTCGGCCCCAGCACGTTTTCGATTTTCATCGACAGCGTGCTCAAGTCAAACGGTTTCTGGATGAACCCGTTGCAGCCGCGCTCCAGAATTTCAGCCGCCCTGCCGTTGATGCTGTACCCGCTCGAGAGGATGACCTTGGCCTGCGGGTTGATTTCTTTCAGGCCGTCATAGACCTCGGATCCGCCCAGATCGGGCATAATCATGTCCAGCACAACAAGGTCGATTTTTGTCCAGGCCCGGGCGTAGAGATCCAGCGCCTGTCTTCCGTCCGGCGCTTCCAGCACGTCATAGCCCAGCCTTTCGAGCATCTGCCTGCCGACATGCAGGATCATCTTCTCGTCATCGACCAGCAGAACCGTACCCGAACCACGCCGGGTTTTGCGGACGGACTGCCGATCGGCGCGTATCGCCTTGTGGGATATCGGCAGGTACACGTTAAAAGTCGTACCCTGGCCTTTCTCGCTGTAGACGCTGATGTAACCGCCATGATTCCGGATGATGCCCCAGGCCGAGGCCAGCCCCAGCCCCGTGCCCCTGCTCTTCTCCTTGGTCGTGAAAAACGGGTCGAACACCTGCTGGCGGATCGCCTTGTCCATGCCGGTGCCGGTATCGGTCACGGAAATCTGAACGAATTTCCCGGGTTTCAAGCCGAAGGGTTTGACCGCCCGCCCGTCCAAGGAGACATTGCGGGTCTGGACATAAAGATCGCCGCCGGCGGGCATGGCCTGCCAGGCGTTCACGTAAAGGTTCATGAGAACCTGTTTGATCTGTCCCCGGTCGACTGCGACCACCCACAGATCCGGCGCGCATTTGCTGCGGAGCCTGATTTCTTTTTTCGTGCGGGCAAAGAGGCGGTTCTGCTGCTCGACCAGGGTGTTGATGTCCGTCGGCAGGACTTCAAACTTACCGCCTTTGGCAAAACCCAGCAGCTGCCGGGTCAGGTCGGCGGCATCTTTCACATGCGCCTCGATGCCCTTTAAGTGCTCGGTGTACTCCGGCTTGCCGTGCATGTCGGACAGCAGCAGGGACGTCCGGCCCTGGATGCCCATGAGCAGGTTGTTGAAGTCGTGCGCAATTCCACCGGCGAGCGTGCCGATGGCCTCCATTTTGCGGGACTGCATCAGGCTGGCCTCCAGCCGCTCCTTTTCCCGGTGGGCCCGGTGGAGTTCGGTCACATCGGTCAAAGAGACGAGGACCATTGAAAGGCCGTTTGCCTTGCGGTTGATCACCGTTTTGCGCATGATGAGGTCGATGACCTCCCCGGCAAAGGTGCGGTTGCGGGCCTCGCCTTCAAACCAGTCTTTGCCTTCGGTAAAGGCCACGACCTGGTCGATAAAATGCTGCCGGTCTTCGGAAAGCAGCACCTGGTGCATGGATTTCATGAACTCGGTCGCCGAAGCGGCGTGGTACAGATCGACGGCAGCCTGGTTGGCCCGGTACACCTTCACCGAACGTGCCAGTCTGTCCACCTCCTGCGGATGGTTCTGCAGGTAGGTTTTCACGTCTCTTGCGGCAACGGATTCGAGTTTCGTGACCTGGTCGGCAACGGCGCTGAAATCCTGGAGAAAAAGCGCGATGGGCGAGTCCTCGAACAGGCGCCGGTGATATTCCTCGCTTTCTCTGAGTGTTCTTTCAACCTCTTTTCTTTCGGTGATGTCCCGCGCGATCGAAATCATGATTTTTCCCGCGGGGATTTCTAGGCTGCCCTCATCCCGGCTGTAAACGTTCGCGCTGAACAAACCGGTGCGCACTTCGACGGGAAAAGTGCCGCCGTCTTTTCTTCGATGGCGGCTCTGGACGCAGAACTGTTGACCAATGTCCAACTGATCCCAGAACCGCCTTTTGTGTTCATCTTCAACGGCCAAAGGGTCGATATCCGCCACGTTCAGTTGGAGCAGATCCCGCCGCAGGTAGCCCAAACTTCTGCACGCCGTTTCATTGACATCCAGGATCCGTCCGTCCAAGTCCACGACATAAATGGCATCGGCCGCCTGGTCGATCAGGTTGCGATAGCGTTTCTCGCTCTGGCTGAGCGCCGCCTCCGAACGCCTGCGCTCGGCGACCTCGAGCCTCAGGGCCTCATTGGCAGCGGCAATCTCTGCGGTGCGTCTGGCAACGCGCTTTTCCAGTTCTTCGCGGGCCTGCTCCAATGCGGTTTCTGATTTCAGGCGCCGGTCGATCTCCGCCCTGAGATCTGCGGTTTTCTCGTCGACCGCGGACGCAAGGTCTTGATTCAGGGCGTGCCAGCGGTCGGTAATTCTGCCGATCAGGAAACCGGCGACAGCACCAACCATAAGCGGAGCGATATACCGGTAGGCGTCATATTCCGCACCGGTGCCCAGCAGATTCAGGTAGGCGATGCAGGGAACGATCAGGGCCCCTGCGAGCGTAAACCGGATTTTCTTGCTAAACTCCGGCATGACAGCCTCTTTCACGGTTTGCGTATCGACAATGGGCGGCAAAACAAGTAAACCCCAAACCGGCAGGGTTTGTCAACTCGTTCCCCAGGCCCATGACCGGCCCGCCGCCTGTGGCACTTTATCGACCCGTTTTCGCCGGCACCCGATATGGCCCACGCGCTTTTCGCGCCACTCCGGTGGTAAGTACTCAAAAAATTTAGGTCACGCCGCGCCAAGCGCGTTTCGGCTTCGCTCTCGGGTCCATCCTTCGGCGCCATGTCGCTTCACCGAAACCCGCTTGACGCTCTTTGGCAGCCTTTGCCGGAAGTTTTTGAGATGACACCCCCGGTGAAAGTATTTTTGACAAGGCCTGCAAAAAAATTTTCTATCTCCGCCAGAAGCGCAAAAAATTTTTCAGCCACCATGTGTCAGTAAAAGATTGCGAAAACGATTAACGAAAATATATTCATTATATTCAATGAGTTTTACCCTCCACAGAAGTTCTTTTGCTTTCCCGCCGGCATGGCACGCAAGTTGCGTTACCCTCTTTTCATAAACACGGACCGTAACCAAATAACGGCAGAAAAGAGCGGAGCGGCCATGGCGCAGAGCATGCCGGACAAGCGAACCCGGGACCCGCTGGTGTCCTGGATTTCAACGGCGCTTGTCGGGGCCTGCTGGATGAGCCGGGTCCCCTTTGTCCGGTGGCCTTTTACGCTGATGTCCCTGCTGGTGTGGATTCTGTATGGAACCTTCAAGGGGCTGAACGCATATCGAAAGGAAACGCAACAGTAGTTCACAAAGCATTCCTTCACGGCAAGGAGGAAGAAAAATGTACGATCGCATGCAGACATTTACCGAAAAAGAATTGACCAGGCTCCACGATGCATCCATGGATATCCTCGAAAACACGGGGATCGCCTTCAATGAAAGCGAATCCCTGGAAATATTCGCCGCAAACGGTTTCAAGGTCGACGGCAAGACCGTTTTCATCACGGAAAGAGGCGTGCGCCAGGCCCTTGAAACCACGCCGGATCGCTTTACGGTTACCGCCCGCAATCCCGAAAAAGCGGTGAAAATCGGCGGGGAGGATTTCGTGCTGGCGCCGGCTTACGGCCCTCCGTTCGTGTCTCTGCCGGACGGTGCCCAACGTAAAGCCACCATGGAGGACTATGACAATTTCTGCAAGCTGGTGCAGACCTCCGGGCCCATCAACATGAACGGCTTCATGATGGTGGAGCCCTCGGATGTACCGGCCGAAAGCGCCCACCTGGATATGCTGTTTTCCAGCATCGTATTGTGCGACAAGCCTTTCATGGGCAGTCCGGTGTCCAAACAGGGAGCCCGGGACTGTATCGAAATGGCGGGCATGGTCTGGGGCGGCAGGGAAAAGCTGAAAGACATGCCCGTAACGGTCTCTTTGATCAACTCGCTTTCCCCGCTGCAGTTTTCCGAGGAGATGACCGGCTCTCTGATCGAACTGGCGCGTTACGGCCAGGCCTGTGTGATCGCATCGCTGATCATGGCCGGCTCTTCCGGACCGGTCACCCTGGCCGGTGTCCTGGCGCTGCAGAATGCGGAAATTCTGGCCGGGATCGTTTTGAGCCAGCTGGTGCGGCCGGGAGCGCCGGTGATTTACGGCTCCACCTCATCGGCCATGGACATGCAGACCGGCGGGCTGGCCATCGGCGCGCCCGAGCTTTCCATGCTGGTATCGGCAACCGCCCAGATGGCACGATTTTACCACCTCCCCAGCCGGAGCGGCGGCGCGCTCACGGATGCCCACCTGGCCGATGCCCAGGCGGCCCTGGAATCCAGCCTGTCGCTCGTGACGGCCGTCCGCAGCGGGGTCAATTTCATCCTGCACGCCGCGGGCATCCTGGGTTCCTATATCTCCGCCAGTTTCGAAAAATTTCTGATTGACGAAGAGACCTGCGCCATGGTGAAAAAGATCGTCGCGCCGGTGAAAATTACGGATGACAGCATCGATGTGGAGATGATCAAGAATGTCGGCATCGGCGGGCAGTACCTGACGCAGCCCAAGACTTTCCGGCTCTGCCGCACGGAGTTTTTCCTCCCGGCCCTGCTCAACCGCAAGAACCACGCCGGATGGCGCGCTGACGGCCGCAAACCGCTGGACGAAGTGGCCTCCGAAAAACTCAACGAGCGCCTGGCGGCCTATGAAAAACCGGATATAGACCCCGATATCGAGGCCAGCCTTACGGAATTTGTACGCCGGCGGAAAAACGGCAGGTAGGCCGCATACTTGCCGCAAAACCAGCCTTGCTTCACAGGAAACAATCGCATACAGAAATAAAGAAAGGAAACGGGAAAATGGCAATCCAGGACATTTACCAGGCGATTCTGGGGTTCGACGAAGAAAAGGTCAAGGCGCTGACTTCCGCGGAGATCGACGCCGGCACGGACATCGATTCCATTTTGAACGACGGCATGATCGCG
>JALSRD010000033.1 GCA_026984935.1 Desulfobacterales bacterium
AGGTTCAGGTGGGTTGCCGCTCTGAAGATGAAACCGGTTTGATGGAGGTATCCATGAATGAGGTAGACTCCGGCCGGCAGCGACAGCAACAGCGTTTCCACGGTAAGCCCCACCAGAGCGCTGACCGGCGCCACTTTGCGGATGAGGCCGTAAAACCCGAAGCTCAACGCCAGTGCCAGTGCGATCCAGGGGAAGCGGCCGTACGAAATGGTGAGATACAAAACAGCCCCGGCGGCCACCAAAACCGCCGCTGCCTGCGGGAGACGCAGGCGTTCCTTGAGAATCAGCATGCCCAGCACCACGTTGACCAACGGGTTGATGTAGTATCCCAGGCTGGCCTGCAGCAGGTAGTTGTTGTTTACGGCCCAGATGTACAGAAGCCAGTTGACGGCTACGAGCGCCGCGGTGACACACAGTATGGCCAGTGTGCGCGGCCGCTTGAGCGCTTTGGCCAGTTCGGACCACTGACGAAACGGGAAAATCAGCGCCACCAGGAACACGAAAGACCACACAATGCGGTGGGAAACGATCTCCACCGGCGGCACCGCGGCCAGCGCTTTCCAGTATACCGGGCTGAGCCCCCAGATGAGAAAGGCGCCGGCGGCCGCCAGCACGCCGCTGATCGATGCGTGTCTGTCGGGCGCAAAAGATGCGGAAGATTTCATGGTTTTTCGCCGGCTTCCCGGCACGCAGCGTTGTGCCAACACGCCCCGGCTCTTTCCGGCAGAGGTTTGGCATTCACGGTTGTCGGTAAATGGCGGCCGTTTATTTCCCCTCGGCCCGGCGAGCAGGTCATTTGCCGGGTTTTAAGATTTCAGAATGCAGCCGCGGGCCCACGGCTACTTGTCGGCATGCCGCACCTTTAACTTTGCATCGATCAGCTGCTGGTGGGAAAGGTTCAAAAGGTTGGCCAGCTTATGCACCAGGTAATTTTCGTACTGGTCCATTTTCCCGTCGGCAAAGACGATTTTCCAGAGGGTTTCGACGACTTCGATCTTTTCAGGCGTGGAATAATGGGTGTTGATCAAATGGGTGAAATGCCAGTAGTCGATGCGTTCGCTGAGCTTTTGGTCCGCTTCGGCGATCAGGTCGTCGGCGTCCTTTGGGGAGAGGCCGTATTTGGCCTTCAGAATGCCGAGGATGGTTTTCAGTTCCTCCGGGGTAAACGTTTTGTCGATGCGGCCCATTTCCAGGAAAAGGGCGCAGGTCGCCACACGCACGTCGTGCGCGGTTTCAGATTCCCGGGCCGTGCTGCCAGGTACTGTTTTGCTGAAAAAACGTTTGACGATGTCACGCATGTAATACCTCTTATGGCTGTCAGCGGCAACGGGCCGCCTGCTTTTATTCCTTCCGGGTGCGGTTGCGGGCCGTTAAAACCTCAAGTCCGCTGAAGCCGGGATGTATCGAGCCGCTGGTCGTAGCTTTGCCTCAGATCCTGCCAGAGGTCGTAGAGGCTTTCTTTGATTTCCTTCCAAGACCGGAAGCCTTTGGCCTTCAGGTCTGAAAGCTGCTGCATGATCTGCTGGTTTTTGCGGCGCAGTTTCCGGATCTGCGCGGCCAGTTTTTGGCGCGTGCCGGCACTCATCTTGCGGACCTGTTCTTGCAGCCGGGTGATATTTTTTTTAAGAACGGCGATCGTCCGGCTCAGCCGTGCGGAAAAGGCCGTCGTGGCTTTGGCGAGTATGGCCTGGGCCGTTTCGGTCAGCTGCCGGTTTTTTTCCTTCAAGGCCTCGATGTGCTGCGCAACCTTTTCTTTGGACTCTCCGGAAAGTTTGCCGATCTTTTCTTCCAGTGAGTCCATCTGGCGATCCAGCTGTTCCCGGTAGCCCTCCAGCTTTTCCCGGAATTCGTCTTTTTGCTGTGCCAACAGCTCCATGGCGCTGCGGGAAATGCCGTCGAGGTCTTTTTTTAAGTCCTGAAGCGCCTTTTCGAGGCCTTGACGGCTGTCGGAAGCGTCCGCAGCCGCCGCAGCCGCCGGGCACCAGGCCGGCGTGGCAGCCAGTATCATCAAAGCGAATATGCCGAAGGTGATCGGTTTCATAAGGTGGCTCCTTGGGTGACGGCGTTGGAATCGCTATCGGTGATACGGATCTTTACAAAAAGCACTGCCGGAGGCTGCGACGGCGTGCCATATGCGTTTTGAAAAAGGGCCGTGGCCCATGGGAAAAAGGGGCATCCACTTGTCGGTCCGCCCGCGTTACAGGTGCAACTCGCCGAATCCGGACAAATCACCGGGGGATAGACTCCCGGCCGCCAATGCCTCCCGGTCTCTTGCTGCGGCTGTGGCGGATTATTCCGTCAGCTGCCCGGCAGCCTCGCCGTCGAGTTCCAGGGCCGGAATGGCCGGGATCTGGCCGCCGATAATGCCCTGCATATCCCCGTACAGGCCGACCGTGTTTTTGATGACGCGCTCGATTTCCTTTTCGCGCTGCTTCCAGTGGCGCTCCATGGCCCGGCGCTCCCGGTTGAGCTGGTCCTGCATGGAAGTGAAGGCCTCGACGATGCCTTCGATCTTCTGCTTGAATTCGACGCCAGAAAGGTAACGATAGAGGGCTTCCATTTTCTCGTTTTTGCCGGTCGATGCAACGCGTTCGTGACTGACGGCAATCAGTTGTTCCCGCAGCACGGCAGCCAGCGGCAGTGCGCTGGACGGGTCGCTCACCCAGACGCCCTCGATTTGTCCGAAACGGTGCAAACCGGCCGGCAGGACCACTGAAACCAAAATGGCGATGGATGCACGCACCTCGATCATGTCGTCTTTGAGCTTGGGGATCCAGGCGTTGGACCAGGCCTTGGTGTTTTTGGTCTCCCACAAAAGAATACCACAGTCGGCCCCCATGGATGTACGCACGGTCTGAATGAGATCGGCGCCCCGAATGCCTTTGGGAACGGGCTGGATACCGTCATGAACGAAAAAGCCCTTCAGCTGCGCTTCGAAATCCTGTTCGAGCACTTCGCCCTGGGTTTCCATGGAACCCTGTTCGGCCTTGCGCTGCATGTCTTCGAGAGCGGCGCGCAGGTCGTTGATGAGCTTGTCCTTTTCCAGATCCTTGAAACGATGCTCGGCCAAGACCTTTTGGAGCGCCTGGTCACGGATCTTTTGGCGCTCGGCATCCAATTTGCGGGCCACTTCCAGTTCCAGCGACTCCCGGTCGGCTTCCAGTTTGCGCTGCCTCTTGCGAAGCTCCAGTTCATGCTCGCGGAAGGTTTTGATGGCAGCGTCCTTTTCCGCCAGGCTGCTTTGCAGCTCGGCGAGCTGATTTGCGTACTGTCCTTCGAGCTTGGCCGCGGCTTTGTTCTCGGCGTCCGCCAGGCGTGCCTTGAGCTGTGCTTCGATTTCCGCGTCGATGGCCCTGCTGCGCTCGGCGATCTGTGCCTGGAGTGCTTTGAGTCGCGCTTCACGGCGGGAGACTTCCTCAAGCAGTTCGGTCTTGAGGTGCTCTCGAATCCGTGCGGTCAGCGCCTCCGACAGCTCAAAGGCATGGCCGCAGCTTGGGCACGTGATCAGGCCCGATTCCATGGTTTACCCCCTGACACCTCCGGCTTCGATGTTCATGTGAACGGCAGGTGGAATCCCGGCACAAGATCCGGATACATCCCGGATGCACTGCCGGCTGCGATGCATTTCCGGGTAACTTGCAGGTTGTCGGAAAACAAGTTAGGCCGACTCGCGGGAATCGGCCTAACTCTGTATTTCATGGTGGTCGGGAAGACTGGATTTGAACCAGCGACCCCAGCGTCCCGAACGCTGTGCTCTACCAGACTGAGCCACTTCCCGAGAGGGTTTGCGTCAGTCGTTTTTGTCTA
>JALSRD010000034.1 GCA_026984935.1 Desulfobacterales bacterium
TGCGGATCGACGACCCGTACGGACGTAACCGAAGCCATGGAGTAATTGCCCAGAAAGCCGCCCACCGGGCACAGGTAGCGGCAGAACACCCGGCGCCGGAAAAAAAGCGCCAGCACCAGGGTGGCCGCCAGGATGGCCAGAAACAGGATTGCCGTGGCCACCGGGCGGGTGATCAGGATGATGCCGAAAGAGATCATCGCCAGGAACACGAGATTCTGCAGCCACATGTTGCGCATGCTGTGCGGCCAGTCTTTCTGCAGGCCCGTGAACCGGTGGTGGAGGCCACGGATGGGTTTTGCGAGATAGCGCACGGCCGTCAGCGCCCTGCGGCTGAGCCACTCAGCCGGCGCCGGCAACGGGCACATCAGGCACCAGAGCCGGCCGCCGAGGGGCACGAAAACGGCTTTTAAGGCAAACCACCACAGGATCCAGACAAAGATGATGGCGATGTTGTGGTTGCCCACCGGGCTGCCCCACAGGCTGCTTACGATAAACAGATAAAAGATGACCACCCCCGGAAACAGCAGCGCAAACTGAAAGCCGCGGCGCTTGACCAGCCACTTCAGGGTGGGAATATGTTCGAGCAGGTTGATTTGCCGCCGCGGTGCGGCAGGCGGCCTGGCGTCTTCGCGAAACCAGAGCAAAAGGCTGGCCACCATCCACAGCGACAGTGAAACCGCGAGGTGATAGAAGGTATTGGGCCGAACGACCAGCTCGCCGGTCATGAAAGGGTGCAGATTGCCGCACACGCGGGTGCAGCGGAAGGTGAACTTGCCGGCTTTGTCGGCCACGAATTGAATTTCGGAGACCTTGTCCCAGTCGGTGTGCGGCCGGCCCTGGTCATCTTTCCAGATATACTTCTGAAAAGCGTTGCCCTGCTGTTTGATGACGAATTCGACCGGGTAGCCGTCCAGGTAAAACCCGTGCGTCACATCCAGCGAGGTCGGTCTGATGACGACGGTGTCGCCCCGGTTGACGATGATTCTGGCCGGGCTGTAGCCGTACCGGGAGGCTTTGAGCACAACCGTGCGCGTGCTGTTTTGAAACGGCATAACGCGCATCAGCAGCGGAACCGCCAGCGCCGCCAGCAGGCCCGCCAGAATAAGCCCGGCGGTTTTCTTGCGTTTCGTCTTCATGGGAGATAAAATCGATTGTTGCACCATTTTTCGAGGCGCCCGCCGGCAGGAACCTACTTGTACAAAACCCCCGGCCGGCCGCGTTTTACCGCCAGCTGCACGCTAAGCGCACCCTGGGCGGGAACCGTCACCACCTGTTTCTTGCTCTTCAGTTTTTCATGCCAGGTTTTGACGGCGTATTTTCCAGCGGCCAGGCCTTTGGTCAGCCCCAGTTTTTGAAAAAGCGCCGGGTCCGGGATTTCAAAGCGTCCGCGGGCGTCGGTGACGGCAAAGTAGGGATTTTTCATGACCAGGATGTAGGCGCGCATCTCGGCATGCACGTCGCAGCGCAGCTCGACGATGCCGGGCTTGTCGAAGCGCACGCTCTTGCTCATCCCGGGCTTGTAGCTTCCCAGATTGAACTTTTTGGTGCGTGAAAGCGAAAACACGTTGTGCGCCACCTGGTCGTGATTGGGAAAGTCCACCGTGGCGCCCACCGGAATCGGCAGGATATGCGGCAGGAAGGTCAAATTGCGCTGGTCCATCACAAAGTGAGCCCTGGGCAGATCCAGCACCGGTGCCGGTGCGTGCGTCAGAAACACCAGGATATCGGCCGGCGAACGCAGGCCGTTTACTTTTACCACGCCCGTGATTGTGCCGGCGGCCGCCTGCATCGGAAAATACAGCAGCAGCGCCATCGCGAGTAGGATACGGTTTATGCAGCGTCTCACTTTTCTGCTCTCCTTGCTACCAGATGTTGCTGGTGATGAGAATGTCCTCGGCCTTCCAATTTTTAAGCCGCACCAGCGGCCTGGGGGCCGGCCGGTAAATGAGCCGGGCCTCGGCCGTGGGCTCATCGTCAGGGTTCTTGAGCGCAAATTCGAATTCACGCGTTACCGTCTTTTTGGGACGGATGCGGCTATCGAAAGCAATGGCGGTCGCCTTCCAGAACGGCACATTCAAGTTGCCGTTGCGGTCCTTGAGAACCCGTGCAAAAAGCGCCCCGGGCAGGCCCGCGTAATTTCCGGCGGCGGGGTCCCCCCGGCCGGCCCAGGCCGGCAGGCGCGGACCGGCAATCATCTTCAACGCCCGTCCCTTGGAGTCCGTGGCTTTTACGACGAGCAGGATGCTGCGCAGGGTTTCGCCGGTGGGGACCCAGTGCCCGCCGTTGGTATTGGTGACGAACGCTTTGACGATCAGTTTCTTGCCCAAAACTTGGCCTTCGATCTCCAAGGACAGCGCCGTTTTTAGCTGCGTGGCGGTGCCGCCGTCGAAATGGTGCGGCCGGATGTTGCGCGGCGAGCGCCGGGTTCCCCACATATTCCGCGCCATGCCGTCCACCACGAAATGATCGTAGGGCAGCATTTCCTTGCGCCAGCTCATGTGGCAGTCCTGGCATTTCTTGCCGCGGTTGGCGTCACCGGCCGGCAGGCTGCTCTGCCAGAGCTTCCACTCCTGGTAGGTGCTCTGGACCGGCAGCGTGTCGCCGGCCTGCAGCCCGAATCCCTTCCACTCGGCATCCGTGTACACTTTCCGGTGGTCCCAGCGGGTGCCGGCGGGCAGCTTTCGGAAATGGTTGTGACAGGTGGCGCAAAAGCGCGCCTGGTCGAAAACCGGGCTGTAGGAAGCCGCCATGGGGGCGTTGACCACGTCGTCGTAAGGCCCGAAGACCAGGATGGAATTGCCGCGGGCGGCGGCTTGGCGTTTGAACACCGCCGCCATGTGGCTGGGTCGGTCACGTTTTTCGATGACTTTCCTGACCTTGTGGCAGTAATCACAGCTGATGCCGTCCCATTCGGTGCGCGGCGACCACAGGGCGGCCTTCAGGTCCGCCTGCGGCCAGTTCGAGACGGCCACCGAGGGGGCGTGGCAGACGATGCAGTTGCCGCCATCGTTGGGATTGTCACGCCTGTACCCGGGGCCGATACCCCTGCGGCCGGTGGCATCGGTGCCGTAGTACATGCTCAGCACCTTGGGGTTGGAGGTGGTGTGCGCCATTTTGGAACGGTTCCAGTACTGTGCCAGCTTGTTGTGGCAGCGGGCACAGGTGACCGGTGAAATAAAGCGGTAGGCCGGATCGTCGTGGTAAGGCAGCGCATTTAACACAATGTCCCCGGCCCGGCCCACGGGATAGGCCAGGTGGCCGTTGTTGAACCAGCCGTCCTTTCCGGCGGTGACTTTCAGGCTCTGTGCCGGCAGGTGCGCGGTGGCCAGCTCGTAGCGACCCTGCCGGTCCGTCAGGGCGTACTTTTCGTCGCCGGCAATCCGCACACGCGCATTGGCCACCGGTCCATAGCGTGAGACCACCCGACCGCGGATGCGCCGCGGGGTGTCATGTACGGATCCCGTTTGCGCATTGCCGGCAACGCTCCAGAAATAAACGCCGCCAAAGATGGCGGCGCACAGCAGTGCCACCAGGACCGCAAGCCGGTCCCTTTTTGCCCCTTTTTCGCGGGTAACGGTTTCATCAGGCCCTGACAAGGAGCACCCCCTGCATATTCTTGTGGTTGGGTCCGCAAATGGCGTTGCACGAAAAGGTGAATCGGCCGGCCTTGTCGGCGATAAACGACACCAGGACCGTTTTGCCGGGCTGGATGCCGTCTGTTACGAAGACACCGAAACCCTTTAGGCTGAAACCGTGCACGACGTCGCTGCTTTTGAGTTTCAGCACCACGCGATCGCCTTTGGAGACCTCAATGACCGGCTTCCGGTAGCGCTGCTTCGACAATCCGAAGAAAATGGCATCGTAAGCCGGCACATCGCCCAGGATCCAGCCTGCGGCGGTATTTCCGGTGAGCGTAAAAACCTTGGCCCCGGCGGGAATCTTTTCCCGCCAGAGGTGGTGGTCGTAGGCCGCCATGGCCGCCGGCAGGCCGACAATGACGGTACACAGTAACACGAAGAGCAATCCATCCAATCTTTTCTGGTTCATGGGGCACACGAACTCCGCATATTGGTGTTTGACCGGGTTAATTCACGGCAGTTGGTACCTGAATCTTGCACAGACAATTTTGAAAACTTATAAAATTGCGATGTTATCTCATGGTTGTCTATGGATGCAGCGCGATATTTTCTAGCGTCATTGGTATGTTCGGAAACCTTCCACTTTGACTTCAAAATTGTCTGCCCTGCGGGAGCGCCGATTTTACCGCATCGACTGTGTTGCAGGGCATTTGCGTCTGTATACGACAGCTACATGCCCTGCGCCTTGTATAGGCGGCAAACGCGACGCTTGCAAAATTCAAGCGGTAAATGGCGGCTACCGTCCGGATGCGGGTGTCAGCATATGGCATCCGACCCTTATCCGGTGTAGTCCAACACGGAAAACAGACCCACGCCTGCTGGAAAGCTGCATGCGGAAAATCCGCCTGTCCGGTTTGGCACAAGGAAGCGTTTCCCCTTGCGATTCCATGCAACCGTTCCTGAAACCCGGCAACCATCAGGAAACCAACATCCTCGATCTACAATCTGTTTAACCCATTGCAAAAGGGCAGTTTAACGTCTTGCCCGGGACCGCATAGGGCAGCCGCTGGAACAGTGGGCAACCCGTGGTATGATAAATCGCTGCATGGATCTCACCTCCTTCGCCCCCCCAAGCCGGGGTTGGTTTTATGCTGCACCACTTCCCGATACCAGTGGTGTCAATTGATCGTCATCAACCGGCCGGAATACTTATCCACCCCCAGCACCTGGATGACCTCGTCGTCCCTGGAAAGCACATCGGCTTCGTAAAATCCGCCGCTGTCGTTGATTTTGCCCACTTTCAATGACGGGTTCAACTTGTGGATATGGTTGGTCACGATTTCACGCGCCTGCTCCCGGGTCAGTGCGGATTTGGCGGCCAGGCCCGTGCCGCCGGTCTGGCGCTGGGGCACGAAGTCCGCGCCGCCGGATTGACCCGTCCATCCGCACGCACCGGCACCGCATGCCGCGGCGCTTGGCGGGCCGATGAAAAGGAAAATCAAAGCGCCGGCCAGTACCAGCGCCAGCACCCCTGCCGTCATGACTTTGCGTTTATGCCTCTGCATTTTGAAACCTCCTGTAGCCTTCTTTCAATTGGCATGTTCTGCAATTGACATGCCGTTTTGCAAAATATTCTTTTGGGATTCCAACCATCCGAACTCACACCATTTCAAAACAGCCACGGCAGAAGCCCATGTCGTGGAGGTGCGCAAATTTTATCCAGCGCGACCGTGTTATGTGTAAACCTGCCTCAGCCGGCGAACGAATTGATGACAGGCCGGAAAATGGAGCGCTGTAGAGCTGGATGTTTTATAGGCGCAGGGAAAGGTTTTGCAGATATAGGACGGTGGCGGTAGTTGCAGACAACCGTGAATCCTGAGATCCGCGAGCAGATTTAGGGGCCAGGCCCGCGAGGCGCCACGGTATGCCGGCGGCAAGGTCCAAAAAAACGGACCCATCCATCCCGCTGTCGGGATCGACGAACTGCAAAGAGGCGGACATCCCGGTATCACTGCAACAGCAGGCCACGCTGCTGAAAGCGCCGGGGGCGCGGCAACACGCCGGGCCGTTAAGAACCCCAAGGTCCGGCATATGGCAATGCAGGCAGCCCGTGTCGAACCCACAGACAACAACCGGTGTAGCGGCTGCCAGACTCGCCGTGCCCCAGAAGAAAACGAGCGCAAAAATCAGCGCAAGAATCTTGTGGGCACGCCGTCTGGCTCTGAGTGCTTGGAAATCCATGGATTATCAAGGTTACTCACAAAGCGTTTGCCTGTCAACCCCGGCATGGCAGTACCGATAGGGCCGGCCCGGAAATATCGGCACCGTTTTCCCGCTGCCGCCGGCTGACTTTCCCCGCCGCCATGCGGCGTTTGCGACCATCAGCTTTGGACATAGTAGTTGCGCATCATCCCCAGGTCTTCATGCTCCAGGTTGTGGCAGTGGTACAGAAACAGACCGGGGTAATCGTCAAAGCGCACCAGCAAACGGACGCGTTCGCCGGGCATCACCAGCACGGTGTCCTTCCAGCCTTCATCCACGTAGCCGGCGTGGCGCACGCCACTGCGGGAAAGCACCTGGAACTGCTTGCCGTGCAGGTGCATGGGATGCGGCATTCCCATGCCGCCCATCATGCCCATGCCGCCGCCCGGGTTGGTGAATTCCCACAGTTCCATGGTCCCCAGGCGCACCCTTTCATCTGCAGCCACGGCTTCCATCTGGAAGGTGCGCCCGTTGATGGTCCAGGCCATGTGGCGCATCAAAAGGGAAAAGCTGCGCGGCCGGCCGGCATTGACGGCTGCCTGCGGCCGGTAGCGGGAGATGGTGCTCAAGCGTGCCGGCAGGCTGAACTTCGCGCGCTCACGCCGCTGAATGTGCATCCTGCAGATGGTAAACCCGGCACCATTGGGAAGTGCATTCCCGCCGCCCATCATACGACCCCTGCCCATCATCCCGCCGCCCATCATGCCGGCATCAAAAGGCAGGCTCACCAGCCCCACCTGGGAGTCGACGGAATCCCTGCTGAAATCGGCCCACAATTCCAGGCGCTCGGCAGGTGCCAGCATGACGTAGCTTCGCTCGACCGGTTTTTCGAGCAGGCCGCCGTCTGTGCCGATGATCACCAGCGGCCGGCCGTCCTGCCAGGCAACCTTGTAGATCCGCGAGTTGGAGCCATTGAGCAGCCGCAGCCGGTAGGGGCGCGTGGCCACCGGCAGCGTGAAACGCGGCTGCCCGTTGACCAGAATCCGGTCGCCCAAAAACCCACCCATGCGGCCCATCATACCGCCCATCATCTGCCCGTTGAGGTAGACCAGCTGGTTGTCGGCATCGAAGCTGCGGTCCTGAATGACCAGCGGGATGTCGAAAGCGCCCGACGGCAGCCCGGCGGCCGCTTCCTCGTCATCCGAAACCAGAAAGAGCCCGGCCATGCCGCCGTAAACCTGCGGCGCGGTGCGGCCGTGGGGGTGGGGATGGTACCAGTAGGTCCCGGCTCGATTTCTGACCTCGAATTCGTACATATAGCTTTTCCCCTGTGGAATCACATAACGCGGATGGCCGTCCATCTCCGCCGGCACATGCAGACCGTGCCAGTGCACAATGCTTTCATCGGGAATATGATTGTTGAAGCGGATCCGCACCTTCTGGCCCGTTTTGACGTGGATCGTGGGACCCAGGTAGCTGTTTGGCACCGACACCAGGCTGCTGCCGGCACCCCGGACGACCCTACCGCGGTACACCCAGGAACGTGTCGGGCTGCCGGGCAGAATGCCCACCTCGGCCGGCCGGGCGCTTAAGGCAATCTCTACATCCGGTGCAAAGCCGGTCTTCTTCTGGCCGGTGCTGGCGGCAGAGGCAATCGGGATCAGCGCCGCCCCGGAAAGCACGCCGGCGGCGCCGATTCCGGCCATGCGCAAAAAATTCCGCCGGCTGATGCCCGCCGGATGTACCAATGGCCTGTTTCGTAAAATTCTTCTCATTTTCAGCATCCACCCTTTCCATGGTTGCGCCCTGTGTAATCGCGTTCAACCTCTCCGCGTACATGGCGGTCGTTGTGAGTCGTCATGGCAGCGGACAGGGGTGCCCGCCACATGGCTGCTTGAAGCAGCAAACCGCATGCCAGCAAGCCTGCTGCCCGACGAAATACATTATATCTGCCCAAAATTATAATACAATCGCCTTTCAGCACATGCGGAGTGAAAGCCGGCATGGCGGTTGCGGCAGTCCGAGATGCGGTTTTTTTACCCACACTCCGGGACGTTCACCCTGCAAGGGTGTGCAAAAACGACACATTTGCCAGCCGGATGGCAGGTGTCACTTGAAGGAAAATCAGGCCAACGCCGGAAACGCGCCGGCCGACCGTGCGGCCATGGTGTTACCTGAATTTTGCAAGCGTCGCGTTTGCCGCCTATACAAGGCGCAGGGCATGCAGCTGTCGTATACAGACGCAAATGCCCTGCAACACGGTCGATGCGGTAAAATCGGCGCTCCCGCAGGGCAGACAATTTTGAAGTCAAAATGGAAGGTTTCCGAACATACCAATGACGCTAAAAAATATCGCGCTGCATCCATAGACAACCATGAGGTAACATTACAATTTTATAAGTTTTCAAAATTGTCTGTGCAAGATTCAGGTGTTAAATCGTCGCTTGGCACATCTCTTGCTGTTCTGCTAAAACAGGACGTGTACGACAAAATCTCGACAAACGCATAAATACCCCGGTAACGGAGGCCAGGGAGAACATTGAAAATGTGGGGATGCAGCAATACATGGGGAATCGGTGGCATGACTCCGGGCGGCCTGCTCTTGATCCTGTTGGCCGTGCTGGCTGCCGCCGGCCTGGTTTTGATCATCAGCAGACGTACCCGGCGGGCAAAACCGGACAGCCACTGCCGGGATCGGGCGGATTCAGCCGACATACTGGATTTGCGTTACGCCAGCGGTGAAATCAGCCGCGATGACTACCTGAAAATGAAAGGCAGCCTGGAGCCTTCGCAACGGGAGAACGCATGAAATCCGGAAAACTGCGGATCAAGATCGCCATAATCACCGGCCTGGCGCTGGGAATCACCGGCCTGCACCTCGGGACCGCCCAGGAATTTGAACGCATACATATCTTCTATCGTGAGCTCTACTTCCTGCCGCTGATCCTGAGTGCTTTCTGGTTCGGACTGCGGGGCGCCCTGGCGGTTTCGCTGGCCATCACCGCCGCTTACCTTCCGTACACCTTGTATCACTGGAACGCATTTTCGCCGGATGACCTGGATAAAATCCTCGAAATCGGACTGTTTAACATCGTGGCCGGCGTTTCGGGATTTTTGCGGGACCGTGAAAAGTCCCGTCAGACGGAAAAACGCAGGGCCATTGCCGCCATGGCCGGCGCAGTGGCCCACGAAATGAATACACCCCTTTTTGCGGCGCTGGGCACTGCCCAGCTGTTGCAGGAAGACTTTGAGCCCGGCTCCCAGGCCCGCGCCGACATGGACCAGGTCATTGAAGC
The DNA here is from genome assembly GCA_026984935.1 of Desulfobacterales bacterium. GTDB lineage: Bacteria > Desulfobacterota > Desulfobacteria > Desulfobacterales > JALSRD01 > JALSRD01. The sequence continues at coordinate 9,077 of JALSRD010000034.1, forward strand.
CCTGCAAACGCTGAAAGGTTTGATTAAAAAGATCGCCCGCATTGAAGACGTGGTGCTGAAAGCTTACGTGGGCGGCGCACAGATCGCCGACATCGACCTGTCGACAGACGACCCGACGCCTTCGGAGCCCGTTCACAGCACCCGCTAGACAGTGTTGCGGCGCCATATTTTCAGTACCGGTCGCAGCCGGCACACACCGCCGCGATAACGCATACCATGGAAATAGTGCCAGATGGGATACTACAGCTTACTGCTCCTGTTTCTGGGAGTTCTGATTATCGGCACCGCATACGCGGGAATCCACAGGAAAAGTACAAAGACCCATCTGTTGTTCCTGTTTGCCCTGGTGCTTTTTTTAGGTATTTTTTTCCTGGTCCACCACCATTTCGAAGGCACCTGTAAAATACTGATCGGCGGAGATGTGGCGCAAGTCCTGAAGATCATCCGTTCATGGGGTATCGCAGCGCCCGTGATCAGTGTCCTGCTGATGATCATGCAGGCCGTGATCGCTCCCCTGCCGGCATTTCTCATTACAGCGGCAAACGGCATGCTGTTCGGACTGGTATGGGGAACCGTGATTTCCCTGCTGGGGGCACTGGGAGGCGCTGTGGTTTCGTTCTTCATTGCGCGCTGGATTTTCATCAGTTATGCCAAAAAGCGCATAGGCGGCACCAAAGCGGAGGCGTACCTCCATAGAATCAGCGGCCAATACGGCTTTAAAATCGTGCTCATCGCCCGTTTGATACCGGTGATATCTTTCGACCTGATCAGTTATGCCGCCGGACTCAGCACGATCAGTACAAAGTCTTTTTTATTGGCAACCGTCATCGGTATGTTCCCGGCAACCGTTGTCTATACAGCCTTTGGCAGTCACATCGCCGTATCGCAGAAATACACGACCTTGCTTGCAATCTTTTCGGTGGGCACCTCGATGGTGCTGATCGCCATCTGGCTGATCCAGGCCCTGCGGAGGCGCTCCGCCGGACGGCCATAGCACCTGCCGCCTTCGCGGAGCCTGCAGCCTTTTTGAACGCCGGTCAATCGTTGCTGTGCTGGTACGCAATTCACCACTTTGTTTTCTGGAAAAGCGCGGTAAGTTATGCACTCCAAAAAGGCTAAAAGCGTTCGACGCCGGACCTGGTACGGCCTGCACGCCACCATCACCATTGGCCCCGGTTTTATCCACCGGGCCGGCTGGAAGCATTTTTTAATCCCCCACCCGCCCATTGTAAACTGGCTGTTGCGCCGGGGACTGCCGCCAGATGAGTATGACACACTCAGCCTTACCCACGAATTCGCCCATTTCCAGATTGCGCCGCTGGCCCTGCCCTATACCGTGGGTTTGATCGCTTTGGCGGTCGGTCAGGATCTTGCATGGCTGTCGATGATAATCGTCATCATCAGCACGCACGCAGTTTGGGAAATTCTCGCGGAAATGCTCACCATTCTGCACGACAGGAAATTTTATCGGCGGTGTTATCAGCGGATCTCCATCGTACCCCGGCGGATTTTCTGGATTTCCATGAGTATGCTGTCATTTTTAGGTATTGGGATCCTGGTATTCTGATTTTTTGTGCAAACACTTCATGGAAAGATGTCCGGCCCGTGTTGCCTGTGTGGAAAACTGCCCGGCCACTGCGATCGAGACCAATTTTGAGGATGGAATATGCTCCCGTCCCACATGTCAGATGATCCATCAGCTCAAAGGGTAAATATGGATCGCAATTTTCAGTATCAGCGTTTTGTGGTATTGTTGACACAAGGAGATTGCACCAATGGAAGAAAAAATTACACAAAAAGACAGAACCCGGATCCAAGCCGGCATCCGGGGAAAGTACCGCAAGGTCGCGCAAAGCCCGGGCGGGTTGTTCAAGTATCCCACGGGAAGAGCCGGCCTGGAAGGCCTGGCATACGACCCTGACCAGATCAAGCGGCTGCCGGAACCGGTGGCAGCTTCTTACTGCGGTGTCGGCAACCCCTTTTCCTTGGGGCCGGTGAACCCCGGCGATGCGGTGCTGGACATCGGCTGCGGCGCCGGCGTGGATACGCTGATCGCAGCCTTGATGGCCGGGCCGCCCGGAAAAGCAGTGGGTGTGGATGTGGTTCCCGAAATGCTGGCGCGGGCCGAGGAGAACCGCCGCCTGACCGGCATTGAAAACGCCAGCTTTCAGCAGGCCTCCGGAGAAAAGCTGCCTTTTGGGGATGGCAGCTTCGACGTGGTGATCTCCAACGGCGTGATCAACCTGATTCCGGATAAAGCCTCTGTGCTTAAAGAAGCCTGGCGGGTGTTAAAGCCCGGCGGGCGGCTGATGATCGCCGACCAGATGCTGGCGGACGCCCCACCCCGAGATCCGGCGGTGCGCATCGACAAGTGGGCGCAGTGAGAGGGCGGCGCCGTACCGGGAAAGGATTTCCCGGCAATGCTGCAAAAGGCCGGCTTCAAAGAGGTCGAACAGGTGACTGAAACCGGTTTCGACAGTTCTCCTGCGACCCAAGCGATGCTGTTTCGTGCGCGCAAGTTGGTACTTTTCGACCTTGGCAAAAACGATCCCGCCGTGCAAGATGCCATGGCTACCTACCAGTCCTTTTTTGAAACCGTGTACGCCGAAGGGGCGCTGGACCGCAAAACCAAGCACCTCATCGCGCTGGGAGCCTCCCTTGCCGCCGGCTGCGAGCCGTGAGCGCGGTACTGCCTTGCAGTTGCAAGGCAACTGGGCGTCTTGGACGCAGAGCTCAAAGAAACCATGGCGCTGGCCATGAGCGTGGGCGCCACCCGCATCCAGATCCTGCACGAAACGGCCCTGGCCGCCATGGATAAAGACCGCCCTGCCCCTTTGCAGCCGGAAAGTGAAGCCGCCGAAGAGGAGCCGGCCTGTTCCACCTGAGACAACTGAACGCCGCCCTGGAAGGGCGGCAGACAGTGAAAACCGGGGGGGATTGCTATTTTATGTCGAAAGAACCCGTCAACATTTTACTTTTCCTATGTCAGGGTTTCGAAGATCTTGAGGCAGCAACTGTGCTGGATGTCTTCGGCTGGACGCAGTACCGTAAGCATATTTTGAAGGCCCGCGTCACCACGGCAGGGTTCCATCGCCGCGTCAGGGGCCGTTTCGGCACATTGGCCGAACCGGACCTTCTGATCAACGACATCCGCCCGGCCCGATACGGCGCCCTGGTGCTGCCGGGCGGCTTTCACGGCCACGGTTTCGACGAAGCCTACGATGCACGGATTTACGAGCTGGCCAGGCACATCCACCATAACGGCGGGTACATCGTTACCATGTGCGTCGGTATCCTGCCCATCGCCGATGCCGGGCTGCTGAAAGGCCGACGCGCGACCACCTATCCGTACAGCCGCCATGACAACATCACACGCCTGCAAGCCGGCGGTGCAATTGTCGTCGATGATCCGGTGGTTGTGGACAACCGCATCATTTCATGCCGCGGGCCGGCAGCCTCCCTGGAGGTGGTTCTGCTCCTGATGGAAATGCTGATGGGGGGAGAAACGGTGCGGGAGGTACGCAAATACATGCTGTCGTGAAACAAGCCCTGACTTCGGTTTAGAAATAAGTTCGCGGGCTTTTAGCGTTGAAGCGGCGGACGGCCGTTGGAAGCGCGCCTATAATCGCAGCCGGACCCTGCGGCCGGCGATTCTGCAGGTGGTTTTCTTGGCTGCATATTTTTTTCGCACCTGCGCCCCTGTCCTGCTGTTGAGCGCCGGCCCAAAAATGCCGGGATAAACGCCAATCATTATTAGTATTGTAAAAACAATTCGTTGTGAATTAATTTCTCCGCTTTCCCGTTTCTGGCATACCCGTTGCTTTATCCTGCTTTGTGTTGCGGCAACCCGTACATCCGGCAAACAGGGAGGGGGCAATATGAACGACAGGTTGCATAACCAGCACGATGTATCCGGCCGGCACACACACGATCATCCCCAAAAGCCTGTTGACCCGGTCTGCGGTATGGCGGCTGGCCAAAAGGATCAATTCGTGCGCCACGAACACAACGGCAAGATCTACTATTTCTGTAGTGACCGCTGCCTGAGTACGTTCAAAAACGACCCGGCGGCATACGTTGGCGGCACATCCGAACCTGGAGCCACCGGCGATGAAAACCCTGCCGAAGCGCATGGCGGGCGTCGCTACACCTGCCCCATGCACCCGGAGGTGGTGCAGGACGGCCCCGGCAGCTGCCCCAAGTGCGGCATGGCGCTGGAACCCGTAAGCCCGATCCAACCCGCCACCCGCACCGAGTATACCTGCCCCATGCACCCGGAGGTGATGCAGGACGGCCCCGGCAGCTGCCCCAAGTGCGGCATGGCGCTGGAACCGCGCAGCGTGGCGCTGTCGGAAGAGGAGCAGAACCCCGAGTATAATCTGATGCGCAGGCGGTTTGTCTTTGCCGCCATCCTCACCGTTCCTTTGGTGCTCATCGCCATGCGCGAACTGATCCCGGGCGGACGGCTCCTTGAAAACCTGGTTTCGTCCCGATCGCTCGGATGGCTGGAACTTATCCTGGCGACCCCGGTGGTGCTCTGGGCGGGCTGGCCTTTTTTTATCCGGGGGATCCGATCGGTCATCAACAGAAGCCTCAACATGTTCACCCTGATCGGTCTGGGCGTCTCCATCGCCTACATCTACAGCCTGATCGGCGTGCTTTTCCCGCAGATCTTTCCGAAAGTTATGCAAAGTTCAGAAGGAACGGTGGCCGTCTATTTTGAGGCCGCGGCGGTGATCGTCACCCTGATTCTGCTGGGCCAGGTCATGGAATTGAAAGCCAGGAGCCAGACCGGCGCCGCCATCAAGGCGCTTTTGGGCCTGGCGCCCAAAACCGCGCGCAAAATAAATGCCGACGGAAGCGAAAGCGACATTCCCCTGGAACACGTTCAGGCCGGCGACCGCCTGCGGGTTCGCCCGGGCGAAAAGATACCGGTGGACGGCAAGGTGCTGCAAGGCACCAGCTCGGTGGACGAATCCATGATATCCGGTGAGCCGATCCCCGTCAGAAAAGAACCGGGCGACACCCTCATCGGCGCCACGGTCAACGCCACCGGCTCTCTGGTCATGGAGGCTGAAAAGGTGGGCAGCGACACGCTGCTCTCCCAGATTGTTCAGATGGTGGCCAAGGCGCAGCGCAGCCGTGCGCCGATTCAGAAGCTGGCCGACCTGGTGGCGGGCTATTTCGTGCCGATCGTCATCCTGATCGCCGGCATCGCTTTCGGTGTCTGGTACCTGTTCGGCCCGGACCCGCGTCTGGCCCACGCGCTCATCGCGGCGGTATCGGTGCTGATCATCGCCTGCCCCTGTGCCCTGGGGCTGGCGACACCCATGTCGATCATGGTGGCAACCGGCAAAGGAGCCGGCATGGGGGTCTTGTTTAAAAACGCCGAGGCCATCGAAACCATGCGTAAAATCGATACGCTCGTGGTGGATAAAACCGGCACCCTGACCCTGGGAAAACCGACGCTTACCGCAGTGGTGACGGCAAAGAACATGGAGGCAAAGCGCCTGTTGACCCTGGCCGGAAGCCTGGAAAAAGGCAGTGAACACCCCCTGGGAGCGGCCATTGTCAACGGTGCCCAACAACGGGGGGTTGCACTGGTCGAGGTGCGGGAATTTTCCTCTCACACCGGCAAAGGCGTCTCCGGCAGGGTGGATGGTTCGCAAGTGCTGCTGGGCAACCGCAAGCTGATGGAAGAACTCAACGTGGACACCGATGAACTTGCGGCCCGTTCGGAAGAGATGCGCAAAGAAGGCCGGACCGTGATGTTTATGGCCGCTGACGGAAAGCTTGCAGGACTGCTGGCGGTTTCCGACCCCATCAAGGAAAGTACGCCCCGGGCGATACGCAAGCTGCACGACGAAGGCATTCGCATCGTGATGCTGACCGGTGACAACCGCGCAACCGCCGAGGCCGTGGCCGCCAGGCTCGATATCGACGAAGTGGTGGCCGAGGTGCTGCCGGACGGCAAAGCGGCGGCCGTTAAAAAATTTCAGGATGCGGGGCGCATGGTCGCCATGGCCGGTGACGGCATCAACGACGCCCCGGCGCTGGCCCAGGCGCAGGTGGGCATCGCCATGGGGACCGGAACCGATGTGGCCATGGAAAGCGCCGGCGTCACCCTGGTCAAGGGAGACCTCACCGGCATTGTGCGGGCCCGGCACCTGAGCCGCGCCACCATGCGCAACATCAAGCAAAATTTGTTTTTCGCGTTTATTTACAACGCGCTGGGAATCCCGGTGGCAGCCGGGGCCCTGTATCCGTTTTTCGGCATTCTTTTGAGCCCGATCATCGCCGCCGCCGCCATGAGCGCCAGCTCCGTTTCCGTGGTCGCCAACGCGCTGCGGTTGCGAAGGACGAAGGTCAACGTCTGATTCCCAGTGCGTACCGAATGTGTAACGATGCCCCATAACGGAGAAAATGTACATGGCCGCTGCTTTCAGCCCGGATGACCCATGAAAACCTGCCGAACCAAAAATGAAATATACTTACCGGAAAGCGCGTTTCCCAGGGTAGTTGTGATCGGGGGCGGCTTTGCCGGCGTTTCGCTGGTCAAAAAACTGAAGAATCAGCCCGTTCAGGTGGTGCTGCTGGACAGAAATAATTTTCATCAGTTTCAGCCGCTGCTCTATCAGGTTGCCACCAGCGGCATCGAGCCGGACAGCATCGTCTTTCCGCTCAGAAAGCTTTTTAAAGGTTTCGGGAATGTGTATTTCAGAATGGCCGATGTGCAACGTATCGTTCCCGAAAGCAGGAAAGTACTGACAGACATCGGCGAACTGGCCTACGATTACCTGGTCATCGCATGCGGGAGCAATACCAACTTTTTTGGCCTGGGGGATGTTCAACGGCACAGCGTGGGCATGAAATCCATCCAGGAGGCGCTGGATGTCCGCAGTTTGATTCTCCAGCATCTCGAACAGGCCGTCATCACCTGCGACGAAGCACAAAGAGACGCATTGACCAACTTTGTAGTCGTCGGCGGCGGAGCGGCGGGCGTGGAAACCGCGGGTGCCATCGCCGAGTTCAGGAAGTACGTGCTGCCGAAAGATTACCCGGAACTGGATGCCGGCATGATGTCGGTCCATCTCATCGAAGCCGGCGACAAGTTGTTGCAATCCATGTCGGGCAAGGCATCGCGGGAAGCATTTGCGTGCCTTGACCAGATCGGTGTGGACATCAAACTCAATACCGTCGTGCGCTCCTATGACGGGCTGCATATCGAAACAGATAAGGGCGCTGTGCTGAAAGCCAGAACGGTGATCTGGACGGCGGGTGTGACCGGCAATCCGCCGGTGGGTATTTCAGCGCAAAATGTCACCCGCCAAAACCGCATTCTCGTCGATGAATTTTGCCGCATGAAGGGATATGCGGACATCTATGCCATAGGGGATGTCGCCGCTATGATATCGGGGGAATTCCCCTTCGGTCATCCCATGGTCGCCCAGGCGGCCATACAGCAGGGAAGGCTGGCGGCCCGAAATATCGTCTCGGATCTTCAGAAAAAACCACTCGACGCTTTTGTCTACAAAGACAAAGGCGCACTGGCGACCATTGGCAAACGCAAGGCGGTGGCCGACCTGGGGAAGTTCAGATTTTCCGGGTTTTTCGCCTGGATGCTCTGGTCCAGCGTACATCTGATTTCCATCAGCGGTTTCCGCAACAAGCTGCTGGTCGGGCTCAACTGGACCTGGAGCTATTTCACCTACGACAAGGGAAACCGCCTGATCATCAGAAGGTATGACCCGGCGAAACCGGAAAGCGGGGGGTGACGCCGGCATCTGAATTATGCAGCTCTTTGGCAGGTAAATGTGTAACCTGAATCTTGCACAGACAATTTTGAAAACTTATAAAATTGTAATGTTATCTCATGGTTGTCTATGGATGAAGCGCGATATTTTTTAGCGTCATTGGTATGTTCGGAAACCTTCCATTTTGACTTCAAAATTGTCCGCCCTGCGGGAGCGCCGATTTTACCGCCTCTACTGTGATGCAGGGCATTTGCGTCTGTATACTACAGCTGCATGC
>JALSRD010000035.1 GCA_026984935.1 Desulfobacterales bacterium
TGGAGCCAGCAGCGGTTGTATTTGATCGCCATTTTGCGGGTGAGGGCAGATCCGCCAGTGAGCCGACCATAGGTAAAGATGACTGTACCGTCGGAATCAATCACGTTTTTCTCGGTGCGCTTCGGATAGCTGGCAGTGGGCATTTCGCTGAGATGATGCTTGTCCGGAAGGGCGCCCTCTTCTGCGAGCCGACCTTTGGGTATCCAGCCGCCGTGTGGAATGCCCAGTTTGATGGCGACATCAAGGGCGGCACGGTCGGCACCGGTTTGACCGCCGGCTATGATTTTACGAAGCGTCATGGGTGGGCCTCGTATATGTTGGAGGGTTGGTTTGTATCTATGGAACCATATTGAGGTTAATTTAGCAAGAGGCGCTCTTTTTCAGGGCATACAAAACATTAGCGCCCCTGCAAGGTGTGAATTTACAGGGGCGCTGTGTTAAGGAGGTGGAATGAAAAAGTAGCCATTTAATACAGCAATTTCTGTGCCGAACTCACGAGACCGCATTTTTAGGGGTTTTGCCAGGACAAGTCGGATAAGATGACCCATTTCTTTGCAGTTCGAGTTACAAAAATGCATAGCCGGATCGCGGTTTGTGAACAGACCCCAGGGATAGTTCAACAGCGGCCTGCTGAGAGATGCGGCCGGCCACCGTAATAGAACAGCGGCCGTCAAACTTTGCGGGATGGCTTGATGATAAAATACCGGTCTCAATTTGGGGCCGGTATTTTCGTTTATTTGACCGAAATTGGCTCTGGGGGTTGGAAATAGGGTTGGAAAATTAAAAATAGGTGAAAAACAAAGGGCTCAGATTTTAATCTAAGCCCTTGATTTTGCTGTGGCGGGGACGACGAGACTCGAACTCGCGACCTCCGGCGTGACAGGCCGGCGTTCTAACCAAAGCTGAACTACGCCCCCATATAAGATAAGCCAGTGCTTTCAGACCCCTTCACAGCGGCCGGCTTGCCAAAAAGGCCCGCAACCCAACCGTTTGCGGCGCGACGACATGGAAGTGGTGGGCGGAACAGGGCTTGAACCTGTGACCCTCGGCTTGTAAGGCCGATGCTCTCCCAGCTGAGCTACCCGCCCCCGGAAGCGCCTGCCCTGGCACTCGCCCGTAAAGCAGGCTGGCAAGCTAACAAGTTTGCCTATCCCTGTCAAGCCTAATTTACCGACCCGGGAGGATAACTGTCCGCATCACCGGGGAACTTGTCGGGATTTTGCTCGGCCTGCACACCGGGGCTCAATTTGACAGTCGCATCGCTGGTCTGGAAAAGAGCCTCTCCCTTTTTGACGACCAGTGCATGGGACAGCACCTCGTCCATGTGCTCCACCAAGACGAAAGCCATCTGTTTGGAAATGCTCTTGGGGATATCCCGCAGGTCCTTCCCGTTCTCCTTGGGGATGATGACCTTCTTGATGCCGCCGCGGTGGGCGGCCAGGATCTTTTCCTTGAGCCCGCCGATGGGCAGCACCCGGCCGCGCAGCGTAATCTCACCGGTCATGGCCACATCGCGGTACACCGGTCTTTTGGTCAGAGCGGACACCAGCGCAGTGCACATGGAGATTCCTGCCGACGGCCCGTCCTTGGGGATCGCGCCCTCGGGGATGTGGATGTGAATGTCGTATTTCTTGTAGAACTTCGGCTCGATCTTCAGCTGTCCGGCCCGCGAGCGCACATAGCTGACCGCCGCCTGTGCGGACTCCTTCATCACGTCGCCCAGTTTGCCGGTGACAATCTTTTCCCCCTTGCCGGGCATGATCAGCACTTCCACGCACAGCAGTTCGCCGCCCACCTGGGTCCAGGCGAGCCCGGTGACAATGCCGATCTGGTCCCTGTCCTCCAGCTGTCCCAGGCGGAAGGGCGGCGGGCCGAGATGCTTGGCGATGGAGCGCGCCGTGACCTTGAAAACCTCGCGCTGACCATCCTTCAGCACCTCGCGGGCCAGTTTGCGGCAGATGGACGCGATGGCGCGCTCCAGATTCCGGACCCCGGCTTCGCGCGTATAGCGCTGGATGATGGTGTAAACCGCCTTTTTCGAAAAGATGACGTTGTGGTCTTTCAGGCCGTTTAATTCGATCTGCTTGGAGATCAGAAAATTCTTGGCGATGTGGTATTTCTCATATTCCGTGTAGCCCGGCAATCTGATGATCTCCATGCGGTCCTGCAGCGGCAGCGGAATGTCGGGCAGGGTGTTGGCCGTGGTGATAAAGAGAATGTCCGACAGGTCGTAGTCCACGTCCAGGTAGTGGTCGTTGAAGCTGAAATTCTGCTCCGGATCCAGCACCTCCAGCAGAGCGGCGGACGGATCACCGCGAAAATCCATGCTCATCTTGTCGACTTCATCCAGGCAGAAAACCGGGTTGTTGACGCCGGCCTTTTTCAGTGACTGGATAATCTTTCCCGGCATGGCGCCGATGTAGGTACGGCGATGCCCCCGGATCTCCGCTTCGTCGCGCACGCCGCCCAAGGAAATGCGGATGAACTTGCGCCCGGTGGCGCGGGCCACCGATTTGGCCAGGGACGTTTTGCCCACTCCCGGAGGCCCCACGAAGCACAGAATGGGGCCGCGTACCTTTTTGACCAGCGCCTGCACCGCCAGATACTCGAGAATCCGCTCTTTGGGTTTTTCCAGGCCGTAGTGGTCTTCGTTTAAAATCTTTTCAGCCTCCGCCAGGTCTTCCTGTACCTCGCTGGTTTCATACCAGGGCAGACTGATCATCCACTCGATGTAGTTGCGCACCACCGTGGATTCGGCCGACATGGGCGCCATCATCTTGAGTTTGCGGAACTCCTGCTTGGCCTTCTCGGCGGCCTCCTTGGACATCTTCTTGTTTTCAATCTGCTTTTCCAGTTCCTTTAAGTCATCGGAAACGTCGTCATCGGCCCCCATCTCCTTGCGAATGGCCCGCATCTGCTCGTTCAGATAGTAGCTTTTCTGCGTTTTCTCCATCTGATCCTTGACACGCGACTTGATGCGCTGATCCATTTCGAAGATGTCGATTTCCAGCTTGATCAGCTCGATCAGGATGGCCAGGCGTTCACTCAGCGGCTGGGTTTCGAGCAAACGCTGTTTGTCCTCGATTTTGAAGGCAAAGTGCGCCGCAATGGTATCGGCCAGCTTGGCCGGATCGGAAATGGCAACCAAGCTCTTCTTCAAATCCCCGGAGACGTTCTTGTCCAGCTTGGCGTATTCTTCGAAGCTTTCGATGACCGCCCGGGTCAAGGCCTCACTTTCTGCAGCGGTAAGCTCCGATTCCACAAAGGGCTCGACTTCCACCTGGAAAAAGTCGTCCACGTCCAGGAATTTCACGATACGCGCCCGACGCTTGCCCTCCACCAGGGCCTTGACCGTTCCGTCGGGCAGGCGCAGCAGCTGCAGCACCTTGCTGATCGTGCCCACAGCTGCGATGTCCTTTTCCGTCGGGTTGTCAACGCCGGCATTCTTCTGTGTGGACAGGAAAATATATTTCTCCCGGTTCATGGCATCAGACAAGGCTTTTACCGACTTTTCGCGTCCCACAAACAGCGGCGCGACCATGTACGGAAAGACCACGATATCCCGCAGCGGCAGCAGCGGGAACACCGGCCTGGAAGGCGGTGAGCCACTTTTCTTCGGTTTTAACGAGAAGTTAATCATTTTATCCTAACCACGGGTACAAAACAGGTTGCAAGTCCCAGTTTAAAAACTCTTGCCATCGCCCAAATCAGCTGAACACCGAACGCTGGAGATTCAAATTATTCCCCATGCATTACCGTTCCAACCTTCACCACACCCTGAAATCGCGCCTACCGGGCCGGAGGTCCGGGAATCGGGTCTTTAGTATCAGGCCTGCTTTTTCTGGGTTTCATAGAGCAGAATGGGATCTTCCCCGTTCAGGATCACATCCTCTCCGATCACGCACTCCTTGACGTTTTCAATGGAGGGCAGCTCGTACATGATGTCGATCATGCAGGATTCCAGAATGGCACGCAGCCCGCGGGCGCCGGATTTGCGCTTGACGGCCTCTCTGGCGATGGCCGCATAGGCGCTGTCGGTAAACCGCAGGTTGACGCCCTCGATCTCGAAGAGTTTCTGGAACTGTTTGATCAGGGCATTTTTCGGTTCCTTCAAAATCCGGATCAGCGATGCCTCGTTCAATTCGTCCAGGGTGGCCACGACCGGCAAACGGCCCAGAAATTCCGGAATCAGGCCGAATTTGATCAGGTCTTCCGGCTGCACATGCTTCAGGATTTCACCGATATTCTGTTTTTTTTCTTCGACGATTTTGGCGCCGAAGCCCATCATTTTCGAACCCAGACGCCGCTTGATGATCTGATCGAGCCCGTTGAAGGTGCCCCCGCAGATAAAGAGAATATTGGAGGTGTCCACCTTGACGAAATCCTGCTGGGGGTGCTTGCGGCCGCCCTTGGGCGGAACGCTGGCGGTGGTGCCTTCGATAATCTTGAGCAGGGCCTGCTGCACGCCCTCGCCGGAAACATCCCGCGTGATGGACGGGTTATCGGACTTGCTGGCGATCTTGTCGATCTCATCGATGTACACGATGCCGCGCTTGGCCCGTTCGACGTCGTAGTCGGCGTTCTGCAGCAGCGACAGAATGATATTCTCGACATCTTCGCCCACATAGCCGGCCTCGGTCAGGCTGGTGGCATCGGCAATGGTAAAGGGTACGTTGAGAAAACGCGCCAGGGTCTGGGCCAGCAGCGTTTTGCCGCACCCGGTGGGTCCGATGAGCAGGATGTTGCTCTTCTGGATCTCCACGTCACCGGTATTCACAGATGAATCCAGACGCTTGTAGTGATTGTGCACCGCCACGGCCAGAATCTTTTTGGCCAAATCCTGCTCGATGACGTACTCATCGAGCATATTCTTGATTTCCTTGGGCGTCAGATGCGTTTCGGACTGGCCGGCATCCTGTTCGCTCTCTTCTTCGATAATTTCGCTGCACAGCTGGATGCATTCGTCGCAGATATACACCGCCGGCCCGGCAATCAGCTTTGTGACCTCCTTTTGATTCTTGCCGCAGAAGGAACAAAACAGATCGTCGTTGTTGTCGTCTTTTTTGGCCACCTTAATCCTCCGTATCATCGAGATGATCGAGATCTTCCCGATTTTTGATCACATGATCGATTAAACCGTACTCCTTGGACTCGGTACCGGACATGAAGAAATCCCGGTCGGTGTCTTTCTGGATCTTTTTCAGTTTCTGCCCGGTGTGCGCGGCCAGGATGCTGTTGAGCGTGTCGCGCAGCCGCAAAATCTCTTCGGCCTGAATGGCGATGTCGGCCGCCTGCCCCTGGGAGCCGCCCATGGGCTGGTGAATCATGATACGCGCATTGGGCAGGGCGTAGCGTTTGCCGTGCGTGCCGGCCGCCAGCAGAATGGCGCCCATACTGGCAGCCTGCCCGATACATACCGTGGCAATATCCGGCTTGATATACTGCATAGTGTCGTAAACGGCCAGACCGGCGGTCACCATGCCGCCGGGAGAGTTGATGTAAAAGTTGATCTCCTTGCCCGGATCTTCCGACTCCAAGAACAGGAACTGGGCAATCAGCAGGTTGGCGATCTCATCGTTGATCGGCGTCCCCAAAAAAATGATGCGGTCCTTCAGGAGCCGGGAGTAAATGTCGTAGGCACGTTCCCCCCGGCTGCTCTGTTCGATGACCATCGGTATTAACGGCACAGATCCCTCCTTTTTAACCACCATGCCGGCTGCCCCTGCAGCCGGTGCGTCGCCCCGCTAACAGGGGCTGTTTTCGTACTTCGTTTTGATTCGCTGCCCAGCAACGCGTCACGGGGCTGCGGCACTGTCTTTTTCCGTCACAGCGGCGTCGCCGGGAGCCACATCTTCAATGGTGCTGCTATCAAAAATAAGCCTGACGGCCTTTTTTTCAAGCAGCGCATGCTTGAAAGGCGCAACTTTGTCCGGATTCGAGCGGTAGTATTTCTTGATCTCCTCCACGGGCTGGTGAAAGGCCTCGGCCATCTCGGCATACCCGTCTTCGAGCTCCTGATCGGTGAGCTCGAGTTTTTCCTGGTCGATGATTTTTCCCAGGATCAAATGACGTCGCACCTGCTTTTCCGCAACATCACGGTATTTTTCGGCAATGCTTTCGCGGCTCAGCCCCACGTCCTGCATTTTGAGGTTCTGACGCGCGAAAGAACGCTCGGTATCCGACACGATACCGTCGAGTTCATAGTTGACCAGCGCTTCGGGAAGCTCGAACGACGTCTTTTCGATCAGGGCCGCAAAAGCCTGTTCGTTGAGTTCCTGTTCGGTGCGTTTGACATAGCCCTGCTCCAGATTATCCCGAATTTCTTTCTTGACCTCCTCGAGGCTTTCATAGTTGCCGAGTTTTTTTGCGAATTCGTCATCGACGGGCGGCAGAACCTCCTGGAGAATTTCATTTAACGTCACCCGGAAGACGATTTCGTGCCCGGCCAGCTTCGGATTCTTATAGTCCTGCGCAAAACTTACCGTAAATTCGCGGCTTTCGCCGGGCGTCATGCCCACCAACTGCTCATCAAAGCTGTCAGTGATCAGCCCCTGGCCCACTTTCAGCATGAAATTTTCGGTTTTCTGGGTTTCCGCAAAGGGCTTGCCGTCTTTAAAACCCTCGTAATCGACCAGTGCATAGTCTTCTTTTTTCAGCGGCCGCACGCCTGAAATGGGTTCCCGCCGGGCCAGATTCTTCTGCAGCATCTGAATCTGCACATCGATCTCTTCATCGCTGACCTTGTAAAGCGTTTTTTTAAGCTTCAGGCCCTTGAAATCAATGGGTTCGATCTCCGGCCGGATCTCCACGGTGGCTTTGAAGGTATAGGGTGCGGATGCATCCAGTTCCGGCAGATCGACATCGGGGCTGCCCACAATGTCCAGCTTCAGATCTTGAAGCGCCCCGGGCAGGGATTCCTGCATGAGCCTGGTGGCCACATCCGAATGGACATCTTTGCGATACAGCCGCTCCAGGACCGATCGGGGCGCCTTGCCGGGCCGGAATCCTCTTACCCTGGCCTTTTTTTTCAACGTCCGGTAGGCGTCGTCCAGCGCCCGGGCGATTTGGTCCTGCGGAATCTCAACCGCCAGCACCTTCTTCACCGTACTGACATCTTCGACACTGACTTTCATAATTATCCTTTCAGGGTTTATTTTCACACCTGCGGGCGACAAACCCGCTGCAGGCCGCACATGGCAACTTCATCCTCAGCAGAGGTCTTCCGGCGACGTTCAGGCGCCAATACCTTGCACGGGGGGAAACACACCGGCAGGAGGGCCCTTCCGGCAAACCGGAATCCACGGCCCTTTCGCACGGACGTCTTCCCACAAGATATTGGATAGATACACAGATAAAGCAAAAGCCTGAAACATATTCAGGCAACCCAAATACAGCACAAAATGGTGCGAGAGGGGAGACTTGAACTCCCATTCTGTTTCCAGAGCTGGATCCTAAGTCCAGTGCGTCTGCCAGTTCCGCCACTCTCGCAATACAACCCTGCTTTACGCTGCGTCCCCGGCGGCGGCCTGCCAAAAACCGGGCCTGACCCATGCCGCTTGACAATCCAAACCAGTGCGCTAAAATCGTCCGGCGGTGAATTTACAAATTAATATTGAACTTTTGGAGTGTCAAGGAAAATACGCAAAAGAAAAGCGATGCCTGCCATGCGAGAAATGATCCATCCGGTCAGGATCTGGTGGCTGGCGGTGGTCCTTGCCGCCATCTGGACGTTTGCGCCGAAACAGGCCGCCGGCGCATGGCTCACGCCCAGGTCCTACGGCGAAATAGTGGTCATCGATCCCGGCCACGGGGGCCGTGACCAGGGCGCGCGCGGGCCAGCCGGGCTGCTGGAAAAAGATGTCACGCTGGCGATGGCGTTGGCCTTGCAGACCGAACTTGCAAAAGATTACCGTGTACGCCTCACCCGCAAGGCGGACTACAGCCTGCCCGTGGATGAGCGCGCCGCGCTGGCCAACCACAACCGCGCT
Organism: Desulfobacterales bacterium; assembly: GCA_026984935.1. Lineage (GTDB taxonomy): Bacteria > Desulfobacterota > Desulfobacteria > Desulfobacterales > JALSRD01 > JALSRD01. The sequence continues at coordinate 7,989 of JALSRD010000035.1, forward strand.
AACCTGTTCATCAGTTTGCATACCGGCGCCGCTTTTTCACCGGAACCCATCGGTATTTCGGTCTTTTACTGTCGCCGGTCTCCCGAAACGGACGATTCAGTCGCCCTGCAGCCACCGGCCGGCGCCGCAAGCGTGCAAGGCTGGCGGCAGATCTACCTGCGCCACCGGCAGGCCAGCCGGCGTTTTGCCCGCCTGGCCAGCGACCGGCTCACACAGCGCCTGCCGACACCCGTCGCACTGCAGGGCATGCCGCTGCGGGTATTAATGGGTGCCGACATGCCGGCCGTCCTGATTGAAATCGGATACCTGACCAATCCGCTGGACGAAAAAGAACTGCAGAACGCCGGGCACCTGGCGGAAATCGCCAAAGCGCTGCATGCGGCCATTAACGCCTTCTTTCATCACCCATAACACGCGGCGGTGCATCGCGCACGACACGCACGAAAAGCTTCAGGGTGTCGTGGAAAAAGGCATGCGCACCGGCCGATTCAACAGCGCGGGGCTTGCACAGCGCATCGAAGCGTGCTAATAGAGCCGCTCACCGGCGGCCGGTGAGATCCGGTAACGGGGCGTGGCGCAGCCTGGCAGCGCGCCTGCTTTGGGAGCAGGAAGTCGGAGGTTCAAATCCTCTCGCCCCGACCATTGAATTTTGAATTCCAGGAGGCTCTAGACACCGAGTTTTTGTGCGGCGAGCCGCGTGCCGCGTACACGTGCGGCGATTTTGGCAAAAGCCGTGTCGCGGCTGGTGGCCACATCATCGCCAAAGGGCGAAAAGCCGCAGTCGTCCGTCGTCCCGAGCCGGCTTGGCGGAATGTACTCGGCCGCCGCCAGCACGCGGTCGCACACCGTTTCTTCCGACTCCACCTCCTCGTTCAGGACGTCGATCACTCCGATAAACGCCCGCTGATGGGGCCGCAACAGCCCGGCCACCATCTTCAATACACGCTGCGGGTGCGCCTCGCTGGCCATCTGCAGATAAAAGCTGCCGACGTCCAGGGTCAGCAGCAGGGGGATCAGATCCGCATAGTCGACATCCGCGCTGTGGGTGGCGTCGCGGTCGCCGCCCGGGCAGGTGTGCACCCCGACACGACGCCGCTCTGTCGGCGTAAAGTGGGACAGCACCTGGTTATTGAGGCCGATGAACTGCTGCAGCAACGCCCCGGAGGGATCGAGTTTTACGGCCAGGCGGCCCTCGGTGAAATCGATCTGTACGGCATACGCGCCGTTGTCGAAACAGCTGCGGATATCGGCCACAGCCTGCCGCACCAGGTCGGCCAGAAAGCGTTCGCGGGGATAGTCCGGGATGCCCTCTGCCGGATAGAGCAGGCTCATGGCCGACGCCGAGATCACCGCCTGCTTGACGGGCCGCCGGGCATATTTTCTGGCGCGCGGCAGATAGGACCCGGCATAGGTGCCATAGCGAAAAGGCCCCGCGACCAAGCGCGGCAGCTGGCGCGTATGGCCGTCTGCGAAGGGGATGATCACGCCGTCGGCGGCCAGGTTCTCAAGTCCGTCCAGCGGGTAGGTGGCAAAACTGGGTTTGGCCTGCTCCCCGTCGCTGACAACTGGAGACCCGGTGGCTTCGAAACGCGTGATGGTTTCACGTACGGCGGCATCGAAAAGGGCCTCCAGGGTATGCGCCCCGATGTCCCCTCGCGCGTAGGCCGCCATGGCATCCTGCAGTTCGCGCGGACGCGGGATACTTCCGATGGGTTCGGTAGGAATCGGCATTGACATTTACCCCCATTTTAAAACGGACGGTGCCATCTTGCAGCACAGCAAAGCTGCGCTTTTTCCCCGCAGACCCGGCCTTCACGGACTGCGGATCAGTTACAGGAAGGGTCCTTCTGCCGCCGCGACGATAAGAGCTGGTAGCAGCGCAGCAACCGGTTTCCCAGTGCACCGGCCAGGCGCTTGAAGAAGAGCAGCCCGTTTTCGGCATCCTTTTCGATGATCGCGGATATCTGCTTGCTGTCGAGCTTCAGCAGCACGGTGGCACTGCTGCAGATTGCCGTGGCCGAATACTCGGTGCGGCCGATCAGGCTCGACCAGCCAAACGTCTCCCCCACCTGGCTGATGGTGTAAACCGATTCGCCCACCTCGCCGGTAACCAGCTTGACCTGCCCCTGGATAAGAATAAAAAAGTCGGTGGCCGGGGCGCCTTCGTAGAAAAGCACCTCGCCCTCGCTGTACGAGTCCTTTACAGCCACGGCCATGATTTCAGACACAAAATTCTGATTGAAACCCCAGAACAGGTCTGCCTGCTTGATCGCCATAACGTCACCCTCCTGATGGTTCATTGTTCCGCGGGCCGGCGTAAAAGACAACCGGCACAGCCAGACGTTCGACCGTCGTTTTTTAAAAAGCCCGGCAGTAAACCGTATTTTATATGACAAGCTGCTGAACCGCAAACAAAAATTTACAAAACCCGTTTCGCGCCGCCTTACAAATTCCGCAGATTCCATTAAAAAGCCGGTCTGCGCTTGCTGCCGCACCATGACAGGCAAATCGCCTCCCGGTGCTGGACATTTGACGCAGCTGTATTAAAATTGGTTTGAAAGTTCGGGCGTATCGAATTTCGATGCACAATTGCAGACGCACCGCAACTGCCGGGAAAGACAATTCCCATTTGACAGGTCCGGTTGGCCGCACCGGTTCGGGGGTGCCGCCCGATGGGGCCAGCTGCCCTGACATGGGAAAAGCAGCCCGCCGCTCCTGAGCCACCCTTTTGACGCAGGGCCGAAAGATATGCTAAAAAGGGTTCACGGCGGCGGGGAGCATGGAAATAGACGCTGCTGCCAAAGGGCCCTTGTTTTTCACCTACGAACCATTCTGGCAAAGCTGGAGGTGTCATATGACAATCGAACGTATGGTCGTCGCCATCGCAGGCACGTTCATCCTGATCAGCCTGCTGTTGGCCGTGGTTTTCAGCTACTACTGGCTCTGGTTCACGGCCTTTGTGGGCGCCAACCTGCTGCAGGCCGCGTTTACCGGTTTCTGCCCCATGGCCAAGCTGCTTGCCAAGCTGGGCCTCAAACCAGGGCCGGCCTTCAAATAGTAGAAAATTTTGAAAGGAGGCAAGATCGTCATGCCCATCTACGAATACTGCTGTGAAGCCTGCGGCAGTACATTTGAAAAACTGGTCTTCGCCGGTGACAAGGAAGAGATCACCTGCCCCTGCTGCAAAAGTCCAAAAGTTAAAAAACAGGTCAGCTGCGTAAGTTTCATGGGAAGCGCGGGCGTCGGCAAATGCGCCAGCAGCGCCCCTTCCGGCTTTTCCTGAGCCGGATAGACTGCAGTCCGGCAGTTCGCCGGATCCACAACTTTTTTTGCGGCTGTCCGCCGACGGATCGTCAGCCGTTGGCAGAGGGCTGTACCCGCGCCGGACGCGTGCCTTGACTTGGGGCCTTTAAGGCCGTATAAGACACCACCGGCGCCTTTTATTGCCTGCAGTTTGACGTTGACGAAAACCCGGGTAATTTTCTTTTCGACAGACAGCACATGCATACCGGGGCCGGCACCGGAACGTGTTTGGGGCACAACAGCGACTGCACGAGTCGGTCGCAACTTTTCAACACTTTATCGCCAGGCCACGGCCAAGGCGCCCAAAATTCGGCTGCCGGCAGGCCGTGGATTTCCCATATGAAAGAACAGATCATACGAGTTGTCTCCGGGGCCCTCGACCGCGCGCAGGCATCCGCCGAGCTACGGCCGGCCGCGGTGCGGCCGCGTATCGTGGTTGAAGAACCGCGGGCCGATGCGCACGGCGATTTTTCGACCAACCTGGCCATGGTGCTGGCGTCAAAGCAGAAAATGGCGCCGCGTAAAATCGCCGAGATCCTCATCGCCCACATGCACGATACCGACGGCCTGTTTGCCGATGTTGCCATCGCGGGACCGGGCTTCATCAATTTTTTTGTACGGCCCGCGGCCTGGCATACGGTGCTCAAGCGCATCCACGAACATGGACCCCGCTACGGCGCCAGCGAAATGGGCCGTGGCCGCAAAATCCAGGTGGAATTCGTCAGCTCCAATCCCACCGGCCCGCTGCACGTGGGGCACGGTCGCGGGGCCGCCGTGGGCGACAGCGTGGCCCGCATTCTGAGTTGCTGCGGCTACATGGTCCAGCGCGAATACTACATCAACGACTCGGGCCGGCAGATTGAAACCCTGGGGCGCTCCGTTTATCTGCGGCTGCAGGAGCATCTGGGGCAGCGCGTCGAATTTCCGTCCACATGCTACCAGGGCGATTACATCCGCGAGCTGGCCCGCGAGATGGCCGCGGATGACGGCCGGCACCTTATGGAGCTGCCGCCGGAAGAAGCGGTCGCCCGCTGTGCGCGCTACGCCTGCGAAAAGATCCTGGCCGGCATCCGCCGCGACCTGGCGTCCTTCGGCGTCGCCTTCGATCGCTGGTTCAGCGAACAGAGCCTTTACGACAGCGGTCGCGTGGCACAAACCATCGAAGCTTTCCGCGACCGCGGTCTGGTCTACGAAAACGACGGTGCCCTGTGGTTCAAAAGCACGGCTTTCGGTGATGAAAAAGACCGTGTCGTGGTGCGCAAAAACGGCCAGACCACCTATTTCGCATCGGACATCGCCTACCACCAGGAAAAATTCGAGCGCGGCTTTGACCGCGTCATCGATGTGTGGGGCGCCGATCATCACGGCTACATCGCCCGCATGACGGCAGCCATCGAGGCGGGGGGTATCGCAAGGGACCGCTTCAGCGTAATCCTGGTGCAGCTGGTCAACCTGCTGCGGGCCGGGCAGCCGGTGGCCATGTCGACACGCGCCGGTGAATTCGATCGCCTGTCCGATGTCATCGGTGAAGTCGGCCGGGATGCGGCGCGCTTTATTTTTCTTTCACGCCACCACGACTCCACACTGGATTTCGACCTGGAACTGGCCAAGCAGAAGACCAACGACAACCCGGTCTACTACGTTCAGTACGTGCATGCCCGCATCGCCAGCATCCTGCGCAAAGCCCGCCGGCAGGGAATCGACCGCACCGATTGGGACGAACAGGCCGTGGCGTGCCTGACGGCACCGGAAGAAACCACCCTCATCAAGGCCATGGCGCGCTACCCGGAAACGGTGCAGACCAGTGCGGAACTACTGGAGCCGCACCGCATCAGCTACTTTTTGATGGATCTGGCGGCAATTTTCCATGCCTACTACAACCGCCACCGCGTGCTGGTTGCCGACCCGCAGCTTTCCCGCGGCCGCCTCTGCCTGGTGCTGGCCGTGCAACAGGTCATCCGCAACGGGCTTGCCCTGCTGGGTGTGACGGCGCCTGAAAAGATGTGACGGCCGATGGCCAGCAAAGAATCCAGGCCACGACGGCGGGAACCCGCCGCCGGGCGGAAGAAAAAACAGGAACCGGCTGCGCCGCGCAGGCCTTCCGGAAGGCTGTTGCGTGTGGGGCTCATCGTGTTTCTCTCGGCCTGGATGTTCGTGCTGGGCATCCTGGTGGGGCGCGGAACCGCACCGGTCAAATTCGATATCCAGAAAATCGAAAAGCAGCTGGCGGAGCTGAAAGCCGCAGCCCTGGAAAAAACCCGGCTGCAGGGCCGGAAAATTGAAACAGCGGTCGCCGACCCGACCGCCGCCAAACCCATAGATCAGTCGCTCGGATTTTACGAAACTCTGAGGAACCGTCATGCCGATCTGAGTTTTCATGCCGCGCCGCCGGTCAACCGGCGCCAACCCCGCCCGCAGGCGCCTGTGAAAGTACCGGCAGCCGCCAAAAAGGCCCACGCCAGGCCGCCGCAAAAACCGGCCACAGGACCGGCGCCGAAGGCCAAGAGAATCAAAACGCCGACCAGGACGGCCCGGGCCGCACAGCACGCGTCGCCGGGGGTGCATGCCAGAATCCTGACCGTTCAGGTGGCATCGTTGAAAAACCAGGCCACCGCCGTCCAGATGGCCTCGCGGCTGAAAGCCATGGGCTTTCCAGCCTACACGCACATCGGCAAAGTCCCGGGCAGCGGTATCTGGTACCGGGTGCGCGTGGGGCGCTTCACCAGCCGCCACAGGGCCGCAGGCATGCAGGCGAAGCTCAAAAAGGCGCATTTTAGCGCCGTTATCGTCGGCCGCTGAGGCCTGCCGCATGCCGGCGGGCAACAACGGTCCCGGATGGCCTGAAACTCTAAATTCGGCTATAATCAAAACACAGATGGAGCACCTGCCATGAAAATCACCTCTGAGGAAATTCTGCACGTAGCCGATCTGGCGCGCCTGGAGCTCGACGCGGCCGCCGCCCGGAGTCTTGTTCCCCAGATCACCGAAATTCTGGAGTATGTGGACCTGATGCAGCAGGTCGACACCAGTGACGTGCCGCCCACGACACACGCCATATCCCTGAAAAACGCCTTCAGGGACGACGTTTGCCGGACGCACCTGGAAAACGCGGCAGCACTTGAAAACGCGCCGGAAAAAGATGCGGGATGTTTCGTCGTACCGCGGATCATCGGGTAAGGGCGAAGAAGGGACATACGCGATGCGTCAACTACACGGACTCACCATTTCCGAAGCCGCGCGCCTGCTGGCGGCCGGTGAAATTTCCTCACAGCAGCTGACCCGCGCCGTTTTGGAGCGCATCGATGCCATAGACGGCCGCATCGGCGCATACATTACCGTGGCCGCCGACACAGCGCTGGCCCAGGCCGCAACAGCGGATGCAGCCCTTGCCGCCGGCCGCGGCACGGCACTGACCGGCATTCCACTGGCCGTCAAGGACCTGATCTGCACCCGGGACCTGCCGACCACCTGCGCTTCGAAAATTCTGCAGGATTTCGTGCCGCCCTACGATGCCGCTGTTGTCGAAAAGCTCAGGCAGGCCGGTGCGGTGCTGGTGGGCAAAGCCAACATGGACGAATTCGCCATGGGGTCTTCCACCGAGAACTCGGCCTTTCAGATCACACGCAACCCCTGGAACCGCAACCACGTGCCCGGCGGTTCCAGCGGCGGGTCGGCCGCGGCCGTGTCTGCCGATCTGTGCCTGGGCGCGCTGGGCTCGGACACCGGCGGCTCCATCCGCCAGCCGGCGGCCCACTGCAGCGTGGTGGGCCTCAAACCCACCTACGGGCGCGTATCGCGTTTCGGCCTGGTGGCCTTCGCCTCTTCCCTGGACCAGATCGGCCCGCTGGCCAAAGACAGCCGCGATTGCGCCCTTTTGCTCAATGCCATCAGCGGCTACGACAAGCGCGACTCCACGTCGGTTCCACGGGACGTGCCCGACTTTGTCGCCGGGCTTAAAAACGATCTTAAGGGCCTCACCGTGGGCATCCCTGCCGAATACTTCGACACCCGTGGCATCGATGCCGAGGTGCTGGCGGCCGTGCGCAGGGCCATCGGCACCATGGAAACGCTGGGCGCCCGCTGCCTGGAAGTCAGCCTGCCGCACGCCCCTTACGCCGTAGCCGCCTATTACGTGATCGCGCCTTCCGAGGCCAGCTCGAACCTGGCGCGCTACGACGGCGTCAAGTACGGCTTCCGGGACCACCGGCAGACAGACCTCATGGAAATGTACCGCCGCACCCGCACGGCCGGCTTCGGGCCCGAGGTGCAGCGCCGCATCATCCTGGGAACCTATGCGCTGTCAGCCGGCTATTACGATGCATACTACCGCAAGGCCTCCCAGGTGCGCACGCTGATCATGCGCGATTTCGAAAAGGCCTTTGCCAATTGTGACGTGATTGCCTCGCCCGTGGCACCCACGCCGGCGTTTGAAATCGGCGCCAAGGTCGACGATCCGTTGCGCATGTACCTGTCCGATGTCTTTACGCTCTCGGCCAATCTGGCCGGCATCCCGGCCCTGTCCGTGCCCTGCGGGTTTTCATCCGCCGGCCTGCCCATCGGCCTGCAGCTCAGCGGCCCGCATTTCAGCGAGGCCCGGCTGTTGAACGTCGCCTGGCAGTTCGAGCAGGCCACCGATTTCCATCTTAAAAAACCGCCGCTCTGACGCCCGGGCGGGGCCGAAGCGGCATCATCCGGAGAAAGCCGACATGACCATTCTGCCACAAGGTGAAGACCTGCGAAAAGCCGTCAAGTGGATCTCGGAACAACGGAACGAATCCCCCGGGAAAGACCTGGCCGCAATTTTAGCGGCGGCGGCCGTCAAATTCGACCTTTCCCCCAAAGACGCCGCGTTTCTGGAACGCTTCTGCTCCGGCACCGCCGCCGACGACGCCGGAAAGCGGTAGCAACCCGACGACAAGACGAAATTCGATGGCCGCCATCCGTATCCTGCCCGAGATCGTTTCCAACAAGATTGCCGCCGGCGAGGTGGTCGAGCGCCCGGCCTCGGTGGTCAAGGAGCTGGTCGAAAACGCCATCGATGCCGGCAGCGACCGCATCCTGGTGGAAATCGAAAACGGCGGCCGCCGCCTGATCCGCGTTTCCGACAACGGCTGCGGCATGGCCCGCGATGACGCCCTGCTGGCGCTGGAGCGTTACGCCACCAGCAAGATTTTTGCCGACAGCGACCTGTTTGCCATCCGCACCCTGGGCTTTCGGGGCGAGGCCCTGCCGAGTATCGCCGCCGTATCGCGTTTTACGCTGCTCACCCGCGAAGCCGGTGCCGAAACCGGCACGCAGATCACGGTCAACGGCGGCAAGCTCAGCGACGTGCGCGCGGCCGGCGCGCCGCCCGGCACCCTGATCGAGGTACGCCGGCTCTTTTTCAACACACCGGCCCGCCGCAAGTTTTTAAAAAGCGTGAACACCGAGATGGGGCACATCGCCGATACCCTTTCCGCCATGGCGCTGGCCTGGCCACAGACCCGTTTCCGCCTGGTGCACAACGGCCGCAGCATCCGGGACTGGCCGTCCGCCGATGCCGCCCGCCGGGTGGCTGACGTGCTGGGCCGCGAAGCCCGTGCACGGCTCGTACCGGTGGATGCGCGCACGCCGATCGCCGAACTTGCGGGCTGGGTGTGCACTTCGCGCATCAGCCGGGCGACCACCCGCGGCATCTACATTTTTGTCAACGGCCGCTTCGTGCGCGACCGCGTCATCCAGCACGCCCTGATCGGGGCTTTCCGGGGCCGGCTGATGAAGGGCCGCTACCCGCTGGCCGTACTCTTTCTGAAAGTACCCTTCGACCAGGTGGACGTCAACGTGCATCCCACCAAGCACCAGGTGCGCTTTGCGCGCCAGCGGGAAATCCACGACCAAGTCGCCCGTGCGGTAACCCAGGCGATCGATGCCGCCGAACGCCCGGCCTGGGGCCCCCGCCCGCCCGGTGGGCAGGCAAACCACCGGACCGGCCACGTGGAAACACCCCGGGAAGGCGGGGCACCCCCCGTGTTCGACCGGCCGCCCGACCGGCGCCGTGAAAGGCAGGGTCCCGGGCCAAGGCCACGCGGGCTTGGAGACGAAACATCCGGCAGGCCGGGCGCCGCCGATGCCCGGCGGGTGGCGGAACCCCGCGCGCCATATCCCCTGTCACCATCCCGGGCCGCAGCCCCCGTCCAGACACCGGTGTGGCGCCAAAGCCGTTTTGGCGACCTGCGCGTCATCGGCCAGCTGCGCGACACTTTTATTTTGTGCGAAGCGCCGCGCGAGCTGGTGGTCATCGACCAGCATGCCGCCCATGAACGCATCTGCTACGAAGAGCTCAAACGACAGGCCACACAACAGACGCCCGCCGCGCAACTGCTGGCGATTCCCGAAAGCATCGAACTTTCGCGTGTGGAGGCCGGCCTGCTGACCCGCCTGCTGCCGCAGCTGCGCCGTGCCGGCCTGGATGTCGAGCCCTTCGGCGAAACCGCCTTCGTGGTGCGTGCTGTTCCCTCCCTGTTGACCGGCTGCGACATCCGCTCCATGCTGGTGGAAATGGCGGAAAAAATGGCTTCCGACGGACTGGCTGCATCTTCCACGCACCTTTCCGATGACGTGCTGAAGCTGATGGCCTGCCACGGCGCCATCCGCGCCAGCCAGCGTCTGGATGCCGCCGAGATTTCCGCCATGCTCAAGCGCCTGGATGCCTGCGACGATCCGGCGCACTGCCCCCACGGCCGGCCCACCTGGATCCGCTTTTCCCTGAAATTTCTGCAGAAATCCTTCGGTCGCATCGTGCACAGCGGGCCGCTGGCGCCCGGCTGAGGATGAAAAATGTGCAATCTGTGCGGTCTGACTGCACCAGACACACAACAGGTTGTGATTGTGACGACAAATACAAACAAAATTAAGGACCTTGCCGTTATTTTGTTAAAAAACACTTGACATCACCTCGGTGCATGCATAAAGTGCGACTGCATCGTTTTGCCGACGGTAGAGGCGGCTTTCGGCCAAACGGTGACAACAACGGCAAAGGAGGTGAACCTGCAAAGTACGTAGAACCGCAGTAACCGCTTGAGATGAAAAGGTTATTCAGATTCGTTTTGTTTGGATGAAAAATTAGGTGATTTCAGACAATTGTTCAAAAGAGAGGAAAATTAAGATGAAAAAATTAGGGTTTTTTCTGGCCGTCCTGGCAATGGTGGCCTTTACCGCACCGGCCATGGCAGCCGACTGGAATTTTTACGGCAGCGCCCGTATGCAGACCTGGTATGAAACCGGGGATGCCGCCGGCTTTCTCAACACCCACGACAACGGCAACCTCAATGAGAGCGACCAGGAACTGACCTGGAACCTGCAGGGCAACGCCCGCATCGGCGCCAAGGTCAAACATGAAAAACTCTCCGGTTACTTCGAGTACGGCTCGGGCCCCAACCTGCGGAAACTGTACGCCACCTGGAAGCCGGGCAACTGGTCCCTGTCCGTGGGCCAGACCTACACGCCCATTGATATTTTTTACTCCGGCCAGGCGTATGCCGCTGACGAGGGTCTGCTGAGCACCGGCCAGGCCTACGACAGCCGGAATCCGGAGATCATGTTCACCTATAACGGCTTCAAACTGGCCTTCATTCATGTCAAGGGCGCTTCCGACGAAGGTGCCGATTTTGGTGGAGCAGGCGCCGACATCGATGTCAAGATCCCCAAAATCGAGGCCAGCTATCATTTTGCCATGAACCAGTTCTTCTTTGACGTCATCGGCGGCTACCAGACCTACGATGTGGAAAGCGCCACCGGCGGCCCCGGCGACTTCACTGTAGACTCCTACGTGTTCGGCGGCGGCGGCGGCGTCAATTTCGGCCCGGCCTACGTCAAGGCTTTTGCCTACTACGGCCAGAACACCAAGGAATTCGGCCTTTACCAGCAGGGCGTGGCCAATGCCGTGCTCAAGGGTACGGGCGTCGATGAGGATGTTGAAGACACCAACACGGTCGGCTTTTTGGGCGTTTTGGGCTTCAAGGTCAACGACATGCTGACTTTGGAAGGCGGCTACGGCTACCTGAAGCATGACAACGACCTGCGTCCCGAAGACAGCAAAACCTACGCCTTTTACTTCCAGGCACCCATCACGCTGGCCAAGGGCGTCTTCATCGTTCCCGAAGTCGGCCATTATGACTACGGTGATTCCAACGTTGCCGGTGAAAAAGTTGACCTGAAGGATTTCACCTACTTCGGCGCCAAATGGCAGATCAACTTCTAGGAAACTACGAAGCTAAGCTCTAAACCAACGCCTCACGTAAAAACCCGGGAGATTTTCTCCCGGGTTTTTTTGTGTGCACCGTTTCGACAACGGCTTGACGATCCGCAGCTGATGGGGCATATTAGAAGGTAGTGTTTATCGAGTCTTCCCGAAAGGATACATAGCGACATGGAAAAATCATCAAGGTACAGGTAAAAAAGATGCCTGAGGGGCTTTACCTGGCGACCTCAAAAGATCTACCCGGGCTGGTGGCGCAGGGCCGGACGGCAACGGAGGCCCTGGAAATCGCCAGAGATGTGGCCCGCAAGTTGATTGAGGCGAAAGTCCAGCGCTCCGTAAATATCAACCTGTCAACGATCAGCGATGCATTCGATTATCCGCTGATCGTCAATGCCTGAAATGGGACGTTTGGCGGGATTCCGATACCGGGAAATTGCAAAGCGTCTGAAAGCGTTCGGTTTTATATTTGATCGGCAGGCAGCTGGCAGCCACGAAATCTGGTATAATGCAAAAATAGACCGGTAAACCACCCTTCCCAACCATCCCGGTGACATGCCGGAAGGTACCCTACGGGCAATTCTAAAACAAGCGGGCATCAGTCCAACGGACTTTTTACAACGAAAAACGAAAAATCGAATAAGCGTAGCACCTGTCCGTCCGCCTACGGCTTTCCCTTCCCCTTGCCCTTTTGCTTGGCCTTGATCTCGTAGGCGATGATCGTACTCTTGGGAGTGCTCATCACGACGGTGCCCTCGGAAAGCACCACCGCAGCCACCAGTTCGTCAACGCCGTCGTTGTCGTAATCGCCGACGGCAAAGTCACGGATAAAACCGGCCGTGGTGCGTGTTTTCCAGTTGGGCGCCAAGCCGATGCCGTCCCACACCAGAGACTCGAAATGGGTCTTGTTGAAGACCCGGAAACGCTGCAGGTGACGCCCGGCGACTTCCGAGTTGTTGGCCACGATAACCTCGTTGCTGCCGTCCCCATCCAGGTCTTTGACCAGCAGGCGCATGGGGAAGTACTTTGGATTCTGCACCTCTCCCCTGTCGCTGATGCGGTCAAGATAGTACAGGGTGCTGCCGCCGTAACTGTCCGTGCTCTTGGAAATCACCTTGCCGCCGCTGCCGATGATCTGAATACGGTCGCTTTCATCGTAAGCCAGTCTGAATATCCCGCCGTCGTTTTTCACATCGCCGGCCGTAAAGCCCAGCAGGTTGACCTCGGACGGCAGGCGCAGCCGGTTGGCGGGAACGTATTCGCCGCTGCCCCAGCTCATCTCGTAGACCGCGCCCCCGAAAGGCCCCTCGCTGCCGCGTTTCTGCCCATAGAGCACCTTGCCGCGATTGGGGAAATCCACGACCCGGTAGTACCAGCGGCTGTGGTCCACGATGGTTTTAAAGCGCTTGCCGCGGTCGTACTCGTAGACTATCGAGTTAAGTGCATTGCGCTGGCGGTTCAAGGCGGTGACGAAAATCTCGGGAATCCCGTTGCCGTTGATGTCGGCCACGTCCACACCGATGAAGACCTTATCGGGGGCTTTGGGAATCTGGTAGGCCTTGAAAAAGCGCTTGTTTTGATAACGGTAGATCATCACCTGGTCCGGTGCAATGGCCACGATCTCATTGGCGCCGTCGCCATCCACGTCACCTATGGCCAGACCGTTGAAACTTACGCGGTAATTGGGGCTCTTCCAGAAGCCGCGGTAGGTGGCCCCCTCGCCGGTCAGAATAAAAGGCGTGGCGCGGCCCTCCTGTTCGAAGCTGCCGAACCCCTGCTGGTAGAGCTTTTCCGGGTTCATGCGGCTTTCGTCGCCCTGGGGTGCCGCCGGCGCCGCGGATCGGGCCGCTCCCGCCTTGGGTCTGGCCCCGGCCACGGCCCGGCCGAAAACCTGATGGTTGATGTCGGCGGCGATGGCATCGATCTTGGGGATCACCTGCCCCATGCCCTCGGCCTGGGCGAAAAAGGTGCGGGCCGGCGCGCTGCCGGCAACCGCCACGATCTTGGTGTCGATGCTGACACTGGCCCCCAGTACGGTCAGGCTGCCGTAGAGCACATAGTCGGCGGAAAGCCTGGTCCCCAGTGCGCGCGCCGCCGCCTCGTCGGTCGGCGCTTTGCCGCCGGTCTGCTCCGCCACCCGGGCGCGATCCACGACCACGACTTTGCCGGGCCAGGCCAGGCGCGAACTGAGCATGTCGGTGATGCCGTGCTGCAAAAAACTCAAATCCTTTGCGGCGTTGATCGTAAAAGGTACAATGGCCACTTTCCGCACGCGCGCCGCGGCTGTCCGGGGTGCTGCGCAGACCAGCAGCATCAGTGCCGCCACGGCTGCCACCAGCCGCGTCTTGCAAATGTCGTTATCCACGATCGGAAAACCCTCCTTGCCCAAAATTGATGATTTCGTCAAAAGTCAGGACTTCCCGCTTGCGCAAGGCCTGTTCGAAAGCTGTGCGCCGTTGCGCCAAATCCCGGCAAGGCGTCGCCTGACGCCTCAAACCCCCCGGGATTTTAGCGCTCAACTATACACACGAAGAAGTCTTGAAATCCGCTCGCAACCGACTTTTTAAGAGTCTGCCAGAATTCAGTTTGCAGTCTAGGCAGCATGTATACGATCACTTGTGAAGAAAGGGTGAAGAATGGCGGCCCGGTGAATGGGTTTTACACCGGGCCCTGTCCATCCAGCCGCTTTCTGAGAATCTCGTTGACCAACCGCGGGTTGGCCCTGCCCCGTGTGCGTTTCATCACCTGGCCCACGAAAAACCCCAGAATCTTGGTTTTGCCGGCCCGGTAGTCCTCCGCCTGGGCGGGGTTGGCGGTCAGCACTTCATCCACCACGGCTTCGATGGCGGCCGTGTCGCTGACCTGCACCAGGCCCTCGGCTTCAACGATTTCGCGGGCGGTCCGGCCGCTTGGGGCCATCTTTTCGAAAACAGTCTTGGCGATCTTGCCGCTGATCACCCCTTCTTCAACGAGCTTCAGCAGTTCAGCCAGGGCCTCCGGCGACACGGGCGACTGCTCCACAACCATGCCCCGGGCATTCAGCAGCGCCGTCAGCGGGCCCATGACCCAGTTGCTGACGGTCTTGGGATCGACACCGCCGGCGGTACAGGCCTCAAAGTAGTCGGCGATGTCCCGGCCGGCCGTCAGCAGCGCGGCATCGTAGGCCGGCAGGGAGTACTGGTCCATGAAACGCCGTTTTTTGGCATCCGGCAGTTCGGGCAGCTGCGCCCGCACGCGCGCAATCCAGTCGTCATCGATCACCAGCGGCAGCAGGTCCGGGTCCGGAAAGTAGCGGTAGTCGTGGGCCTCTTCCTTGCCGCGCATGGAAGTTGTGCGGTTTTTGTCGGGATCCCACAGCCGGGTTTCCTGCACCACTTGGCCCCCGTCGCGGATCACTTCCCGCTGGCGGGCGATTTCAAAGGCCAGCGCTTTCTCCACGTGCCGGAAGGAATTGAGGTTTTTCAGCTCGGTGCGCGTGCCCAGGGCCCGGGTTCCCGCCGGCCTTACAGAGACATTGGCGTCGCAGCGGAAACTGCCCTCTTCCATGTTGCCGTCACAAATGTCCAGGTAACGCACCAGGGAACGCAGTTGGCGCAAATAAGCCCCGGCCTGTTCGGCCGAACGGATGTCCGGTTCGCTCACGATTTCGATGAGCGGCACCCCCGTGCGGTTGAAGTCCACGTAGCTCACCGGACGGTCCGGGTCGTGGGTCAGCTTGCCGGCATCTTCCTCCATGTGGATGCGCGTGATGCCGATGCGCTTGACCGCATCGCCGACCGCGATGTCCACATGCCCGGCTTCGGCAATGGGCAGTTCGTACTGCGAAATCTGGTAGCCCTTGGGAAGATCCGGGTAAAAATAGTTCTTGCGCGCAAAACGGCTTTCCCGTGCCACGCTGCAGTCCGTGGCCAGGGCCATGCGCAGGGCAAACTCCACCACCTGCCGGTTCAAGACCGGCAGCACGCCGGGCATGCCCAGGCATACCGGGCACACATGCGTATTGGGCGTCGCCCCGAAGGCCGTGGAACAGCCGCAGAAAATCTTGCTTTTGGTTTTGAGCTGGGCATGCACTTCCAGCCCGATGACCGCTTCAAATTCCATCACAACTCCCCGCTTCCATCGTCCGCCTACAGCGGGAGGACTTAAAAATACTGCATTTTGCGTAAATTTGCACCGTTCGTCAAGGAATTTCGGGAAAGTTTCATCACCGATGCAAAAGCATGGCCTACACACCGGAAAACGACGGTCCATGTCATCGCATTCACAACACCTGCCTTGCAGCGTCCCGGAAAAAGGCACTCTCGGAAAATGTTGTACCTAACGCAAAGAGGTACCACGGCAAAACATACCGGAGTGTTAAATCGGCCTGTAACAATCCGGAGAGTATCGAAAATGAAAAAAATGAAATTGGTCCTGGCGGTTTTTAGCTTGGCGGCCGTGGCCTCCGAATGGAGTTTTTCGGCAGCATCCGCATGGCCACCCGGTACCAGACCGGCGAGGGAGCCTCCTTTTTAAACCTCCACGACAACGGCAGCCTGAACCAACGACCGGGCGCTGGCCTGGGAGCTGCAGAAAAATGCACGCATCGGCGACAAGTGGCAGATCAACCTCTAAGAGCTCAGCGGATAACAAATCCTTTTCCCTTCCATATGACCCGGGTGCGATGTTTTTTCACACTTCTGAGCTATGGAAGCTGCATCGTTATTACCCACCAGCTGACTTTTACTAACGTATGGCGCAGAATCGAATTGCCTTGATTCCCTGCGCCGACGCACGCAAAGCATGCCGGAGCTTGACTTCGAAAAATAACGACACCGGGGGATGTTTCGCTGGCATACTGATTGCAACAACTCTTCTGCAGAGCCGGGCCATGGCTGATTTTGTGTGTTGCGTGGCGTCATCTCATATTGCAAGGGCAAAAAATAGGATCCGGAACATTGCGCACGATCTTTGACGAAGATTTAATAGAGATACCAGAGGTAACCATGGGCACACACTGCTTTCGAAAACAAAAGAAGCACGGTCACGCCTGGATGCCGGCAGTCGGCCTGCTTGCCATTTTGCTGCTTTCCGCTTCCGCCTGTGCAAACTACGGGCGGTTGCGGCCGGTTGCCGACATGCGGAAAAACCTTGACAACCCGATGCCGGTTACGGGATACAAATACTACTACGACGGAACAGAAGGCTATCCTTATCATGTGATCGGACTGCAGAGGGGCTATGTTTTTTCGTCCAGGTTCTGGACGCCCATTGCCCCTGCTGCAGTTGAGCTGAAAAAACGGGTCGCGGGGATTCGCCCATATTCCGCTACCAGCCCTTATGTCTTTGATATTCTCGACCCCCGAGGTAGTGTTGTCGGCGTGTTGTACTCCGCTGAGCCGGGCGCGACGGTCCGTTTCGGTCCCGGCCGCAGCGTCCGTCTGGACAATGCTTTTTCCCACGGCAGGCACCCTTCTTCGATCGGTGGTGGTAAATAGAGGGCCCGCGGCAAGAGAGGCGCCTCTTGCCGGGTTCGTGGGCCGCGTGCGCACTGTGCGGTTTCAGTGCATCTATGGTCCTCCCCGCATGCGCCCCAATGCGGCTTTAGAGGGGCACCCTCTGCAGCCGCACAGCAGGTGTGCTACCGGAAGTACGGCTTGTGGCACAATGTCGGAACAACGGCCACTGCCCGGGAAGTTCGTCAGCATCCGCAATGCCCGCTGTTGCCGGCAGGCACCAATCGAACGACCGGAATCTTCACGTCTAAAGCCGCTGTTTGTATCCACCACCCGAATTTATGGAAGGAGGAGCGAAAGATGAAAAAGCTTCTGTTCCTGATACTCAGTGTGTTTTTTTCTGTCACGCAAAGCGCCTATGCCGTCGATATCGTATGGATGCAGGTGCAACACCGCGAATACGCAAACGGCAAGACGCTCAACCAGCTCGGTTTCGGTCTGACCGATGCATACGGCAATTATCTGGGCAGCGGCAGGCGCATCCGAAGCGTCAAACTGCACAGTCCGGCCAAAAAAGAACTTGCCTTGTCGAAACTTAAATTCGCTTCGGACAGGGAAATCTACGGCACCTACAATGCCAAAAACAGCCAGTGGCACTACAGTGATCGATGGCTGTTCGAAAGCTGGTTTTCCGCTGAGATTTCCGACGTTCTGATGCCGGGCATCTACTGGCTGAAAGTAACGCTGACCGACGGTAAAACCGCCGAACGCACCTTTGCATTCAACCGCCTCGTAGACCTGCCGGTCATCGATGCCGACTCTTTTCAGCTCAATCCGGACGCGCACGGTAACCTGATCTGGACCTGGAAAATCCCCGCCGAACTGGGGCAGCTGAGCTTGGTCCACAAATTGCGGACGCGGGCGGCCATCGACATTTTCAGCGCTGGAAAAGATGTGGGCTACTTTTCGATCATTGTGCCGGTGCATATGGGCTTTGTCCTGGTTCCACAAAAGGCCGTGAAGCTGATCAACGGAAAGGGGGATCGCTTCGAATTGAAGGTTTCCATTGAAACCCGCGACAAGAATAACCGCACCTACTCCAGAGCGCTGGTTATCGAAAGAAAGCTACCCTCGGCAGCCAGAAAATGAACCCCTGCTCCAGGGGGATGTCCAATACAATTGCAACCCGGCATGATGCCCGCAAAACGGCCTGGGCAGAAACGTTTTAAATCAACCGATTCCGGTTGGTAGATACAACCGGGCCGAACTCTACCAACCGGCTGAAAGGAGGAAAATCGATGAGGCGTTTCTTGCTGGAGAGCATCGGATGGATGCTCATCATCGCCTTAGGGCCCCTCTTGGCAGTATCTGCGGGAGGGCAAGCCCTTCCCATCTGGGCACCGCCCCCCCTGGGCAGGCTCATTACAGAGGGCCTGCACCGCAACAACGAGATCGGAAGCATAAAAGACCAGATCGCCAGCTTAAAGGCCAGGATCTCGTATGCCGGTTCCCTGGATGACCCGCGACTGGGCCTGGCAATTCTGAATCTGCCGACGGACTCTTTTCGCTTCGACCAGGAGCCCATGACCCAGAAACAGATTTTCATCGCGCAGAAATTTCCATGGTTCGGCAAGCTGGACCTCAGATCCAGACGCGCCACCTTCAAGGCAGTCCGCCAGCAAGCCGTTCTGCAGGCCAAACGCCTCGAACTTTCCGGCAGGATCGCCAAGGCCTACTATGAGCTGGGTTTCGTGGGCACCGGTCTGGCCATTAATGCCAAGCTGACGACCACCGTTAGCCAGCTGCTGGGGGTTGCCGAAAGCCGTTACGCCACCGGCCGGGGACTCCAGCAGGACGTGCTGCAGGCCCAGGTAGAGCTGAGCAAACTGCTGGATGAGAAGATCCGGCTGAAAAAAAAGCGCCGGACTCTGGAAGATGAGATCAACGCCCTGCTCAACCGGGAACGCTTTTCGCCCGTAGCGCCACCTGTGGGTCTGCATTACCCGGACATCGGGCTGCAGCTGCGGCAGCTTCAGGACAGGGCGGTCAAGGAAAATCCCTTGGTGCGGGTCCGGCTGGCGGAAATCGATACCGCCTCTACCGAAATTCAACTGGCGCACAAGGACTACTGGCCGGACATGGATGTCAGGCTGGCCTACGGCCAGCGGGACGAGGATTTCAACGGGCGCAGCTTGCCGGATTTTGTCACCGCGTCGGTGACCGTGAACCTGCCGGTCTGGCAAAAGCAAAGGCAAGACCCCAACCTGGTGGCCGCCCAGAAAGCCCACCAGGCCGCGGTGAAACGCTATCTCAACCTAATCGAAAGTCTGCCCTACCAGGTGGAATCCCTGGTTACCGAAATTCGTGACACCCAGGAAAATTACCGCCTTTTCAGCGATGCGCTGCTGCTGCAGGCTGAACAGTGGGCTAGCTCGGCGCTGACCGCCTATGAAGTCGGCAAAGTGGAGTTTAACACGATGATCGCCGCTCAGATCCGCCTGCTGCGCTTCGAACTCCGAGCCGCGAATTACATCTACAAGACCTACCAGAAACGGGCTGAATTGGAAGAAATCATCGGGGGGCCGCTGCAAAAGACCCCTATCGCAAAATCAGCTCCAGGTAAAAAGGACCAACAACCCATGACGCATCAGCGAGGTTACACTCAATGAAACGCATCTTTATCGTTGCCATGGCCGCGGTCGGACTCTACGGGCTGTCGGCCGCGTTGCAGGAGATGGCTGCCAAACCCGGCAGTGCGGGTCTGATCGCAAGCCGCGCGCTGGCCGCTGAAAAAGGGCTCAAGGCCGGCATGATCGACCCCAAGACCGGAAAAAAAATCAAGTACTGGGCATCTCCCATGAACCCGGCCTATATTCGCAACACGCCCGGCAAATCCCCCATGGGAATGGACCTGGTACCGGTTTACGAAGAAGAGGGCGGTGGCGGCCAGGACGCCGCATCCACCATCCGCATCGACCCGGTGACCATGCAGAACATGGGGGTCCGCCTAGGGCGCGTGAAGCGCAAAACCCTGGTCAAGGACATCCGCACCGTCGGCAGCATCACCTACGACGAAACCAGAATCTACACCGTCAATACGAAGTTCAACGGCTGGATCGAAAAACTGTACGTCAATTTCGTCGGCGAAAACGTCAAAAAGGGACAGCCGCTTTTCGACATTTACAGCCCCGACCTGGTGACCGCCCAGGAAGAATACCTGCTGGCACTGAAGCAGTACCAAAGCCTGTCGCACAGCGCCTATGCGCGCATCCGCGAGGGCGCAAAGCGCCTGCTGGCCGCCTCGCGCACCCGCCTGCGCTACTGGGATTTGACAAACAGACAGATCGCACGCATCGCCAAAAGCGGAGAAGTCCGAAAAACCCTCACTGTCTACTCCCCGGCAACGGGAATCGTCACCAAAAAAAGTGCCTTTAAGGGCCATTTTGTCAAAGCGGGAGAGCATCAATACGAAATCGTTGATCTTTCCACGGTGTGGGTGGATGTCGACGTCTACGAATACGAACTGCCCTGGGTGCACAAGGGCATGGCGGCCGAAATGGACCTTTCCTACATTCCGGGAAAGCGCTTTAAGGGGAAGGTACTTTTTATTTATCCCTATCTGAATGCCAAGACACGCACCGCCAAACTACGGCTGGAATTCCGCAATCCTGACAATCAGCTCAAGCCGGGCATGTACGCCAACGTCTACCTGAAGTCCGTGATTGCCCGAGAGGGCCTGGTGATTCCCCAGGAGGCGGTGATCGACAGTGGGGAGCGCCAGGTTGTTTTCGTCTCCCTGGGCCAGGGCAAGTTCCAGCCCCGCAATGTCAAGCTGGGCCTGGAGGTCAGCGACCAGGAGTACCAGGTACTCAGCGGCCTGAAGGAAGGCGACGAAATCGTGCTATCGGCGCAGTTCATGCTCGACTCTGAAAGCCGCTTGCGGGAAGCCATCCAGAAAATGCTGGAACTGCAGAAACGTGAGCCGGGCGGTCACTAGACCCGTGAAAGGGACCTGAAATGATCGAGAAAATCATTGCGCTTTCCATCCGCAACAAGTTCCTGGTGATTCTGGGGACCCTCTTCGTGATTCTGGGTGGAACCTATGCCATGTTCAAGATCCCCTTGGACGCCATTCCGGACCTTTCCGATGTCCAGGTGATCGTTTTCACCGAGTACCCGGGCCAGGCACCCCAGGTGGTGGAAGACCAGGTCACCTATCCGCTCACCACCGCCATGCTGGCGGTGCCGTTTGCCAAGGTGGTGCGGGGATACTCTTTTTTCGGTTTTTCCTTCGTCTATATTATTTTCGAAGACGGCACCGACATGTACTGGGCCCGCAGCCGGGTGCTGGAGTATCTCAACTTTGTGGCCGGACGTCTGCCGGCAGGCGTCAACCCCCAGCTGGGGCCCGATGCCACCGGTGTGGGCTGGGTTTATGAATATACACTGCAAAGCGACCGCCACGACCTGTCGCAGCTGCGCTCCATCCAGGACTGGTATCTGCGCTACGAACTCACCAGCGTGAACGGCGTTGCCGAGGTGGCCTCCATCGGGGGATTTGTCAAACAATACCAGGTGATCGTGGACCCCAACAAACTGGCCGCCTTCAACATTCCCTTAAAAAAGGTCAAAATGGCCATCGCCCGCAGCAACAACGACGTGGGGGGGAAACTGGTGGAAATGGGAGAAACCGAGTTCATGGTCCGCGGCCTGGGGTATATCAAAAGCATCAAGGACATCTACGACATCCCCCTGGGCGTCAGTGCGCGTGGCACCCCGATTTTGCTGAAAAACGTGGCCAACGTCAAGATCGGCCCCGAACTGAGGCGCGGTCTCGCCGACTACAACGGCACCGGCGAGGCTGTGGGGGGGGTTGTCATCATGCGCTACGGCGGAAACGCCCTGCAGGTCATCCAGAACGTCAAGAAAAAGCTGGAGCAACTCAAGGCCGGTCTGCCCGAGGGGGTCCGCATCGTGCCGGTCTACGACCGTTCGGGGCTGATTCTGCGGGCGGTGGACAACCTGAAGCGCACCCTGATCGAGGAAAGCCTGATCGTCACGCTGGTCTGCATCATCTTTTTGTTTCACCTGCGCAGCGCCTTCGTGGCCATCTTTACCCTGCCGGTGGGCATTTTCATCAGCCTGATGATCATGCAGAAACAGGGCATCAACGCCAATATCATGAGCCTTTCGGGCATTGCCATCGCCATCGGCGCCATGGTGGACGGTGCCATCGTGATGATCGAAAATGCCCACAAGCACATCGAAAGAGACGGCGGCAAAAAACCCCACTGGGAGCTCATCCTGGACGCCGCCAGGGAAGTAGGGCCGTCGCTCTTTTTCTCTTTGATGATCATCGCCATCAGCTTCCTGCCGGTCTTCACCCTGGAAGCCCAGGAGGGCCGGCTCTTCAAACCACTGGCCTTTACCAAGACATACGCCATGATCGGCGCCGCTTTGCTGTCCATCACCATCGTACCCATCCTCATGGGCTACCTGATCCGCGGCAAGATCCGGCCCGAAGAGAAAAACCCGGTCAACCGATTCCTCATATGGGTCTATCACCCCATAATCAAGCTGGTGATGAAGGCCAAGATCCTGGTGGTGGTATTGGCATTGGCCGTGCTGGCGGTCACCTACATTCCCTGGAGCCGCGTGGGCTCCGAATTCATGCCGCCTTTGAACGAAGGCGACCTGCTCTACATGCCGACCACCCTGCCGGGCATTTCCATCACCAAGGCCAAGGAGCTATTGCAGCAGACCGACCGCATTATCGCCAGTTTTCCGGAAGTGCACCATGTTTTCGGCAAGATCGGACGGGCGGAAACCGCCACCGACCCGGCACCACTGTCCATGATGGAAACCGTGATCATGTTAAAGCCCGAATCCGAATGGCCCGAGGGCATGACCATGGAAAAGCTGATCCGCAAAATGGATCAATCCATCCGGTTCCCCGGCCTGACCAATGCCTGGACCATGCCGATCAAGACGCGGGTGGACATGCTCTCCACCGGCATCAAAACCCCCGTGGGCATCAAGCTCATGGGGGAAGATCTGCAGGTGCTGAGCGATCTCGGAGAAAAAGTTGAAGCGGCCTTGAGGAATGTGCCCGGCACACTGAGCGTCTATTCCGAGCGCGTCACAGGGGGCAACTTCTTCGACTACCGCATCAAACGCCTGGAGGCGGCGCGCTACGGCCTGACGGTGAGCGATGTCCAGGACGTCATCATGTCTGCGGTCGGCGGCGTCAACGTCACCCAGACGGTGGAGGGTCTGGAGCGCTACCCCGTGAATCTGCGCTACGGCTCCGAACTGCGGGATTCGCCCGAAAAGCTGCGGCGCATCTTGGTGCCGACGCCCATGGGGGCCCAGATCCCCATCACCCAGCTGGCCGATATCCGCATCGTCAAGGGCCCGCCGTCCATCAAGAGTGAAAATGCACGCAACAACGCCTGGATTTACGTGGATCTGACCGGCATCGATGTGGGCACCTATGTGCAGAAAGCGCAGCAGGTGATCCGGCAAAAGATCAAGCTGCCGCCCGGCTACAGCCTGGTCTGGAGCGGCCAGTACGAATACATGCAGCGCGCCCAGAAACGCCTGATGATCGTGGTGCCCATCACCCTGCTCATCATTTTCCTGCTCTTGTACTTCAACTTTAAAAACATCACCGACAGCCTCATCGTAATGGCCGCCGTGCCCTTTTCCCTGACCGGAGGGCTGTGGCTCATGTATTTTCTGGGATACAACATGAGCGTGGCGGTGGGTGTAGGCTTCATTGCGTTGGCCGGCGTGGCCACCGAAATCGGCGTCGTGCTGTTGATTTACCTGGATATTTCCTACCAGAAATTCAAAGAGCACCATGGTGAGAAATTCAACCGCACGCTGCTGCAGCAGGCCATCGAAGAGGGCTCCGCCCTGCGGGTGCGCCCGATCATGATGACCGCCACCGCCATCATGGCCGGGCTCATGCCCATCATGTGGAGCCACGGCACCGGCTCGCAGGTTATGAAGCGCATTGCCGCACCCATGGTGGGCGGCATGGTGAGCGCCACCCTTTTGACCCTCGTCGTCGTGCCGGCGCTGTACGGGCTGGTAAAAGGCTGGAAGCTGCCGAAAGAAACCCCGGTGCACTCAAAGGAAAAAGTATAAGCAGCGCTTCATTCAAACAGCTGTACATTCCTTGCCCAGTTTTTTTCCTCGTACCGGCGCGGGCCCCGCCCGGTTGCCAGGCGTGATGAGCAAAGAAAGCGAAATTGTAAATTTTTGGGTGGATGGCACCATGCTTGCATAACATTTTAGCCAATGGAAAACAAAAGCAAAAGGAGGACGGCATGAAAAAAGTAATTGTAAAAGCACCTGCTTTTATCGCGGTGGTGACGGTTCTACTGGCTTTTAATAGCGCCCCCAAAGCCATAGCTGCCGGAAAGGCTATTACGCTCGAAGGCACATTCCAGGGGGCCTCCTGTACGCACTATAAGGAAAAGTGCTACGCGGACGACGCGCATGTTGCCCTGGAACACGATTTCGTACTGGTTTTGCCAAACGGTAAACATTACTTCCTGCCGAACCTCAGGCGCGGAATCAAGGCCCGGCACGCCGGCCAGACGGTGCGCGTTCGTGGAGAACTGGATGACCATGCGATCTGGGTGGAAAAACTGAGCGTTAAAAGGGGCAACACCTACCAGAGTGTCTGGGATTTAAAGGAACAGAAAAAGCTATATGAAATGCGGTAAGGCATAACTGATGCCGCAATTTTTCAAGAAGTTGTGATCGAGACGCACCAATATGCATTTCGGCTCCGCTTTTTGAGCCGGGATGCATATTTTGCCCTGTTTGCCCAGATTTATCCGGATTTTTCGAGAAATCACATGATGCCGCCGCTGCCAAAAAGGCACAACAGTATACCATTGACGGCATGTTATAGATGTGACGTGGTACCACCGGTTGCAGCTGGTGTGTGAAAAGAAAATCGACATCTATGACCCACCGGCACCCGACATGGGGGCCTGTTGCCGGATCCATCACCTCACCAGCCTCTCCTGGAAAACGATAAAAAATGTACTGTGCAACTTGAGCGCAGCCGAAACTCTGTTGTGCAGGGCATCAGCCGCAACACACACTCCATAAAGCCCAATGCCGCACCGCGTCGGATCTCCCTAATCGATCATCCGTCCGCTGCAGCGTGCCTTTCCGCCCGTCAATGCTAAAACCCTGCAGGGCCGAACAGGCAACGAATTGTGGCTTTTTTACCCAAATCGCGGATTTCTGCCTACCGTGATGCGCGAAAACGACGCGTTCAGCAGCTGAAAAGCGGATTTCACCCTCAGCAAAGATCAGGTGGATTCTTCAGAGGGTTTTGCATCGATTTATACAGCCCGAAGCTCGCCGGGCATTTCCCGATGGCCGCATCTGCAAGTCAGGCGCTGGAACTCCGCATATCGCACACTCGGCTGACCGATACATTCAAACAGCGTCGTGGCGTGTTTTCAATTGACGTTAAGCCTTGACGGATGTACCACTTTTTGGTATTTACTGCCCGTTTGCAGTTTTTCTGCGCCATTGCCTGTCGGACGAAACCGCATGACATGCTTCACTTGAACTTTTGCGCGGCCCGACTTCAAGAAGTGGCGCCCGATCGATATCGGAAAGATGCGGCCGTGGTTCGCAGCGCCTTGCACCTCCGGCGAACCATTTCCACCAGCGGTCACGCGACACCCAAGTACATACCTTCTCCAGCAAAAGACCTTAAAACACAACTGTTGAACCGTGCCGCCGGACGACGTGCATCCGGTCCAACATGAAAAGAGCCATGCCGCCAGCAGCCAGAGAATAGGCGCCTTTTCACCCCCTGTGCGCCCATCTTGATTCCTATACGCGGCAGCCCGTGAAACCTACCTGCAGCAGGCTGTGGAAAATCGGCTCGCAAACCGATTCACAGGGGCTGCAGCGTTTCATACGTCTTGCAACTTTAAACCGCCTCAAAAAAGAAAGGAGGTGATGGAAGGGGCAGCAAGCTTTCCCGGTCAATCAAGTAACAATTTCAACCAACAGGGGGAAAACAAGATGAAAAAGTTATCACTTCTTACAGGTCTTTTGTGGCTGTTCGTCCTTTGCGGCGCTGCTTTCGGTGCGGACCTGGCGTTTCACGGAGATCTGAACAACCGCTTTTTGACTTACACCAACCACAACGACTGGCTGAGCCCGGAGTCCAAAGGTGTGCTGCACGACGATACCGTGCAAGAATCCTACGGCGAGCTGAAATACCGCTTCTGGTTTGAAGCGGGAACCGACGACAATGCCGTCAAGGGGGTCTATGCCATTGAGATCGGCGGCATCCGTTTCGGCCGCAACGACAGCTCGGTGGGCAAGGGCCAGGGCGGCAGTTTTTCCGGTGATGCCGTCAACGTCGAAACCCGCTGGGCGTACCTGGACTTCCAGGTCCCCTTTGTGGAACAAAAGTCCCGCTTCAAGGTCGGCCTGCAGCCGACCAGCGTCAACTCCTTTCTGTGGCAGGAAACCGCCGCCGGCGTGAAACTCGATGGTTCGCTCAACGTGCTGGACTATGAGCTGGGATGGATCCGGGCTGTCGACAATCTTGCCAGATCAGAGAACGATGACGACATCAAGGACCAGGACTCGTTTATCGGACGTCTGAATTACAAAGCGTCCAACCATTTTAAGATCGGCCTGTTCGGACTGTTCATGAACGGCGACGCCGGCCAGCGGCCGGACTTCAGCACCGACGCTGCAGGCAACCCGACGGGCATTGCACCCGGTCTTGGGCTGGTAACACCGCGTAAATACGAAATCAAATCCTTTGCCGACATCGCCGGCCTGAGTTTCTATACGGTAGGTGTAGACGGATCTTATACTGCCGGTAGGTTTTTTGTGGACTGGGACCTGATGTACGAAGGGGGCACAGTCAATGATATTTTTTTCGATGATTCAGAATTTTCCGGCAAATCGGCCTCCGGCGATTTCGACGTCAGCGCCTATCTGGCCCACGTAGACCTGGGGTACAAGATGGGAAAGACCAAGTTCACCTACACCTTCTGGTACGCCTCAGGCGATGACAACGCCGCCGACAACGATTTCGACGGCTTCCTCTCCGTGGATGTCGACCGCTTCGACAGCCAGACGATGTTCGAAGGCAACTACACCGACGATGTCACTTACTTCACAGAAAGGCCCTACATGCTCGACAAGGGCTTTATCATGAACAAATTGGCCGTGGATTACCAGGCAACCGCCAAGCTGAAAGTCGGCAGTGCGCTGATGTATATGGCCACGGCAGAGGACATCGACTACTTCGACAGCAGCAACATTGCGCGCAGCAACAGCGATATCGGGCTTGAAATCAACGGATACCTCAAGTATATGCTGTACAAAAGGCTTGAATTTGCCATCAATGCCGGCTATCTTTTCTCCGGCGATGCCATGGACGCCTTCGAGCAGGGGGCCATCAAGAACGGAAGCGCCGACGAAGATATTTTTGTCAGCAGCGCCAGGCTCCGATATAAATTCTAAAGGCGGTCACCTCATCTGATACCAGAGGCCGGGGGCTTCCCGGCCTCTTGCACCCACGACGGAGTCAAGTCTATGAGAAGCACGACGAAATACATGCTGGTCGGCATTTTAGCGCTTTTGGCATGCCTGTCGGGCCCGTTGCCCTCACAGGCCGGCGTTGTGGAAAAAATCGCCAACGATTTTCAGCCGGTTTCCGGTTACGTGGTAATGGCTGAGGGCCGGGAATACATCATCGACCTGGGCAAAAGCGCCGGCATCGTGCTGGGGGATCTTTTTAGCGTGGTGGCCCCCGGCAAAGAGATTGTCGATCCGGCCACAAAAAAAGTCCTGGGGCGCCTGGAACAAACCAAAGCTATCTTGAAAGTGGTGCGCCTCAAGGCCAGCTATTGCTTTGTCCGTTCTTTAAGTGGGCACAACGGTATCAAACGCGGAGACCGCGTGCGGCGTTTTGAAAATCTGACAGCCTCTTTTTGGGATTACACCGGCCACGGAAAGCCTGTTTTCCATCGTCTGCAGCACATGCTGCCCGGCTTAAAGTGGGAAGGCTATGATGAGTCCCAGCGCAACAAACCATCCACGGTCCAGCCGCCATCCAGCGCTGCATCATCGTTGCTTTTTATCCTTACGGCCGGCGGCATCGAAGTGCGCGACCCTGAATTTGCCGTTATTCACCGCTACAAGCCGCCCCGGCTCCCGTCCAGCGCAGGCAGGCCCGTTACCCGGGAAAACGCTTCCAAAGCTGCAGTTATGGAGCAGGGCCCCGTACCTGAGAAAGCCCCGTCGGCGTCGGGCCGCAAACCAGCGCCGGCGACGGTCGCTTATGCAGCGAAGTTTCATAACCTGGCGGCGCGCGGCAATCTTCCGGGCTTGACCGTGATGGCCGATTTCATCACCGGGAAACAACGCGTGCTGATGGCATCCACTGATGGATCGGTCATCCACATCTTTGAAGTCAGCGCCAAACTAAAACCTGTCGCCGAAACCACCCTGCCTTATCCAGGCCAGATCCTGGCCGTCAAGTGGTGGCAGCCGGACGCTCAAGCACCGCCCTACCTGGTTAGCACTAGTTGGTATGACAATGAAATTACGGGAACCATTTTTTCTTTGCAGCCAAGCGGCCTTACACCGGTTCAAGAGAGAGTCCCTGGAATATTCGGATCGTTTGATATGGACGGGGATCGGAGACCAGAGACTCTTTTTAGCCAGGAATTCGACCCGGAAACGTTCTTTGGTCAGCGTGTCCGACGGGTAGGCCTGAACAGCGGGCAGCTGTCCTATTCCCGCCCAAAGCTGATGCTGCCGCGGCGTTTTCCGGTGCTGGGCAGCCTGTTTGCCGACCTGACCGGTGATGGTCGCCTGGAAACGGCTTTCATCCGGAACAGAATCCTATATATTTACCAGGAGCAGAAACTGCTGTATGCGTCTTCCAAACAAATGGGCGGCAGCCTCTCCTTTTTAACCTATGATATTGATCCGCTGGCAAAAAGTGTCATGACAACATCGGTCACCATCGAGATCTCTCCCGTTGCCGCAGACATCGATGGCGATGGCAAGCTGGAAATTCTGGCAAGTGCTTCAGACAAAACTTTTTTAGGTGCCGCCAGCGTCACCACGGGGATCAAAAACAGCTGGCTGGCAGTCATCAAGTTCCGCAACGGGACTTTCGAGACCGGCACCCTGGGGGACAAACTGGACAAAGCGATAGAGGGCATCACCTTTGCCGACGGACAGGTGTTGGTGGTCCTTTCCCAACCGGGAACTATCCTGGGCAAAGAGGGAAGCAGCCGTTTGCTGGCCTACCAGCTGAAATAACGGCGGTGGCAAAACATCAACGCCCATGGCAGCATGGCTATCAAAACAGCATTTGAATTTTAATCTTTCTGTTTTATCACCACCAGGGTAAGGTCATCTTCCAGGGTGGCGTTTCCCCGGAAGCGGTCTGCGGCAGCGGTCACGGCGGAGATGATTTCACCGGCAGCAGCACCGTGGCTGGTCTGCAGCACCCGGCGCAAACGCTCCTTGCCAAACCGTTCCCCATGCTGGTTTTGTGTTTCCCACAGCCCATCGGTGCTGATCAACAGAATGTCTCCCGCCTCCCACCCACTGTACCGGTTTTCGACAAAACAATGACTCTCATCGACGCCCAAGGCAATGCCCTTGCCGTCCAGCACGACAAAGTCATCCACTGACGGACGGTACACGATGGCCGGGTCGTGGCCGGCCCTGACCCAGTGGATTTCGCCCTTTTGAATGTCGATGGTCATCAGGAAAAGCGTCATAAAATCCCCCTGGTATCCGGTATCCAGGCACAGGAGCCGGTTGGCGGCGGAAACTGCCTGCGACAGATCATCCGTTTGGATGATGCTGCTGCGAATCAGCGCCCGGGCGGTGGTCATCAACAGGGCGGCAGCCACACCGTGGCCCGACACGTCGCCCACGGCCACGCCGATCTTATGCGGCCCCAACTCCGGAAACTGGAAAAAATCGTAGTAATCGCCGCCGGTTTCATCGCAGTAAAGACATTTGCCGGCAATGTCCAGAGCGGCAACGTGCAATTCATCGCGGGGTAACAGGCTGCGCTGCAGGTCTTTGGCCAGATCGAGCGCCATCTTCATACGCACGCGCTCTTCCAGCTGCACCACCATGCGGTTGAAACTGCGAATCAGTTCACCGACCTCATCATTGGATTTCACCGGCAGGGAGATGCCGTAATGTCCGGCGGCCACCTTCTCGGCGGCCTGCGAGACTTCCCTGATGGAGCGTACCGTGCCACGGGTGGCCAGCCGGATGAGAAGCAGGATCACGACAACAAATGCGGCTCCGGTCGCATAGTAATGCAGACGAAAATGCAGGATGGGCGCCAGCACCTCACGGCCGGGAGCGATGATCACGAGGGTCCAGGGCGCCTCCTGCAGCTTGTAGAAACTGCTGATCCTGGGGGGCGGAAACCCGCGCCCGAAAATCGTGCCGTAAGGCATGGCCATGATGCCGTACATCGTGCGCTGCTCCAGGGGGTCGCCGCCTTCGGCCAACCGGCCACGTTTCGCCGGCAAATTGCCCGCCAGCACACGTCCGATGTTATCCACCAGCAGCGCCTTGTGGTGACGCCACCAACCGGTGGATTCAACGGCCTTCACCAGATAGTCGAAACGCAGAGCGATTTCCAGGCGGCCGATGATTTTGCCGGAAGCGTTCTTGATATTCGACAGCAATGACAACATTTCACCTTTCTGGGCGGCATCGTAATGCGGCAGAGAAAATTCGACGATATCGGCCATGCGGTAGGGCATGATGTCCATTTCCATCATGTGTCCCATATTCCCCATATTCTCCCTCATCTTTTTTCGCACCTGGGGGGAACTACCCATCATCGCACCCATCCCTCCTCGCATCATCTGCTGCATGTCCATAGGCGCCTTTTGCGCACTCGCCTTCGGAGGAGGAGTCTTCCAAGTCAAGCCAACACGTGTAACGCCAGGCATGCGTCGGAGCTGCCTGAGCACGACGCCCCTGACCTGGTCGGCGTAAAGGGTGTTGCCGATACGGTGAAACATTTTGAGCAGTTCCTTGGGGCGGCTCAATCGCATGTCCACCAAATGGGCGGCACGCTGCAGTTTCAGGGTGGTTGCCTCGCGCCACTGATTGAGGAGGCTGTCACGGGCATAGATAAATCCGGCGACTCCCATCCCCACCAGCAGGAACGCCACCGGGAGAAGTACAAAAAGCGCCAGCCGATGTTGGATGGATTTTATTCTGATCATGGGATTGCCTCTTTTGTGATCAGGCCGAACTTTCCACCTGCATTCCGGCCCCAAACCTGCTTAATTTTTACACGACTGCTCCAGATCCGCAATCTTCGTGCTAAAATATTTCGCACATGCCGCTGCCGGGAATCTGTCCAGATACTAAATCCAGGGCGGACATATTCCCCCTATCATACCGAGATCGTATAGACAATTTGGATTTCCGGCTTTTGGGAAGCCCCGGATCCGGGTCCAGTCTCGGCAATGGCATGTAAATTGCTAAAAATATGGAAAAAGATAAATTTTGCATCATCGGGCATTCAATCCGGACGCAACGTCCCGTGACAAAAGGCGCAACTTGCTGGAGAATATGTAAATGGACTTTCAACAATACTACCTCGACCTGTTCGAAATGCTGAATTCTACCTGCAAAAAGATAGCCTCCGGCAATTATGCTGAAGTCGACGCTGACAAATTGTTTGAACTGGCCAAGAAAAACCGCTACCCCTCATTTCTTTCGGATCTGGCTGAATCCTTTGGCATGATGTTGGTCAAAGTGGAAGCCAGGGAATTTCGCATGCAGCAACTGATTGAAAACCTGGAAAAGGCGAAAAAGGAACTCGAAAAGTGCCTGACAGACCCCAGCTGAAAAACCGATCGGGAACCGGCTATACCCGAAAACCGAGGAAGAGTAGGGTTTTAAAGGCAGCATCGTGGCTCGCTGTCATCATCGTAATGTCGATAGCTTCGGTTGCTTTACAGGCCCTGGCCGCGGAAGTCTGCCGGGACGGCTTCCGTCAGGACCTGGAATTCTGGGAAGAAGTCATCCGCCTGGACCCGGAAGACGACCGCGCCTACCGCCGGCGGGGAACGTCCCATCGCAGGATGGGGCACTATGAACGTGCCCTGAAAGATTACACACGCGCCATCGAGCGCAATCCCCGCTCCGCGGAAAGCTACTTCGTACGCGGCATGACCTACAAGCTTCTGGGCCGCTACCGGAAGGCCCTTGCCGAGTACAACCGGGCCATCCGCCTCAACCCCGAGGACGCCCGGTTTTACCGCCAGCGCGGTGTGGTCTACAAGAACATGGGCAAATACCGCTTGGCGATCAAAGACTACAACCGGGCCATCGAACTCAATCCCTACTATGCGCGGGCGTATGACAACCGCGGCGCCGCCCGAAAAAAACTCAAGGCCTACACCCAGGCCATCGAGGATTACGATCGGGCCATCCGCCTCAACCCCGAAGTCGCCAGGTTTTACGTGCACCGCGGCGTGGCATTCAAAAATCTGGGGAAATATCCGCAGGCCATTTCCGAGTTCAACCGGGCCCTGGAACTCAAGCCGGACCTGGCATCGGCCTACGGCCATCGGGGGAGGGTTTATATTCAACTCGGCCATTCCGATGCGGCCTGCCGGGATTTCTTAAAAGCACGCCAATTGGGCGATGACAGCTTCTGGCAGTGGGCGCTGCAGAAAAAGCGCTGCGCCGCTCCATGACTCCGGAAAGGGAAAACGCATGCAGCCAGGATACACGTTACAGGTCTGCGCTCAAACAGACATCGGTTTGAAGCGCACGTGCAATGAGGACAGCTATTTTATTTCCGATCGCAATTTAGCACAAATCGGCATCGACAATAAGCATGCCGTATTCGCCGTGGCCGACGGCATGGGCGGCCACGCCGGCGGTGATGTCGCCAGTCAGATGGCGGTGCGCGAACTTGCCGGCTGCCATAAAAACGGAAACGGGCCCTCTGAAAGCGAGGAGGCGGCCTACCTGAAATACATGGAAAAAGTCATCTTCTCCATTCACCGCCGCATCGCGGACTACGGGCAGACCCATCCGGATGTGGAGGGCCTGGGAACGACACTTTCGGTTCTGGTGCTCACCGGCCGCAAGGCGCTGATGGCCCATGTGGGTGACAGCCGCATTTACCGGCTGCGGGAAGGGCGGTTGGAGCAGATGACCCGTGACCATACCCTGGTGGGGCAGTTTGTTGAGGCCGGTGTGATGACCGTCGAGGAGGCCGGTGCACACCCGTTGCGCCACGTCATGATGCAAGCCGTAGGGCACGGCATCGAGCATGTGTTCACGCGCATGGAGGACCTGCACGCCCAGGACCTGTTCCTGCTGTGCAGCGATGGATTGCACGAGGCCGTGCCGCAAAGTGAAATTATGGAAACCATGCTTGCCGGGGCCGGGCACGGCCATATCTGCCGCGATCTGGTCGCAAAAGCGCTGCAGCACGGTGGCCCTGACAATATCACCGTTGTAGCCGTCCGGGCAGCGTGCTGAAAGGCGTAAAGATCATGCCGGAAACCGAGACCACAAGCTTCAAACCGGGAACCGTGCTCAACGACAAATGGGTCGTCCTGGAATTTATCGCCAAAGGCGGCATGGGGGAAATATACCGGGCGCATCAGCTCAACCTGAATCGCGACGTGGTCATCAAGGTGGTTTCATCGGAATGGCTGGCGTCCTGCGAAGACGACGAGGAGGAGCTGACCAACGGATTGCAGCGTTTCCGCAATGAAGTCCAGGCCATGGCCCAGATCCGACACCCCAACATCGTCCAGGTCTACGATTACGGGTCGCTGGCCGCCGATAAGAGCCGCCGCAACATTCCCTTAGAGTACATCGCCATGGAGTATATCCCCGGCAGCACCCTGCGGGCCACCATGAGCGAAGAGGGTTTTTACCCGGAAGAGGACGAAGCCCGGCGGTGGCTGCAGCGCTACTTTCTGCCTTTGCTCGACGGCGTCGAGGCCATGCACCGGGCCGGCATGATCCACCGGGATCTCAAACCGGAAAACGTCCTCATGGACGGCCAAACCCCTAAAATCGTCGATTTCGGGCTGGCTCGCTCCTGCAGACTGAAATCCGTCACGCAGTCCATCGATGTCAAGGGAACCCCTCCCTATATGTCTCCGGAGCAGTTCTTCGATTTCGGCAGGGTGGATCAGCGGGCGGACATCTATTCCCTTGGCAAAATCCTCTATGAATCCATCGACGGGAAAATGACCAACAAGGTCAAGCCGTTTAACAGCATCCACCTGTCCAATCCATCTACGCCCTTTTTCAAGGCACTCGACGACATCATCCGCAAAGCCACGGCGGAAGACATCGAAAAGCGCTTTGAAACGGTGGCGCCGCTGAGGCAATCGCTGCGCCATGCCATCGGGCAGGCCGAGCCAAACCGCTCCGCAGACCCGACCCCGGTAGACCCGGGGGCGCACCCTCCGCAGCCGGACCGCAACGCCCGCCTGAAATCGACAATCCGGATGGGTCTGGCCGCAGCCGCCGTCCTGGGTGTCTTGTTTTTTTTCTGGGTTAGGGGCCATGTTCCGGCACAACGCCCGGCCGAAACCGTCGTCGGACCGCAGGGCCCAATCGCCGACCGGCAGCCCGCGCTTCCCTCACGCGCGACAAAAAGCCCCGCAGGCACCACCGGCTCCCTGCCCGCATCGATCCGCGCCGAAGACGGCATGCTGCTGCATATCGTCCGCGGCGGCCCCCTGACCTTTCCGCGCGGATGGGTGTCCGCCGGCAAAAAAACAACGGTACATTCCTTTTTCATGGACGAGACGCCGGTGACCAACCACCAGTATGTGGAATTTTTAAATCAATTGCTTTTGTATATCCAGGTGAAGGGTGCGGTGGTAAGAAGCGGAAACCGCATCCTGCTGCTGCTCGGTGAAGTCATGGAGGGATACGAGCCGATCCTGTTCAAAAACGGAAAGTTTCGCTTAAACAGCCCCAAATACGCCGCCAGTCCGGTACTGCGGGTGACGGCCTACGGGGCATCGGCTTTTGCCCGCTTCTACGGACGGCGCCTGCCCACGGCAACCGAATGGCTGTACGCCATCCAAAAAGGCTCGCCCGCTCCGGCTGCCGGCCCTCAAACCCCGCAGGAACAGCCAAAGTCCGCCACCGGCATGGCACGGATGATGGCCAACCAGGCGGACGGCAAGGCGATTTCGCCATCGCCCCTCGCCAAAGCGGAACTACCGAAAAAAAACATGTCGGTTTTGATGCTGAAGGCCAACGCCCTGGGTATCCGCGGACTGAACAGCGGGCTGGGCGAATGGGGGCTGCGCATCATACGGGAGGGAACCGAAGGGGGGAAGGAGCGCCTGGAATACGTCGTCCTGGGTGCTTTCGACAACAGCCCCCGGTCACCGGTAAAGGGCCCGGCGCTGGTCACGCGCCACCCTTGGGAAGCCTTTGAAGAGGTCGGATTCCGCACCGTGATCGGCGTCGGCAGCGGGAACGGATGAAGACAGGCCGCCGATACCCTCGATCGCGACACGGCTGCCGTACGGCACCCTACGATGATGGCCACACATTGGCGGCGCTTGACATTTATCGGCCGGGCATAATATCCTTTGTAAAAAAGAGCATTTTCGAAAGGACATGGAAATCCTTCGCCGGCAGCTTCAAGACTGCCCATACAGGCGGGATTCCCAACGAAAAAATCAAAATGGCACGTTCCGACGTCCACCCCGTACACCGCTTCGAGCCCTGGCAGGTTTTCCCGGGATCCTACCGCAACCCGCCCCCGGACGGAAACTTTCCCGCCGCGCCGCGGCAGGCGCCGGCCATTTCGCCGGACACCCCGATCGCCTCCATGGGGTCCTGCTTTGCGCGCGAAATCCGTAAAATCCTGCTGGCAAAGGGCTACGCCTACATCACCGAAGAAACCCATCACCCGGCCGCGGTGCACGCCAGCGCCGCCTGGGAGCGCGTCTACAACACCTTCTGCCTGCGCCAGATCTTCGAGTACACCTTTGGAACCTGGCGGCCGGCGCTGCGCTGGTGGCACACACCGCAAAGCGGCCGCATCCAGGACCCTTACCGCCGCATCATCCTCTACGACGACCTGCAGGCGGCCGAAGCCGATTTCACCCGCCACAGAATCTGCTCGCGGCGCGCCCTGGAGCGCGCCGAGGTGCTGATTCTGACGCTGGGCCTGACCGAAATCTGGCAGGACCGCGAAGACGGCGCCGTGATCTGCCTGCCGTCGGGCCCCTACGTCAGCGAGGGCGGCGACATGACGCGCTACCGCTTCCGGGTCAGCCGATACAATGAAAACCTGGACAATCTGGAACGTATCCACGCCATCCTGGCGCGCCACAACCCGGCCTGCCGCCTGCTGATCACGGTTTCCCCGGTGCACCTGTGGGCCACCTTCCGCCGCGATGCCGATGTGATCAGCGCGTCGTGCAACTCCAAGTCCACGCTGCGGGCGGCCGCCGATGAATTCTGCACGCGCCACGACAACGCGCATTACTTTCCGGCCTTTGAAATGGCCACCATCTACCAGCCGCTGACCGGCCGCAGCTGGTTTTCCGAAGGCAAGGAAAATTTTCACGTCAATTCAGACTGTGTCGATTTCATCATGCGCCATTTTTTCCGCTTCTACAGCCCGCCGGCCTGCTGACCGCCCGGGAGTGCACATCTTCACCTTGACAAAATGCCGGCAACTACATTACTCATACCGCAACGAAAACCCTTACGCCACGGAGATACACCCGAACTTATGTGCTTTGCGTGCGCCACCATGTCGCGGCAGGCGCTGGATGCCGCGCTCTCGAAAGCCGTACGCCATCCGCATTCAGACATCGGCAAGGGCAAACTGTACATTTCACCGGAGGCCTATGCCACGCCGGACCGTGAAACGAACCTGGTCATCAGTCCCTACTGCATCCTGGACTGTACCGGATCGATATCCATCGGACCGTGGTGCAATATCGGGCCGCGCACGCGCATCTACACGCACGACCACATTCATGCCGGCCGCATTCCCTTGAGCCGGGTGCAGGAGACCTACGGCATCCTGTTCCAGGACAAACGCATCGGCGCCGACGTCTGGATCCACGACGGGTCACTGGTGCTCTACCAGGTGACGGACATCCCCGACGGCTTCATTCTGGGCGGCGGGTCGGTGCTGACACGCAATCCCGGTCCCTATGAAATCTGGGCCGGCAATCCCGCCCGCAAAATTGCAACGCGCCGCGATATCAGCCGCCGGGAATACCTCCAACAGGTCTGCGGCGAGCGTTTTTGGCTCGACGAAGAAGGCCCGGACCCCCGACCCATCGCCGGGGGCAACCCATAAGCCATGGCCCGCCAGGCAACCTACAACATTCTGATGTACTCCCACGACACCTACGGGCTGGGCCATATCCGCCGCACCATGGCCATTGCCGCCAGTCTCAGGGGGCCGGACGTCAATATTCTGATTCTCACCGGATCGCCCATCGCCGGCCGCTTCGCCTTCCCGGAACAGGTCGATTTCGTGCGCATCCCGGGCATGATCAAGAAAACCAACGACGAGTATCTGCCCCTGTCCATCAAGATCAACCCCAAACACGCTTTGGACATCCGCAAGAATATCATCACGGCCACTGCCAAGGCCTTTCGGCCGGACCTGTTCATCGTGGACAAGGAGCCGCTGGGATTGAAAAAGGAGATTCTGCCGACACTCCAGTGGCTCAAACGCTGCATGCCCAAAAGCCGCACGATCCTGGGCCTGCGTGACGTCATGGACGACGCCGCGGTCGTGCGCCGCGACTGGCACGAAAAGGGGATCTACCGCACGCTGGACGAACTGTACTCGGAAATCTGGATATACGGTCTTAAGTCCCTGTACGACCCCATCCGGGAATACGCCATCCCCGACTGTATCAGCTCCAAGATCCACTTTACCGGCTACATCCCGCGCAAAACCCCGTCAAGAGAAACGCGGCGCAAGACGCGGCGTGAGCACATGGTCAACGGGAAAGGCAAACTGGTGGTCGTCACCACCGGCGGCGGCGGCGACGGGTACGCCGTCATGGACACCTACCTGGCCATGCTGGAGCGCACGCCTCTGGCGGTGAACAGCATCCTGGTCACCGGCCCCTTCATGCCCAAGGCGCAGCGCCGCAACCTGTTCCGCCGCGCCCGCCGGCTGAAGATCCGCACCTATCACTTCTACCGCCAGATGGAAAAGCTGCTGGCCGCCGCCGACCTGGTCATCAGCATGGGCGGCTACAACACGCTGTGCGAAATCCTCAGCCAGAAGACCGTTTCGCTGGTCATCCCCCGCGAAGCCCCGCGACGCGAACAGCTCATCCGGGCCCAGGCCATGGCGGGCTGCAACCTGGTGGACTACATTCCCTGGAGTGAACTCACGCCCGCGCACCTGCAGCAAAAAGTCGATTCCCTGCTCAACGCCCCCCGCCGTTACCTCGCAGCCGTATCGAATTTCCGCCTCACCGGACTGGACGTCATGTGCCGCCGGCTGGCGGCTTTCAAAGGCAGGGTATGCTGAAATCCGGCCGGCGCCCGGTTCTGGGCATGATTCTGAAAGGTTATCCGCGCATTTCGGAAACCTTCATCTCCAATGAAATCCTGCTGCTGGAGCAGCTGGGGTTTCGCGTGCACATTTTTTCCATGCGCCGGCCGCGGGAAACCTTCAGCCATGCGAACGTCCGGCGGATCGAAGCCGCGGTCGACTACCTGCCCGAACGCATGCTGCCCAAATTGCCACAGCTGGTCAGAGAAAACCTGCTGCTGGCCGCACAAGCGCCGTTTCGCTACAGACAGGCGCTGAAAATGGCCTGCACACGCTTTTTGCGCACACGCCGCTCCGCTACCTTAAAGCACCTGCTGCAGGCCGGTTTTCTGGTGCGCCGCCTGCTGCCCGGCAGCGGCGTTGCGCATCTGCACGCGCATTTCGCCCACTCGCCGACTTCGGTGGCACTGTTTGCCGGCCTTCTGGGTGGCCTGCCGTTCAGTTTCACGGCCCACGCCAAGGATATCTACACCTCGCACCCGCAGCAACTGGCCGAAAAAATCGCCCGCGCGCGTTTCGTGGTGACCTGTACACGATACAACCGGCGGTACCTGCAGCGCCTGGCGTCCACCTGCCGCACACCCATCGACTGCGTCTACCACGGCATCGATGTGCGCCGTTTTTCCGCCGGCACCAGCCCGGTTGCAGGTGCAGCGCGACCCCACAGCCCCTACCGCCTGCTGACCGTGGCGCGCCTGACACCCAAAAAAGGCCTGCCCACCGTCTTTAAGACCCTGGCTTGGCTGCGCGCACGCAGCGTGCCTTTCGAGCACGTGCTCATCGGTGACGGCGAAGCACGGGCGGAAACCCTGGGGCATCTCCGCAGCCTGCAACTGGAATCGGCCGTACGCTGGCTGGGTACCCAGCCCCATGACGTGGTGCTGAAACACTACCGCCGCGCCGACCTCTTCCTGCTGGGATGCGAGGTCGCGGCCAACGGTGACCGCGACGGGATTCCCAACGTGCTGTTGGAGAGCATGGCCATGGGTGTGCCGGTGGTCGCCACGCGCGTATCGGCGATTCCCGAACTGGTCCAAGACCAAGCCGGCGGCCTGTTGGTCGCACCCCGCAATCCTGCTGAAATGGGCAGCGCCGCGCTGCGCCTGCTCACCGACCACGGCCTGCGGCAGCGCGTCATCGCCCGCGGACGCCAAAGGGTGCGGCAGCATTTCGACAACCGTTTGCTGATCCGGAACCTGGCGCAGCGCTTCCGGACCGCGCTGGCGGAAACATGCAGCGTACCATGAGCCAGACAGCCGCCGCCACACAGTTCGGCCTGATCCGGCACGCACCCACCGCCTGGAACCTGGGAAAACGCATCATGGGGCAGATGGATCAGGCCCTGGCGCCTGTCGGCGAAGACGCGGCCCGGCGCTGGGGCCGGCGGCTGGCAACTGAAAACTGGGACCGCATCCTTTCCAGCGACAGCCGCCGGGCAGTGCAGACCGCCGAGCTGGTGAACCTTTCCGTGCGTGCCGAGCTGCACACCGACACGCGGTTGCAGGAGCAGAACTGGGGCCGATGGAGCGGCAGACGCCTGTCCGAAATCCGTGCCGGTGCGAAAGACCGGCTCGAGGCCCTCGAACAGACCGGCTGGCGCTTCCGCCCGCCGGGGGGCGAAGACCGCCGCAGTGTGCAGCGGCGCGCCTTTCGGGCACTGGCGGAGGCTGTTGAACGCTGGCCCGGTGCCCGCATCCTGGTGGTCACCCATGAAGGCGTCATCAAGTGCCTGGTCTACCATTTGCGCGGGCGCCGCTTCGTGCCGTCAGAAGCGCCGCTGCTGCTGCCGTACCACCTGCACCGCATCACCGCCGGGGCCGGCCGGCCCTGGCGGGTTGACGTCAACGCCATAGACCTGAGGTGACCATGAAAATTGCCGCCTACTGTCAGTACGTGCTCGGTATCGGTCATTTTTTCAGAATCCTGGAGATCTGCCGCGCACTGGCGGACCACGACGTTCTGCTGATTACCGGCGGCCCGCCGGTGGACGCCCATCTGCCGAAGCATGTACGCCATGTTCCGCTGACCAGCCTGAAGATGGACAAACAATTCACACGGCTTCTGGCCCTGGAGCCGGGACAGGATGTGGAACAGATCAAATCCCGGCGGTGCCGGCGGCTGCTGGACATTTTCCGTACGGAAAAGCCGGACGTTCTGCTCATCGAACTGTACCCTTTCGGCCGGCGCGCCTTTTCTTTCGAAATCATTCCCCTCCTGGAAATGCTCCACAGCCGGCCGCACGACCGCTGCAGCGTCGTCTGCAGCCTGCGCGACATCCTGGTGGAAAAAAACGACCCGCAGACCTACGAGGCGCGTGCCATCCGCATTTTAAAGCGTTTTTTCGACGCCCTGCTGGTCCACGGCGACCCAAACGTAATCCGCCTGGACGCGACCTTTGCGCGCACCGCCGACATTCCCGTGCCGCTGGTCTACACCGGCTACGTGGCGCCGGCCGTGCCGGAAGGCGCGCGCCGACGCCTGCGCGCCGAACTGGGCCTGGCCGCAGATGAAAAGCTGGTGGTCGCCAGCGCCGGCGGCGGGCGTATCGGCGGGCAGCTGCTGTCGGCCGCCGTTGCGGCCATGAACTTTCTCGAACACCCCTCCGGCTGCCGCCTGCAGCTGTTTACCGGGCCGTTCGGCAAGGACAGCGCCATCGCAGATCTGAAACGGCGCGCCGCTAAAAACGTGCACATCGCGCGCTTTACCACCGATTTCCTCTCCTGCCTGGCCGCCGCCGACCTGTCTCTCAGCCTGGGCGGCTACAACACCTGCATGAACATACTGGCCTCCGGTGTACCGGCGCTGGTGTGGCCTTCACCGCAGGACCGTGAGCAGGGCCTGCGCGTTGAGCGACTGGCGGAACTGGGCGCCATGCAGCGGCTGACGCAGGCCGATCTCGATCCGCGGCGCCTGGCCGTCAGGATGCAGCCCCTGCTGCAGCAGGCGGAACGTACGCACATTGCCATCGACATGCAGGGTGCCGCGGCCACCGCACGCTGGCTGGCAGCGCACGCCGACGGCCGCAGGAGGCTGTAGGTGCCCGCCGGCTGCCATGTTTTATGGCGCAAGGCGCCGCACAAGACGCTCGCGGCCCTTGTTCACGACAGCCTGGCGCATATTCCCGCCGGTACTGGGGTGCGCGTTTTCTTCCGCGCCGACGACATCGGCGTCCCCTCGCGGTCCTTCTCCCGGCTGCTCGCGATCTTCAGCAGGCAGCAGGCGCCGCTGGCACTGGCCGTGGTGCCGGCGTGGCTCACGCAGCCGCGCTGGCGCTTTCTGTTGCGCGCAAGCACCGGCAACCGGCGCCGCTGGTGCTGGCACCAGCACGGCTGGCGGCACGTCAACCACGAAAAACGGGGCAAAAAGCAGGAGTTCGGCCCGGCGCGTACGCCGGCAATGCTGGAGGCCGATCTTCTGCGCGGCAGAAAACGCCTGCAGGCGCTGATGGGCGACCGGTTTACCCCCATTTTCACGCCACCCTGGAACCGCTGCAGCCGCGAGGCCCTGGCGCTGCTGAAGGCGCACGGCTACCTGGCCGTTTCCCGCGATGCCGGCGCGCGCGCAACCGGGCCGTTAGGACCGCCGGACATCGCCGTGAATGTGGACCTGCACACCCGTTGTGAAAGCGACGCGCAAGACGCCGCAAGGGGCCTGGCCGCGGAGCTGCGTTATGCCTTTGCCCGCGGCACCTGCGGCATCATGATCCATCACCGGCGCATGAATGCCGCCGCCCTCGAATTTCTGGCGCTTCTGGTCGGAACCCTGGCGGCCCACCCGCGGGTGCACCTGGTGGACATGCGCGATCTTGCCGACCGCAGCCGGTCGCCGTAATTTTCGCCGACAGCCGGCAACTGTGTGGTTGCACTTTGCACATTTCTGCCCTATATTACGGCACCGCCGGCCGAGCCTGAAAGGCATATTGCACGGCTCGACGGCAACCTTTTTATGAAGCCTTGCGACACCCGGCGAAACAGGTCATGCGAAAAGAGTTTTTGCCTTTTTCACGCCCTTCCATCACCGAGGCGGACATTGCCGCCGTGGCGGACGTGCTGCGTTCGGGATGGATCACCAGCGGGCCGCAAAACGCCGCCTTCGAGGAGCAATTTTGCCGCTACGTGGGCAGCAAAAGCGCGGTGGCGCTTTCCTCGGCCACGGCCGGCATGCACCTGGCGCTGATGGCCGCCGGTATCGGGCCGGGTGACGAGGTCATCACGCCCTCCATGACCTGGGTCTCCACCGTCAACCTGATCACCTTGTGCGGTGCCCGTCCCGTTTTCGCCGATATTGAGCGCGACACATTGATGATCAGCGCACGGACCGTCCAAGACCTGATTTCCGCCCGCACGCGCCTCATCATCCCGGTACACTTTGCCGGCGCGCCGGTGGACATGCACCCGCTGCGCCGTCTGGCCGAACGCCACGGCATCGCGATCATCGAAGACGCGGCCCACGCCGCCGGCAGCGCCTACCGCGGCGACCTTGTGGGTGCACATGGCACGGCCATCTTCTCGTTTCATCCCATCAAGAACCTGACATGCGCCGAGGGCGGCATGCTGTGCAGCGATGACCCCGCCTTCTGCGAACGTATCCGCAGCCTCAGATTCCACGGACTGGGGGTGGACGCCTACGACCGGCGCCGGCAAGGGCGCTCGCCCCAGGCCGAGGTGCAGGAGCCGGGCTTCAAATACAACCTGCCGGACGTGCTGGCCGCCCTCGGCCTGCAGCAGCTGCACCGCCTGGACGCACTCAACGCCCGGCGTGCACAGCTGGCGGCGCTTTACCGCGAACAGCTGGCGGACATTGATGAAATCCGCCCGCTGGCCGTTCCCGGCTATCCCCACCGGCACGCCTGGCATCTGTTCGTCATCCGCCTGGACATCGAACGCGCCGGCATGGACCGTGACGCATTCATGCAGGCGCTCAAAGACCGCAACATCGGCAGCGGCATTCACTTCCGTGCCGTTCACCGGCAGAAGTACTACCGTGAAACGCTGAAGCCGGCGCCGGACCACCTGCCGCACACCGAATGGAATTCGGAGCGTATCTGCTCACTGCCCCTGTTTCCGGATATGCACGCCGAAGACGTGGCCGACGTAACCGCAGCCATCAAGGACATCCTGGCATCATGAACACTCCCGGCCTGGTTTCCATCGTCATCCCGGTTTTCAACGAAGCCGAAAACCTGGACGAACTGGTAAACCGCTGCCTGGCTGCCTGCCGCCGGATGCAGCGTCCCTTCGAAATCATCCTGGTGGATGACGGCAGCAGCGACGGCTCCGATGCACGCATCGAACAGGCGGCCGGCACGCACCCCGAAGTGATCGGTGTATTTTTGAACCGCAACTACGGCCAGCACGCGGCGGTTATGGCGG
This sequence comes from Desulfobacterales bacterium, assembly GCA_026984935.1. Lineage (GTDB taxonomy): Bacteria > Desulfobacterota > Desulfobacteria > Desulfobacterales > JALSRD01 > JALSRD01. The sequence goes on from JALSRD010000035.1 coordinate 51,951, forward strand.
GCTTCGACCAGTGCGCGGGAGAAATCGTCGTCACGCTGGATGCCGATCTGCAGAATCCGCCCGAGGAGATCCCGCGCCTGGTGGATCACATGCAGGAGGGCATCGACGTGGTGGGCAGCGTGCGCGCCCACCGCCAGGACAGGCTCTCGCGCCGCCTGGCCTCGGCGCTCATCAACCGCGCCGTGCAGAAATCCACCGGCGTCATGATGCACGACTACGGCTGCATGCTGCGCGCCTACCGGCGGCACATCGTCGATGCCATGCGCAGCTGCCACGAGCGCAGCACCTTCATCCCCATCCTGGCCAACAGCTTCGCGCGGGGCACCACGGAGATCGAAGTGCGCCACGAAGCCCGCCGCAAGGGAAGCTCCAAGTACGGCCTCATCAAACTGCTCTCGCTGCTCTTCGACCTGCTGACGTCCATGACCACGGCCCCTTTGCGGCTGCTGGGAATCACAGGGGCCGTGGTTTCCGTGGCCGGCATCGGCTTTGGCCTGCTGCTGCTGCTGATGCGCCTCATCTTCGGTGCCCAGTGGGCGGCCGAAGGCGTGTTCACCCTGTTTGCCATTCTGTTTATCTTCGTGGGCGCCCAGTTCATCGGCATGGGACTGCTGGGCGAATACATCGGCCGCATCTACCACGACGTGCGCGGCCGGCCGCGCTACTTCGTGCTCAAGGTGCTGGGCAATGAGCGCCGCGACCGGCCGGCAGCTCCCGAAAACCACCCGCCGCCATCGAAATAGATCGGAATAGAAAGGAATCCATGAAGACCATTGTACTGGCCTACCACAACATCGGCTGCATCGGCATCCGGGCGCTGATCAAACACGGCTTCGAGATCGCCGCCGTTTTTACCCACGCCGACCAGCCGGGAGAGCGGATCTGGTTCGATTCGGTGGCCGAGCTGGCCGCCGACCACGACATCCCGGTCTTTGCCCCCGAGAGCATCAACCATCCCCTGTGGGTTGCCCGCATCCGGGAAATGCAGCCCGAAATCCTCTTTTCCTTCTACTACCGCAACATGGTGGGTGCCGAGGTGCTGGGCATCCCGCCGCGCGGCGCCCTGAACCTGCACGGCTCCCTGCTGCCACGCTACCGCGGACGCTGCCCCATCAACTGGGTGCTGATCAACGGAGAGCACGAAACCGGGGTCAGCCTGCACCACATGGTGCTCAAACCAGATGCCGGCGACATCGTCGCCCAGCAAAAAATCCCCATCGACGCCGACGATACGGCGCTTTCCCTGCACGCCAAGGCGGCTGCCGCCAGTGCGCAGCTGCTCGATACGATCCTGCCGCATATCAAGAGCGGCACCGCCCCGCGCATCCCCCAGGATGCATCCCGGGCCACCTACTTCGGCGGCCGCAGCGCCGCCGACGGGGAAATCGACTGGCAGCAGCCCGCGGCGGCGATCTACAACCTGGCGCGCGCGGTCACCCACCCCTACCCGGGCGCTTTCAGCTACATGGGCCGCCGCAAGTGCATTTTCTGGAAACTCACGCCCGTAGCCCACGGCCACGGACAGCCGGGAACCGTGCTTTCGACCGACCCGCTGAAAATTGCCTGCGCCGACGGCGCCCTGCAGGTCGAAAGTGCCCAGGTCGCAGGCGGCATCCCCGTCAGCGGCAGCCAGCTGGTCAGCGAAATGGGGCTGGCCGCAGGTATGCGCTTTACCAAACAGTTGCGCGACGCGCCTGCCGGCGTGTGCAAAAAGCACGTGCTCATCCTGGGGGTGGACGGCTTCATCGGCAGCCACCTGAGCGAGCGCCTGCTGGATTCGGGGAAATACGAAGTCCACGGCATGGACCTGGACCGGCACTCCCTGGACGGCCTGCTGGACCGCCCCGGTTTTCACTTCAGCGAGGGAGACATCTCCATCCACCGCGAGTGGATCGAATACCACGTCCGCAAGTGCGATATCGTGATCCCGCTGGTGGCCATCGCCACTCCCATCGAATACGTGCGCAACCCGCTGCGCGTCTTCGAACTCGACTTCGAAGAGAACCTGCGCATCGTGCGCTACTGCGCCAAGTACGGCAAACGCATCCTGTTTCCCTCCACTTCGGAAGTCTACGGCATGTGCGAGGACCCCCTGTTCGACGAGGACCGCTCGCGCCTGGTGCTGGGCCCCATCCGCAAGCAGCGCTGGATATACTCCTGCTGCAAACAGCTGCTCGACCGGGTCATCTGGGCATACGGCAGCAAGCAGGGGCTGCGGTTTACCCTGTTTCGGCCCTTCAACTGGATCGGCCCGCGGTTAGACAGCCTGGCCTCGGCGCGCATCGGCAGTTCACGCGCCATCACCCAGCTGATCCTCAACCTCACCGAAGGCATGCCCATTCAGCTGGTCGACGGCGGCAGCCAGAAGCGCTGCTTCACGGATGTCGAAGACGGAGTGGAATGCCTCTTTCGCATCATCGAAAACAAAGACGGCTGCTGCGACGGACGTATCTTCAACATCGGCAGCCCGGACAACGAAGCCAGTATCGCCCAGCTGGCCGACATGTTGATCGAAAAATTCCAGGCCCATCCGCTACGCGCAAAATTCCCGCCCTTAGCCGGCCTGCACCGGGTGGAAAGCCGCACTTTTTACGGCAGCGGATACGAGGATGTGCATCACCGCAAGCCGAGCATCGAGAACGCACGCCGTTTTCTCAACTGGACCCCGCGGATCAGTCTGGCGGAATCCGTGGAGAAGACCCTGGACTTTTTCCTGCGCGAAGCTGTGCAGTCCTGCGCGTTCGACCCCAGCCTGCCGGCCGCGCCGGCTACGGAAGATGCCACCCGCCCCGACATGGCGGAAGGTGCCGGGTGAAAGTCGGGCTGCGCATCGACGTCGACACCCTGCGGGGCACGCGCCGGGGCGTACCGGCCCTGCTGCAGCTGCTTGAAACGCTGGGAGTGCGCGCCAGCTTCTTTTTCTGCGTGGGTCCGGACAACATGGGGCGCAACGCTTTGCGCCTGCTGCGGCCGGACTTCCTCAAGAAAATGCGGCGCACGCACGCCGCCGGCCTGTACGGCTGGGACATTCTGCTCAAGGGCACGCTGGGCCCCGGCCCCAACATTGCACACCACGCCGGCAGCGTTATCGGCCAGACCGCCGCCAGGGGGCATGAAATCGGCCTGCACGCCTGGGACCACTGGGCCTGGCAGGCACGCATCGAACGTATGACACCGGCGGCCGTGCGGCGCAGCCTGGAAAAAGGCGTCGTACGGCTCCGGCAACTGACCGGCAGGAGGCCCGTGTGCTCCGCGGCGCCGGCCTGGAAGTGCACCGACCGGGTACTGCGCGAAAAAAACCGTTTCGCCTTTGCCTACAACAGCGACTGCCGCGGGCACAGCATCTTTTACCCGCGTGCGGGCCGCGAAATACTCCCCCAACCACAGATTCCCGTAACCCTTCCGACTTACGATGAAGTCGTGGGCCGAGAAGGCGTCACGGCGGCGGATTTCAACACCTATCTGTTCAGGTGCCTGCGGCCGGGAGCGCTCAACGTGCTGACCATTCACGCCGAAGTCGAAGGCATCGCCTGCCTGAAGCTGTTCGCCGGTTTTGCCCGCCGCGCCAGGGCCAGGGGAGTTACGCTGACGCCGCTGGGCGAACTGCTGGGCGATACGCGCCGCATCGCGCCCGCGGCCATCGTCACCGCCGAGACACCCGGCCGCCAGGGGTGGCTTTCGCTGCAGGAAGGAACCCATCCGGCATGAAGGCGGCTGGGCGCCCATACAACGGCCTGAAGCTGGGAGTACTTTTCCTGCTGATCTACCTTCTGCCGCTGGGATTCAGGCCGCTGATCATCCCGGACGAGATGCGCTACGCCGAGATCCCCAGGGAGATGATCGCTTCAGGCAACTGGGTGGTTCCGCGTTTAAACGGCCTGCGCTACTTCGAAAAGCCGGTCATGGGCTACTGGCTGACCGCCGCCGGCATCACACTTTTCGGACACAACGCGTTCGGCGCCCGCTTTTCATCGGCGCTCACCACCGGACTGGCGGCGCTGCTGATCTTTACGCTCGTGCGGCGATACACCACAGGCTCCCACCTGGCATTTTCGGCAACGGCCATCTTTCTGACCCTTTTCCAGGTGGCCGCCCTGGGCACCTTCAACCTGCTGGATGCCACGCTGGCCTTTTTCGTGACCGCCGCCATGGCCGCTTTTTTCGCTGCCGTGCAGCAACCGGCCGGCAGCCGGTATAAAGGGCTCCTGCTGGCACTGTGCGGCATCTGCTGCGGCGGCGGTTTTCTGACCAAAGGCTTCGTGGCCTTTGCCATCCCCGCCGTTTCCGCCGTCCCCTTCATGCTCTGGCAGCGGCGATTCAAAGAACTTCTGGTGATCGGCTGGATCCCGCTGCTCTGTGCGCTGTTGACCGCCGCACCCTGGGCGCTGATGATCCACCAACAGGCACCGGACTTCTGGCATTTTTTCATCATAAATGAACACATTCGCCGCTTTGCGGCCGCCGATGCCCAACACCGGGCCTTTTTCGGCTACTACCTGCTCCTGCTGCCGGCAGCCGCCCTGCCCTGGAGCGCCTTTTTCCCGGCGGCCGCCATCGGCATCCGCAAAACCGGCACGCGCCAGGCACTGCAGCGCTGGGCGCTGTGCTGGTTCGTCTTCCCGCTGCTCTTTTTTTCAGTGGCACACGGCAAGATCCTGACCTACATCCTGCCCTGCTTCGCGCCGCTTGCCATCCTGGCCGCTTGCGGCCTGCAGGCCTACTTCGAACGCGGGCACCAGAAGGCTTTCGGTATCGCGGCGCAGGCGCTGTCCGTTTCCGCTTTCCTGTGCGCGGCGGCCATCGCCAGCGTTCAACTCACGGGCCTTCATGGCCTCAGGCCCTATACCGCTTTCTGGAAAATGCTGCCGGCGGCCGGCGGCCTGACCGCCTTCGCCCTGCTGCTGTCCGGGGCCGCCCGCAGCCGCAATTCGCAGAAAAAAATCTGCATGGTCGCGCTTGCATCACTGGCCGTTTTCGCCGCCGCGCCGTTTTCCATTCCCCATGAAACCCTGGTTCGCAAGGCCCCCGGCGACTTCCTGCAGCGCATGGCCACGCACATACATCCCGATACGATCCTGGTGGCCGACGAAAGGCCGCTTTTGGCGGTCTGCTGGACCTACCGGCGCAGCGACGTCTACCAACTGGGGGCCGGCGGCGAGCTGATGTACGGTTTCCGCTACGCCGATGCCCGCAACCGGCTGCTGAATCCCGCACAGTTCTCCCAATTGATCGGCACGGCACCGGGACGAGTCGCACTGGTGGCCTCGGCCGAAAAATACCGGAGGTGGCAGCCGGACCTGCCACATCCGGTTTTTATGGACCGCAGCGCCGACAACGGCTTTGTGTTCGCCCAATGGTGAGACCGGAGCCGGTGCCGATTTACACCGGCGGCGCTTTGTGCTACACAATAGTTCGGAAGCCCGCAGGCGCCGTTTAAGCGGCATATTCCGGCGTCCGGAACACCAACTAATAGAGGGGCCCGTGAACAGGAAAGACGCCAGCGGCGGTGCAGCGGTCGAACGCCTGGTCAAACTGCCATTTAAAAAATCCTTGGAGATCTCCATCAAAAGCCTGCGGGCCCGTTTTTACCGCTCGCTGATCACGACGCTTAGCCTGGTGCTGGCGGTGTCTTTTTTGAGTTTTGTGCGCGTGGGAACGGACGTCGCCAACGGCCTCCTGGCCACCGGCGACCCGGCGCTGCGGCAGGCCCTGGTGCGGTCGGGTTACGACCTGGGGCCTGAAGATACGCACACCGGCAGCAGCCCCAAACAGCGCTGGATTATCATCCTGTCACTGGTGGTCTGCACGGTGGGCATCATCAATGCGCAACTGATGGCGGTTACCGAAAGGTTCCGCGAAATCGGCACCATGAAATGCCTCGGGGCCCTGGACCGCTTTATTCTGAGACTCTTTCTCCTGGAATCGGGGATGCAGGGGCTGGCCGGCGCCTTTGCCGGAGCGCTCATCGGGGCCTTCTTTGCCGTGATCGGTGCCGGACTGCATTACGGAACGGTGGTTTTGCGTGTACTGCCGCTGTCGGACGTGGCCATTTCCGTCGGCCTGGCCACCGGCGTGGGGTGCCTGCTGAGCCTGGTCGGCGTGCTTTACCCGGCCATTGTGGCCGCCCGCATGCAGCCGGTGGACGCCATGCGCGTGGAACATTAGTGACGGTTGATTTCAAGGGTTCGGAGTGAAGCGCTAAAAACCAGACGATAGTCCAAGCCATGCCGCAGACGACACACATCGTACGCGTATCCAAAGTGACCAAGAACTTTCATCTCGGCAAAGTCGAGGTGCGGGTGCTGAAAGGCATCGACCTGGAGATTGAACGCGGCAACTACATCTCCATCATGGGGCCGTCCGGATCGGGCAAGAGCACGCTCTTCAACATGATCGGCGGCCTGGACAAACCCACCTCCGGCAAGGTCTTTATCGACGACGTGGACATCGCCCAGCTCGATGCCTATGAGCTGGCCTGGCTGCGCTGCCGTAAAATCGGCTATATTTTCCAGACTTTCAACATCATTCCGGTGATGACCGCGCTGGAGAATGTCACCCTGCCCATGATTTTTGCCGGCGTGGGCAATGACGAGGCTGTTGAAAAGGGCATTCAGCTGCTGGAGCTGGTGGGTCTGGGCGACCGCTTTCAGCACAAGCCGTCCGAGCTTTCCGGCGGCCAGCAGCAACGCGTGGCCGTGGCCCGTGCACTGGCCAACGACCCGGCCATCATCCTGGCCGACGAACCCACGGGCAACCTGGACCTGACCACCGGCGAAGAAATTATCTACCTGCTCAAGCGGTTGTGCCGCGAACGCGGGGTAACCGTGATCTCCGCGACCCACGACTTCAAAATGCTCAACGTTTCAGACCAGGTGGTATGGATCCGCGACGGTCTGATCGATAAGATCGAGGGCCGTGACGAGCTTTCCATCTCGGTGGGTGAAATCGGCCGACGGGATTAAACAATACCCCGCTCTGACACCTGCTGCACGTGCGCCCCGCCGGCGGTATCATCAATTGCAGACGGTTTTTTTATATTTCACTTTCGGCTTAAAATGTAAAATTGCTACCCATATGTCGATCCGCACTACTTCAGCAGACCGCCCAACACGCTGTGACCCGCCTGGCAGGTGGTATCGGCAGGCCTGCCTGTGCACGCTGGCCTGCGGCCTGATCCTGGCGATAATGTGCGCCGGCGCATTTGCCAAAGATTCCGAACCCGAAACCTTCAGCACCCTGATCGCGCGCTTCAGCAGAACCGGCGACCGCAGCACCGGCACACCGGGCAACGCCGCAGCCGCCCGGTTGATCAAAGCGGCCTTCAAGCGCAACGGGCTGGCGCCGGTGGGCAGCCAGTACTTCTCTCAACCTGTCCTGCAATTCGGACCCAGCCATCTGGTATTGCCCCAGCGCCACCTGCAGATTGCGATCTCGGCACTTGCCGCCAACATCATCGCACCGAACACGGTCCCTCCCGGAGGCATCGAGGGTCCGCTGATCTATGTGGGCGACGGCGCATTGCAGCACTTAAGCGGCAAAACCATCCGGGGTGCCGTGGTACTGATGGAACTGGACTCGGGCCGGAACTGGCAGTCGGCGGCCGACCTGGGAGCACGGGCTTTGATCTACATCGACCGCGGCGTAACCGACAAAACACTTTTCGACGAGAAAATCGAACTGACACCGCTGCAGTTTCCGCGCTTCGACGTTCCCGCGGCAGACCTGCACAAGCTCTTCGGCGATTTCGAAAAGGCCCCCCGTGGCCTTGTGGCCGGCCGCATCCGCATCGACGGCCGTGCCCGATGGGTCAACGCCCCGGCCGAAAATATCTACGCACTGGTCGAGGGCAGCGATTCCAAACTCAAAGAAGAGCTGATCATCGTCGAGACTTTTTACGACAGCAGTCGGCGGGTCGCTGGGCATTCGCCCGGCGCCGATGAAGCCTGCGGCATCGCCAGCCTGCTGAATCTGGCCCGGGACCTGAAAAGCCACCCGCCGGCACGCTCCGTTCTGCTGGTGGCCACCGGCGCCCATGCCCAGACGCTGGCCGGCATGCGTGAACTGATCGCGGCCATCCGCACCCGCAGTCTTGATATGCGCCGGCGCAAAAGGATGCTCAAAGCCCTTGCCTCGCACAGCCGCGAGGTATTGCAGCGCCTGCGGCAGGCCATGCAGACCGACGACCTGCAGCAGCTTCTGTCCGATGACCCGCGCATCAACCGGCAGGTGCACCAGGCACTCAACGACCGCATCAAAACGCGCACCGATCACCTCTCGCGCCTTTTGATGAAACTGCGTCTGCAGACAGCCGGCCGGCAACAGGCGGCCATCGATGCCGCCGCCAACCGCCGCCTTTTGCTGCGGCGGCTGGGATGGCGCCAGACTTTCGCGGACCTGCCGCCCGCCGAAGCGGCTGTTTTGAAAACCCTGATCCCCGAAACCATGGCCGCCCAGAAACACATCCTGGCCGACGCCCGGCGGCAGTTGAAGCAGATCAAAAGCGCGCGCGCACTGCGTGCCGTCGTCAAAAGCCACGAACTCACGGCGGTCATTGCGCTGCACCTCTCCAGCCACGGCGACGGTGTGGGCGCCTTCAGCCGCGGTTTTCTCTACCCCCTGAAACCGACCATCAACCGCGTCACGCCTTACAGCCGGCTGGACGAAGTCCTCAGGCAGGCGGCGGCCGAGGTTCAGCAACAGCTGGGCGTCAAAGGGTTCTTTCACGATACCCTGCGGCCCAGCCACCTGAAACCCTGGCAGAGCTTCTTCATCGACCGGCCCCTGCTGGGCGGCGAAGTGGCGTCGCTGGCCGGATACCTGGGCATCTCGCTGGCCACCACCAACGATGCGCGCCGGGCCTGGGGCACCCCCGGCGACCGGCCCGAAAACATGGATATGGTTTTTGCCGCACGGCAGGACCGGCTGGTGCGCGGGGTCATCCGCTACCTGGCGCAGGGCCATCCGCTGACCACCAACATCTCCCCGCGCAATGGGTTCGCCACGGTCAACGGCCGGGTCAACTTTCTGCGCCAGGGCGAACTTTTCGCCGACCAGGCGGCACCCGACAGCGTCATCCTGGCCTACCAGGGCCCCGTCCACTACCTGGCCATGACCGATGCCCGCGGGACGTTCATGCTAAAAGGTGTCGCCGACAAAAAGCACGAACTGCACAAAGTCATCATCGAAGGCTACAGGTTCGACCCGGACAGCGGCACGGCCATCTGGGCCATTGACAAAAAAAAGACCGGCAAACCGGCGTACCGGCTCAAAATGAAACGGCGGCGCATGGTCACCAACCTGGTCATGTTCGCCTGCCGGCAGAGTACGCTGTTCAACCTCCTGGAACCGCGCAATTTTCACTACATGACCAAAATCCAGCTATTGGACGGCCGTCGCAACGCGCCACCACTGCGGTACTGGTTCAGCCGCACGGATACCCGCTCTTCCACGCTCCTGTCCCTCTTCCTGGAGCCGGGAACGCCTTTCAAGTTGACCCTTGCGGACACGGTGCTGCGCAAAAAACTGATCCTGATCAATGCCGCCCCCGAAAACCCCAACGGCAGCGGCTACCGTATCGACGACTGGCCTTTTCTGCAGCCGACCGAACTCAAGGTGGCCCGCGACATGTGGACCCTGCTGGCACCCCGGATTACCAACCTGGAAGCGCACGGCATTTTCGACGCCCGCATCCGCGGCCTGCAGCGGGCCGGTACGGCCGCCCTGGAGCAGGCGCAAAAAGCGCTGGCAGCCCGGCGCTACAGCCGCTTCTCGGAAGAAGCCCTCAAATCCTGGGCACTGGCCACCCGGGTTTACGATCATGTCGAAAAAACCCAGAAAGACGTGCTTTTCGGCGTGCTTTTTTATATCGCCCTGTTCGTCCCTTTTGCTTTCTGCGCCGAACGGCTGCTGTTCTCCTACACCAATATCCACAAACGCATCGTCGCCTTTCTGGCGATCCTGCTGCTGCTGATCGCGGTCATTTACAAGGTGCATCCGGCCTTTCAGCTGGCCTACAGCCCCACTGTCGTGATCCTGGCCTTTTTTATCATCGGCCTCTCTTTGATGGTGACGCTGATCATTTTCTTTCGTTTTGAAGAGGAAATGGCACGCCTGCAGAAACGCGCCACCAGGGCCTTCAGCGGCGAAATCAGCCCCTGGAAAGCCTTTGTGGCCGCCTTCTTTCTGGGCGTCAGCAACCTGCGGCGACGGCGCCTGCGCACCGCCCTGACGTGCATTACCCTGATCATCCTGACTTTCACCATCATGAGCTTCACTGCCGTCAAGTCCCAGCGCCGGCATACGCGACTTCTGTACCAGAAAACCATCCCCTACCGCGGTTTTCTGCTCAAAACCATCAACTGGCGGGATCTACCCCCGGAAACTCTCGGCGTGCTCGCGCACATTTTCCCCCAAGGCAGCCATGTGGCCGCGCGCGTCTGGCTGGAAAACGAAGACCGCACGCGCACCACCGCTGTTATGCTGCACAATGCCAAAGCCGCTTTCGAAGCCCGGGGTGTTGTGGGGCTTTCGTCCGCTGAACCGGCGGTTTCCGGCATCGACCGGATCCTGACGGCCGGCCGCTGGTTTGCGCCCCGCGAACGCTTTGCAGCTATCCTGCCGCAGGCCATGGCCCGCCGGCTGAACATCGACCCGAACACCCCCCGAACGGCACATGTGCGCATATGGGGCATCGACTTCCATGTGGTGGGGACTTTTTCGTCCCGCGCTCTGGCACGGCACGTCGACCTGGATGGAGAAATCCTGACACCGGTGACTTTTCCCAGCGAGGCGGCCACCACACTGACCGAAGTCGAGATGGATGCTCTGGAATCCGGCGAAGACGTGCGTTCGTTCCAGAGCCGCTACCAGCACGTACCGGCCGAACGCACCCTCATCATACCGGCTGCCACACTACTGCGCCTGGGCGGCCATCTCAAGGGTGCGGCGGCCGGGCTCCCTGCAGATGCACACCCCCGTCAAGTGGCCGCAAAACTGGTGGACCGTCTGGAACTAAGCCTCTTTTCCGGCGAACCGCGGGGCACCTTTCTCTACCAGGCCAGCGATACCCTCAGTTACAGCGGTATGCCCAATATCATTATCCCGCTGGCCATTTCGGTTTTCATCGTCCTGAACACCATGATCGGAAGTGTCTTTGAGCGCAAAAACGAAATCGCTATTTACACTTCCGTGGGGCTGGCACCTTCGCACGTCGCCTTTCTCTTCATCGCCGAATCGTTGGCTTTCGCCGTACTGAGCGTGGTACTCGGCTATCTGCTGGCCCAGGTTTCCGCCAGCCTGTTTGCCGGCACGGCACTGTGGGCCGGCATCACGGTGAACTACTCCTCGCTGGCGGGTGTGGCGGCCATGATCCTGGTGATTCTGGTGGTGCTGGTTTCGGTGATCTACCCGTCACGGGTGGCCGCCCGCATCGCCATACCGGATATCAACCGCTCCTGGACGCTGCCCGAATCCCAGGGCAACACGCTATCCATCACCCTGCCGTTTTTGATGAAAATGGATGAATACTGCGGTGTGGGCGGCTACCTGCTGGATTACTTCAACAGCCACCAGGACGTTTCCCACGGCATATTTTCCACCGGCGAAGTCCGCTGCCAGGCCCAGCGCCCGGCTCCCGACGACAACCTGACATCATCGCAACCGCGGCCGGTTTATTTCCAACTGGACTCGCGCGTCTGGCTGGCGCCCTTCGACCTGGGGATCATGCAGCAGGTGCAGCTGTCCATCGGACCAGCGGCCGACGAACCCGGTTTTCTGGAGATCCGGGTGATGCTGGCACGCGAATCCGGTGAAGCCAACACCTGGCATCGCATCAACCGGGTGTTTTTAAACCGGCTGCGGCGCCAGCTGCTGGCATGGCGTTCACTGGACAAGGACACCAAATCCGGCTATATTCGCCTGGTCAACGAATACCGGACAGCGGCCAGCGCCTGAGACGACTCTATGCAACCGGAACCTCCCACTTCTGACAGCGTTACAGAAAACCGCAGCCACGCGGCGCCCGACGGGGCCGTGGTACGCCCGCGGGCAATCATTCTGGGATTCCTGCTGGCTGCCGTGATCTGTGCCGCAACGCCCTTCAACAACACCTATCGCCAGGCCACGCCGCTGGGCGGCGGCCATTTCCCGCTGGCGCCTTTTTTCATCCTGGTCTGGCTGACCCTGCTGGTGGCCGGCGGCAGGCGGATCTTTACGGGGAAAAAGATTCTTTCCGGCACCGAACTGCTGGTCTGCTGGATCCTGATGGTGCTCGTTTCCGGCATCCCCTACACCGGGCTGATGCGCACGTTGTTGATCAACCTGACGGCACCCTATCATTTCGCCAGCATGGGAAACCGCTGGCCGGACACGCTGCAGCCGCTCCTGCCGCACAGCTGGTATCCCCAGAGCCGGAAGGCCATCACCGCTCTTTACGACGGCCTGCCCGGCGGCCGCCAGATGTCCTGGTGGCAGGTCATCCGCCGGATTCCCTGGCAGGCCTGGGCGACGCCCGTCATGGTCTGGGGCAGCTTCATCCTGGCTTGCTATTTCGTCATGATCTGCATGATCAACCTCCTGAGCCGCCAGGCCCTGTCCCACGAACGCATGAATTTCCCCCTGCTGCGGGTTCCCATTCTGATGGAAGAAGCCCTGGACCAGAGCCGACTGGGGCGTTTTTTCGCTAACCGTTTTATGCTGGCCGGAATGGCCATCCCGGTCTTTCTGCACCTGATCAACGGCTTTCATTTTTACAACCCGTCGGTCCCCCAGATTCCGACGCTCATCCTGGCCGGGCCCTACTTCCCCAAACACGGCCTTTTTTCCGGATTCGCCAAACTGAAGATCTACTTCTATCCGGCCTTCATCGGCTTTGCCTTCCTGGCCTCCAAACAGATTTCCTTTTCCTTCTGGCTCTTTTTCATCCTGGGGGCCCTGCTCTACGGCATACTCGGCCTGCTGGGCTACAACATCCCGGCATCGGCGCTGGGCATTACCTTCGGCCCCACGCTCGCCCGCCCCGAGGAAACCCAGATGATCGGCGCCTATGGTATTTTTTTCGTCTTTTTGGTCTGGCTGGCGCGCCGACACCTGGTAGACGTCATCCGGCAGGCAATGGGCCGCCGGCCCTCGGCTGCAACCGAGGGTGACTGGCTCTCCACGCGCATCTCGTTCTGGGGGTTTTTCATCGGCTCCAGCGTACTGGTTCTGTGGCTGCATTTTTTCGGGCTGCCGCTGTGGGCCTCCGTAGTCGTTCTGTGCGCCTTTTTCATGGTCATGCTGGTGGCCAGCCGCGTGATCTGCCAGGGCGGCGTCGCCTACTTTACACTGACCGCCGCACCCATGGACGGCCTGCTCACCTTTTTCGGTCCGCAGTTCTTCACCCAGGTGGGCATTCTCATTACGGCGGTGGTGCAAAAAGTGCTCTTCGTCGACCTGCGCGAATCGCTGATGCCGTCGCTGCTGCACGCCCAAAGAATCACCCACGGCGTGCGTGCCCGGCGCGGGCTGATCACCGGCGGAATTTTCGCCACCCTGATCAGCGGCGTGGCCGTGTCGTTTGTCGCCATGCTGGCCTTAGGGTACAAATTCGGGCTGCGGGAGCTTCAGCTGGACTGGGCCACGCGCACCAGCGTGGCGGTTTATGAAAATATCAACACGCTGGTTACCACGCCGGTGAAACCCGGCCACTGGGTCCTGATTTTCACGCTCATCGGTGCGGCCGTAATGCTTGTGCTCGTGGCCTGCTATCACCGTTTCTACTGGTGGCCGATCCACCCCATCGGCTACCTTACGGCATACAGCTCCGCCATGCGCATCCTGTGGTTCAGCTTTTTTGTCGGCTGGCTGGCAAACGCCCTGTGCATGCGGTACGGGGGCGTCGTTTTGTTCAAACGGCTGCGTTATTTTTTTATCGGTCTGATTATCGGAGACTTTCTGATGGGCGGCGGCTGGGCCATATACGGCCTGTTCAGTGATGCCAGCTACCAGGTGCTGCCGGGATAAAATCCAGAGTCCCCGACGCGGCGCAAATGTAAATTCAACACACGGACCGCATAGATGTACGAAGACAGAGAACTGCAGGAATACCGCGATCTGCTGAAGCCGCCGGATCACTTCGAGGAGGGCTTCGACTGGAAGGCCATTGTGGGCGCGGTCTTCATCGGCTTTTTGATGATGCCGGGCAGCATGTACCTGCAGCTGGTTATCGGCAGCGGCATCGGTCCCGCCGCCCGCTGGGTGACCATCATCCTGTTTGCCGAAATCGCCAAGAGATCCTATACCGAACTCAAGCAGCAGGAGATCTTTCTGCTCTACTACATGGCGGGCGCCGCCCTGGCCTCGCCTTTCCAGGGCCTTTTGTGGAATCAGTACCTGGTGCAGTCCGATGCCGCCCGCATGCTGGGGTTGACCGAATTTATCCCCAGGTGGGTGGCCCCGGCCCCCGGATCGCAATCTTTGATCGAACGCACCTTCTTCCACCGCGACTGGATGATTCCCATCCTGCTGCTCATCGGCTCCCAGATCATCCAGCGCATCGACCAGTTCGGGCTGGGCTATGCCCTCTACCGCATCACCTCCGATGTGGAGAAACTGCCCTTTCCCATGGCACCGGTGGGCGCCCTGGGAACCATGGCCCTGGCCGAATCCACCGAGGACAAGCAGAAGAGCTGGAAGTGGCGGGTGTTTTCCATCGGCGGGGTCATCGGCCTGGCCTTCGGCGCACTTTACGTCATGCTGCCCACGGTCTCGGGGCTGCTCTTCACCGAGCCGGTCCAATTGATCCCCATTCCCTGGGTCGAGCTGACGCGCCACACCGAAAATGTCCTGCCGGCGGTGGCCACCGGCATCCAGCTGGACCTGGGCCTGATCTTCATCGGCATGGTGCTGCCCTTCTGGGCGGTGATGGGCGGCCTGGCCGGGCTGCTGATCACCGTGGCCGCCAACCCCATCCTCTACCGCCACGGAATCCTGCACCGCTGGCATCCGGGCATGGGGACCGTGGATACCGTTTTTGCCAACAATTTCGATTTTTACATGAGTTTCGGCATCGGCCTGGGCCTGGCCATCGCCTTCATCGGCATCTGGCACGTACTGCGCTCTTTCGGCAACCGCGGCGCCGCCGGAGGGCCGCGTCCCAGCTTCGCGGATCTTTTCCGGCCGCCGCCGGGCCGGGGGGATTTCAACTTCTGGATCTCCATCGGGATTTACCTTTTTTCAACGCTGTCCTACACCGGCCTGTGCCTCTGGCTGGTTCCCAGCTTTCCGTGGTTGTTCTTCGTGATCTACGGATTTGTCTACACGCCCATCGTGTCTTATATTACAGCCAGGATGGAGGGCATCGCGGGCCAGTTCGTCAGCCTGCCGCTGGTGCGCGAAGCCAGCTTCATCGCCGGATCGAAATTTTTCGGCTACCACGGCATCGAAATCTGGTACGCGCCCATTCCGATTCACAACTACGGCGCCGCCACCGTCAGTTTCCGCGAAATCGAGCTGACAGGCACCAGCATCCGTGGTATCATCAAGGCCGAGATCGTGGTTTTCCCGGTGGTGATGGTGGCCAGCCTGCTCTTTTCACAGTTCATCTGGCAGCTGGCGCCCATTCCCTCCAGCAGCTACCCCTATGCCCAGGAAATGTGGCACCTGCAGGCGCTCAACACGCTGCTCATGCAGACCTCGACGCTGGAGGGAAACGCGCTTTTTTACCAGGCATTAAGCGGCAGTTACGTACTGTCGGGACTCGGTTTCGGAATCGTCACCTATTTCCTTCTGACCCTATTCGGGCTGCCCATTTTGCTGATTTACGGCGTCGTGCGCGGACTGGGCCAGAGCACCCCGCACGGCATGATCCTGGAAGTGGTCGGTGCCCTGCTGGGACGTTTTTTCTTCCTGAAGCGTTACGGCGGCATGTGGCGCCAATACGCACCCGTGCTGCTGGCCGGCTTTTCGTGCGGCATGGGACTGACCGGCATGTTCGCCATGGGATTTACATTGATTCTGAAGTCACTGGGACGGCTGGCTTACTGAGGAGCAACCATGAAATACATTCTTCCCCTTCTGGCACTCATACTCCTTTTCCTGGGTACAGATGTCTGCCGCGCGGATGTCCCGCACCAGGTGGCCGGGTTCGTGCTCGGCACGGACATCTCCCGTTATACAGACAAACTCAACATGCAAAGCGCACTGCCCGTAAGATTCAGGCCCTATCTCAAAGAGGTCGAGACCCGCAACCTGCCGGGATTTAAAATCGGTCTGGTTACCTACGGCACCTGCGCCGCACCCAACCATATCGTGCGCATCCGGCTCAAATACGAAAACGCCTCCAAGAAATTCTTTGAACTGCTGCTCAAGCGCTTTAAACGCCGTTTCGGTCCGGATCCGGAGTGGCGCGGCGATCCCTTCGAGGTCATCATCGCCTGGAAGTGGTCGTTCGTAGATGCCAAGAAAAACCGCATCAGCTTGATTTTACAGCATAACACGCTGAACAAAAACGAGAAGATGGGAAACGTGGTCAAACTCACCATGTGGAACCGCATCGAGGCCGAACGCGCCTGCTGGGACAAGACCCATCCCGAGCACCGGCTGGCCCCCAAGGAAGCGGAAAGCATGCCGTGGGGACCCAGGTTCTGGCAACACTGCATTCCGCGTTGATCTCCTTGCAGGGCACGGGCATCGGCTGAGCGAATCCTATGGATCGGAGAAACATCGACTGGAACGGAATCCACTTCCAAGTGCCCCGGGACTGGGAAATCACACGCATCGACCGGCGCTATCTGGTGCTGGAAAGCGTCGGAGCGCCCCAAATGGAAGTCAAATGGCATGCCATCCGCGGACCTTTTCGTAGGGCCCGTTATTACAAGCGGCTGTCAGACGCCTGCGGGGCATCCGGACGATTCGAACCCATGGACCTGCCAAATGCCTGGCGCAGCGCGCTGGCGGATTTCACGGCCGCCGCCTTTACCTGGCAAAAGGGGAAGCTGCAGTCCCGCGGGGTTGTCCTGCACTGCCGCACCTGCCGCAAGGTCTGCCTGGTGCAGTTTTTTGGTACCCTTGCGGCGCGCACAGACGATGTAGCGCGGCAGATACTGGCCACCTTTCGCGACCATGCCGAAGATTCGGTGCGCGACTGGTCGGTCTTCGATATTCGCGCCCGGCTTCCCCGGCCTTACGTGCTGAAACATTTTTGTTTTGAAGCCGGACGCTATGAGCTTGTCTGGCAGCACAAGCGCCGCATGCTCACCCTGATGCGCTGGGGACCGGCAGCGGCCCTGCTTGACGGCCGTAAACTGGCGGCGTTCGCCGCCCGGCAACTGGGCATTGCGGAGCACCGCTGGCAGCCGGCCGGTGGCGCTTCGGCAAAGACCGCACTGCAGTGGCGGCGCCCCGCAACCCGCATGGCGGTCTGGCAACTGTTTCCGGCACCGGTACGCGTGCAGGCGGCGCGTATCTGGCACCGGCCGGCCGAAAATCGTATTCTGGCGGCAGTATTCAAAGACTGCAAAGCCATCGAGCAAGACGACCTGGATACCATCTGCGGCAGCTATGAAGCGCTTTAAACGCCAACCCGAGGCAGCGGCGCTGTCCCGCGAGGAAGCCTTGAACTGTGTTCCCGTAAAAAGTCGCCATATACACGAAGAGCGCATGCCATCGGGCGACGCCCTGATCGCCTACCCCCAGCAGCTGCGCCCCCTGCCGCGCTTTCTGCTGCGCCGCCTGGGGAAAAAACCGCCGGCCATGCCGCCGCGCAAGCTGCAGCTGGACAATCTGGGTACCGATGTGTGGAATCTCATCGATGACCGCCGCAGCGTGCGCCGGATCGTTAAACGCTTTGCCGAGATCCACCGTCTGCCGCGGCGGGAAGCCGAACTTTCGGTGACGCGCTTTCTGCGCGAGCTGGGAAAACGCGGGCTCGTGGCCATGAAACGGACGTAAGAGATGAGCGACCAGGAGCCGGAAGCCATGCTCGAAAAGTATCTGGCGGCGCATACCGACGCCCTGCCGGAACTGTGCGTGGACCTTCTGGAAGAGACCGAGCGCAAGACCGGGCGGGCACACTGGAGTATCGGCAAGGTCGAGGGCCGCTTTCTGCAGATGATCGTCCGCCTTTCCCGAACCCGTCAGGCGGTGGAAGTGGGCACTTTTACCGGTTTTTCGGCCCTGATGATCGCCGCCGCGCTGCCGCCGGACGGTTGCCTGGTGACCTGCGAAATCGATCCCCAGGTGGCTGAAATCGCCCGGCGCTATTTCGCAAAAAGCCCCCATGGGCACAAAATCCGTCTGGAGCTGGGGCCGGCCATTGACACACTGCGGGAAATGGCGCCGGGCCGAACAGACTTTGTCTTCATCGACGCCGACAAGACCCTGTACAGCCGCTATTTTGACGAGGCGTACCGCATCCTGCGCAGCGGCGGCCTGATTCTGGTGGACAACGTCTTCTGGCGCAGGAAGGTGCTGCGCAGCCGCATTCGCAACGCCAACGCCCGCGCCATCGCCGCCTTGAATGCCAAAATCGCGCAGGATACGCGCGTCGAAAAAGTCATGCTCAACCTGCGCGACGGGGTCTACCTGATTCGCAAAAAATGAAATGTGCTCACCGCAGCGCCGCTGCAAAACGTGCGGCCTGACGGCGCAGGTTGGCGGCCCAGTCGGCGGCCAGGGGATCGGCGGAAATGACTTTTGCCCCGATGGCCGCCGCCACGGTCCTGGCACTCTTGGCGGAAAACTGGGGCTGCACGAAAATGGCCGTGATGCCGTGCCCGCGGCCGTAGCGGATCAGCTTCTGCAGCTGCTCCGGCTTGGGATCTTTCCCCTCGATTTCCACCGGCAGCTGCCGCAGGCCGTAGGTGCGCGCAAAATACCCCCAGGCCGGGTGAAAGACCATAAATTCCCGCCGCCGCAGACCCGCCAGGGTGGCGCGTATTTCACGGTCCAGTCTGTCCAGAAAGGCGACGAAACTTGTGAAGTTTTTCTTGTACTGGGCTGCGTGGTCGGGATCCGCCCCGGCCAGGGCCCGATAAATGTGGCGTGCCTGGATTTTGACCAGCGGCGGCGAAAGCCAGATATGGGGATCCTTGACGCCCGTATGCGAAAGGCCGGAGGACGGTGCCCGGCCCGGACGGAACGTCCTTGCCATGGCGATTTTGGAGATGCCGCCGTCGGTGTGAACCACCAGCAGGTGCGCGTTGGCCGCCTGGAACCTCGGCAGCCAGGTTCTTTCGAAAGGCACACCGACGGCAAAGTAAATTTTCGCGCGCGAAAGCGCCACCATCTGGCCGGGCCTGGGCTCATAGGTGGCCGGACTGGCCCCGGGCGGTACCATGACCGCCGGGTGCACATGGGCGCCGCCGATTTTTTCGACAAAAAATCGCTGCGGCGGGATACTCACAAAAACGTTGAGCGGCCCCGCCTGCACAGGCGCCGCCCCCACACCCGCCAGCAGCAGTGCCGCCAGCAGAAGCTCGCAGCAGTGGGTGAATTTCATTTCAGGGCCTCCGTACTCCGTATCCCGAACCTGACGGTCTGTGCCGCCGATTTACCCGGTTTTCAGTTGCGCCATGGCCGTCTGCATATCGGGGAAAATGGGCAGGAACGTGTCAAAACCCGATATTTCGAAGACTTCCCGGACATAATCCTCCATGGCGCAGAGGACCACTTTGCCGTCGACGGGTTTGAGCTTTTTGGCGGTCTTGTTCAGGATGCGCAGGCCCGCGCTGGTGATATAGTCGAGGGCCTGGCAGTCCACCACGATGAAGCGCACGCCGTTGTCGATGGATGTCGATATCTTGTCGTCAAATTCAGGCGCGGTGTTCGAATCCAAACGGCCGTTCAGCTTGAATACAGCGGTGTCATTCTCTTTTTCTTCTATAATTTCCATCTGCTGCTCTCTCCTTTGCGTTCATCGCCGTATCGTGGCCATGCAGTCCGGCCAGGCGGTGAAAATTTTTGCAAACCCCCGCGTTCGCGTTCGTCGGCATCCGGACAGGCATTCAGGGTGCCTTCCGGTCCAACGTTTTGGTCAACGTCAGGATATTCCGGTTGCCGACCCGCCTGTACTGCATCCCCTGCATCAGCTCTTTGCAGATATGCACCCCCAGACCGCCGATTTCACGGTTTTCAACGGGGCCTTTCAGATCGGGGGATTTGAGCGCCACCGGGTTGAAGGGTTTGCCGTCATCTTCCAGCAAAATGGTCAGGCGGCCCCTGTCATGGGAGACAGAAATATGGATCCAGTGGGTTTTGTCGTCCCCAAAAGCATACATGACGATGTTGGTGAAGAGCTCTTCCACCACCAGGTTGAGATGAAATATCTGCCTGCGGTCCAATCCCTGGGATTCACCAAAGGCCTGAATGCGCTCAAACAGCCGGTTGGTTTCCGAAAGGCTGTTTTTAAGCTTCAACGAAATTTTACCCGCAGCCATCGCCACCACTTTCCCGGAAACGAGTTTACAGCACACTGACGCCGGTTTTTTTGATGCAGGTCTCACAACTTTCGGCATGCCCGCTTAAAAACGCCTCTTCCCAGTCGCTGATACTCCGGATCAATGACTGAAAGATCTTCGGAAAGGTTTCCGGAAAAGCCCCGATGCCTTTGACGAATTTCTCGCGCTCCAGGATCAGGACGTACACCTCCGTCGTGGCCTCAAGCGAAAAGAGCCGCGGCATACGCCCCAACAGCGACAGACTGCCCAGCAGCGTTCCGGCGCCATATGACCGTATCGTACACGGCCGGTCCTCGCAAGCGTACAGCAGATCGGCCGCCCCCGAAATGATATAGATGGCACAGCCGTCATCGTCCCCCTGGCGAAACAGGTACTCGCCGGCCTTAAAAGTTTCGCGGGTGCACAGGTAGGCCAGCACTTTCAGGACCTCCAGCGGCAGGGCGCCGAAAAAGCTCGTTTCACGCAACAGGCTGATGTTGTCCTGGAATTCACAGGATGCGCAGTTGTTACCGTTTTTTCCCGATAAGCTCATAGAGCATCCCCTTTTGGGCCATGAGTTCATCATAGGTCCCGATTTCACCGATCTTGCCGGCTTTCAGAACGATAATCTGGTCGTAGTTTTTGATGGTGTCCAGGCGGTGCATGATGGAAATCACCGTTCGACGGCCTTTCCAACGTGTTTCCAGCAGGTTCTGTATACGGCTCTGGGACTTATTATCCAGTGCCGACGTGGCCTCGTCCATGATCAGGATGGGGGGGGTCTTCAAAAAGGTGCGCGCCACCGCCAGCTTCTGGCGCTGCCCGCCGGAAAGCCGGTCACCCTTGCTGCCCACGTCGAACTGCATGCCGATTTCGATGATGGTCTCCAGCACGTCTTCTTCGATCAGCACCTGAATAATGCTCTGGTTGATCTTTTCCTGGGCGTGGGGCTGGGTGCTCTTCATTTTGCCGAAAAAGATGTTGTTTAAAATCGTCTGTGAAAAAATATATTCCGAGGACTGATAAAACGTCACACACTCCGGCCGTTCCTGGCTGACTTTTTCTTTAAACAGGGCGCGCCCCTCGAGGATCAGGTCTTCGAGCAGGGAAGGCAGCGACACCATCTTGTGCTTGCCGGGGATGAACCTTAAAGCCAGCTGCAGCAGCCGGGCGTGATCTTCGTCAGAGAGCTGGTGCAGACGCAGTTTTTCCAGGCGTGCCACCAGATGCTTGTAGTCTTCGATCTCGGTGGCCGCAATGGGACTCTGTCGGAAAAACACCTCGTCCGGCGGCAGGTTGCCCAGGATGTCCACCAGCTGCCGGGCCAGGCCGGCGCCCAGGCCCAGCAGCGGGCGGGTCAGATCGGCCTGCTTCAAAAAGTCCAGGAAATAGGCATTGCGCGGCAGGTTGGCTTCGAGAAAATCCTCGCTGTCAGGCGTACCGAAAATCAAATTTTCCGTAATATTCGAATGGTACAGATACTTGTCCTCTTCATAAAACTCGACATATTCGGCCAGCTGGGCGCCGAAATCACGCTGCAGGTTGTGGCGCACCTGGATGAGCTGCCCGACCAGATCGTCATGCTTGCCGCGCGTCAGCACCGTGTTGAGTCCAAAACGCAGAACATCCAGAAAAAGGCCGGTCTGCTGCAGCGCCTCGATGCGGTCGTCACGGTCGGGCAGCGCCTCTTTTCCCTTGTCGGCGCTTCCACTGATCAGGGCCGCCCGGGCGTACAGCAGGTTTTCCTCGATGGTTCCCGAAAAAATGAAGGGGCGCTGGGACACGAAACCGACATTCTGCACGATATCCCGCTTGGTCAACTCGGACACCTCGTAGCCGTCAATACGCAGGCTGCCGGCGGTGTATTTGTAGAGCTGCCCGATGCACTGCCCCAGGGTGGTTTTGCCGCTGCCGGAAAAACCCACCACCGCCAGCTGGCTGCCGGGGTCCAGGGCGAAGGACACGTCCCGCAACAGCCGGATACCGCTGGGTGTCAGAAAGGATAGATTTTTGACCTCGATACGCCCCTTGAAGCGGTAGGGCGCCCGCCCTTCAGGCTCCAGCACATGTTCAGGCGGTACGTCGAAGAGCGACATGGTGCGGGCATAATTGACCGATCCATCCTGGTAGACCTGGTAAAATTCGATCAGTTCTTTCCAGGGATCGTACAACTTTTCCTGGGCGGAGAGGAAAGCGACCAGCGACCCCAACGCCAGGTGCCCGCGGATGGAGAGGTAGCCGCCCAGAATAAAGATGATGAAAGGCCCCAGGCTGACGAAGAAGTTGTTCGAGCTTTTGATGGCAAAACGATAAAGACTCCAGGTGATGCGCGTCTTCAACAGGCGGTCGACCAGACGGTCGTATTTCTTGTTTTCAATGCCAAACGCGCCGTTGCTCTGGATTTCGTGAATGCCCGAAACGGACTCGGCAATCTTGTTGGACAACAGGCGCGCCTGGCTCACCCGTTTTTTGTTGGCCGCGTTAACGCGCTTTTGCAGCATGGGCACCAGGAAAACCACGATGGGATAGATGGACAGCGAGACAGCGGCCAGAAGTGGATTGAGCCAGAAAAGGTAGCCGGCAAACGCCAGCAGCGTCAGAATGTTGCTCACGGGCACCGCCACGGCCATCCCGACAAAATTTCCCGGCAGGGAAAGCTCGGAAACCAGCGCGTTGACGACCGTCCCCGGCTGGGTGTTGCGAAAGAAGCTCAGCGGCAGCGTCAGGATATGGTGGTAGAGCGCCTTGCGCATCTGCGCCGTGGCCTGCTGCGCAACGTAGGTCTGCAGGGCGTTGATCATGAATTTCAAGCCGCTGGCAAGGACCACGGCAACCAGGTAGACGCCGCAGTAACGCAACAGCAGGTCCATGCGGCGCAGGCTGATAGCCTCGTTGACGATGCGCTTTTGCATCTCCAGCGGAACGACGCGTGCAAACACCGTCAGCATGATGATGGCCACCAGCAGGATCTGGAGCTTGATGTTGACGGCAAAAACCCAGGAAAACAGCGTCCTTTTCACCACTGGTGTCTGCGCTTTGGGCATAAAGCCTGCCTCCGGTTGTCTGTCAGCCAAATCGCCTGCCGGCTGAATCTTCGCCGACTTTCTGTAATTGTTACCGCATAAACCACTTTTTTTCAAACTTAAAAGCGTATCCAAAAGTATGGCTGTCCGTTGCGCTTGAGACTCGCGCAACTCGCGCCACGATAAGTTCGCTTAATTTTGGCGTTGCGGTGCCTGCCTGCGCCAAGCGCAGCGCGGCAGGCAGGCCCGGCTGGCAAGGCACTCCGTACCAGGATCAATTGGATAAATGCTCCGTCCGTTGCGAGTGGGCCTATGTTCGCAACATCACAGCTATCATCAAGAAATGGCCGGGAAAGGTACTGGAGACTGCGCCTTCCTGACTGAGACGTACCCGTCGGCGGCGTTGCCGCCACGGTCACGCGCCTCAATCGCGGCAACATGGCGGAATCGGCAGGCGCTTTTCCGCGACAGGTCCTGCCGTGGATTCTGACGGATCCATAGCATAATGATGGGGGGATTCGTACAGTGCCGAAAACCGGGAACCAGGGGGCGGGTGCCGTATGGCCCGAAGTGCAATGACAGGTGCCGCCAACCCTGAAATCAAGCCGTATCCTCCAGGACTTGCAAACGGCCAAGCAATGAGATAACCGATGGCCCAAACACCACCCACATGAAGAGGCGCAGCATGGAAAACCAGGAACACTATCGCAAATTGGAAAACATGATGCATTCGGCGCCGCTGGTCAAACTCACCGGCGCACGGGTCGAAATCAGCAGGGGCGAGGCGGTGATCCGGATTCCGGTGGATGAAAAATTTTTCCACGCCGCCGGCGCCCTGCACGGCGCCATTTATTTCATGGCCCTGGACAACGCGGCCTTTTTTGCCGTCAATTCCCTGGTAAAGGATGTTTTCGTATTGACCACGAGCTTCACCACCTATTTGACGCGCCCGGTATCGGAAGGGGTGATAAAGGCCGTCGGGCGCGTGGTCAACCCGCATCCGCGCCAGTATCTTGCGGAATCCGTTTTGCATAATTCAGAGGGTAAGGAAATCGGGAGGGGCCACGGCGTTTTCCTGAAAAGCAAAATCCCGCTGTCCGAAAAAATCGGATACCAATAGAACTTCAAACCACCAACCTGCGTGGACTGCCCGCTCCACGCCATCGGCCGTTCATATCACAGCCGTGACAGCTGAGGTGCCTATGCAGACGGGCATGGCCGGCGCCATCAGTGCGACGAAAAATTTAAATCAACCTGTTCGGGAAAGGAGAGGCAACGATGCGCAACCTATTGAGCGGTGTAGAGGAAATTCTACTGATGGATCCCGGTCCTTCCAACGTGCCGGATCCGGTCTATCGGGCTTTAGGCACGAGGACGGTTGGCCATCTGGATCCGCATTTCATCAAAATCATGGACGCGATTAAGTCCCGCTTGCAAAAGCTGATCAAAACGTCGGCCAAACTGACCCTGCCGGTTTCCGGCACCGGCTCGGCGGGCATGGAGACGTGTTTTGTCAACCTGGTCGAGCCCCGTGATCCCGTGCTCATCCTGATCAACGGGGTATTCGGCATGCGCATGCAGGATGTGGCCACACGCCTGTGTTGACACTTGGAAAAGACGCTCGGGCCGTATAACCGGCCGTCAGGCGGCCGGCAACTCCGCCCCGGCGAGAATGCGGCGCACTTCCCGTTTTTGATCCTCGGACAGGGGCAGCAGCGGCGGGCGCGGCAAGCCGCCGAAATACCCACACAAATCCAGGGCGTATTTCAGCCCCGCGATGCCGTAGGTAGCGGTCACGGCTGCGTTGACCGGCAGCATCTTGAGCTGCAGCCGGCGGGCTGCTTCCCACTGCTGGTTTTTCGCCGCCTGCCAAATGGCCACGCAGGCTTCGGGCGCCACATTGGCCAGCGCCAGAATGCCGCCCACGCACCCCAGGCTCAAGGCCCCCAGCAGGGCGCCGGCGGTTCCCACCAGCACGTAAAAATCCGGCGGCACGGCATTCAACAGGGCGCCCAACTGGGCCACGTTGCCGGTACTGTCCTTGATGCCGACGATGCGGGGATGCTGCGCCAGATGGGCCACGGTAGCCACGTCCAGGTTAATGCCGGTAAATTTGGGGACGTTGTACAGCAGGATGGGAATCGGTGATGCGTCCGCCAGTGTCTCGTAGTGGTGAATCAGGGCCCGCGGGGTCATCCGGCTGCCGTAGTAGCAGGGCGTGACCACCAGGGCGGCATGGACGCCCAGGGCCGCGCAGTCCCGCGTCAGGCGGATCGTGGCGGCGGTGCTTTCGCATCCCGTCCCGGCCAGAACCAGCCTGTTTTGCGGCGCCGCCTGCACCACCGTCTGGACGGCGCGGCGTTTTTCATCTTCAGACAGATAGACATATTCACCGTTGGACCCCAGCACGAGCACCCCGGCGATGCCGGTCGTACACCACTTGGCGACATTGGCGGCCATCTGGTCGACGGCCAGGCAGTCGTTTTCGAATACCGTGGGAATCGGCGGAAAGATTCCGCTAAAATCGTATGCGTTTGCCATCGCAGCCCTTTCCGGTGGGAAGGTCCACATCGGCGGCCTGCCCGAACCCGCCATGATAACTGCCCCAATTTGCCAGAACCGTCAAGTCCCGTTTTGCAATGCAGCCGCCGAATGCCATGCAGGCGCCTGGATCCAGCCTGTACCGCGCCCATTTGCCGCTGGAAATATCGGCTGCCACGGCTTTTGACCGGCCATAGGCCTCGACATGCACCCGGTTTCGGTTTATCGTATTGCGACGATGAATCGGTGGGAGGCCACAGGTTTTGCGGACGATATACCGGATACGCATGAGCTCGCAGGGCTGTGCAAGGCGCCTCCAAGACCGTTTGGCAAGACGACCTCAGGCCCACAAATCCCTGATAACATCGTCCAGACCGCCCAAAGTTTCGAGAAATTCGCGGCGGGGCCGCCATGATTTCATATTCGGGCCGGTGGGTCTCGCCGACGGGCCAGTCTCCCTCGTTGACCGCATACGTAGCGCCGCAACCGAGCGGACAGTTGGCGCAGGCATATTTCCCGATCTTGTACTTGGCGTCCATGGTGGGGCCATCCAGTCTCCGGATGGATTCTTTCCCGAAATCAATGACGCCGACGCCACCCCAGTTTTTCACTGGCGAATCGCCGCACAAGGCGAGGGGAACCGTCCCGGCCGTCGTGCCGGAGCACCTTTTCCCGCGGAAGTCCTGAGATGCTGAAAAGAAGTCTGGCAGTTGAGCCGCTGATCGGTTACAGTGGGTGCCTGCATGAATGTTGGCGGTACTTGTTACCGGGGTGTACCCATGGCCGTGCGGCATATTATTCACCTTGACATGGACGCCTTCTATCCGTCCGTGGAGATCCGCGATCATCCTGAGCTGGCGGGGCGGCCGGTCGTCGTGGGCGGGCTCAGTGACAGGGGAGTGGTTTCTTCAGCGTCATACGAGGCCAGAAAATTCGGTGTCCATGCGGCCCAACCCATGGTTACCGCCCGGCGGCTTTGCCCCGGCGGCATCTTCCTTGCGGTGCGGATGGACCGGTACCGGGAGATATCCAGGCAGGTCTTCCGGATATTCCATCGCTTCACGCCCCTGGTGGAAGCCCTGTCCATTGACGAAGCCTTTCTTGACGTGACGGACTCCACGCGCCTGTTCGGAGAACCGGCGGCCATGGCACGGCAGATCAAGGCCACGGTCCTGCACGAAACCGGGCTGACCGCATCGGCGGGAGTCGCCCCTTCCAAGTTTGTTGCCAAGATCGCCTCGGACATGCAAAAACCGGATGGACTGACAGTGATCGGGCCGAACGAGGTGCAGGCTTTTCTCGAACCACTGCCCGTAGAAAAAATGTGGGGCGTCGGCAAGGCGACGCGTGCAACCCTGGGGCGGCTTGGCGTCCGGACCTTCGGAGACCTGAAACGCATCCCGATCGGAGAGCTTGAACGAAAATTGGGCCAACGGGGGGCCCAAATGCAGGCCCTGTCCCTGGGCCTGGATGCAAGACCGGTGGAACCGGAACGTAAGGTGAAATCCGTGGGCCACGAGGAGACCTTCGAGCAGGACATCGAGAATGTGGCGGCGGCACGCAAAAAAATCCTGTCGCTTTGCACCCGCGTGGCCCGGCGCATGCGGCGTCACGAAATACGGGGGAAAACTCTCACGCTCAAGGTGAAATACAGCGACTTCAGGCAGATAACAAGAGCGACGACAATGGCGCATGCCACGGACGACGCCGTTGAAATATTCTCCGCCGCTTGCCGTCTGCTCCGGAACACGGAGGCAGGCAAAAGGCCCATCCGGCTCCTGGGGATATCCGTCTCCCGGCTTGAACTTCCAGGACAGGGAGAACAGCTTTGTCTTTTTGAACCGGAGCACAGTACCCGCAAAAGACGAAACCTGAACCGGGCGCTCGATTCGGTTATCGAAAAACACGGGGAAAAGAGTGTGCTGCCCGGCTCGCTCCTGGAGCCGCGGCCATGAACATGCCCCCGGTTTCTTTTTCGCATCATGGGATGGAGATTCTCCCGTGGAAAGGGGGCCGATTCGAGTGCCGGAACCTGATCGCATCAGGTTCCGGCGGCCTTTCTGCGTGCCATACTCGCTTTTCAAAAAAAAACCGGTGCTTACGACAGGCGACCGCCGGCGATATAAATCATCCGGCAGCTTGCGCATACCAAAAGCGTTGCCGCCGCTGTCACACCCCCAGCATGATCTTGGTGGTGGCAAAAAATATCAAAAGGCCGGTGATGTCCACGATAGTGGTCAGTGCCGGGCTGGCCACCACGGCGGGATCGAACTTCAGTTTGGCGGCCCCCAGCGGCAGCAGGGCGCCGATCAGTGTGGAGGTCAGCACCTGCAGGCATAACGCCGTGGCAACTGCCAGGCCGATGAGGGTCGGAGAATGGGTCGGCCGTGTGACCGACCCCTCGTAAAACAGAAACACCCGGGCGAAGGCGAACAGGGCCAGCAGCAGGCCGAGCAAAAGGGCCACCTTGCTCTCCTTGACCAGCACGGTGAGCGTATCGCGCGGCGTGATCTCGTTGACGGCCAGGGCGCGCACCACCAGCGTGGCGGACTGGCTGCCCGTATTGCCGCCGGTGTCGGCCAGCATGGGCATGAAGGTGGCCAGCAGGGCGACCTGCAGCAACAGCCCCTCAAAATGCTGCACGATGTATCCGGATACCAGGCCCAAGAGCGCCAGGATCAGGATCCAGCCGCTGCGGTTTTTGAAATGCACCCAGGCCGAGGTATGCACATAAGAGGCCGCTTCATGGGAGCCGCTGATGGCCATCAGCTTTTCCATGTCCTCGGTATGCTCCTGGGAGAAAATATCGATGGCGTCATCGTAGGTGATGATCCCCACCAGCGTGTCATTGCCGTTGACCACCGGCAAGGCGATCAGGTCGTACTTCTGGATCTTGAGGGCAGCGTCTTCCTGGTCATCGGTGACATGCGCGGAAATCACGTCGCGGTGCATCATATCGTCTACTTTGGTTTTCGGCCATGCCAGGATCAGGTCTTTGAGCGAAATAAAGCCGATCAGCCGCCGCTGGTCATCGACCACGTAGGCGTAATAGATGGTCTCCTTGTCCGGCGCTTCGTGACGCAGCTTGGCGATGGCTTCCTCCGCTGTCAGGTGCGGAGACAAGGTTGCGTAGTCCGACGTCATCACCGCGCCGGCGGTGCCTTCGGGGTAGGACGAGAGTTTTCGGATATCTTCCCGTTCCGCCTGCGCAATGGCCGGCAGGAGCGCTTCACGCTGGTCTTCGGGAATCCGCTTGAGCAGGTCGACGCGATCGTCCGGCGGCATGTCGGAAACCAGCGAGGCCAGTTCCCGGCGCCGCAGCAGGTGGGCCATCTCCACCTGTACGTCCACATCCAGGTGACTGAATATCTCGGCCCGCAGGTCTGGTTCGAGGTGCGAAAGGACCTGCCAGATCTCCGGAATTTCCAGGGCAGACAGCATCTCGGCAATCACACCGGGATGTGTGCTTCCACAAAATTCCTTGAGCGCCTCAATGTTGTTTTCGGCGAGATGCTCCCGCAGTTCAGGGGCAACCAGGGGGTTTTTCATGGTTCACCTCTCTCCAGCAGCCGCCGGTGGGAATAGCGGCTGGAGGTGAACCGGGGCTTCAGCTGGTCGAAAGCGGGTCCGGGTTCAGATCACATGCCGCAGAAACCACCACCGGCGAGCCGGGGTCCAGGGACTCTTCCTGGGAAACACGTTCTTTCCGTCGAGGGCAACGGCGTCTGTCACCTTCGGAATTACGCATGGGTTTCTCCGTACCTGTGTTGCAGCAAAGGCCGTGACAACCTCTCCACGTGCTGCTTTGCGTGTGGTGGAAAACTTAAGTCCCGTGTTAATTACCTGAGAGCGCGGTTTTCGTCAACAGCTATTTCCGGCCGGCCGTACAGCGTTTTAAAAGGGCGCGCGTTTAAGCAAAGAGATACCGCGCCGGCTTGCTTTTTTGCAAGCGGGCCACTATAGTCAGACAAACCAATATGTGCGCATTTGGCAAATACAGCTTTCTGTCGCCGTGAGGTAACGGCCATGTCGTCTGAGAAAAACAACGCCTATGATATCTGCGTGATCGGGTGCGGCCCCGGAGGTTTTGCCGCTGCCATGCGCGCCTTTGACCTGGGGCAGAAGGTCTGCATCGTCGAAGGCGGCGAAATCGGCGGTGCCGGCGTCATGTGGGGTGCGCTGGCGTCCAAAACCATGTGGGAACTGGCCAAGGACTACGCCATTACCGCCCGTGTGGACCGCGGCTACCGGGCTTCCGGCCTGACCGTCGACTACCGGGCCGTACGGCAGACGGTTTTCCAGGCCGTCCGGGAAAAACAGTACCAGATGCTCTCGCAAATCGAAACCTTTTCGCCGCAGCGCTGGCAGGGCCCGGGCAGCTTGACGCTCAAGCGCGGCCGCGCTGCATTCCTGTCGCCGCACACACTGTCCGTGCGCTATCCTGACGGGCGTCATGAGGAGATTTCAGCTGCCAGCATCATTATCGCCACCGGATCGCGTCCGCGCAAATTCCCGGGTGTGCCCGTCGACCGCGAACGCATATTCGACTCGGACAGCATTTTAAAATTGAAAACCTTTCCCCAGCGCCTGATTATCGTTGGCGCCGGCATTATCGGCTGTGAGTATGCGTCCATCTTCTCCAACTACGCCCAGACCAAGGTCTACCTGATCGACCATGCCGATCGCATCCTGCCCTTTGAGGATGACGACGTTTCCGAATTTGTCAGCGCCAACCTGAAAAAACGCGGTGTAGAGATCTTCCACTCGGCGATCCTGCGCAGCATCGACAGCCGCACGGACCTGCTGGAGGCTGTTCTCGACTTCGAAGACGGTCACTCACAGGTGCTGAACGTGGATGCCGCCCTGATTGCCATCGGAAGACAGCCCAATCTGTCCGCTCTGAACCTGGAGGTCGCCGGCATTCAACCGGACGAACGCGGCTTTCTGGTGACCGATGCCCATTGCCGGGTACGCGGCGACATCTACGCCGCCGGCGATGTGACGGCCCATCCGGCCCTGGTGAATATCGCCGAAACCGAGGGGCGCTATGCCGCCAAGGCAATCTGCCGCGCCAACCGCCATCCGCTGAATTACGGCAACATGTCCACGGTCATGTTCTTTTATCCGGCGGTGGCGGCCGTGGGGAAAAATGAAAAGATGTGCCGCAAGAAGAAAATTCCCTACCGCGTGGCATACTACTCCAACGCCCTGTTGAGCCGGGCGATTGCCATGCGCGCCATGAGCGGCTTTGTCAAGATCATCGTCAGTGACGACGACCAGAACCGGATCCTGGGGATGCGCGCCGCCGGCCCCCAGGTGTCCAATACCATCATGTCCATCGCCATGCTCATGGACCAGGGGATGGGGATCCGGCACGTGCTCAAGACCGTGCATCCCCATCCGACCATGTCCGAGGGTATCCAGGAATGCCTGCGTCTTTTGCTGAACAAATCCATTTACAAGGACCACGCTTTCCCGGGGATCATCAACATGAGACGCTGGCATCCGGCGTGACGGCGCTTGACTTCGCTCCCCGGATCCCTTAGTGTTGGCCCTGGGCAGGCACACTGCTTTCATCGGCTGCCGCGCTGGCAGCCCTTTCCGTGAACCCCTGCATTCATACGGGCACGCATCACCGCGCCCGCGGCTTTTACGCCGAAAGGAGGGAACCATGAGCAAAAGCGTTTACAAAATCATCGAACTGGTCGGCACAAGCCCCAATTCCTGGGACGAGGCGGCCCGCAATGCCGTCGAAACAGCCAGCCAGACGCTGAAAAACCTGCGGATAGCGGAAGTCTCGAAACTCGACATGAAAGTTGAAGACGGCAAGGTCGTTGCCTACCGGGCACGCGTAACCCTCTCCTTCAAGTATGGTACCGAAGGTTAGGCTTTTCCCGACCGGGACTTTTAAGGGGGGCTGTTTGCATCTGCAGACAGCCCCTGTCTTTTTTTGACGGAGGGCCACATGCAAACCGGTAATCAATCCGCGCAGGCCAGCTATCGAAAGGTCAATATTCACACCACTGCAGGGTCGAACATCAGCGGCAAGGTAAACATCGGGGCCGGCCAACGCGTATCCGATCTTTTCATGGAAACCGGGCAGCCGTTTGTGGTGCTGGTGGACTTTGTTCACCGTGCAGGGTCCGGCAAAGTCCTGCTCGTCAGCAAGCGGCAGATCGTCTGGGTGGAACCGCTGGACTGAACGTCAGGGGCTTGTGTACGTCGGACGCCGCATTTTAAACGCTGCTGTATCCCGTGCGGTGGATTGCGAACGTTCGGTACCGCTGCGCTTGCCTACCTTGCCGGTCAGACGCATCAACGCCATCCATCAACGCGCCGGCGGTTGGCGCAAACCCGGAGCATCCCGGCAAAGGCGCCACGGCAGCCTGTCTTTTCAGTGCACCGTTATTTTTGCTTGACCCTGCCGGGCGCCTTTTTTATATTGCTTTTTGCAGCAAAAAAACCGTTGACCCGCCGAAGCCCGCCTGTTCCAGCACACCCCGGCAAACGGGCCGGCAGACATTCCGAGCAAGCCCCATGGAACCGGCTGGACGCAACCCTTTCGCCGGCGGCACACCCACCGGCGGCCAACCCCTTTTACGGAGGTGTAAGATGCGCAAGATGCTGTTGAACCTGACCGTTGCAGCTGCCGTTGCAGTCCTGATGCTGACGTCGTGGCCGTCACCGGCGCAGGCCAAAACCTTCAGATGGGCCTTTCAGGGCGACCTGCAGTCCCTGGATCCACACTCGCTGAACGAAACCTTCCTGATCGGATTTCTGGGAAACGTGTACGAAGGGCTCGTACGGCGCGGCCCCGACCTGAAGATCGAGCCTGCACTGGCCAAAAGCTGGCAGATTATGGAGCCCACCCGCTGGCGGTTTCACCTGCGCAGAAATGTCAAGTTTCACAACGGCGACACATTCAACGCCGACGACGTCATTTTTTCCTACCAGCGTGCCCTGTCGGAAGGCTCGGATTTTAAAACCCGGGTTTCGACGGTCAAGAAAATGGTCAAGGTCGACGACTACACCGTCGACGTGATCACCAAGGCCCCCAACCCAATCCTGATTTCGGAGTGGAGCAGCTGGTATATCATGGACAAAAAGTGGTGTGAAAAACACGGTGCCACGGAATCAACCAATATCAAGTCCGGCAAGGAAAATTATGCCACGCGCCATGAAAACGGCACCGGCCCCTTTATCGTGACCGAGCGCCAGAAGGACGTCAAAACCGTCCTGAAACCGTTTGCCGGCTGGTGGGACAAGCCGCGCCACAACCTGACCGAAGTGATCTTCACGCCCATTTCCTCGGATGCCACCCGCGTGGCGGCGCTGCTCTCCGGGCAGGTGGACATGATGTACCCGGTGCCGGTACAGGACATCAAACGCGTGGACAAGCATCCCGGCACTTCGGTCCTGGTGGGCCCCGAGCTGCGCACCATCTTTCTGGGAATGAACCAGACTGACAAGGCGCTGCCCTGTTCCAACCTCAAGGACAGAAACCCGCTGAAAGATGTGCGCGTCCGCAAGGCACTGTACCAGGCCATCGACATCAAAGCCATTCAGAAAAAAATCATGCGCGGCCTGTCCACGCCTTCGGCGCTGATGATTTCGCCGAAACTGTTCCCGGCCTACGCCAAGGACTTCAAACGCTACCCCTACGACCCCGCCGCATCCAAAAAGCTCTTGGCCGAAGCGGGCTATCCCAATGGCTTCAGCATGTGCATGGATTCCCCCAACAACCGCTACGTCAACGACGAGCAGATCGCCCAGGCGGTGGTTTCCATGCTGGCCAAGGTCGGCGTCAAGGTCAACCTGAAGGCCCAGCCCAAGGCCCAGTATTTCAAGAAGGTGCTCTCCTACGACACCGAGTTTTATCTGCTGGGATGGACGCCGTCGAGCTTTGACTCCTGGAACGTCCTTTACAACCTGATCGATACGCGCGAAAAGAGCGGCCGCGGCAAATTCAACCTGGGCGGCTACTCCAACCCTGCAATCGACGCCCTGACCGATAAAATCCTCAGCGAAACCAACATCGCCAAACGTGACAAGATGATCAAGAAAGCCTATGCGCTCCTGCATCAGGACGTGGGGTACATCCCGCTGCACCAGCAATCCCTGGCCTGGGGCAAGAAGGACAATATCGACCTGGTCCAGCGCGCCGACAACCAGTTCATGCTGTTTTATGTCAATGTAAAATAGGGGCAAACTTCCGGCAGATGGTGCAGGACGCTCAAAAGGCGTCATTCCCGACCGCGTCCTGCGCATCTGCCTGCCGCCGGCACACGGTGCCCGCAGCACTTGCCGGAAATGTGTGACACCCGGCGGGTTCGCCTGAAGTTTCGAAGAACAAAACGCAGATCATGACCGCCTTTATCATCCGCCGCCTGCTCCAGTCGGTATTCGTCATGCTGGTTGTCGCGCTGGTGGCATTCCTGATGTTCAACTACGTCGGCGACCCCGTCAACCAGATGGTGGGCATCGACACCTCCTTCGCACAACGTGAACATCTGCGCCAGGAACTGGGCCTCAACGACCCGACCCTGGTCCAGTTCGCCCGTTTCGTGGGCCACGCCGTGCGCGGCGACTTCGGGCTGTCTTACCAGCACAAGCGCCCCGTGGCGGACCTGTTCAAGGAGCGCCTCCCCGCCACGCTGGAGCTCTCGTTGGTGGCGGCCCTGTTTTCCTTGCTGGTGGGCATCCCCATGGGCGTTTACACCGGCCTGAAACCCGACGGCTGGCTGAGCCGCATCTTCATGGCCTTTTCGCTGGTCGGCGTGTCCCTGCCGACTTTTTTGATCGGGATCC
This sequence comes from Desulfobacterales bacterium, assembly GCA_026984935.1. GTDB lineage: Bacteria > Desulfobacterota > Desulfobacteria > Desulfobacterales > JALSRD01 > JALSRD01. The sequence goes on from JALSRD010000035.1 coordinate 86,737, forward strand.
TGCTGATCTTCGTTTTCTCGGTAATCCTCGGCTGGCTGCCCTCTTACGGCCGCGGGACGGTGGTTGCCATCGGCGGCTGGACCACCGGCCTTTTGACCGTCAGCGGACTGAAGGCTCTGCTGATGCCGGCCGTGACCCTGGGCCTGTTCCAGCTCACACTGATCATGCGGCTGGTGCGCTCCGAAATGCTGGAAGTACTGCGTACCGACTACATCAAGTTCGCCCGCGCGCGCGGCCTGACCGACAGGGCCATCAACTTCGGCCATGCCCTGAAAAACACCCTGGTGCCGGTGATGACCATCACCGGCCTACAGATCGGATCAATCATCGCCTTTGCCATCATCACCGAAACCGTCTTTCAATGGCCCGGCATGGGGCTGATGTTCCTGCAGGCCATCCAAAACGTCGACATCCCCATCATGTCGGCCTACCTGATCCTGGTGGCCTTCTTTTTCGTGGTGATCAACCTGATCGTGGACATCCTCTACTACGTCGTCGACCCGCGCCTGCGGGTCGATACGGCCAAGGCCAACGGCCATGCCTAGGCCCGACACCGAAACAGCGGCACCGGCTGCTCCCGCCCGGCATACGACCAATTTCCTGCACCGCCTGGCCGACAGCGACATTTTTTACTCCTTCCGCCATTCACCGGTCACCGTGGCGGCGGCGATCGTCACGCTGCTGATTATCTTCGGGGCCGTGGCGGCCCCCTGGATCGCACCCCAGAATCCTTTCGACATGGCCAGCCTCGATCTGCTCGACGCCCACACGCCGCCCTCCTGGGAGGCCGACGGCAATCCCAAGTACCTGCTGGGCACCGACGACCAGGGCCGCGACCTGCTGTCGGCCATTCTCTACGGATCGCGCATCTCGCTCATGGTCGGTTTTTTCAGCGTCCTGTTTTCCATGGCGGTGGGGGTCAGCCTGGGAGTGGTATCCGGGTACGTCGGCGGCTTTGTCGACGCCCTGATCATGCGCATCGCCGAGATCCAGATCAGTTTCCCGGCCATTTTGATCGCGCTTTTGATCGACGGTGTACTGCGCACCCTGATTCCCGAAGCCAAATCCGAGCAGCTGGCGGACACCGTACTGATCTTTTCCATCGGCATATCCGGCTGGGTGCAGTACGCCCGTACCGTGCGCAGTTCGACGCTGGTGGAGCGCGGCAGGGAATACGTGCAAGCGGCCCGGGTCATCGGCATCCACCCGCTGATGATCATGGTCCGGCACATTCTGCCCAACGTGATGGGGCCCGTGCTGGTGATCGGCACCATTCATCTGGCCGTGGCCATCATCACCGAGGCGACCCTCTCGTTTCTGGGGGTGGGCATACCACCCACCCAGCCCTCGCTGGGAACCCTGATCCGCATCGGCAACGACTATCTTTTTTCCGGCGAATGGTGGATCACCATCTTTCCGAGCATCGCGCTGGCCAGTCTGGTGCTGGCGGTGAACCTTCTGGGAGACTGGATGCGCGACGCGCTCAACCCGAAACTACGCTGATGCCCGGGCCCCTGCTTCAGATCGCGCATCTGCGCATCGCTTTCGATACCCGCCGCGGCAACCTGGTGGCCGTGGACGACGTGTCTTTCGATGTCCACCGGGGAGAAGTTTTCGGCATTGTGGGGGAATCCGGCGCGGGCAAGTCCCTGACCGGCCAGGCCGTCATCGGCCTGCTGGAACCGCCCGGCAGGATCACGGCCGGCCGCATACGTCTCGAAGGCCGGCGCATCGACAACCTGCCCTATGCCCGCATGCGCCGTCTGCGCGGCAAACAGATCGGCATGATCTTCCAGGATCCGCTCACCAGTTTAAACCCGCTTTACACCATCGGCCGGCAGCTCACGGAAACCATCCTGACACACCGCAACATGAGCCATGCCCAGGCCCGGGAGCATGCCGTCCGCATCCTCTCCGACGTGGGCATCCCGGCCGCCGAAAAACGCATGGAGCACTACCCGCACCAGTTTTCCGGCGGCATGCGCCAGCGCGTGGTCATCGCACTGGCGCTGTGCGTCAACCCCAAGCTGGTCATCGCCGATGAACCCACTACGGCCCTGGATGTCTCCATCCAGGCCCAGATCATCGCCCTACTGAAACAGCTTTGCGAAAAGCACGCCACCGCCGTGGTGCTGATCACCCACGACATGGGCGTCATCGCCGAAATCTGCGACCGCGTGGCGGTCATGTACGCCGGGCGCATCGTGGAACTCGGGACGGTGCGGCAGGTGGTGAAACACGCCCGCCACCCCTATGCCAGCGGACTGATGGGCGCGATCCCCTCGCTGCGCCACCGGCAGGAGCGCCTCAACCAGATCGAGGGCAGCATGCCGCGCCTGGCCGAAATTCCCGCCGGCTGCGCCTTTCACCCCCGCTGCCCGGAGGCCTTCGCAAAATGCCGCCGGCGGCGGCCGCACCTGATTGAAATCCAAGGCGCGCAGGTGGCCTGCTGGCTTTACGGGGAGAAAGCATAAATGGGGGAGGCCCACCGGCTGCCTGACCTTTCCGGGCCCATCCTGCGGGTCAGCGGCCTGAAACGCTTTTTCGACGTTTCCAGACCGCTGCTCAACCGCCTGCTGGAAGGCCAGCCACGGCAGCTATTGAAAGCCGTAAACGGCGTCGACTTTGAGATCGGAGAGGGGGAAACCTTTGCCCTGGTGGGAGAGTCGGGCTGCGGCAAATCCACGGTGGCCAACCTGGCGGCGGGGCTGTACGCCCCCAGCGCCGGGAAAATCGAATTCGAAGGAGTCGATATCGCCACCCTGAGCCGGCGCCAGATGTCGCCCTACCGCCGGCACCTGGCCATGATCTTCCAGGACCCCTATGCCAGCCTGAATCCCCGCTGGCGCGTGCAGCGCATCGTCGGCGAACCCATCCGCGCCTTCGGCCTGCTCAGCGACCGGCGGGCCATTGCCCGGCGCACGGCCGAACTGCTGCAGCAGGTGGGGCTGTCGCCCGCAGACGGCGAAAAGTACCCCCACGAATTTTCCGGCGGACAGCGCCAACGGATTTCGATCGCCCGGGCGCTGGCCTCACAGCCGCGTTTTATCATCTGCGACGAACCGACGTCGGCGCTGGATGTCTCGGTCCAGGCCCAGATACTGAATCTGATGAAGGGCCTTCAGCGCCGCCTGGGGCTATCCTACCTGTTCATTTCCCACGACCTGGCCGTGGTGCGCCACATGGCCGACCACATCGGTGTCATGTACCTGGGCCGCCTGTGCGAAAAAGGACCGGCCGATGCCATTTTCAGCCACCCGCGGCATCCCTACACGCGCATGCTGCTCGACACCATTCCGGACATCGAAATGACCGGGCGCAGGCGCATCCCTGTCAGCGGCGAAATTCCCAACCCCATTGATCCGCCCATGGGCTGCGCTTTCCATCCGCGCTGCCCGCTGGCGAACCAGCGCTGCCGCCGGGAACGTCCGGAGTTGGCGCCTTTGTCAGGCGGTGCCCTGGCAGCCTGCCATGCTTCGCTGGCAGGCGCATCCTGGCAGCCGGACGCTCCGCCGGAATAGAACCGGCGCTACAGCGCCGCCGGGTAGTTGATTTCCTTGAGGGTCGCCAGAATCTTTTCACGGGTTGCCGGCGCACTCCAATCCACCGTGACCGACTTGGTCTCCACACTGCCCTCGACGCGCGAAACGCCGTTGACTTCACTCAATTCATTCTGAATGGAGGCCGTACAGTGGCCGCACGAAATATTGGGAATGGAAAAAGTCTCGGTTGTCATCACAGTTCCTCCTTTTGCCGCCGCGGTTGAAAATACGCTTTTTCAGGAAAGGGCGCTCGGCCGACCATGCCCCGAATTTAAGCACGCCGGCGATGGTCTTCAAGACCTCAGGTCCTTTTTCTTTTGCTCAAACTCTTCACGGTCGATTTCGCCGCGCGCGTAGCGCTGGGCCAGAATGTCCAGCGCCGTGGCGCGGTTGTCGCCGGAGCGGTCCGGATGGCTGCCGCGCGTGGATTGCACAAGCCATTTGATCAAAAAGATCACGCCGACGATGAGCAGCAGCCAGAAGATCCACATGAAGATCATCCCCGGCCAGCCCATGCCCCAACCCATGCCCCAGGATCCCATCATCCCCGGGCCCATGCGCCAGCCGCCGTAGTTGCCCCACTGGGCAAAAGCCGGCACGCTGGTAGTGAATAGCAAGAGCAGTGCAGTTGCGATCGTATATAAAACCATTGGGTGTTCTCCTATTGCGTTTTACTGTTTCACAGCCGGCTTCCGGGTGCCGGAATTATCCGGCGCGGGCGTCCCGCTCCAGGGTCCCATCATACCGCCGCCCCAGCCGCCGTATCCACGGCCCTGGTAACCGGGCCCCATCATGCCCGGACCCATCATCATGCCGGGGCCCATCATGCCGCCCCAGCCACCGTATCCGTAGCCATGGTAACCCGCTCCCGCCATACCGCAAGCCGCGCCGAACTGCGGGTTAATCCTGCGCATCTCGAATACCTGCTCAAGGTGCATTTTGGCCAGACGGGCACGCAGTCCGGACAACGCCTCCTGAATCTTTATGGCCTGCTTTTCGTCTGGTTTCTCTTTGCTCAGTTCAATGGACAGCTCCAGCCGTTTCTGGTACATTTTGCGGCGTAGAGCGGCACTTTTTTTCCAAAAATCAGCATGCAGCCGGTTGATTTTTTCCAGATCCTCTTTGGAAAGCTGCGATCCAGGTCCCCAGCCGCCATACCCGCGGCCCTGCCAACCACCCGGCCCCATCATCATGCCGCCGCCCATCATACCGGGACCCATCATGCCGCCGCCCATCATACCGGGACCCATCATGCCGCCGCCCATCATACCGGGACCCATCATACTGCGGCCCATCATACCGCCCCAGCCGCCGTATCCGCGGCCCTGCCAACCTGGTCCCCCCATCATGTTGCCGCCGCCGTGGGCCCAGACACCGGAGACTCCTGCAATCATCAGGGATGCCAGCAGCATGGTCGCCAGACCCGTCATCTTAATACTGATCCGAAAAGCTTTCATTTTGTGATTCCTTTCTACCGAAAGATAAAAATTGCCAGAATTCCGTGAATCGTCTTGGCGATACACGGATGCTCTCCCTGGCATTGCGATACATCAAGAAGCGTGCCGAAATCGCCGGATCATGCGGGCCCATATCATATCTTGTTGATATCGATATGTATATTAAAATTTTACGGCAGTTTTACAGCCAACATAAGGTCTTGCAGCGGGCCGGCAGTCTGGATAAAAAATACCCAACTGATGGGGGGTTAAACACCGCGGGTGCGTAAAAAATACACATGCAGGCAATGCAGCAAGGTACGGTGAGAAGATCAGGTAAGATGCTGTTTTTGTAGCAGTTGCCGGATATCGTCGATTTTTTCCGTGGCTGCAGCTTCCCCCAGCTCGAAAAAGCTGTCGTAACAGGAAAAATCGGTCCAGTAAAATTCGTCGACGGCCGGTTCGATCAGGATGTCGCAGCGCTCCCGGCCGGGCAGGCTCAGGCAGTCCATCATGATGTCCATGACCCGGCTGACCACGTCGACCCCGTCGTCGAAGCGGCATTGTGCGCGGGTATAGCGGCTGACATCGACTCCGATGACCGTGTGGGCCCCTTTCTCTCTGGCCGCCGCTGCCGGTACGGGGTCGACAACACCGCCGTCGACCAGCTGCATGTCCTGCCAGCAAACCGGCGGCATGAAACCGGGCACCGCACAGCTGGCCATCACGGCGGGAATCAGCGGGCCTTCCTGCAGGGTGACTTTATGCCCCGAAATCAGGTCAACCGCCGTGGCTGCAAAGGGAATCCGCGTATCCGCAAGGTCGATATCGGTCACATAGGGTTCCACACAGCAGCGGAACTCTTCTTCGGAGAGCAGGGCTTTTTTGACCAGGAGCATGTTGAAGACAATCTCTTTGGCTGCGATTTCGCCCAGACGGCTCAACAGGTCCGATTTCGGGGTGACATGGTGGGGTATTTTCTCCAGGATTTTAAAGGCCTCCTGAACCCGGGCATCGGTCTCAAAGACTTCCACCACCCGGTTCCGCAGGCTGTCCGCTTCCGGCAAGATGGCATACGCGGCGCCGACCAGGGCGCCGATACTGCTGCCCACGATGAGGTCGATTGGGATTTGGGCCTCTTCCAGCACTTTCAAGACTCCAATATGGGACAGGCCGCGTGCGCCACCCCCGCCCAGCACCAGTGCCACTTTCCGTCTGTCCGCCATCGTCGTCTCCCCGGGTTCGCTCATTTTGAGGATGGTTTTTTTCTACCTGAATTTTGCAAGCATCGCGTTTGCCGCATATACAAGGCGCAAGGCATGCGGCTGTAACAGGCGGCCGCCCATGCCCTGCAACGCAGCAGATGCGGTGAACTCAGCGCTCCCGTAAGACAGACAATCTTGAAGTAAAAATGTCTTGCAGTAAAAATGGCAGGTTTCCGAAGATGCCCATTACGTAAAAAACGCCGTCTTTAAGGCAACCATAAGGTTATAATCCCAAGCGACAGTTTTCAAGATCGTCTGTGCCGGATTCAGGTACTATAACTGCTGCATATCCGGCCGTCAAGCACAACAACTGCCGTAAAATGCAGCGCACGCTGCGTCGCCCGGCTTGTGTTTTACAGTTTGCGGTGCTATCAGGAAACGGTTACGCCAACTTCCACCGAACCAGGAGACCGCAATGCAGGATGTGAAAAACGCCGTCGCCCAACAAAAGGACTTCGTGGTCAAATTGCGCCGGGATCTGCACCAGATTCCCGAAACCGCCTTCACGGAAGAAAAAACATCTGCCTATGTAACCCGCGTTTTAGAAAAACTCGGCCTTCCCGTTACCACCGGGATTGCGCGGTTCGGCGTCGTGGCCCAGCTGGACACGGGCCGCAGCGGGCCTGTCCTGATGATCCGGGCGGACATGGATGCCCTGCCCATCGCCGAAGATACCGGCCTGGCCTTCACTTCGCGCCACCCTGGCGTAATGCACGCCTGCGGGCACGACGCCCACATGGCCATGGCGCTGGGAGCGGCCGCGGCCCTGGTGCAATTAAAGGAAAGCCTGCGCGGCACCGTCAAATTCGTCTTCCAGCCGGCCGAAGAGGGCCCCGGCGGCGCCCAGCCCATGATCGAGGCCGGCGTGATGGAAAACCCCAAAGTCGACTACGCCTTCGGCTGCCACGTGTGGCCGGACATTCCCGCAGGCTGCGTCGGTGTCAGAGAAGGCCCCCTGCTGGCCTCCATGGGCCGTTTCGATCTGAAAATCATCGGCCAAGGCGGACACGGCGCCATGCCCCACCAGTGCGTGGATGCACTGGAAATCGGATGCCAGGTGGTTTCCGCGCTGCAGCGCATCGTGTCGCGCCAGATGAATCCCCTGACCCCGACGGTGGTGACGGTGGGCAGCTTTCACGCCGGCAGCGCCTTCAATATCATCGCGCCCGAAGCCGATCTGTGCGGCACCCTGCGCACCTTCGAGCGCGACATCTGGCAGTCCTGGCCGCAGCGCCTGGAAAAAATCATCGGCGGCGTCTGCAGCGCCATGGGTGCCACGTACAACCTTAAACTTTCACCGGGCTATCCGCCGACCATCAACGATGCGGACATGGCCGCGGTGGTGCGGGCGTGTGCCCGCGAAACCGTGGGTCCGCAAAAGGTGGTGGAACCGTCGCCCACCATGGGCGGCGAGGACATGTCTTTCTTCCTGGAAAAGGCCAAAGGCTGCTTTTTCTGCCTGGGAACCGGTTACCGGGGTGGTGCTCCGATCCACAATGCGCATTTCGATTTCCATGAAGACATGCTGGGGATCGGCGTCGAGATATACTGCCGCACAGCCTTGAAACTGCTGGCCCGGATAGGATTGTAAGCCCGCAGATTGTGTGCTATAGAGCCGGCAGGCAAGCGACCTGCCATGCGTTGACAACACGAAAAAAGAGGGGGCGTATCCATGAAAAAGATGATGATCGTTCTGCTGTCCGTTTTGCTGATCGCGGCTTTCGGCAGCCTGGCCGGTGCCAAGACCCTGAAAGTCGGCCTGGATGCCGACCCGGTTTCGCTGGACCCGCACGTGCAGCTTTCCGGCGGCATGCTGCAGCTTTCGCACTGGGTGTTCGATCCCCTGGTGCGCTGGACCCAGAAGATGACGTTCGAACCGCGCCTGGCGACCAAATGGAAACGCATCGACGACCTGACCATGCGTTTCTACCTGCGCAAAGGCGTCAAGTTCCACAGCGGCAACCCGTTTACCGCCAAAGACGTGAAGTTCACCGTCGAGCGCCTCAAAAAGAGCGTCGATTTCAAGGGTCTCTTCGAACCCTTTGCCGGCGTCAAGATCATCGACGACCATACGGTGGATATCACCACCAAGAAACCTTATGCCCTTTTGCTGAACATGGCCACCTACATTTTCCCCATGGACAGCAAATTTTATTCCGGCAAGGACAAAAACGGCCAGCCCAAGGACGCCATTGTCAAGATCGGCCCGTCATTTGCCCTGAACCATGAATCCGGTACCGGCCCTTTCAAGGTGACCTACCGTGAACAGGGCGTCAAAACGGTGTTCGAACGCTTTGCCGGCTACTGGGACAAAAAGTCTCCGGGCAACGTCACCAAGATGATTTTAACGCCCATCAAGGAAGACGCCACGCGCGTGGCGGCCCTTTTGTCCGGGGACGTGGATTTCATCTCGCCGGTGCCGCCCCAGGATTTTATGCGCATCAAACGCGATGCCAACGTCAACCTGTTCACCTATCCGGGCGGGCGCATCATCACGGTGCAGATGAACGAAAAACGGCGGAAGGAGTTCAGGGACGTGCGCGTGCGCCAGGCCATCGTGTACGCCATCAACAACGCCGGCATCGTCAAGACCATCATGAAGGGCACGGCCACCGTGGCCGGGCAGCAGAGCCCGCCGGGCTACGCCGGCCACAACCCGGCCTGCAAACCGCGCTACGACCTGAAAAAGGCGCGTGCCCTGATGAAAGCCGCCGGCCTGGAAAAAGGCTTTACCTGCACCATGATCGCGCCCAACAACCGCTATGTCAACGACGAAAAGATCGCCCAGGCGGTGGTTTCCATGCTGGCCAAGATCAACATCAAGGTGAACCTGAAAACCATGCCCAAGGCCCAGTACTGGGACGAGTTCGACGCCCAGGTGGCCGACATGCAGATGATCGGCTGGCATTCCGACACCGAGGATTCCGGCAACTTCAGCGAATTCCTGGTCATGTGCCCCAACAAGAAAACCGGCTACGGGCAGTACAACAGCGGCAACTACTGCAACCCCGAGGTGGACAAACTCACCCTGGCGGCCCAGTCGGAGACGAACCTCAAGAAACGCGCGGCCATGCTCAAAAAAATCGAAAAGATCCTGTACGACGATGCCGCCTTTATTCCCTTTCACTGGCAGAACCATTCCTATGGCGCCAGGAAAAACCTCATGGTCAAGCCGATCATCAACACCATGAACTTTCCCTATTTCGGCGACCTGGTAATCAAATAGGCCCCAAGACGGGCCCGGCGCTGCGTTTGTGTGCAGCGCCCTTCAAAACCCAACCGGGGCGTCTGGGCTGCAGGTGCTCAGCCGCCCCTTTACTGCGTTAAGCGGCACAGGGAAACCGCTGCCAGAGAGCTGACAAAAAGCGATGTTTGCCTTTATCGTCCGACGCATCGGCCAGGCCGTACTGGTCATGCTGGTGATCAGCCTGGTCGGATTCTCCATCAAGAACCGCATCGGCGACCCGGTGCGCGACGTGGTCGGCGAACGCGTCACACCGGCCGAACGTGCCGCCCTGCGCCAGAAATTGGGCTTGAACGACCCCTTTCTGGTGCAGTACGTACGTTTCGTGGAAAATGCCCTGAAAGGCGACCTGGGGCTTTCGTTTTTCTATAAAAAACCGGCTCTGAAAGTGATTATCTCCAAGGCGCCGGCCACCCTGGAGCTGGTATTTGTCACCGCCCTCATCCTGATCGTGGTTTCCCTGCCCATCGGCGTTTTCACGGCCATCCGCCCGCGCAACTGGTTTTCGCGCTTCACCATGGCCTTCAGCACCCTGGGTGTCTCCATCCCGGTGTTTCTGACGGCCATTTTGCTGATCTATGTTTTTGCAGTCACCCTGAACTGGCTGCCGTCTTACGGGCGCGGCCTTACCGTTGACATCGGCGGGTGGCAAAGCGGCCTTTTAACGCTGGACGGCCTCAAGCACCTGATTCTGCCGAGTATCTCGCTGGCCTCGATCATGCTGCCGCTGTTCATCCGTCTGATCCGGGCCGAGATGATGGAAATCCTGGAAACCGAATACATCAAGTTCGCCTGGGCCAAGGGGCTGCGCCGTTCGCGCATCTGGTTTCTGCACGCCTTCAAAAACACGCTCCTGCCGGTCATCACGGTGTTCGGCGTACAGATCGGTATCATGTTCGCCTTCACCATTCTGACGGAAACCGTTTTCCAGTGGCAGGGTATGGGGTTCATGTTTTTGGAGGCCGTCGAGCGCTCGGACACCTCGCTGCTGGTGGCCTACCTGGTGGTGGTGGGCGTGATTTTCGTGGTGGTCAACACGCTGGTGGACATCATCTACGGGCTGGTCAATCCCACGGTCCGGGTGGCGGGGCGCAAATGAAAGCAACCTGGCAGCGCTTTAAAAGCTCCTATCTCCTCTACAGTTTCCGCCGGGACAAGGTGGCGATGGCCAGCTTCGCCGTGCTGGTGCTGCTCATCCTGACCGGATTGGCCGCGCCCCTGGTTTCGCCGTACAACCCATACGACCCCTCCAGCATCGACATCATGAACTCCGAGCTGCCGCCCGCCTGGCAGGATGCCGGCAGCCGGGCCTTCCTGCTGGGGACCGACGTCCAGGGCCGCGACATGGTCAGCACCATGATCTACGGTCTGCGCCTCTCCATCCTGATCGGCTGCGGCGCCGTGACGCTGCAGGCGCTGATCGGGATCTTCATCGGCCTGATCGCCGGTTACATCGGCGGCAAAGTCGACGCCCTGCTGATGCGCCTGGCGGATATCCAGCTCTCTTTCCCCTACCTGATGGTGGCCATTTTCATCAGCGCCATTTTCCAGGTGGCTTTCGGCATCGGCCGCTATGCCGAGCTGGCCGTGCCCCTTCTGATCGTCATCATCGGCCTTTCGGAGTGGCCGGTTTACGCCCGGACCATCCGCGCCTCGGTGATCGGCGAAAAAAACAAGGAGTACGTGGAGGCCGCCCGCGTCATCGGCCTCAACCGGCGCCTGATCATGGTGCGCCACATCCTGCCCAACACGATCACCTCCGTGCTGGTCATATCCACCATCCAGGTGGCCAATGCCGTGATGAGCGAAGCCGCGCTGTCTTTTCTGGGGCTCGGCATGCCGGTCACCAAACCCTCGCTGGGCTCCTTGATCCGCTCGGGGTTCGAGTACATCTTCAGCGGTTCCTGGTGGATCACCATATTCCCGGGCATTCTGCTGGTGATCTTCGTGCTGGTCATCAATCTGTTGGGCGACTGGCTGCGCGATGTTTTAAACCCCAAACTCTACAAGGGCGCCTGATGCATCACCTGCTGGAAGTCCAGGACCTGGAAGTAAAGTTCGCTTTGCGATTCGGGGAACTGACCGCCATCAACGGTGTCGGCTTCACCCTGGAGCGCGGCGAGCGTATGGGACTGGTGGGAGAAAGCGGAGCCGGCAAATCGGTGACCGGTTTTGCCATCATCAACCTGATCAGCAAACCGGGCTACATTTCCCGCGGGCGGGTCCTGTTCGAAGGGCGGGCTTTAAACCAGTTGTCGCACGAAGCGATGCGCGACATCCGGGGCAACCGCATCAGCATGATCTTCCAGGACCCCATGATGACGCTAAACCCCGTGCTGACCGTCGGCACCCAGATGGTGGAAACGCTGCTGGCCCACCGTCGCATTTCACGGCAGGCGGCCGCGAAAATCGCGCTGGACAAGCTGCGCATGGTGCAGATCCCGTCGCCTGAAAAGCGCCTCACCCAGTACCCCCACGAGTTTTCCGGCGGCATGCGCCAGCGCATCGTGATCGCCATTGCACTGGTGACCGATCCGGCCCTGATCATCGCCGACGAACCCACCACGGCACTGGATGTCACCATCCAGGCCGAAATCATGGAGCTCCTGCTGGAACTGTGCCAGGCGCAGAAAACGGGCTTGGTGCTGATCACCCACGACCTGGCCGTGGTCTCCCAGGTCACCGAGAAACTGGCGGTCATGTACGCCGGCAGTATCGTAGAAAAAGGTGCGACGGACGTCATTGTAAACGATCCCGCGCACCCGTACACGCAGGGGCTGATCCGGGCGCTGCCGGGCATCATCACGCCGGGATCGCGCCTGCACCAGATCCCGGGGGTGATGCCCAGCCTGACCAGCATTCCGCCGGGATGCCCCTTTCACCCGCGCTGCCCCTTCTGTGCCGCCGTCTGCCGGACCACGCCGCCGCACCTGGCGCCTGTCGACAGCCGCCAAGTGGCCTGCCACATGGTGGCCACGCAAAACGGCCGCCTGGAACCCACAGGCATCGTGGAAACTTGGCAGCCAGATACCCGTATGACCGCCACGGGGAAAGCCGTCGAAACCCATGGACGCTGAAAAGGCACTGCTGAGCCTGAGAAATGTGGTCAAGCACTTCGATATTTCCGGGGGATTGCTGGACCAGATCCAGTTTGAAAAGGGCCGCCTGGTGCGCCGGCGCACCACGGTCAAGGCGGTCAACGACATCAGTTTCCAGGTGCTTACCGGTGAAACCTTCAGCGTGGTGGGGGAAAGCGGCTGCGGCAAATCCACCCTGGCACGTACGGCCATCGGGCTCTACCCGCCGGACGGCGGCAAAATATATTACGACGGCCAGCGCATCGACCACCTCAGCCCCGGCCAGATGCTCCCCTACCGCGCCCGGATCCAGATGATTTTCCAGGATCCCTATGCTTCGCTGAACCCCCGCAAAACGGTGCGCCAGACGCTGGAGGAACCGGTCTATTTTCACCAGCCGTCGGCCAAGGCCGCAGAAGTCAGGGACCGCGTGGCCGCCGTCATGGAGCAGGTGGGCGTCGATCCCCAGTGGGCCGGCCGCTACCCCCACGAATTTTCCGGCGGCCAGCGCCAGCGCATCAGCATCGCACGGGCCCTGATGGTAGACCCCGAGTTCGTGGTCGCCGATGAACCGGTGTCGGCCCTGGACGTCTCCATCCAGGCCCAGATCCTGAACCTGCTGATGTCCGCCCAGGAAGAACACGGCCTGACCTACATGTTCATCACCCACGACCTTTCGGTGGTCCGGCACATCAGCACCCGCGTGGCGGTGTTGTACCTGGGAACGCTGTGCGAACTGGCGGCCACCGGCGAACTGTTCCAGGCGCCGCGCCACCCGTACACCCAGGCCCTGCTCAGCGCCATCCCCAAGCTGGGCCAGCACGGTGTGCACTACGTCAAGCTGAAAGGTGAAGTGCCCACGCCCATCGACCTGCCGTCCGGCTGTGTCTTCCACGGTCGCTGTCTTTTCGCCGATGAGCGCTGCCGCCATGAAAAACCGGCCCTCATGCGCCTGCAAAGCGGCACCCAGGTGGCCTGCCACGGCGTCGAAGAGGGGCGGTTGTAGTGCGGCATCCCCGCTTCTTTAGAACCGCCGCTTGAATTTCAGACCGGGCGGGCGGGACCGCTCGGCGGATCGGCGGGCCGGTCTTTGGCAAACAGGCGCCGGATGGCGCCGAAGAGCTTTTTGATCCCGCGCCAGAGTTTGGGCAGCAGCCACACCAGCAGCAGCACGAAAAGTGCCAGCAGGATGACAAAGAGCACCGGGTGATGCAGCGCCGTCCAGAGGCCGGCGACCACCAGGATGTCTTCGGATATGGAGGCCAGCCAGTTGGTCAGCGGTTCCGGTGAGGTATTGATCAGCACGCGCGAACCCGCTTTGGCGGCGTGCGTGCCGGCGGCCAGCCCGCCGCCGATAAGCCCGGCCGCCACCGCCACGGCGGGGTTCACCTGGCCCACGGCACCGGCGGCCAGCAAGGCCCCGCCGGGAATACGCACAAAGGTCTGCAGCGTATCCCAGCCGCTGTCGGCGCCGGGGATCTTGTCGGCGAAAAACTCCACCACATACATGATGCCGGCAACGCCGATGACCAGCGGATTGGCCAGGATCTGAAGATCCGGCGGCAGCACCATGTTGCCCGTGGCTCCCAGCAGGCCGAGCACCAGCACGGTGGCATACAGGTTGATGCCCGAAGCCCAGGCGGCGCCCATGGTCAGGGCGATGACACCGACGATGTGTTGATAAGGGTCCATGACTTCTCCCGTGTGCCGTCGGGCGCTTTTCAGATGTCCTTGAGCAGCCGGTTGGCCGGCAGGGCGTTAACGGCCTCGTCGAAAGTTTTCAAAATGTCGGCCAGCGGTTGCAGGTCGTCAGCCGCGGCGACCGGCAGGTCATTGGCCCCCTTTTTCTCCAGGATTTCGATGACCTGCTGCACGCTGTAGCGCCTGATATCGAAAGCCGGCTGATAGGCGTCCGCGCCGCCTCCATCTGCACCGCAGGTCCTGGAAAGCAGGCCGCTTTCCGCCAGTTCGTCCAGCAGCCGGCGCACCAGCGGCCGCGGGATGCCCAGCTGGCCGGCGATTTCGGCATCACCGGGGGCTTTTTGGGCACGTTCAAAAGCCCGGATCACCGCCTGTACAATCTTTAACGCCAGCAGCTGCTTCAAACGCACGCTGGGTTCCTGACCCCCGAAGTCCATCTGACGGTCGCCGAAATTCTGCCATGCGGCCGCAAATTCCGCACCCAAGAGCACGATCAGCCAGCTGATCTGCATCCAGATCAAAAACAGCGGCAACGCAGCGAAACTGCCGTAAATGGCATTATATTTGGCGATCATCACCTGGAAGTTGATGTAGGCCAGCTGGGCGATCTGGTAGAGGCTGCCGGCCAGCAGGCCGGCCAGCAGGCCGGAAGCCAGCTTAACGCGTGTGTTGGGCATGATAATATACAGCAGCGTAAAGAGCAGCCAGATCAGGGCGTATGGCAGCAGCCGCAGCGCGAACTGGATGAGCGGGCTGAACATCCCGATAATCGAAATAGATTCGGCGGCCTGCGTCACGTGGGTGGTGATGAACACCGTGGCGCTGCCCGACATCAGTACCAGAATGGGGCTGATGAGCATGATGGACAGATAATCGGAAAACTTGCGTCCCAGGGAGCGATGCCGGTCGGACCTCCAGATGGCGTTGAACGAGTGTTCGATATGACTCAGCACCATGATTACCGCCCAGAAAAGGGCCACCAGCCCGATGCCCGCAATCAGCCCGCCCTTGGTGTTTTCCAGCATGGAACGGGCGAAATCGAACACCTTGGTAAGAATCTCCTGCTGTGCCGCGAAATCCTGCAGCAGTTGGGCTTCCAGGCGTTTTTCAAACCCGAAACCCTTGGCAATACCGAAGGCCATGGCGGCCACGGGCACGATGGACAGCAGGGAGTAAAAGGTCAGCGCCGATGCACGCAGCACGCACATATCGTGGGCAAAGCCACGCACCGTCAGGGGAATGGCCTGAACCAGCCTGGAAAGATACGCCGACAGGGACTTACCATCCTTTTTCCGGTGGTTCCGCCGGCCGGTTTTGATGAGCTGCCGGACGCGCTTCAGGATACTGGCGCGTTTCGGTGTGTCTTCGTTTTCCATAGGCTTAAACGTTCCGCCGGCCGTGCCGGCGGAGCCTGTTATTTCAACGCC
The DNA here is from genome assembly GCA_026984935.1 of Desulfobacterales bacterium. Classification (GTDB taxonomy): domain Bacteria; phylum Desulfobacterota; class Desulfobacteria; order Desulfobacterales; family JALSRD01; genus JALSRD01. Next base: position 102,429 of record JALSRD010000035.1, read on the forward strand.
GGCCGCATGCGCGTTTCCAGCTTTTTGCGCTGCAGCTCCAAAGCGCCGCCCCTCTTGAAATAGAACGGGCGGCCGAACCGGATGGTAATGCGAGAAAACGGCTTCGGCAACAGGAAGCGATCCCAGCTGTTGAGCTGCCAGGCGCGTTCAGCCGTCAGATAAACCGGCACCACCGCCGCATCGGCGGCCAGCGCCAGCAGGGCGATACCCGGTTTGATGCGGCCGGCCGGCCCCTGGGGGCCGTCCAGGATGTGCCCCGCCAGGCGTAACTTGCGTAAACACACGATCATTTCACGCAGGGCCTGGAACCCGCCCTTCGAAGAAGACCCACGCACCGGCTGCCAGCCGGCCTTGACCGCAATTTCGGCCGCCAGGTCGCCGTCGGCGCTGCGGCTGATCATGATCGCCGGACCGCAATGCCGAAAGCGACGGAAGTAGCCCAGGGTCGGGAAAAACTGCTGGTGCCAGGCGCACAGCAGCACCCGCTGGCCGTTTCTGTATAACGCCAGCCAGTTTTTTTCGCCTTCGACACGGGTCCGCAACGTGCCGCAGTAGGCCATGATCAGGTGATAGGCCAGGGAGAAAAAAAGTCCGCTGCGCGCAAGGCGGCTCCCCTTTTTCAATGTCCGGACGGTCATGGGCAATTCCAGCTTGTCAAACCGCCGGCCGTCGGCACAGCGCCCCGCATTTCAGCGCGCATGAGAGCCGGCTGCGGTTGTTCAGCCGCCGTTAAAAAATTTTTCGGCCGCCCGGATAACCCGGTCAATGTCCCGGGCGGTAACGTCCAGGTGCGTCACCAGGCGGTAGATTCCCCGGCCGCCGACCAGGATGCCGCGGTCTCGCATATGCTGCTGAAAAGCTTTTACCTGCGCCGGGTCCATGGCGGCAAAAACCATATTGGTCTGGACAGTCGCCATATCGATATCCAGTTCCGCGATTTTTGCCAGGCCCTCGGCCAGAAGCGCAGCATTTTCGTGGTCCTGCGCCAGGCGCTGGACATGATGCTCCAATGCGTAGATACCGGCTGCGGCCAGGATGCCGGCCTGGCGCATACCGCCGCCCAGAAGCTTGCGCCAGCGCCGGGCCCGGGCCACGTGCGCGCGCGTACCGCAGAGCAGGGAGCCTACCGGCGCGCCCAGCCCCTTGGAAAGGCAGATGGAAACGGTGTCAAAATTACATGCAATCCGGGCGGGGTCAACGGCCAGTTTGACCGCGGCATTGAACAGGCGCGCGCCGTCCAAGTGCATGCCCAGTCCGTGGTTGCGGGCAAAATCCGCCGCCGCATCCATGTATGCCAGGGGCAGCACCTTGCCGGCCTGGGTGTTTTCCAGGCACAAAAGGCGCGTGCGCGCAAAGTGGAAGTCGGCGGGTTTGACGGCCGCCGCCACTTTTCCCAAATCCAGCGTGCCGTCGGCCTCAAAGTCCAGCGGCTGGGGCTGGATACTGCCGAAAACGGCGGCGCCCCCGCCTTCAAAACGGTAGGTGTGGGCCTGCTGGCCCACGATGTACTCGTCGCCACGCTGGCAGTGGGAGAGCAGCCCCATGAGGTTGCTCTGGGTGCCGCTGGTAGCCAGCACCGCGGCTTCGGTGCCCAGCATGTCGGCCGCCATCTGTTCCAGGCGGTTCACCGTGGGATCCTCGCCGTACACGTCATCGCCGACTTGGGCCGCGGCCATGGCACGGCGCATGGCCTCCGTGGGCCGGGTCACCGTGTCGCTGCGCAGATCGATCCACTGTTGTGTCATTGGGCAGTGCTGCTCCCCCTTTAGGTGTTCGGATCCGCCCCCGTTCTGCCTATTCCGGTATGCGCCCGGTCACAAGCTCGACCGACAATCCGCCGTGGACCAAGCGATCGGTCCGCACCCGAAATCCGGCATCCTGTTTTCTATACCCTTTTGGCACCAACATGGCAAGCTTCCAGCCACGGTAGTCGGCGCACAGTTTGCGGAAAATATCATCAATCCGGGTGCGGCTCTTTTGCGGCGTATCCAGCCGCCGGCCGTAAGGCGGATTGAGCACCACCAGACCTTTGGGTGTATTCAATTCATCAGGCGTAAAATCGAAAAAATCGCGGCAGCGCACCTGTACCGGGCGCAGGCAATCGTGCGCCCGAACCACCTGCTCGAGGGCCCGGCAGGCGTGCGGGTCCCTGTCCGAAGCAAAAATAAGCGGGTGCGTCATATCCTGCCTGCAACGGTCGGCCCGACGCAGAACCGCGCGCCAGCGGCCGGGTGCAAAACCAGGCCAGTGCATGCAGGCAAAGGTTCTGAACCGCCCGGGCGGGATATGCTGCACCATACAGGCGCCTTCCATGGAAAAGGTGCCGCTGCCGCACATGGGATCGATCAGCGGCATCTGCGGCTGATAGCCGGCCAGCATCAGGATCGCCGCCGCCGTGGTCTCGCGCAAGGGTGCCCGGCCGCCCTGGGCTTTCAGCCCGCGTTTGAAAAGCGGTTCGCCGCTGGTGTCCAGGGACAGGCTGACCCGGTCGTCGATGACGCGCACCAGAACCTGCTGGCGCCGGCCGTCGACGGAACCAGCCGGTCCCGTCCGGCCCAGACCCGCGGCAACCGCCCGTTGAACCCGTTGTTTGACGGCGGTGCTGTGGTACAGGCGCGAGTGCCGGCAGGTGGCGCGCACTTCGATAACCGTATCGGACGGCAGAAACAGTTGCCAGTCGACGGCGGTGCATTTTTTCTCGAGCTGCCGAAAGTTGGTGGCCGTAAATTCGGCAATGCGCATCAGCACCCGCGTGGCGGTACGCAGGTGCAGGTTGGCCAGGCAGGCGTGGTGCAGGCGCCCGACGAACGCCACCCCGCCGGACACTGTTGTGATGTCCGTCACCCCGTCAGCCAGCTGCATCAGTTCCTGCCGGCAGAGATTTTCCAGCCCCGGCGGCGTGACCGCCAGAAAACGCCACGGCCGGCCGGCCACACGCCGGCGCACGCGTTTCAGATAGCCGGGCGCAGGCGCGATCCCGGCCGCCTTATCCGCAGAAGCCATATTGAATTCGCCCTTCATTGCCACGATGGTGGCTAAAAAATACCGGCCCAGCCGCCTTGACACCCCCATGCGCACATGCCAGAGTTGACGCAACTTTTACGCAATGCAAACAAGTTGTGTCCATACGGCAATTAATCAACAAAAACGACCATATTTTCGGCAGCGCGTACACCTATCCCCCATGTTCAAGAAAGCCTGTTTTGAGGGCATCTCGGCCCTGAAGAGAAACTTTTTGCTGGTGGCCCTGGTCGGCGTGTCACTGGGACTGGCGGGCGTGCTGCACCAGCCCCTGCAGCGCCTGCCGGACTATGTGGACTGGGACACCATCGCCACTTTGTGCGGGCTTTTGCTGATCACCACGGGCCTTAAGGAAAGCAACCTGTTCGATGCAGCGGCTTACCGCATTTCGCAGCGCATCGACACCGAACGCCGCCTGGCGCTGGCCCTGATTTTTTTCTCGGCCGCACTGGCCATGGTGCTGACCAACGACATTGCCCTGTTCATCATCGTTCCGCTGACGTTGGGGCTGCAAAAAATCGCCGCCAAAGATTACGCCAGAATGATCGTACTGGAGGCCATCGCCGTCAATGTCGGTTCCTCGCTGACCACCATCGGCAACCCCCAGAACATTTTCCTCTGGCACCAGTGGCGTGTTTCCTTCCCGGTTTTTGCCAGCAAAATGGCGCCGCTGGTGCTGATCATGGCGGCATGCCTGTTCGTCGTGGTGTTTTTCTCCTTTCCCGCCGCTAAAATAGCGGCCCGCAACGCCCATCCCCCGGTGGTGCACCGCAGGCTGTTTTGGCTGTCCGCCGTCTTGCTGATTGCGTTTGTTGTTTCCGTCGAACTGCGCTGTGAAAGGTACTTTCTGGCGATCGTCTTTCTTGCGCTGTTGTGGACCCGCAGGAACGTCATTTTCAAGACCGACTGGGGGCTCGTAGGGCTGTTTATTGTTATTTTCATCGATCTGGACCTGTTCTGCCAGATCGGGGCCGTGAAACGTCTGCTGGCCTCCCTGGATTTCCACCATCCCGGTACGCTGTTTTTGACCGGCGCACTGATGTCGCAGGCCATCAGCAATGTTCCCGCAACCATTCTACTGGCCAAATACACGGCCGATTTCAAAATGTTGGCCTACGGCGTCAACGTCGGTGGAAACGGCCTGCTGATCGGCTCTTTTGCCAACCTGATCGCCCTGCGCTTTATCCAAAGGCGCCGCAAGTATTGGTTGTTCCACGCGTATTCCATTCCTTTCTTCATCGTTACTATGATTTTGGCATACGATCTGCTGATCTGAGGCACAGTACCTCTTTGGCAAAAGCCGAAACCTTCCCGGTGGTATGCACCTCGGGGCGGCCTGCCGCGTGCCATATTCCATCGATTTGACATCCACCGAATTGCAGCTATTTTAAATGCAGTGTCTCTTTGCAACCCGTGTGCCGCGAGCGGCATGATCCTCAACCAAAAAAGGAGCTTCGCATGCAGAAGCGCATCGCCGTGTTCGAAGAAAATGGATTCTCGGAAAAGGGGCCCAAAAATTTTCTGGTTCACGATTCCCCGTACTTTAAAATCATCAATTTCAACTTCAAGGCCGGTCAGGAACTGCCCGTGCACGCCCATGACATCGACGGCCAGGTCAGCATCGCCGTGCTCGAGGGCCGGGGCCAATTTCTGGGCGAAGGCGACCGGAAGATAGACGCCGGGACCGGTGACGTGCTGGTTTCGGATATCCGCGAACCGCACGGCGTCCGTGCACTCAGTGACATGCGGGTGCTGGTGACGATCGCCCCGCCCATATAAGCGCACGCCATGCGAAACGCCGCCGACAGCCAGCCTCGTCGATCCACGGTGCACCTGACGGCACAACAGGGGCATTTTGCCCGCGAAGTGTCCCGTCGCGCGCACGTCAATATCGCGCGCTGTTGGCACTGCAAGTGCTGCAGCAACGGCTGCCCGTTTGCGGCTGCCATGGATTTTTATCCCAACCAGGTCATCCGGCTGGCACAGCTCGGGCTGAAACGGCAGGCCCTCGAATCGTCATCCATCTGGATCTGCGTGGGCTGCAATACCTGTTCGGTGGAATGCCCCCAGGCCATCGACGTGGCGGCGGTCATGGATGCGCTGCGGCAGATGGCCATCGCGGAAAAGGCGGCGGTCGGCGAACCGAACATACTGGAGTTTCACCGCGAGGTGGTCGAATCCATCCGGCGGTACGGCCGCACGCACAAGCTTGAAATCATGATGCGCTACAAGCTCAAAAAGCACGACTGGCTTTCGGATGTCAATATCGCTCTGCAAATGCTGTCGAAGCGCAAGCTGGACCTACGGCCGTCGCGCGTAAAGCGTCTGGAGCAGATTCAGGCGGTTTTTCAGAACATCTTACAGGCAAAAGGGCATGAGCAGCGGTAGCGTTAAAGAAATATCCTACTTTCCGGGATGTTCTCTGGCGACTTCGGCCCGCGAGAGCAACCAGTCGCTGCTGGCCTTTTTCGAGGCCCATGGCATAAAGCTGGTGGAACTTGACGACTGGAACTGCTGCGGATCGTCCTCCGCCCACAGCATCGCCGCCGAGCTCACCCATCTTCTGCCGAGCCGCAATCTCGCGCTGGCACCGCCGCAGCGGCCCCTGCTGGCGGCCTGCCCCAACTGTTTCCTGCGGCTGAAGCTCACGCACATGACGCTTTTACAGAACCGCCGGGCCGCAGAGAAATACCGCCGCCTGTGGGGCCGTGCTTTCGATGCGCGTCTGCAGATCGTCACCTTTTTCGATCTGCTGTCGGACATGGTCGACCGCGGCGTCTTTAAAGACAACCCCCGGCGCCTGACCGGCTTGAAATTCGTCCCCTATTACGGCTGCATGCTGGCCCGCCCGCCGTCCATGCGCAATGAGCGCAATTTCCACGGCCTGATGGAGAAAGTGCTGGTATCGCTGGGGGCCGTGCCGCTCACCTGGTCCCAGGGCGCACGCTGCTGCGGGACGTTCCTGTCGGTTTCGCGGCCGGACATCGCCGCCGACAGCGTTGCCGGGATCATGCAGGCAGCCGTGGACGTGCAGGCCGAGTGCATCGTGACCGCCTGCGCCATGTGCCACCTGAACCTGGAGATCCGCAGCCCGCTGGCGATAAAAGTGCCGATTCTCTACTTCTCGGAACTGTTGTCACTCTCGGCGGGCATCGGCGGCGGCAAGGGCTGGTTCCGCCGGCATCTGATCGATCCACGCCCGCTGCTGCAGTCCAAGGGGCTCATCGCATAGCCGCGGTATTGCCTGCCGCCGCCATGCAATACGCTGCCGGCCCATCGCCGCCGCAGCAAAAACCACGCGTGAACTTCGGCCTACAGCACTGCAACGCCGTTTTGCCGCAGGATGGCGGCCGCCCGGGCGTTGTCCGAAAAGCGAAAGACCATTACGGCGACCCCGGGCAGCGCACTGGCCGCGGTGTAGCTGTACTCGATCTGCAGGTCGTCATCGGCAAACATTTCCAGCATCCGGCTCAACGCCCCCGGCTTGTCGTCGGTTTCCACCATCACCACATCGTTGACCACGGCAGCGATTTTTTCCGCCTTAAGGCCGGCAACGGCGCCGTCCGGATCGGAAACCACCATGCGCAGTTTGCAGTGGCCATCGCCGTTGTCCACCAGGCAATGCGCACGCAGATCGATGGCCGCCCGGCTCAACCGCGAGATGACCCGGCTGATGGGCAATGCCCCGTTTGCGGTCAGAACGGTGATCTGTTTTGTCGTCATAACTCCTCCACGTCTTGGCACTTTCAGGTGCGCAGCACGGTTTCGCCGTAGAAATCCCTTTGGATGCCGCCGCGACCGGCTTCAAAGGCTTCAATCCAGGAGAGCACCCGCCGCCGCCCGTAGACCCATTTCCAGGCCTCGAGGATGCTCTCAAGGGGCACGTCGGAAAAGGTGCCGTGATCTTCGACATACTCCATGAAGCGTTTGTTTTCAGTGTTGTAGGGTTGGAAAATGGAGTCATTGCGGCCATCGAAGGTCAGGGGCGCAACGCCGTGGCGCCGGCACAGCTCACGGTTGAACGCCGGCGTGGCCTTCACCCACCTCTCCTCTATGTGAAATTCCACAAACCCGTGATAGACAAACAGGTCCGACCCCACGTAGTCGATCAGCTGCTGCGTGGCCAGGTGATTCCTGACGGTGGCAAACCCCAGCCGGGTGGGAATACCGGCCGCGCGGCCCAGGGCACACAGCAGTACGGCCTTGGGAATGCAGAAGGCCCTGCCGCGCTGCAGCACACTGCTGGCACGGTAGTGTTCGGGCCGGTAAAACGGCGTGTAGGGATCGTACCAGATGCTGTCGCGGGCGACCTCGTACAGTTTTGCGGCCTGCAGGGCAGGGTCCCCGGCTGCAGCGGCGAGTGTCGTCTGCACCAGAGACACAATCGCAGGATGCCGGCTGTCGATCATGTCCGTGGGGCCAAGGCAGCCTTCGGGCGGCGGATCCGATATGGGTAAGCTTGTATTTTGCACTGACATTCCATCAGAATCGGTTTTTGTCTGAGTGTAATGAAAAACCCGGCCAGGATCAAGGCAAAACCACGGCACAGCGGACCACAGGCCGGCGCCGGCCAGAACTTTCGATATCCGGAATTAATATTAAAGATTTTGCGGGCGCATACCGATAACCGTTCAAAAGATTTACGATTTCAGGCAGCTTTCACCCAGACGCACCGCCGGGAAAGCCGGTGCTTTGCCGAAACCCCGAAAATTTGCCCGGAAACCAAACGTTTACAGGCTGTTTTATCCTTACATGACAACCAGGCCATGGCGACTGAAGCGTCCAATCAAGATGCCCTCAAGCTGATCGTCCAGTTGCAGGCTGCTATCCGCACCGTGCGTCTTTACCCTCCGTCGAATCCCCTGGTCCAATCCTCGATCAGTGCGCTGCGGAACAGCTTCGATACACTTTTAAAAGACCGGGATGCCTTCGTACTGGCGGAATCCGAAAATTGTCTCATCGTCGACGGAACACCTCTGGATGAAAAGGCCCAGAAAAAAGATCAGGTGCTGGCACTGCGCGGTCTGCTGCAACAGCTGGGGCTGCAGAGCGTCGGTTTTTCCAGAGGGCTGACCGACGGCGAATTGCGCAGTGCCGTCGAACTGTTCGGCCTGGATGCAAAAACGTTTCAGGAGCGGCCCTTCGTGGAAATTGCCGCACAAAGAAAGCTGCCGCACCTGCAGTTTAACCAGAAGATCTACGTGGCGGTGGACCCGGACAGGCAACTGCTGCAGAGCCTGGCGGTGAAAGATGAGGAAATCCTCAAATTTTTTCAGGCCGGCGGACAGTCCGAGGCTCCCGACAGCGAGGAAATTCGCCGGATGGCCGCGGATCCCCGGTGGATCGCCGGTGTTTTCGCCTCCGGCCTCAAACGTATCGCAGCGCAAACCGGTCCGGCGCCCAGCACGGCTTTTTCACAAGGTTTTGAAGATCTGCTGAAAAGGATGGACCCGGTCCTCGAACAGCACGACCGGCAGCAAGTTGCCGCGCATCTGGCCCGCGAGGTCGCCCGGACGGACATCGACACCATTTTTTCAGTGGCGGCCCAGGATGTCGAAAAGCATCTGGGAAAGCCTTTCCTGGAGGCACTGACCGAGCAGCTTGACACGCATCAATTCAAGCAGTTGGTGGACAGGCTGGAGCATGCCGCCCGCGGACAGCGGCCGGGCGATGCGCAGGAATCCGCACCGTCGGATACATCCCTCCAAACGGCCCTTGAGGCACTCATGCGCTCGGCAAAGGGGCAGCAGTTCAAATTGAAGCCGGCCCGCGACAGCGCCGGCGCTGTACAGGACGGGCAGCAGGGTATGGTGTCGGCCGCGGAAGCGGTAAAAAAAATGCGTCACGGTGATTTTTCAGCCTTAGGCGACCCCAACGTGCTGGAAAGCCTGCCGCGCTTGGTCAAATCCCTGCTGGACGGCAACCGGGACGAGCCGGCCGGCCGGCTCGTCGATACCATCGCACATGCCATCTTGCACGCGCCGCCCCGGATGCATGCGCATTTATTGGAGATAATAGAAAAAACCGCTGACGGAGCCGGGATCCAACGCCACCCGGCGGCCATGGCCTCGCTTTCCGAGCACCTGAGCACCTGGCTCAAGAAGCAATACAACCGCACTCCGGAGGTCGAAACCGTCTGCAAGCGGCTGGGCAAGCTTGCCGTAGACTTCATCCACGCCGGAAACTTCAGGCGCGCCGTTCTGCCGGTGTCCACTTTACGTGAAATCGCCGCCGACCGGACACAGCGTGACGATGCGCTCTGCCGCACCTGCCGCAGCCAGATCAAACGCATAGCGTCCGCCGACACAGTGTCGCTGCTCATGGAAACGATGCACTCCAATGAAAGTGAAATACGCACCGCCGTATCCCGCATCCTGACCAACCTGGGGCCGGCCTGTGCCGAGCAACTGCTGGATATCCTGCAGCGGAGCACCATCGCCAGGGAACGGCTGCATATCCTCAGCATCATCGCCGACATGGGCCCCGCGGTCGCCCCCGCCGTGGTCCAGCGTATCCGGCAGCAGGGTCCCTGGTACTACCTGCGCAATCTGGTGCGCCTGTTGGGTGAAATCGGCAACGAAACACACCTCGATGCCCTGACGCCTCTGCTGAACCACGATGATTTTCGCGTCAAATGGGAAGTTCTGGGCAGCATTTTCAAAATCGGCGGCCAGCAACGCGGAACCATCCTCCTCGAGCAACTGCCGGTGGCGGAAGACCGCCTGAAGCTGCAGGTCGTTTCGCTGCTGGGAGGCCTGCGCTACCGGAACGCAGTGCCGGCACTTATCCACCTGCTGGAAAAAAGGTCTTATCGCAAGAGCCGCAACAGGGCTCCGCTGCAGGTAAAAGCCTGCACGGCACTGGGGAAAATCGGGTCTTCGCTGGCAATCCCGATCCTTTCGGAAATTTCCCGGGGCCGCAGGGCATCGGTTTTCAAATCCTACGACCCATCGGTGAGATCCGCCGCCGCCGCGGCCTTGAGCACCCTGCAGCAGTCACTGAAAAACAGCGCCGGGTAGAATTTAACGATTCGGCTGGTTCGAGCCGCTGATGGTTTTCAGCAGATCGAGGGCCCGCCGGGCGTGCTTCCAGGGCACGAACAAATGGTCGTGGTAAAAAGCCGCCACCGGGTTGACGCTGATACCGGCATCTGCCAGCGGCCGCAGGAGCGCCGCCAGAAACCCCACCGCAGAAAGGTCCGAAGGCACCCGGCAGGTGATCAGAGCCCAGACCCCCTTGTAGCGCAACGACAGATCCTCGGCGGTCTCACGCCGGACGACAACGGAAAGCCCCTCGTCCTCTCGAAAAAATGCCACGGCGTCAAGATCCAGCCGGCGGTAGCGGTCCGCATCCAGGCTGCAGAACACGAATTCACCGTCTTTGAGGCAGGGGTCGATGGCTTTCAGCAGGTGTTCGAGGTTTGTCTGCGGTATCATGTGAACATTGCCCTCCCGGGTCCGGGCTCAAGGCGACGTCTGTCCAAGGGCACATTTGTCCGCCAGGCGGCGCCGGACGGCAGCGAATACCGGCTGCACGGGCAGGCCCCGCAGGCAGGCACCGGTTCCCAGGGGACAGATGCGCTTGAAGCAGGGGCTGCAGGCAAGCTTGCGGCGCACGACCGTGTGGCCCCGCCCGAAGGGCCCGGTGCGCCAGGGTGCCGTGGGGCCGAAGATCGCGACCACCGGCAAACCCGCGGCACAGCCCAGGTGCATGGGGCCGGTATCGGTGGTCACCAGCAGGTCACAGCGTTGGTACAGTGCCGCCAGGGTTTTCAAGGTCGTGCGGCCGGCCAGGTTCAGCGCCGGTGCGGCCATGGCCGCCAGGATGCGCGCCACCAGCGGCCGGTCCGCCGCACTGCCGGTAAAGACGATCTGCACCCCGCAGCGCCGGACCAGGCCGTCGGCCAGGGCCGCAAATCTTCCCGGCGGCCAGAGTTTGGTCTCCCATTTGGCCACCGGATTGACGGCCACCAGAGGCCTGTCGGGGTGTATGCCGCCGCGTGCCAGGAGAACCGCGGCCGCCTCCCGCGCGCTTTCGTCTATCGGCAGATCGTAGGCGATTTCGCCGCGCGCAACACCCAGGGCCTCGATCAGCAGCAGCCCGCGCTCCAGGGCATGAATCTCCATGCTCACAGGCGGTATCTTCTCGTTTAAAAAAATGTAGCTGTGCTCCATGTGCTGCATCCCGCGCCCGAATCCCACCTTGCGGCGTCCCCTGGCCAGGGCGATCAGCACGCCGCTTTTGAGCAGCGCCTGGAAATCCAGCACCAGGTCGTAGCGCGTGTCGCGCAGCGCCCGGATAAAAGCGCCCATTTCCTGCAGGGCCGCCTTCCGGCCGGGTCCGGCAAGCGCCCGCAGCCAGCGCTTGCGTTTGGACACCAGCACGCGGTCCACGGCCCGGTGTCCCATCACCAGGGGTGCCGCGTCCTCTTCCACCAGCCAGGTGATGTGGGCGTGCGGATCGTGCCGCCGCAGGGCGTTTACGGCCGGCAGCGTATGGATCACATCGCCGATGGCGCTCAGTTTCACGATCAGGATTTTCACAGCATCTCCCGCACGGCGCCAAACACGTCGCCTACGGTAATGTTGCGCATGCAGTCCATGTGCCCCAGCGGACAGTGCGGTTTGAGGCAGGGCGCGCAGTCCACCGGGCTTTGCACCACGCGGCTGCGGCGGCTTGAGGGTCCCGTGGCCACCGGGTTTGTGGACCCGAAAATAGCGACCAGCGGCACATCCAGAGCGGCGGCCACGTGCATCAGGCCGGAGTCATTGGTGACAAACAGATCGCAGGCCTGGATCAGCGCCATGGCTTCGCCGAGGGTCGTGCGGCCGCACAGGTCCACCGGCGGCCGTTTCATGCCAGATGCGATGCGCTGCCCCAGGCCGCGGTCGCCGGGACCGCCGAACAGCACCACATGCGCATCGAAGGCCGCCCGTACACGGTCGGCCAGCTGCGCAAAGCGTTCCGGAAACCACTGTTTGGTGGGCCCGAAGGTGGCGCTGGGATTGATGCCCACCACCGCGCGCCCGTCGCGCAGGCCAAGCGCCTCCAGACGTTTGCAGGCCTGCCGCCGCGCATTTTCACCGACCTTCAGCTCCAGGTCATGAGTGCCGATTGCCAGCCCGGCGCCGCGCAGCATCTCCAGGTAGTAGCCGGTCTGGTGGATCTTCAGCACATCTGCGCCGCGGTGCACGGGATGGGTCAACAGCAGGCGGCGGCCGTCGGTGTCGAAGCCGATGCGCACCCCGATACCGGCCATAAAAGCAATTATGGCCGCCTCGACGGCGTTCTGCAGCAAGATGGCGGCATCGAAGTGCCGGCGCCGCAGCTCGCGCGCCAGGCGCACCTTGCCGAATGTACCGGCATGGCGGCCGCGGTCGTCGTACATAAGGATCTGGTCCACGTGGGGGCTGTGCGCAAATATCGGCGCCACCCAGGGCTTGACCAGCATGCTGATACGAGCCGACGGGAAATTGGCGCGGATGGCGCTCACGGCCGGTGTGGTCATGACCGCATCGCCGATCCAGTTGGTGGACCGCACCAGCAGCCGCCGGACGCCCCGGGTGTCGAGTGGTTCATTGCGCATGGCGGTCCAAGTGGCGGCGGATCAATTCCAGAATCTCGGCAACGGCACCGCCGCCGGCCTGCAGCACATCCTGCGCCGCCCGGCCCGCACGGCGAGCTGCCAAGGGATTGAAGAAAAAATCAGCGGCGGCATGCTGCAGTGCGGCAGCTGAAGCCACCTGCACGCCGCCGCCGGCGGTGGCCAGCCTGGCGGCAACATCGCGAAAATCGTCCATGTGGGGACCGCAAAGCACCGGTTTGGCCCATGCGGCCGGCTCCAGGGGGTTGTGGCCGCCGCGCCGGACCAGGCTGCCGCCCACAAAAGCCACATCCGCCAGCCGGTAGAGGTCCCTTAGAATCCCCATGCGGTCGACGATCAGGACATCGGCCGCCGGGTGCCGGTTACTGCCGTCAAGATCCCCGTATGTCAGGCAGCGCAGGCCGGCATCGGAAAAAACGCTTCTGAAAAAGGCGCTTTTCCGGGGATCACGGGGGACCGCCAGCGCAAAGAAACCGGGCACGTCTCTTTTGAGGCCCGAAAAAGCCCCGGCCAGCGGGGCGGCTTCTCCGGCGTGCACGCTACCGGCCACCAGCACGTGGCGGGCCATTTGGCGGCGCATGAACGTTTCGATGCGCTCCAACACCTCCAGGGTTTGCGGTTCCGGCACCTGGCCCCGGGGGTCAAATTTCAGGTTTCCGACGACCATCACCTTCTCCGCCGGCACCCCCAGACGCTCAAAGCGCCGGGCATCTGCGGTGCTCTGTGCGCATATTGCGGCCAAGGATGAAAAAAGCGGGGCGCAGAACGACTGAAAGCGCCGATAGCCCTTCAACGACCGGTCCGACAGGCGCGCATTGACTAAAAATGCCGGAATGCGCTGCCGCGCAAGCGTCATCACAAAGTTGGGCCAGATGTCCGATTCCACCAGGATGACCAGTGCCGGATCGACACGCCCGATGACACGCCGCACACAGGGCAGCAGGTCGTAAGGGTAGTAAAAAACAGCCTGCACGCTTTGTGCAAGCCTGCCGACGGCGATCTGAAAGCCGGTATAGGTGGATACGGAAAAGAAAAGCGGAACGTCGGGCAGCGCAGCGCGCAGTCCCTCGACCAAAGGGACGGCGGACAGGGTTTCGCCCACCGACAGCGCGTGAACCCACAGCGGCTGCACATCCCCCTTGGGCCGGTGGGGCAGGCCGGCAAGACCCAACCTGGGCAGCAGCGTGCCGCGCCGTTTTTCGGCTAAAAGAAAAAACGGCAGCATCAGCGGCCCCGCCAGAGTACAGGTGGCATGCAGCAGAAGGTTGTAAGCCTGCATCAGTCGGCGGTGACGTCGTGCAGGCATCGGTTGTGTTGGTGCTTTCAGCAAAGACTCATTCCAGGGCATCGGGACCGCATCCGGGTTGACAAGCCGTTTTGTAGTATAAACTCGGCCGGATTGCAAGCCGGCCGCCCGGGTTGTCCGGCAGGCGTAAAAACGCTATCTGCTTGACACTCCGTGCAGCTTTTCCTATGGTTTCCCAGGCCACTTCCGAGGGCCCGGCGGCCCCGGATTCGGAAAACAACACGCACTCAAAGGAGAACACCATGCCCGGCTTCGAACTGTTCGGCGATGAGGAACGCCGTGAAGTGCAGCAGGTCCTCGAAACAGGGGTCCTGTTTCGCTACGGATTCGACGCCGCCCGCCAGGGCCGCTGGAAGGCGCGCGCGCTGGAGGACGAAATCAAACGTTTGACAGGTGCCGCCCACTGCCACGTCTGCTCCAGCGGCACGGCCGCCCTGGCCATCGCGCTGGCGGCCTGCGGCATCGGGGCCGGCGACGAGGTCATCGTGCCGCCGTTTACCTTCATCGCCACCATCGAGGCGGTTTTACATGCCGGTGCGGTACCGGTTTTTGCCGACATCGACGACACCCTGTGCCTGGACCCGCACGCCGTTGAAAGGGCCATCGGCAGCCGCACGCGGGCCGTTCTGCCGGTGCACATGTGCGGGGCCATGGCGCACATCGATGAACTGCAAAGCCTGTGTGATGCGCACGGCCTGGCGCTGATCGAAGACGCCTGCCAGGCCTTCGGCGCGACGTTCAGGGGTCGTGCCCTGGGTACTTTCGGCCGCATGGGCTGTTTTTCCTTCGACGCCGTGAAGACCATTACCTGCGGCGAGGGCGGGGCGGTGGTTACCGACGACACCACCTTTTACAAGCTGGCCGACGCCTACAGCGATCACGGACACGACCATGTCGGCACGGACCGCGGCCGTGAAGGCCACGCCATTCTGGGCACCAACTACCGTATCAGCGAACTCAACGCAGCCGTGGGCCTGGCCCAGGTCAGGAAAACGGGCCGCATTCTGGAAGTGCAGCGCAGACACAAGCGTCTTTTGAAAAAGGCGCTGGCGGCCGTCGACGGCGTGACTTTCCGGACGCTTCCCGATCCCGAAGGCGACTCGGCCACCTTCCTGAGCTTTCTGTTGCCGGATGAAGACACCGCGCGCCGTGCCGCGACCCGGCTGGCCGAGGCCGGCGTGGACGGCTGCTTCTACTGGTACGACAATAACTGGCACTACTTGCGAAAGTGGGATCACCTGCGAGGGATGCAATCCGCGGCCCGGCTGCCGCAGGAACTGCTGTCTGGAACGCCCGATTACCGCCGGCTGGTGCTGGCGCCATCGGACGCACTCATGGGTCGTACGCTTTCCATGCTGATCAAGCTTACGTGGACGCCGGAAGACCTGGCCCGGCGGGCGCAGGCCATGACGGCCGTGCTGCAGGACGTGACCGCATGATGCGGCGGCCAGCGACCCAGAGCAACGGCTCATACACATAAAGGATCGATGCGCATGTATCGCAATTTCAAAATGGTGCCGCGGCTGGTTTTCGGTCGGGGGGCCTTCAACCAGCTCGGAAAGATTCTGGAGGACCGGCGCGGGCCCCAAGGGTCGGCGATGATCTTTCTGGTGGACGATGTATTCAAAACCGGTGCGCTGGCCGGACGTATACCGGCCGGGCCGCGGGACCTGACCCTGTGGGTCAACGTGGACGACGAACCCAAGACGGCGTATGTCGACCACCTGACCGAGCTGGCCCGGCAAAACGCCGAAAGAACCGGCGGTGCGCCGGCCGGCGTCGTTGGCATCGGCGGCGGCAGCACGCTGGACCTGGCCAAGGCCGTGTCCCTGATGCTCACCAACCGGGGATCCTCCGCCGATTACCAGGGATGGGACCTCATCCAGAATCCGGCCGTCTACCACGTGGGCGTGCCGACGCTGTCCGGCACCGGCGCCGAAGTTTCACGCACCACGGTACTGACGGGGCCTGAAAAAAAACTGGGCATCAATTCGGATTTCACGGTTTTCGATCAGTTGGTGCTGGATCCCGAGCTGATCGCCGATGTCCCGGCAACACAGCGTTTTTACACCGGCATGGACTGCTATATCCACTGCGTGGAATCGCTGGCGGGCAACTTCTGCAACCCTTTCAGCCGGGCCTGCGCCGAAAAGGCGCTCGATCTGTGCAAGAGCGTCTTTCTCGACGAGCCCGCCGACCGCGATGCCGACCTGATGATGGCCTCTTTCCTGGGCGGGCTGAGCATCGCCTGGTCCCAGGTGGGCATCTGCCATGCGCTTTCCTACGGTCTGTCCTTCGAGCTGGGGCTGCATCACGGCATCGGCAACTGCGTGGTCTTCGACTACCTGGAAGCCTACTACCCCGAGGGCGTCGCGGATTTTCGCCGCATGCAGGCCAAACACGGCGTTGAACTGCCGCGCCGCCTCACCGCGGACCTGGCTGATGCGCGCATCGAACGTATGGTCGACGTGGCGCTGGTATTGGAGCCGCTGTGGGAGCACGCCCTGGGCAGCGGCTGGCAATCCGTCATGACCCGCGAGAAAATCCGCGAACTCTATCTCAGGATGTAGACTTTAACGTGGCATAAACAACACGGCCGGACATCGGAAAAACAGCTTGAACAAAAGCGCTATTGCCATGGACAGGTCTGCAGCAAAATGCCACCGGTGGTTTAATCCACGGCGGCCTCCATTATCACCGTATTGTTTACCCTGCGGGAAAGCCGATGGCGCCGGACCTGTTCGGCACGCCCGCTGGCCGCGGGTTCAACCATACGGACCGCTGTGCAACAAACCTGTGACAATGATCCGGCTGCACACAGACAGAGAAAAAAAATGGATAATTCCCCCGACTGCTACGGCATCATCCCCGCGCGCTACCGCTCCAGCCGCTTTCCGGGCAAACCGCTGGCTGAAATCCTGGGCAAACCCATGTTCTGGCATGTCTACCAGCGGGCCCTGCGCTGCAAAGAGCTGAAAAGGGTGGTTCTGGCCACCGACGACGACCGGATCGCCGAGGCCGCTGAAAAGTTGGGCGTCGCGGTGGTGATGACTGCCGAGGATCACCCCAGCGGCTCGGACCGTGTGTTGGAGGCCGCACGTCTGCTGGCAATCCCCGATGACGCCATCGTCATCAACATCCAGGGCGACGAACCGACCCTGGATCCGGTCATGCTGCGCCAGGTGCTGCGCCCTTTTGCATCGCCGGAGATTGATGTGGCGACCCTGGCGCGTCCGCTGGACGCAAGCGAGGCCCACAGCCCTGACCGTGTCACCGTGGCGCTTTCCAAAAACGGCAGGGGCCTTTACTTTTCACGGGCGCGCATCCCCTATCCCTACCGCAATGCCGGCGTGCAATTTTACGAACACGTCGGCCTGTATGCTTTCCGGCTGTCCATGCTGCAGCGCTTCGTCGATTTGGGACCCAGTCCCCTGGAAGAAATCGAAAGCCTGGAAATGCTGCGTCTTCTGGAAAATGATGTTCCCATCTGTGTTGAAATCACCGACTGCCCCAGCGTGTGCGTCGAACGTCCCGCAGACATCGCCCGGGCCGAGGAGATCTTAGCCGCTGATGCCTGAACCCGCCGCCTGGTGGAAGCGCCGGCCGGTAACCGCCGAGACGCTGATTTTCTGGGCATTCATGGGCGCCTTTGCCGGCATGCCCACCGGCACTTCGCCGCCCACGGCGTGCGGACTGGCGGCAGTGGGCATCTGGCTGCTTTCGGGCAAGGTTCTGCGGGAGATCCCCGGTCTCGCGCGCCGAAAATGGGTGCGCCCGGTCCTGCTGCTGGTGCTGCTGCCCTGGATCGGACTGGTCTACTCCCCGGACCCCGGCGGCCTGGGCCTGGACTATGCCGGCAAAACCTACTACTGGCTCTTTTGCTTTGCTCTGGCGGGCTGCTGCCCGCAGACCGGCCGGCGCCGGTGGCTGATTAACGCTTTCCTGCTGGGCCTTGCGGTCAACGCGGTCTTCGGTGCACTGCAGCTGATCGGCGTCCTGGCTCCCATCGAAACGGTCTACAGCGGCCTGGGACGCGGCTACTCAACGCTGGCCGCCTACCTGGTGGTGGGCATCCTGATACTTTCGTTCGACTACCGGCAGGCCGTGCATATCAAGTGGCGCATGGGCCTGGCGCTGCTGATGGCGTTTTATTTCTTTCACCTGGTGATCCTGCAGGGCCGCACCGGCTACCTGACCTTCCTGGTTTTGTCCCCGCTGATCGTACGCAACCTGTTTCACCGCGCCCGGGGGTGGAAAATCGCCGTCGTCTGCCTGCTGCTGGCCGGGTCCATGTTCCTGTCGCCGGTGGTGCGCCAGCGCGTGTCCGACTCCATTGCAACGCTGCGCTACCATCTCTCGGTGCGCCCCGACAAGGCCTGGGGCCGGGTCTACAGCCCGCACCAGGACCGTTTTTTCATGTGGCACAGCGCCGTCCGCATTTTTCGCGAACACCCTCTTCTGGGGGTGGGCACCGGCGGCTACCAGACGCGCGTCCACCAACTGAGTCCGCCGGGCACACCGCTTTTTGCCCATCCGCACAATGACTTTCTGTACATGGCGGCCAGCTACGGCCTCGTGGGCGTTTTGGCTTTCGTGTGGTTTTTTGCCGGCCTGATCCGCGCGGCCTGGCGCTGCCGGGATACCGCCGTGGGATATTTCGTTTTCAGCGTGGCCCTGGTGGTGCTGGTCAGCGGCCTGTTCAACGCCCAGATGCTGGACGCCGGCATGGCTTTTCTGCTGGCCGTGGCAACAGGCATGCAGGCCTGGCTGCGCGCGGAAGAGCCATCACCCGCCCTGGGCCATACACGCCGTCAGCAGGCGTAGCATCCGCCGCGATCCGGAGGCACGCGTTTTGCGACGGGCCTCCCGGAAATGGTGTGTGCGCAGCGCTTCTATTTTTTTTCGAATTTTACCTTCAGGGCCGACAGGGTTTCGTCCGGCATAGTGAAGCTGTGCCCGGAGGCGGGGAAAGCGCCGCTCTGAACGTCGCTTTTATACTGTCCCAAAGCCTCGAGGATAACCGGCCGGATGTTGGCATACTGTTTGACGAACTTGGGCACGAATTTGTCGAACAGTCCGATCATGTCGTGGGTTACCAGCACCTGGCCGTCCACGTCCGGTCCGGCGCCGATGCCGATGACCGGCACATCCACGGCTTGGGCCACCAGTTTTCCCAGCGGGGCGGGCACGGCTTCCAGGATGATGGAGAAAACACCTGCGTCTTCCAGGGCGCGCGCGTCGCCGATGACCTTTTGAGCCGCTGCCACATCTTTGCCCTGCAGCTTGAAGCCGCCCAGAGCACTGGCCGTCTGGGGGGTCAGGCCGATATGCCCCTGCACCGGGATGCCGGCTTTGACGATGGCCGCCACCGTGGGCGCAAAATCCGTACCCCCCTCCAGCTTGACAACCTCGCAACCGCCCTCTTTCACCAGCCGGCCGGCATTGACGATGGCGTCGCGGATGGACGTATTGTAGCTCATGAACGGCATGTCGCCGACCACCAGCGGTCGCCGGCAGCCGCGCATAACCGCCCGGATGTGGTGGATCATATGTTCCATGGTGACTTCGACGGTGCCGTCCAGGCCCATCACCACCATGCCCAGCGAATCGCCCACCAGCACGATGTCGACACCGGCCTCGTCGGCCATCCGGCCGAAGGGGTAATCATAGGCCGTCACCATGACCAGTTTGCGGCCGGTTTCTTTGGCTGTGCGAATATCCGGAAGGGTGACTTTCCTGGCAACCATTGGCTTTGCTCCTTTTTTCTGGCCGGTTTTGGGGATCCCCGATCGTGTTTAAGGAATACAGATTGGCGGACGCCTCAGACAGGTGGCCCGGCACGCTGTCGCATCGGAAACAGCCCGCACAACATCAGGACGGATAATGGGCCTGCAGGGTTTCCACCAGCGCCGTCAACGTTTGGTTGACGGGCACCGCCATGCCCAGCTCGGCCGCGCGGCGCACCACGGCGCCGTTGATCATCTCGATTTCGGTCATCCGCCGGGCGTCTATGTCCTGGCCCATGGAAGACCGGTTCTCCGCGGTGGCACGCGCCACGGCAAAAACACGCTGTACGGCGTCTTCGGCCACCGCGACGCCACAGGCGCGCGCCACCGCGGCGGCCTCTTCCACAGCCGCCCGCGAAAGGGCGCGGGTCTGGGGCAGATCCAGCAGCTGTCCGTTACGGATGCCGGTCAGCGCCGTGATGGCATTGATCCCCACGTTGACCATCAGCTTGTTCCAGATGACCGGCCGGATGTCTTCGACCGCTTCAGTGGGGATGCCGGCCGAATTCAGCCAGTCGGCCACCTGAAGCGCCTTTTGAAAGTTGCCTCCGCGCCACATGCCGATAACCGTAGGCCCCCTGCCGGCATGCCGGATGCGGCCCGGCCCCAGCAGCGTGGCTCCCTGGGCGGTGGTGCCGGCGACGACACGCTCATCCCCCACAATGCGGGCCAGTATGTCGGCATTGCCCAGCCCGTTCTGCAATGTGAGCACCAGACCCCCTTCTGCACAAAGCTCTGCCGCCGTACGGGCAGCCTCGGCGGTATGGCCGGACTTGACAAATATTATCACCAGATCGGCGGCCTCCAGACCCGCAGCCCGGGTAGTCGCCTGTACGGCGATCGTACGCGTTTTGCCCCGCCATTCAACGGACAGGCCGTTGCGCGTAAGTGCCTGCACGTGCGCGCGCCAGACATCGAGCAGAACCACCGGCATACCGGCTTCACTCAGCAGGCCGCCGAAGAGGCAGCCCATGGCGCCGGCACCGATAATCACGGTTTGCATCAACTTCCTCCTTTTAAGTGCAGCCTCACCCCATCGCGCCGGCCTACTTGGCGACGGCCCTGGCCAGCCACATGGTCAGCGGAGAAAAAAAGGTAATCAGCAGCAGGTCCAGGATCAGCACCGCCAAAAACGGCAGGATGCGTTTGCTGATGGCCCCCAGGCTGTCACCGGAAATGGAGCACGAGACGATCAGGCAGATTCCCATGGGCGGGGTCAGCATGCCGATGGCCAGGTTGGTGACCACGATGGCGCCCAGGTGCACCATGTTAATCCCCAGCGAGGGCAGCATGGCCGTGATCATGGGCACCAGCAGTATCAGGGACGCCGTGGTTTCCACAAATGTCCCGGCGATGAGCAGCACCAGGTTGATGAGCAGCAGCAGGATCACCGGATTCTTGGTCATGCCCAACAGCGCGCCGGCCAGCTGGGTGGGAATGTTTTCGATGGCTGCGATCCAGCTGAACACCGAGGCCGTGGCAATGATGAACATCACGATGGCCGATGTAACGGCACCTTCCCGGAAAAGGGCCGCCAGGTCCCGCACCCGGATCTGGCGGTAGATGAACAGCCCCACCACAAGTGCATATACCACGGCCACGGCCGCAGATTCGGTGGCCGTAAATATACCGAACAGGATCCCGCCTAAAATAATGATCGGCGCCCCCAGGGCCAGCAGGGCGCGCTTGAAGGTCCGCCAGATTTCACCGATTTCAAAGGCGGTGGTGGCCGCGTAGCCATGACGGATGGAAATAAAGCTCGATACGCCGATCAGGGAAAACCCGATTAAAATTCCGGGCAGGATGCCGGCGGCGAACAGCTGGCCGATGGACGCCCCGGTCAGAAAACCGAAAATGATCATGGGAATCGAGGGCGGGATAATGACGCCGATGGAGCCGCCCGAGGCCTGTACCGCAGCCGCAAAGTCGGATGCGTATCCCGAGCGTTTCATGGCTGGAATCAGGATGGTGCCCACCGCCGCCGCATCGGCCGCCGCCGAACCCGAAATACCCGCGAAAAACATGGCCGAAACAATGGTTACGGCCGCCAGCCCGCCGGGCAGCCAGCCCACCAGGGCGTTGGCGAAATCGATGATGCGGCGGCTGATGCCGCCGGCTTCCATGAGCACCCCGGCGAACATGAACAGCGGCACGGCCATCAGTGGGAAGGAATCCGTGCCGCCGAACATGCGCTGCACCACCATCATCAGCGGAAAAGATCCCTGCACCAGGATACCCAATACCGACGCCACGCCGATGGCAATAGCGATG
Organism: Desulfobacterales bacterium; assembly: GCA_026984935.1. Lineage (GTDB taxonomy): Bacteria > Desulfobacterota > Desulfobacteria > Desulfobacterales > JALSRD01 > JALSRD01. The sequence continues at coordinate 124,417 of JALSRD010000035.1, forward strand.
GGCGTATCGATGGCAAACAAAAAGAGCAACGACAACAGCAGGATCTCAGCCGTCATGGGGCGTTCCCCGCAGCTCGTGCAGCAGAAAGCCGACAGCGTGAATCAGAAAAATGGCGCCGCTGACGGGAATCACGCTGAAGATGATCCACTTGGGGAGGTAGAGCGCCGGTGAGATCTGGCGGCGCACGAAGTAGGAAAACTGGTATCCATAGACGATCATGACCACGAACAGGCCCATGGAAACCGTATGCACCAGCAACGCGCTGGCCTTCCTGACCGCTGGCGGCATACGTTTGTAGAGCATGTCGATGCCCGGATGGGACCCGCGCTTGTAGGCCACCGAGGCGCCCAAAAAGGTCAGCCACACGAGCATGAAACGCGCCAGCTCTTCGGACCAGAAAAGGGACTGGTTGAGCACGTAGCGGAAAAAGACCTGCACGGCGACGACCACGGCCATGGAAAACCCGAGCACGAAGAGCAGCGTCTCGACATGCCGGTTGAGCGCTGTACTGAATTTTTCAAAAGTGACCACGCCTTGCCCCCCTGCCAAAAGAAAAGCCCGAAACCAACTGACGGCTCCGGGCAGGATGTATGCATTCCCCGGCTGCGCACCCGGCGGCCGCCGCACCGCCGCTGCGGGCTGCAGGTCCAGCGCGCCGGTCTGCAGCCCGCTATTCCTGCAGCGGGGTTGGATCTTCTACCGGGTGGCCGCCATAACCTTCAGCAGCAGCGCGTGGACCTTGGGCTCCTTGAACAGTTTCATGTCTTTCAAGCCCGCCACCTTGGCGCGGAAAGAGGCGATATCCGGATGCTCCACCACCTGCATGCCCTTTTCCTTCAGGAATTTCAGGCGGGCGGCGTTTTTGTCGCGGTTGTCCTTGCGCTGGTAAACCGCTGCTTCGTACATGGCCTTTTGTATCATCTGCTGGTCTTTGGCATCCAGTGTTTTCCACCAGATCAGGGAGGCAACGTCGATGTGCGGCGAATAGACATGCCGTGTCAGGGTCATATATTTCTGGATTTCGTAGAATTTGTACACCTTCATGACCCACAGCGGGTTTTCCTGTCCGTCAATGACCCCCTGCTCCAGCTCGGTGTAGATCGGCCACGGCATGGGCGTGGGGTTGGCCCCCAGGGCCTGCCAGATGGCCTTGTGCAGGGCCGAGGCCATGACCCGGATCTTGAGCCCCTTGACATCGGCCGCGGTCTTGACCGGACGCTTGTTGTTGGTCAGATTGCGGAAACCATTTTCCGAAAAGCACAGGCCCTTGAACCCTGACCCCTCGAGATCTTTCAGGATTTCGGCGCCCAGCGGACCGTCCAGGATCTTGTCCACCTGCTGGTAGCCCTTGAAGATAAAGGGGTAGTTGATGACCCGCACGATGGGGTCGAAGGTGTCAAAGGGGCCGCCGGTAATGATGCCCAGCTGCACGGTGTTCATCTGGATCTGCTGCAGGATCTGGGTTTCGTTGCCGATGGAATGGGAGTGAAAGATCTGCACCATGTACCTGCCGTTGGAGCGTTTTTCGAGCAGCTGCTTGAACTTCTCGGCCACGATGTTCTGGGCACTGCCCGGTTTGGTCACCACGCCCAACTTGATTTTAACAGTCGCCAGGGCGGTTGTCGCACAAACGACAAAGGCAGTTGCAACAATCAGCACGATCAATTTTTTCATGACGATAGCCTCCTTTTTAAATGGTAATCAACACACGGCGTTTTTGGTCAAAAAGCGACGGTCTATGCATGTTTCTGCTTATCGATGACGATCACCAGGCAGACGCTTTCCTTTTTCCCGGCATTTTGACCGCGATGCGGCGTACCGGAATCGAAATGCACGGCATCGCCGGGCGCCAAGTGAATTTTTTCATGCCCGTAAATAAAGTCGATTTCACCCGTCAGCACCATGAGAAATTCTTCGCCGGGATGGTCGAACAGTCTTGAAGGCTCCCGGTTGATCACGGGATACTTGACGATAAACGGTTCCAGCAGGTGCGGTGATCTGAAAGCGGACAGGGAGTAATAAGTAAAGCCCGTGCGGGTGCCCCTGCCGATGACCCGCTTGCGCTCGCGCCGGTAGGTGACCGCGTATCCCTTCTCATCCCTTCTGTCTTCCTGAAAAAAAATGCCGATGGGTACGTTCAGGCCGCGGGCGATCTTGGCCAGCGTGGCGATGGGTGGCGAAACCTGGTTATTTTCGATGCGCGACAACAGCCCCTTGGAAAGATCGGTCTTTTCCCCCAGCTGGGCCAGGGTCAGTCCGCTGCTCTTGCGGATGCGGCGGATCTTGTCGGCGATTTGTTTTTCAAGCATGGGGCGCTTTGGCCAATCCGAAGGATAAAGTAAATTTGTTGCATATTAGTAAACTTCCGGCACCCAAGTCAAGCACATTCGCCGCTAGCCGGCCCCACACCAATTCCGTTGACGAACGGCAACTTGATACAGACTTGACAAACCCGGTTCCCCGGGATAAGAAAACAGGGCATTTTCAGACAGTTCCAGCAAACAAGGGGAGATTTTCGCATGCATGGCCCAAAAACGGTGCAGGCGGTATGTACGGCGGCCATACTGCTGCTCGCAACGGCGCTGCCGCTCAAGGCCGCTGAAACGCACCACCGCAACGTCCACCTCGAGCTGTTCGGCGGCAGCCAGTACATGACCGGGGATACGCAGTTTTCCATCGGCGGGCTCATCCAGACACGGTCAGGAGAAATCCCCCTGAATCGCACCCTGAGCGAGCTGGACTTCCCGCTGGACGTGTGGCTGTGGTCCGTGGGAGGCGCGCTGGAAGTGGCGCAGCGCTTCAATTTCGGAGTCCTTTACAGCGAAAACATCACCGACGACGCGGGTACCGTGACCGATGCAGACTTCGGCGTATTTCGCTTCGGGGGCGCCTCTCCCCCTTCCGCCACGGACACATCCCTGGATATTTTTTCGCAAAGCGATGCCAGCCTGGATGCCAGGATGCTGGACCTGTCCGCCGAATATGGCTTTTACAAGCTGAAAAACTGGACCCTGCGCGTCGGTTTTCTCTATACCTATCAGAAATTCGAGTACGATGTGAGCAACCTGCGCCAGCAGTTCCCCTCTCTGGGCGCACTGGGGGGCGTTGAATTTGTGAGCGGCCCGGTGGCACGCTACGAAGTGGAGTATAAAATCCCCATGGTCACCCTGGGCCTACACCTGGCCGGCGGTAAGCGCTTCGGTCTGGACGCACGTTTCGGTTATGCCTGGCAGGCGACGGCCGAGGACCGCGGCGACTGGTTGCTGCGCGACCTGGTGCTCATCGGCGACACCGACGGCCCGGCCTATCGTTTTTCGCTCAAGGGCCGCTTCGACATCACGCAGAGCTGGTTTGTTAAAGCCGGCGTCGCGTATCTCAAGGTGGATGCCGACGGCACCCAGAACCAGTTCGTGCATGACCGTTTCCAGGCCACCATCGATGACCGCATCGAAATTGATCAGACGCTTGTGGATGTGATGTTCGGTTTCCGTTTTTAAAGCCGACGGCTTCAGAAAAGAATCCCCACATAGCCCACGAAACTTTCGCCCGGGTGCTTGTCGTAGCTGGTCGCGTAAGCCAGCCTGTGGCCCTGCACCGCACCCAACCGTCCGGCGGCGGTGATCGCCGCCGCCGCGGCTCCCGAGCAGCAGGCGTTGTGGTGCTGACGCCCCTCGCTGAGGACCCTGCGCGCATCCATGGCCAGCATGGCTTCGATGACCTGTCGGTCGTTCTCGCCGCGCACCCACGCAAGTGCCGCGGCCCCCGATCCATGCGGCGTAAAGGCGTAATTACTGCCGTAATGGGTCAGGTCCGTGGAACCGATCACCTTCAGCCCCAGCCCCAGACGTGCGGCGGTTTCAACGACGGCGGCGGCAATTTCCAGGGAAGTTTCCACGGGCGGTACACCGATGGCGACGATGCGCGCCTCGGGGTTGAAGTACTTGACGAAGGGGAGCTGGAGCTCGATGGTGTTGTCCGGTGTAAAGCGCTGCGGTGTTTCCAGCTGAAAGGGAAACCGGCTCACCAGTTCCGCTGCCAGATCTTCCGCCACGGGCAGCGGCCCAAACGGCGTCTCCCAGGCCCCATGATCCATGATCACGGCGGGATCGCCCGGTCCCAGGTGCATGCCGAAGAGCACGATCACCTCGGCGCTTGCGAGCGCGTTCAGATGCGCGATGACATTGCAGGCGATGCTCCCGCTGAAGTACCATCCCGCGTGAGGTACGATTCCGGCGACAAAATTTCCCTCCGGCTGCGGCGTCTGCCGCCCCTCTGCCAGAAAAGAGCGGATTTCACGCTCACAGTCTCCGGGGTCTGACGGGTACCAGCTGCCGGCAAAGGCGGATCTTCTGACCTGCATGGCTTGCCCTCCCTTTTCCAGGCGTTCGATGGTTTCCGTATCGGTAGAGAAAACACTCGTTTTTGCTATACATTAAGTCTTGGCCGGGGTGTCTGTCAACCGGCTTTCAAGTACCGGCCGGCAGCAGCGGAAACGTGGGACGGCGAACAAACGAAAAGCCATCTTGCACCTTTTCAACCGGCAATTAATGCTTATGTTATTCAGTCGGAAGTTCAGTGTGCTGACCGACGACATCCAACACAATCCGGGAGGAGACCATGTGGGAGTATACTGAGAAGGTAAAGGAACACTTTTTGAACCCGCGCAACGTGGGCGTCATCGACGATGCCGACGGAGTCGGCGAAGTGGGTTCGCTCGCCTGCGGCGATGCACTGACGCTGTACTTGAAAATCGATGAAAACGAACGCATTCAGGACGCCAAATTCCAGACCTTCGGCTGTGCCAGCGCCATTGCCTCGTCGTCTGCGTTGACCGAGATGATCAAGGGGCGCACCCTGGAAGAAGCCGCCAAGGTCACCAACGATGACATTGCCCAGTTCCTCGGTGGACTGCCCAAGGAAAAGATGCACTGTTCGGTCATGGGCCGTGAAGCCCTGGAAAAGGCCATCGCGGACTATCGCGGGGAAGCCGAAAAGAAGGTGGAGGGCAACATCGTCTGCGAGTGTTTCGGCGTCACCGACCTGCAGATTGAGCGCGCGGTGAAGGAAAACCACCTGCGTACCATCGAGGAAGTGACGGATTACACCAAGGCCGGCGGCGGCTGCGAGAGCTGCCACGACAGAATCCAGGAAATCATCGACCATGTGCTGGGAATGGTCCACGAACCCCCCAAAAAGGCCCGCAAACTGACCAACATCCAGAAAATCAAGCTCATAGAAGAGACGCTCGACCGCGAAGTCAAACCGTCGCTGAAACAGGACGGCGGAGATATCGAACTGGTCGACGTGGATGGCAACACGGTGCTGGTCAAACTACGCGGGACCTGTGCCACCTGCAGCATCTCACAGGTAACGCTCAAGGACTATGTGGAAAAGAAACTTCGTGAACTGGTGGTTCCCGAATTGGTCGTGGAGGAGGTTTGACGATGGAGCGTATCTACCTTGACAACAATGCCACCACGCAGGTTGCACCGGAAGTCCTCGAAGAAATGCTGCCCTACCTGCAGGACCTGTACGCCAATCCGTCGAGCATGTACAGCTTCGCCGGCGAAGTCAGCCAGAAGCTCAAAGAAGCCCGCCGGCGGGTGGCCGCTCTGCTGGGTGCACAGGCCGAAGAGATCGTGTTTACCAGCTGCGGCTCCGAAAGCGACAGTACGGCCATCTGGGCCGCGGTCCACTCCCAGCCCGAAAAACGCCACATTGTCACCACGCGGGTCGAGCATCCGGCCGTGAAAAACCTCTGCGAGCATCTGTCCCACAGGGGCTGGCGCGTCACCTTTGTGCCGGTGGACGCCAAGGGACGGCTGGACACCGACCTCTTGTACCGTAGCCTGACCCCGGACACGGCCATCGTCAGTGTCATGTGGGCCAACAATGAAACCGGCGTGGTTTTCCCCATTGCAGACATCGCCCGCGAGGTGCGCGCCCGGGGAATCGTCTTTCACACCGATGCCGTGCAGGCCGTGGGCAAAGTGCCCATCGACCTGCAATCGCTGGAAGTGGATTTCCTCTCTCTGTCCGGCCACAAACTCCACGCCCCCAAGGGAGTCGGCGTGCTCTACATCCGCAAGGGCACCAAGTTTTCGCCCTTTCTGATCGGCGGGCACCAGGAACGCGGGCGCCGCGGGGGAACGGAAAACGTGGCCTCCATCATTGCGCTGGGCAAAGCCTGCGAGCTGGCCGGAAGCCACATGCACGACGAGAACTCGCGCGTTCGAAAACTGCGGGACCGGCTGGAAGCCGGCCTGCTGGCGAGCATTCCGGCATCGGCCGTCAACGGCGATCCCGAGCACCGTCTGCCCAACACCACCAATATCGGCTTTGAGTCCGTGGAGGGCGAGGCCATTCTGCTGCTGATGGACCGGCACCGCATCTGCGCCTCGTCGGGATCGGCCTGCACCTCCGGTTCGCTGGAGCCGTCCCACGTGTTGCGCGCCATGGGGGTGCCGTTCACCTCGGCCCACGGATCGGTGCGCTTCAGCCTCAGCATTTACAACACCGATGCCGAAATCGATTACGTCATCGAAAAACTGCCCCCCATCATCGAGCGTCTGCGGAGCCTGTCGCCATTCTGGAAAAAACAAGCCGCCGCCCATGCGGCCGGATAGCCGCCTGCAGGTGCCCGTCGGCATGAGACGGGAAAAACGCCACCGGCCCGGCCGATACCCCGTTGCGGGCGGCGGATTTCAATTTTGATATGCGCAAGAAATAGCGCGCACTGATCTGCACTTCACGTTTTACCGTCAGCGAAAACCCATGGGCCAAGCGGTTCCGGGAAACCGGAAGACCGTCACTGTAACGGATCTTCTGCAGTACAATCACGCATGGATACAAATGCCTCTCAACGGCACGGCGAAAAGCGGGTTTGCGCGCATAGGCGAAATTCACCGCACCGTATCCCATGGCCACGTATTGCCCCGGACGCTCGGTGACCACCATAACGTCCATTTTGGCATAAGGTGCCAGGTAGCGCATGGCTTGTCCGGTAAGACGCTTTAGCGTCAGCGTCTCGATAAAATCACTTTTTACGGCCACCGGGTAGTAGGCCACAAACAGCAGCACGGCAACCAGCAGCAGCCGGGGACCCGGCAGCCACGCCGGCTTCACCAAGCGCAGCCACAGCGGACCCATGGCCAGAATGATCGAGACGAACAGAAACAGCCTGGCGGTGGCCGGGTGATCATAGCGGCCCCAGAAGTACGCAAGATAAAATCCAAAATTCAGCCCAAAAAGGGTTGCGAATATCGCGGCGAATTGCTTGCAGCGTACCGTCAGACTGCCGCGGTTTATGGCCAGCCAGAAAACCAGGAAGGCATAGCTCAAAATACCGCCCCATAGGAGCAGGTTGGCAAATGGAAGATAAAAGCCGAAATCCAGCAGACCCCTGAAAAACGCCCCGGCATGCGCCGTCAGGTGGCTGACGGAAAATGCGGCACTCCCGAAGGACCCAATGAATTTGATGGTCAGCAGGCGTTGCCAGATGGTCGGCAGCAGAAACAGCGGCGTGGCGCACAGCTCCGGGGAGCATGCCCGTAGCGTCGGCCAGTCGATACGGCCCATTACAGCCAGCAGGCAAACAACGGCGGCCGCAAACAGGAGGGATTCGTAGCGGATATTGACAAACACGACCAGCGACAGCCATAAAAAGGAAAAGAAAACGCGGCGGCTTTCATTCAGGCGGATAAACACCAGCAGCAGAATAAACAGCAGGAAAACGCTGTTTAACAGGTCGAACCCGCCCGAGGTGGCAAAAATGGGCACCAGCGGCGTGCTCAGGATGAGCAGCATGGCGGCGATAGCAGTGCTACGATCCGCCAGACGAAAGAAGATAATGTATACCCCGGCAAGCAGAGCGAACAGCACGGTGAGATTCAGCCGGAAAGCATTGCGGTAGTCGTACCCGCTCACCAAGTGGTACAGATGCACCAGGAAGGGAAAGGCCAGCGGCCGCTGGGGTACGCTATAGCGGAGGGTATGCATCCGGCCGTAGAAGTTGGCGGCCATGGTGACATTGCGGCAATCCCGGTTCTCCAGCAGGGACCGGGATACCGACACCAGGTTGGTCTCATCGCTCAGGGTCTTGAAGCCCACCGGCACGCTGGATGCGACCATCACGATCATGGCCAGGGCCATGACGATGCCGAGTCCGTAGCGTTTTGTGACCTGCGCAAGCCGAACCTGCCGCAGACGCAGATATTGGCAGCCTCTTGCGGCCCACCATGCCAGCAGCACCAGGATGATGTAGTAAGAGCCGTCCAGAAAACTCTTTTGCATTTTCATCCTGGCGGTCAGGGACCATGCCAGCAAGGCGGCAAAAGCCGCCAGCAGACCGACATTTATCGCGGGCCGCAGGAGATTTCTGGGCTGGTCCATGGGAAAATAACCCTTACCTGTGTCAGATGGTCACCGTCGGCTGCCCGCCGCATGACAAGCCCGGCAGTTTCTTCCCTCCATACCTATACCAGCGGGCAACCACAAATAAAAGCCCGTCGGGCGCTACAATCGGTCGATCACCTTAGGCGCCCGCTGCAGAACCGTTGCCCGCCACAACGCCACACGCCCCCTGCGGAAAGGCTGCGCGAATTCAGGGCGCAGACCGTGTGCTAGCGAAACTTTCTGGGAAGTGAACAGGACCACGTAGCCGCCTGGATGGCGTTTGGTCCATTTCCGCAGGGCCGTGCGGTCTTTTGGAGTCGCCAGCGGTTGTGTCAGTCGGCCGGCGAATTGAAACTGACCGGCGTATTTTGCGGGCCAGACGGCGATTTGGCGGCCGGCTGTTTGCAGCCGTGAAATTTTTGCAGACATGGGCGCTATGTCGTAGGCCTTTTCCACCCGTCGCAAGGGCCCCACATGTATCAGAGCGATAAAAACCGATACAGCGGCACAGCTGCCCGCTACGGCGGCTGTCCGGGTCCTGGCTTTCCACAGAAACAGGACGATGCCGCCGGCAAGCATCAACAGGCCCCAGATCGGCATGCCCTTGCGCATCGCCGGCAGGCTGCCGGCATCGATGGGCAGGCCGGGCAGGGCCAGCAGCGCAATACCCGCCAGCATGAAGAGAAAAGCCACGGGCCACAGCCTTCTGCCGGCGGCCGGCCAGGGCAGCGCCGCCATTCCTCTGGCAAAGAGCAGCGCCACCGGCGGTAACAGCGGGATCAGGTAGTGAATCTGCTTACCGCTGACCAGCGACAGCAGCAGCAACGGCGGCAGCGCCCAGCTCAGACAGAAACGGGACCCCGGATCCAAGCGCATCCGGCGCACCCGACGCCACAGCGGCATCTCGAAGCACCAGGGGAACAGCACCAACGGCAGCAGGGTGGCGTACCACCAGACCGGCCGGCTGTGGGCGAAAGACCGGACCATGCGCCCGGCGGTCTGATGCCATAAAATTGCCTGGGCATAAGCCGCCCCGCCGGAATCGGCGGCCGGCAGGGCCCAGGCGAGCGCCACGGTCAGGGCAATCAACAGGGCGATCAGCAGCCCGGCATACCACCTCCAACGCTCAAGGCCGCGGCAACCGGACTGCATCCACCAGGGCGCCAACAGGCCCAGTGGCAGCAGATGCAGCAGAATCACCGGCCCCTTGGTCAGCAGGCCGGCACCCATGGCGATTCCCGCCAGAGCCCAACCGGAGACAACGCTTTCCCCGGACGCCATAAGAAATCCGACGGCGCCCAGCAAGACAAAAAAAGCCAGGGGCAGGTCGAACATCGTCAGCGTGCCGAAAACAGCCCACAGCGGCAGGCCCAGCAGCACGAAAGGCGCATGGCGGGCAACGCTGTGCTGCGCCGGCCACAGGCGGCCGGCAAGATGAACTGTCAAGAACAGGCCCAGCAGCCCGAAGACAGGCGCCGTCATTCGGGCACTGAAGGCGTTGACACCCCACAGCACCCATCCCAGGTGAATCAGCCAGAACAGCAACGGCGGTTTGTGGCTGTATGGCAGGCCGTTGACGTGCGGCACCAGAAAATGACCGCCGTGCCACATCTCCCAGGCCACCGAGAGGTAGCGGGTCTCATCGATGGGCAGAACCGGGCGGGTGATCAGCGCCACCAGTGCCAGCATCAGCCAGAGAATCACCCAACCGGCTGTCCAGCGCGCCTCAGTCACCCGGCTGGGCACGCCTGCTCCTGTCGAGCCGGATGAAATGCAGATTTCTCAAGTAAATAAAAACACCGGTGGCTTGGCCGAGGATAAACACCGGATCTTTTCGGTAGATGGCGTAACTCAGCAGCGTGACCCCGCCGGCAATGCTCAGGTACCAGAAGGCTATGGGGATCACGCTGCTCTTTTTGCGTTCCGTCGAGATCCATTGTACCAGGAACCGCGCGGAAAACAGGCCCTGTCCGGTAAAACCGATGGCCATCCACAGCACATCATGGTTCATGGCGTCTGTCCATCCTTTCAAGTTGTGGATTCATGGTCCTCCGGGCCAGCCACATGACACCGGCCAGGTCGGCCAGGCCGGTGCCCAAGCGGTCCAGGGTGCCGTAATGGGAACGCCCGTGCCGGCGCGGCCGATGGCTGACCTCCACCGAAACAACCATGGCGCCGGCCTGTTTGGCCAGCGCCGGCAGAAAGCGGTGCATGTGGTCAAATCGCGGCAACGTAAGAAAAAGGTCGCGCGGCAGCACCTTCAGACCGCACCCCGTGTCCGGCGTCCGATCCTTCAACAGGCGGCTGCGTACGGCGTTGGCCACCTTCGAGGAAAACCGCCGCCAGGCATTGTCGTGTCGGTGCCGCCGAAAGCCGGTCACCACGACGGGTGCCGAATTCGGACGGGTTGCGTGGAAAACCTCCAGCAGGTGTTCGATGTCCCGCGGATCGTTCTGCCCGTCTCCGTCCAGGGTGACCACCACGCCATAGCTTGCATGCCGGATGCCGCTGCACAGCGCGCTGCTCTGGCCGTAGCGTTTGCGATGGCGGAGCGTGCGCATCACGCCAAACTCGCGCTCAAGCCGACCGAGAACGGCCGGAGTCTGGTCGGAGCTGCCATCATCAACGACGATGATTTCATAGACATGCCGCTTTTCAAGGGCGGCACAGATTTCGCGGCACAGCGCAGCAATGTTTTGCGCCTCGTTGTGTACCGGAATCACGACGGAAAGCTGCATGCGCAAAAGGCCTTTTGGTTACCAGGTCATGAAACGGGCTGTATGAAAAGAAGTAAAATTTGTTTTATACCCAAAAAATGATGAAGAAACAATGAATAACCTCACGGCCGGATGACCGGCCCGAAAATGAAACACCCCCAAAGCGACATGAGCTATCTCAGGGAACGCTCTGCGCCGGCTGACACACCATCGCTGCCCAAATTCAGCCCGCCGGCCGCCCGAGATCGGCCCGGCGTGTTTCGGTTGCGGTTCGGCATGCCTGAAAATCACAACATGGACAGCGGCAAGGCTTCATGGTTCCTTCATGCAGCCGTTGTACATATTGCAAACCAGGCTGTTTGCTTTGAACATCAATCGACAAAACGGCGGCGAATTTGGAGCAGGAGAAACGCATCCGCATCATGGCGTGCTGCATCAACAGCTCGGTGTCCTGGGCCAGAATCATCCTGCACGACGACCTGTTTGCCCCCGCCCGAATCACTGTTTCAGCAAAGAGAGGCGCCCCCGAAAATTCCATGCCCCAGACAAACCGCCTGTGGGCATGCACCAGGCGCTTTTTGGATCGGGCACTGTGGTCGCTTTTGATTCTCCTTGGCAGACTGACCCGGCATGCAATCCTGGGAGGGTTTGTCATTCTGTTCGGCGCAGAAGCTCTCTGCGACCGCTTTTTCCAAATTGACCACTTGCTCAACCAGCAGGACTATTCCACCTGTATTGCACCGACGGTCGCCGGCCAAAGAGGTTTCAAATGGAAGCAATCAACTGCCTGAAAAAAATTTTGACCACGTTTTTCTTTCTCCCCTGCCTGTTGATATTGCTGTTTATCAACTATTCCGGCGTGGTGGACTAAGTGGTCCGATTCATGAACACGGCGGCCCTCATTCGTTGATCCAACGAAGATCGGCGCCCTGACGGCTTCGGTGCACCACCGTATTCCGCCGACCACCGGGGGCCGTGCAGGTACAAGCCCATTCAAGGCTCTACCGGCTATTTCTCGAGGCAACCGGCAAAGCGTCTTTTCCCTTGCCATTGAATAGCAGACATGTGAAAGGTGCACCCGTGATGCTTTCACGCCTGAACCGGGAGACTGTGATGAAAATTCTGCTGGTGGATGACGACGCCGATCTGCTGGAGCAAATCCGCCGGACGCTCAGCCAACAAAAATACATGGTGGCTACGGCAAAAGACGGCGAGGCGGCTCTGGACAAGCTGTTCGACCATGTCTACGACCTGGTCGTGCTCGATATCATGCTGCCCGAACGCGACGGTCTGAGCGTACTGCGGGAAATGCGGGCCGCCGGGCTGAAAACACCCGTGCTCATGCTGACCGCACGAACGTCGGTCGAAGACCGGGTCGAGGGGCTCGACGACGGGGCCGACGACTATCTGGGAAAGCCCTTCGCCATGGCCGAGCTGCTGGCCAGGATCCGCTCCCTCTTCCGACGCACCGGCCGACAAAAAAATCCGCTGCTGGCCACCGGGGGCGTGTCTCTGAACACGCGCACACGGCAGGTGTTCAAGGGCAATCGCCCGGTCGACCTGACGCCCAAGGAGTTTTCCATCCTCGAATTTCTGCTCTACAATCAGGGCCGCGCCGTCTCCCGTTTCACCTTGTCCGAGCATGTCTGGGGGGATGCATTCGATCCTTTCACCATGTCCAACTTCATCGATGTGCATATCAAGAACCTGCGGCGCAAGATCGGTGACAGCGGGCAGAAAAAGATTATCCGGACCATTCGTGGTGTGGGTTTTATCATCGGGGACGACTAACCCATGAAAATCCGGTATAAAATCACCCTGTGGATCACCCTCACCGGTGTGCTGGTCAGCCTCGTTTTTTCGGCCATCGTCTTTTTCGAAATGCTGGAGCAGCCTTATGAACTGCTCGATGCCGAGCTGAACAACGAGGCCCTGGCCGTGATCCGGCAGCTGGAGTCTATACAGCGCGGTGGAAAAAAGAACTTCTCCGGCCTCGAACTGCCGATCGATATAGGCCGCAATTACATTCGGCTGTACGACCAACGCAAAAGGGTCCTGTTCCGGTCGGCCCTGGCGCGCCGCATACAGATCCCCATGGGGGATCACCGAAAGCGGGCCTATACTGTCAACACATCCATGCCCGTCAGCCAGATCTATTTGCACCGGAGCACCGATGACGACCCGGCGGATGATGACGAGCTGGCCCTGCGCATGAAGGCTTTTTCAGTGACACTGGCCGGCCGGCCGGCGATTCTGCAGATCGGCAAACCCATCGAAAAACTCAGCGAAGAAATCACGGACCTGGTATGGACGCTCGTGCTGGGCCTTGCAGTGGCCACCGGGCTGCTCGTACTGCTGAGCTACGGGGTAGCCGGAAAAATTCTGCAACCGATCAATACCATCAACCGCCTGTCCAGCAAGATCGACGACCAGACCCTGGACCAGCGCATCCCCCTGGGGCCAAGCCGGGACGAACTCTACACCCTCTCTAAGTCGCTCAACCGCATGTTCGACCGCCTGCAGCATTCTTTCAAACGTCAGAAAGAATTTATCGCCAATGCCTCCCACGAGCTGAAAAGCCCGCTGACCCTGTTGCAGCTTTCCACCGAAGACCTGCTGCAACAGCCCGAACTGCCGGCACAGGCAAAAGAGCAGGTGCGGCGGCAGCTGGATATCCTGCGCCGCATGAGCCAGCTGATCAAAAATCTTTTGGAGCTTTCCGCGCTGGTGCTGAAGGAAACGGTGGTCGTTGAACGCGTGGACCTGCCGGGGGTCATCACTTCCGTGCTGCAGGATTACGAGCCGGTTTTTACGGCAAAAGCCATTCGACTGAAGACCGACCTCCCGCCGCAGCTCGAAATCGATGCCGACGTACGCAAAATCCGGCGCATGCTGGTCAACCTGCTGGACAATGCCGCGAAGTACAACCGCGCAAACGGCCGAATCGAACTGGAACTTGCCGGCAATGCAGAAAACTGGCGTTTGGCCCTGGCGAATTCGGGCCCGGGTATTCCGGAAAAAGATCTGAAGCGCGTATTCCAGCAATTCTACCGCGTGGAAAAATCGCGTTCATCACAGTTCGGCGGCTCCGGCCTGGGTCTTGCCATCGTAAAGAGAATCGTCGAACTCCACGGGGGCACCGTCCGCATGCAAAGCGACTCCGTCGGCTGGAACCGTGTGGAACTCGTTTTCCCGAAGCATATACCGGCAGGCCGCGTCCCGCGAACCGGCTGGAAGGAACGTATTCAGAGATAGGCTGACCGCCGGTTCCCATGCGGGCGTGCAATCGACGAGTTGATGATGCGGCAACATGAAGGCGTTATGGAGTTTGCGCAAAGGGCCGGGTTGGCTTCCCCTCGCCTGAGCTTCGCTGGGCTCCGCTCGGCTCGGCCAACCCCTTTATCTCGGCAGGGAGATCAACTATAACTTCTCATCTTAAAAAACGTAAAAAGTGGTCTTGACATTGGGGTCCACCTTAAACAGATCGTTATTTAATGCAATATGAATTTCTGATGTTTTTTCATGCAAGATTCAGGTACGAAATCATCTTAGCTATCAGGGTAGCGCAATTACATCCACAATTCCATCCCAAAACAACCGCCCGTGCAGAAAGCTTTCAACCATTGCGGGATCTGCAAGGCGCAGCTTTTCCACTGTGGATGCTGCTTTGGCTTTTTTCAGATCCGCCACGAGAAGGTCACGTTCTCGATTGGCATCCAATGTTTTGTTGTTCGTCATACGTTTAAAGAAATTCCTGTGCACACTGACTGTGCCCACATAAAAATGCCGCCCGGCCGGGGTAACGTAGCGGGTTTTCCAGAAGCGTGTAAAATGACGGCGGTGATCCGTGCCGGTATCTCCGGCCCTGCGAAAGGCAAAATCGTTGACGCGCGTATCCCAGAAGGACGGACTGACCGGTGCAGTGGGATAGGGCCGCTCAAGCAGGGAAAGCTTTGCCATTTTCAGCACAGCGGCAAAGCTGATATCATCCGCCAGGTTCCAGCCAGCTTCCTCCAGGGCGCGGATGAGCCCCGAATCGTTTGCGGCGGCTACGACAACACAGATAGGCCTGCGCTTTTGACCGACAATGGTTTCGGTGTATTGCAGGTGGTTGTCCGCAAAAATCATCTGTACCCGGTGGACAACGACGCTTGGCGGTGCTGCAGGCCTGGCCGGCGGGGGAGCGTAGCGCACGGCAAAGTCCGTGTAAAAAACCAGCGCTGCGATCAGTATACCGGCTGAGAGCCAGCGGGTTTTCACTTTTGGCGATGCTTTTGGCATTTGCGCCTGCCGGGCGCGCAGCCACTCGGAGAGGCTGATGCCGGCGATGAGCCACAGCGCACCCACCAGGTAGCCGCCCCAGACATCACTTAAGTAGTGCACGCCCAGGTAGAGCCGGCTGAAACCAATCAGCAGTACGACGGCCAGGCCCGCGAAGCAGACGTTAACGCGAATTTCCCATCTTTTGGCCGCGCGCATGAGAATGTAAGTGAGAAACCCATAGAAAGCCACGGCGATGGTGGCATGCCCGCTGGGAAAGGAAAAAGAGTGTTCGGCGTACATCGCAACCACGGGACGCGGACGATGAAAGATGTGTTTGCTCAGGTGCGTAAACACTTGACTGCCCGCGACAGCCGTCAGCAGCGGCAAAATGTAGATGCGGTGTCGCTGCATCCACAAAAGCGCCACGGCAGCCAGCAGGAACACGGTGACCACCTGCCATTTGCCCAGCAGCGTGATCCAGAAAAAGGTCTTGGTGAGTACCGGATTGCGGAACACCGCCAGCAGGTGTTCAATGCGAACATCGGCCGTCACGATGACATCGGCGGTGACCACATCTTCGATGATGCCGCCAAAGAGGATCAGCACATATCCGAAGGTCAGCGTCAAAACGGTTGCCGGAAAGCCAAAAAGCGTATGCGTGTCAAAGCGTTTCTTGACAAAGGCGAAAAACAGTGGATGGCGGGAGGCAATTTTGCGCACTTCCGAATTCTGCAAAACGGCAGCCGCCACCGAATGCCACAGGGAGGCGGCCAGCGAAAAGAAGTAGGGCCCGCGCTTTTTGACAAAGCGTTTGATCAGGGAGAAAACCAGAAAACAGGCCAGCAGGGCGGCGAACATGAAGCCGGCGCGCGAAAGCCAGATGCGGGCCAGATTCAGAGAGCGCGCAAAAAGATAGCCCGCGCCCACCCACTGCAGGCCCCAGCCCACGGCGCCGAGCACGTTCCACACAAAGAACGTGCGCTGCCGCATGCCCACCGAGCCGGCGATAAAGGGCGCCACCTCCTTGACGCTGGGAATAAAGCGCCCTAGAAACACACTCTTGGCCCCATGCGCGTCGAAAAAAACGTGCGCTTTGGAAAGGTGCTCCGGTTTTAAGAACCAGACGCCCTCTCTTATCCAGCGGGAGCCGAACTTTGCACCCAGGTAGTAATTGAGATTGTCGCCGATGACCGCGCCGGCAACGGCAAACCACAGCAGGTCGCCGAAATCAAACGCCCCCTGGGCGGCCAGGGCCCCGAGCAGCAGGATGAAGGTGGATCCGGGCAGAATCAGCCCGATACCCATGGCTGTCTCCAGCAGGGCCGCCAACAGAGCCATCCAGTAGCCCAACACCTGAAAATGCTGCACCGTGGGCAGCAGACTGTGTAGGAAGCGATCAAGCATGTGTTAGGGTATGGCCCTTGCGGCGACTTTTTTTAAAACTTCGGTATCCCACACGCCCCATCTCGGAGCCCGCTTCGGGCTGCGTCCGATTTCCCCTTGGCCCGATGCTGCCGGATGATTTTCTCGTACCATGTTGTATAGCGGCGCAGGGTTTCTCCGAGGGCGTGCTGCTCGGCCCGCCGCCGGCTGGCGCGCCCCATCGCAGGCCAGTTGGGTGCCAGGGAAAGCATGTCGCGTATGCAGCGCTCGGCACCAGTGCTGCTGCCGGGTTGAAACAAGAGACCGTTGACGCCGGGGCGGACCAGTTCCGGCAAGGCGCAGGCATCGGCGGCCAGCACCGGCCGGCCGCTGGCCATGGCCTCCAGGGTAGCAATGGACTGCAGCTCGGCTGCGCCGGGCATGACAAAGACATCGGCACTGTTATAGAGCAGCGGCAGGTCGTCATCAGGCACGTACCCGGTCAAAATGACCCTTTCCTTCAGGCCCAGATCCTTGCGCATGTGTTTCAAGGCGCTTAAAAAACGACCTTTGCCGCAAATGACGATCTGCAGCGGCTGGTCCGCCAGGTGTATGGCCGCTTTTAGCAGAACATCCAGGCCCTTTTCACGGTCCACCCGTCCGACGTACAAAAAAACCGAGCGTGAAGGATCGATGCCGTATCGCCATCGCAGGTGTCGCCGGTCGGCTGCTGGCCGCGGTTGGAAGTGCTGGATATCGACACCGTTGGAGATGGCCTCGACGGGGACCCGACAGCCGGCCTGCTCTAAAATCAAAGCCGCCGTAGGGGTGGGCGCGGCAACCCCGTCGAGACGGTTGAACAGGCCCAGCATGTTGCGCCATAGCAGCCGCTGAACCATGGGCCGCAGGAAGCCGGCAAGATGCACGTTGTCGGTCAGGTTGTCCGGCAGAAAATGGTTGGTGCCCACCACTGGAATGTTCCGGCGGCGCGCTTTTCGCCAGACGCTGCGGCTGATAAAATAATGGTCCTGGATGTGGACCAAGTCGGGCTGCAGGGTTTCCAACACCTTCTCGATGCGCCGTCCGGAAAAAGCGCTCACGTTGGCATTATGGCCCAGGTTGAGGGCCGTCACCCGGTGAACATCCAAACCATTTTTACGGATGGTGCCAGGGCCAAACACCTTTGGCGCCAGCACAGCCACCTGGTGACCGGAGCGGGCCAACCCTTCGGCCAGACTCACCGTAAAGGTGGCTTGGCCGTTGTCTTTGCGGTAGAAAGCCTGGCCGGCCAGAAGGATTTTCATGACTTGCCTGCCTGTTCTTTAAGGTTGCAATTGCCGCCCGGCACGGCCACATAGCGGTGCACCACCATCGCCAGCGTCAACAACAAAAGCCCGCCGAAAAACAGGGCGGCCTCCAGCCCCAACCGGTGGCGTACGGCGGACTTTCCCATGAAATAACCGGCCGCCACCAGAGCGCCGCCCAAAAGCACCTGGCAGCTGCCGGCCGCCGCCAGGATGCGCCGCCAGGACACTTTCGCCAGGCCGGCGGCAATCAGCACCGGGATGGCCGCGATGCCAAAGGAAAGTTTGCTGATCACCAGCAGCTTGACCCCGTCTTTTTGCAGCCGTTTTTCCAGCGCCCGGATCCGGGCATCGAAGCGCGTAAACCCCGGCAGGCGTTTTCGAACCGCATCCAGGCGGCCGGCATATCCGATCAGATACCAGAGCCCGTCGGCGGTCAGGTTACCGGCACTGGCAGCGAAAAAGACACCCCAGAGATCCAGGCGGCCGGCCCCTGCCAGAGCCGCCGCTGCCAGGGTAGTGGCCGGCCCTTCGATCAGCACCAGGGTAAATACAAGCATATAGCTGGCAAACCCCAGATGAGTAATAATCGTGCCACTGGCAACGGCTTCGAGCATCGCATGCAGCATATCCATCTTCCTGCTTACACCCGGCTGACCAGGTCGGCGGCGATGTCCAGCGCCGCCTGCGGACGCGCCAGGCGGGCGGCATTGCCGGCCATGGCCTGAAAGGCCGCATTGCCGGGGGTCAGCCAGTCCGACAGGATGCGGGCGATATCCTCCGGCTGCGGCGCGTAAATGCCGGCATGCTGATCCTGGACATAGTCGACGTTGCCGGTTTCCTGACCCGGTACGTAGTCGCACAAAACCTGCGGCAGACCGGCAACAAAGGCTTCGCTGATCGTACCCGGACCCGCCTTGGTTACCAGAACATCGGCGGCTCCCATTAGTTGCGGCATGTTTTCCGCGAAGCCGTAAACTCGGGTCGGGATTTCCCAGCAGACTTTTTCCAGCTGTTCTTTCAGCGCGCGGTTGCGGCCGCTGACCACCAGCAGCTGAGCCTGCAGCCGGCTTACGGCGATCCGGCGGGCAATGCGGTAAATCCGCCCGGTACCCTCTCCCCCGCCGACCACCAGCACCGCCGGTATGTCCGCCGCCAGTCCCAGCCGGCGGCGATATTCCCGGCGGTGGCCGCTCAGCTGCATAAATTTCAGGCTGATCGGCTGACCGTAAACAGCCAGCTTTTCGGCCGGCATGCCATATTGCAGGGCCTGTTGGCGGGCCGCTTGCGTGGGCACGATTAAGTGGTCCACTTCCGCGCAGATCCAGAAAGGATGGAGGCTGACCATGTCCGTGACCACGGTCACGAAAGGTGCGTCCAGCGCGGCGGCTTTCACCCATTTTACGCCCAAATGATTCATGACCGGATGCAGGGATACCACCAGGTGCGGCCGCAGGGCGATCAGGTGGCGGGCCATGGGGTTTTTCACCAACGGAAAGATCATCCCGAAAAAGAAGCGTGGCAGATGCACGTGGGCGGTCAGTTTCCAGAGGACCTGCCAGACCGGTTTGCCGGCCCCGCTGAGCCAGCCGTAGGTGCCGGGCAGTTTGCAAAACGGCCAGGGCATGTGGTTTTTCCAGATGTCGCTAATGATTACTGCATAGCAGCCGGGGTATCGGTATTCGATGGCCTCTGCGATGGCATTGGCCGCGGCGCGGTGCCCGCCGCCGGTATCGGAAATCAAAAAAAGGATGCGTTTCTTTTTCATGCGCCGGGCCCTTTCCCGGCAGGCCGGGCGGTGAAATCCGCCGGCCGCATGCGCTGCTGCTTTTTGTGGTAGAGAAATTCGAGCAGGCCGTCCGTGGCAAGTACCAGAATAAACAGTGCCAAAAGGATCTGGCCGGCATAGATCTTACCCAGCGTACGCACATACAGCCCGGCAATGTTGAGGTATTTCTTGATGCCTTCAAAGGGTGTTTTGTGGCCGACCGGAACGACCTCGGTATGCACACCCTGATCCGAAACCGTGACCCGCACATAGTGATAAAAGGTATGCTTGGGGTCGCTGCCCACCAGTTCCGCGCCGGCCCCGCCGCTGATGATCGTTTTCAGCCCGCGCTGCGTGGTCTCGTAAAAGGCATGGATGTGAGAGCAGAAAAGCACGCTGATCTTGTACTTGACGAACAGGTCCTCAAGCTGGCGGGCCGTGTCCGCATCCCTGAGGCTGTGGGCGTAACGGATGCCGGCGCGGTTGTCGTCGCGCGGGTCCCACAGCGGAACGTGCATGAACACAAAACGGTATCTATCGTGCAGACCGTCCTTGAGCTGCCTTTCGAGCCAGGCGGTTTGCTGGTCACCGAGGCCGGTTTCATTGCTGTCGTCGAGCAGAATGAACTTGGCACCGCCCAGCTCAAAGGCATAATAAAACCGTCCGAAAATCTTGTAGTAAAAATCCATGTCTTCAAAAGCCACATCGTGATTGCCCGGCAGCACCAGGGTCGGGATCTGGATACTATTCAGCTGGGTTAAGAAAGATTCGTAAGTCTCCCGGGTGGGGTAGAGCACCGTGTCTCCCGCTAATATTGCAAAATCGAGCTTGGGATCGTGGTTGAGCCTTTTCACCAGCGTATTGAAAATCGGACTGTTTTTGTTGTCGCCCAGGAAAGCAAAGCAAAAAGGCAAGCCGTGGGCGCGTTTCTGGATCTCCTGCATGGCATGATAGTTCAGGTCATGCGCTTTAATGGGGAAAAAATCCGAGATTTCGAAATATCCCCCTAAACACAGGGTAACGATGATCAGCGCCAGCCGGAGCCAGGTGCGGCGCCGGAAATAGGCGGCCGCAATATTGCCCACTTTTTTCATCTGTCCATTCCCGTTGGCCAATCGCCTCTATTATCCAAAATGTTCCCAACAACGCCGATCGTCAAACCTCCCGCCGGCCGGGGAAGACATCGAGCATTCCAACCAGACGTTCGTAAGCCGGCATCAGCCGCGGGCGCAGCCGCGTCAGCAGGACGAAACTGACTACCGCCACCGCCAGGGACCCGGCAATGTCAAAGGGGAAGTGCAGCCCGGTGTACACCCGGGCCCAGCTGCCGGCCAGGGCCAGGGCCAGCAGGAGCATTCCCTGCCGACGCCACAGGGGCCGTGACAGCAGCGACAGGGCCGCGGCAAAGAGCAGCGTGGCATGATCGCTGGGAAACGAGGTTTCCGGCGCATGCGGGATCAGCGGCCGGCAGAGACCGATCATAAACGGCCGCGGATGGGTGTAAAACAGGCCGATGGCCTGGTTGATCAACAGGCCGACAGCCACGACCAGAACCGCTTCCAGGATTGCCGGTTTCTGGAAACGCTCGCAAGTCAGCCAGAAAAGCGCCAGCAGAACGATCACGGCATACGGTGCACCCCTGGCAAAGACAACGGCCAGCAGATCCCATGCCGGATGCGTGCCGGCACCGGCATGTATCCAGCGAAACAGGTCGATATTCAGCGTGTCGGTCATGGTTTCCTCCGCTCAAGAGATCGCAGTGCGTTCATGCTGCTGCTATAGTTTGAATACAGAGCATAGCACACGAAGATGACCGCAAGATGACCGCAAGATTATCTTTTGGTCATCTCGAAAGATTGCCTGTGGCGGTGGCAAATTGGATTTTGGCACTGTTGTACCGGATCTGGATGTTTACCCGGCGGGAGGCGTGATACGCGGCAGGGCCACCAGAAAACGGCTGCCCATGTTGGGTTGGCTGGTAACGGTAATGCGACCGTGGTGGGCCGTTACGATGGCACGCGCCAGACTCAGGCCCAGGCCGCTGCCGGGGGTGGAGCGACTGGCATCGCCGCGGTAGAAGCGGTCGAAGACGTGCCGCATGGCATCTTCGTCGATCCCCACACCCGAATCGCTGACCATGAGCGTGACTTCGTCGGCAGAGGCGGACACCTGCAAATCGACCCTGCCGCCGGCCGGCGTGTACTTGACGGCGTTGTCCAGCAGGTTGGCCACGACGCGCTGCATACCGCGGACATCGCCGCGGATGAAAAGCGGTTCAGTTGGAACCTGCCATTGCAGATCGATCCCGCGGTCTTCGCCGGCCGGCAAAAACAGTTCCGCGGCTTCGCGGACCACCTGCGCCAGATCGACGACTTCGTCCGGCAACGGCAGTGTGCCGGCATCGATTTGCGCCAGTTCGAGGATCGTGTTGACCATGGCCACCAGCCGGTCGCTCTCCTCGATGACGGCAACCGCCATGTCGCGGAAGGCAGCCAGATTATTTTCTCCACTCAGGGTGGTTTCGGCCATGCCGCGGATGCGCGTGATCGGCATGCGCAGGTCGTGGGCCACGTTGTCGATGACCGTCGTAAGCTCGGCAATCAAGGCAGCGATGCGCCGCTGCATGGTGGCAAAAGCGGCGGCCAGATCTTCGATTTCCGCCCCCCGGTGGTTGCCCGGCGGCAGCGGCTGATCGAGATGTCCGGCGGCAATGGATGCGGCCGCAGCGGTGACCTGCCGTACGCCGGCCATGGCGCGGCGTGAGATGAAATAGGCACCCAGCCCACCGCAGGCCAGCAATATAAAAAAGGCTGTCGAGAAGGTCTCGCGGTAATCCTCCAGCAAATCCTGGTTTTCTTCGATCGTGGTGGCAATCTGAAGGACGCTGCCGTCGTTCAAGCGTTTGGAGAGCAGGCGCACGGCAGACTCTCGCCCGGGAATGTGCCGGGTTTCAATTTGCATGTTGCGAACAGGGTGCTGGGCTAAGGAGGCCACCAGGTTTTTCCAGGCACGCTCGTCGGAAGCCGCCCGCAGACCGCCGTCAGGCCCCACAAGACGGAAGAACACGCGCCGTTTGCCGGCGCCGTTGGCCTCGGTGGCAAACTCGATCTTCAGCCCCTGGGCCCCGCGCGTGCGGTAGGTACGTGCAAACTCGCGTGCTTTGGCCTGCAGGCGCTCATCCGTCTGCCGGTCAAGTCCCGCCGCAAGCTGCACGTACACAAAGAGAAAGGCGGCCAACGCAAGAATCGCAAACAGCAGGCTGTACCAGAGCGTCAGGCGCTGGGAAACGGTGCGCAACATCAGCGGCGCTCCCTGGCCACGTAGCCCACGCCGCGAACCGTGTGAATTAGGGGGGGATCGAAGCCGTGATCGATCTTATCGCGCAACCGGCAGATGCGGGCTTCGACCACATTGGTCTGGGGATCGAAGTCATAGCCCCAGACGTGCTCGAGGATCATGGTCTTGGAGACCACCCGACCCGCGTGGCGCAACAGGTACTCCAGCAGGGCGAACTCGCGCTGCTGGAGATCAATTTCCTGTCCGGCGCGGGTCACGTTGTGCGCAATGACATTCATCACCAGGTCGGCCAACTGCAGCACCGTCGGCTCGGCCGGACGCTGCCCGCGGCGCAGCAGGGCCCGCAAACGCGCCACGAGTTCGGCAAAAGAGAACGGCTTGACCAGGTAGTCGTCCCCACCGGCCTGCAGGCCGGCGATGCGGTCCTGCACACTTTTTCGGGCGCTCAAAAACAGGACCGGCGTAGCAACTCCGGCACCCCGCAAGCGTTCGATCAGTGCCAGGCCATCGAGACCGGGCAGCATGATGTCCAGGATGGCGGCATCAAAAGATTGCTGCAAAAGAAACTGCAGACCGGCCTGTCCGTCCGCGCACCGCGTGACTTCAAAGCCCTCGCGCGTAAGCCCGCTGGTGATAAAATCAGCGGTTTTGGTATCATCTTCAACGATCAGGATGCGCATGTCATTGTCCCTGCATATACGCTGTAGGCCCTCCGGCCGCAACCCGCCGCCGGCGATTTTCGGCACGTTAGGGCCACGGAAAGAAATAAATCCACAGATATCACGCCGGATTTTGGTTCGGCTACAAGGCGCGGCGGTTGTTTCATACTGGTTGTATGGGACCATCGACGCAACGCCGTAGCCGGGCCAAAAGACAAGTCAGAATGGGGATTTTATTTTTTCCGGGGCCCTTATGCCTCTTTGCGAAAGCGGCTGAAAATCACCACCCAGCACAGCGCCAGAGCGGCGCTGACGGCATTGAGCACCACGTCACTGTTCTGGTAATGCCGGCTGGGTTCGAAATACTGAATGACCTCGTCGATCCATCCCAGTGCGATGGTGATCCCCAAAGCCACCGGCAGGGCGACACGCAAAGAACAACGAAAGCGCAACGCCCGGCAGATCAGAAAGGCCAGCAGACCGTACTCGATCAGATGTATCCGCTCCGCCGGAAACCGTATGAGATTCAGCGCACAAACATACAGCCCCACCAGTGCGCCGATGCAGACGTACATCCATGGATTGTGCAAATCCAGGTGGTGCATTGCCAGGGCCGCCAGGAAGGCCAGGCCGGCGCTGACGGCCAAAAGGGTGATCAGGCCAAAGGGCGTGTTTTGGATCATGAAAACCACGACATCGTAGACCAGGGCGGACGTGCCGTAAATCGCAAGCGCCCAGGCCAGCGCCAGCAGCCAGTAAAACCCCGCGGTGAAGTTGTTCTGATCCACAATTTTCATTTTTTTACGGTGATCGATTCCCCGTCACTTGCAAGCACCAGCGTGCCGTCTCGATCGGTGCGCCATACCGTCCCGTGGAGTCTGTGCAGCGTGGCCGTCAGCGGCAGGCCGTAGGGGTTTTTGCCGGTGGAGATGACGAAAACAGCCCCTCGAAAGGTTTCGGCCAGGCGCGCGCTGATTTTCCCGCCGTGATGCGGAATCTGCACGCAGCGGATCGTTTGCGGGCTTTTGAGATGCCCGATGATGATATTCTGCACTTTTGGGCCCACGTCCGACAAAAACAAAAATCCCGTTTTTCCATATTGCAGCCGTGTTGTGACGGCCCGGTCATTGACCGTAAAATGCGGCCGCCGGATGCTTTGCATCGTCAGATGCAGGCCGGGCTGCGCCAAGGTTTCGGTTAGGGAGGTGTTTCTCAGGCAGCGGATCACAATTCCCCGGGCCCTGATCCGCCGGACCAGTTTTGCGTATTCCGGATCCGTTCCCCGCTCTGCAGCGAGGATCATTTCTCTGACCTCAAAATCTTCGATGATCCGGAAAAAGCCGCCGAAATGGTTTGCATGCGGATGGGTAACGATGGCGCGCTCGATGGTGCGCACGCCGTGTGCCCGCAGGTAGGCCGCCAGTGGACGGGAAGTCCGCCGGCCGCCGGCGTCGATCAACATATTGCGGCCGTAGGGAAGCTTGATCAAAATGGCATCCGCGCAACCCACATCGATAAAATGCACCTGGAGCATGGCTTTTCGCGCGCCCACGAGGGTCGCTGTCAGCAGCACGGCCAGGCTGCAGCACAAAATCATGCGGGCCGCCCGGCGGATGAATCGCGAAATGTTTTTCTGCCGGCCATCGCCCACAGGTGCGTGAAAGACCATCTTCATGTCCGTATGCCTGCCCGGAATTGCGGCACCGCTGCTGGATATTTCCCCACGCGCAAAAACAGTGTTTCACCCTCCTGCCGCGCCTGTCAAGACCTGCCCGTGGAAAGGCTCCGTTTAAAAAGTGCCCTTTGGCCTGGGGCACAGAATGTGATATGGGGAACCAGCACCGTTGCCCGCCCATCCGGCCAGCATTGTAAAATGAAGGGCTTGTGCAAACATTTTATCGCCAAATGGAAGTGTCTGCCATGAAAATCATCGAAAGCGTAAGCGCCATGCAGCAAGAATCCGACATCCTGCGGCGGAAGGGCCGCACCATCGCCTTTGTGCCCACCATGGGCTACCTGCACGGAGGGCATACGGCACTCATACGTGAGGCACGACGGCGCGGAGATTATCTGGTGGTCAGCGTTTTCGTCAATCCAACGCAGTTTTCCCCCGGCGAAGACCTGGACTCCTACCCGCGGGATATCGAGCGGGACATCCGCATCTGCCAAGAGGAGGCCGTGGATACGCTTTTCATGCCCGCACGGGAAGCGCTTTTCGGCCAGCGCTTTCAAACCGCCGTAATCCTGGAAGCCCTGCCCCGGCACCTGTGCGGCAGGTCGCGGCCCAACTTCTTTCAGGGCGTCGCCACCATCGTGACCAAACTTTTCAACATCGTCAAGCCGCACATCGCCGTTTTCGGCGAAAAGGACTACCAGCAGCTGCTGGTGGTGCGCCGCCTGGTGCGCGACCTGAATTTCGACATCGAAATCGTGGGAGTCCCCACGGTCAGGGAAGCCGACGGCCTGGCCATGAGTTCGCGAAATGCTTACCTGACCACCGCCGCACAGCGCCGGGCGGCGCTGAGCCTGCACCGGTCGCTTTACTACGCCGCCGAGCGCGTGGCCGGGGGGGAAACCAGCGCCGCGGCCATTATCCGGGCCTGCCGGCAGCGCATCGCGGCGCACCCCGAAACCGACATCGATTACATCGCCATCTGCGACCCCGAGACGCTGGAGGACATGACGGTCATCGACCGGCCCGTTCGCATGGCTCTGGCGGTGACAGTGGGAAAGGCGCGCCTAATCGACAACATGCGCCTTACGCCCGGTTCGTCGGACGATTAGCGCCGTCTTGCGACCCGGCCTGCCGGATGACGGCTTTTCGCGCGGCACGTATTTCGTGCCGCGCGGTTCGGCATTCAAAGGAACTCGCCCTTTCGGCCGGTTCATCCTACCGCCGGCTCCCCGGCCGCGTTGCCGGCCCTTTTTTTCAGACCTGCGGCGCACCGTAAAAAGTCGGTTTTGAACAGGTTGCAAAACTTTTCGGTAAAAAGCGCTGTGCATCGTTTAGCACTAAAATCCCAGTCTGTTTGAGGAGCAAGGCGACGCGTTCCCGGGATTTGCCGCAAGCCGGCCCAGCTTCCGAAAAGGCTTGCGCAAGCGAACAGCCCGGACTTACTTATTATGAAATCATCAAATGTAACGTAAGGCCGGCGCCGCTTAATTTCAGGTGATCTTCGGGGCGGCCTCACGGCCCGTCGATGCCGTCCTGCGGCATCACGCTTGCCAACCTACCGCTTTTATGGCATGATTCGGGCAAACCATCCCCCAAAGGAGTCTGCCCATGAAAGCGGCACACCTTGTCAGCCGTCGTTTGGCGGTACTTTTCGTGATTTTCTCGCTGGGCGGCCTGCTATCGTCGGCCGGCCGCACTGCCGCAGCCGAGCTTCCCGTTACCCGCGTGGTGCTTTTCTCAAGCGGCGTGGGCAATTTCATCCACAGCGGCCGCATCACCGGCGATGATGTCGTGACACTGCATTTCAGCGCCGACCAGATGAACGATGTGCTGAAATCGATGGTGGTCAACGATCTGGACGGCGGCAGTGTGGACGGCATCATCTATCCCTCCAAGGAGCCGCTGACGCGGGCGTTGCAACGCTTTGCCGTTGACCTGTCCGGCAACCCCCCGCTCGCCGGCCTGCTGAAGCAGATACGCGGGGCAGCCGTGCGTGTCTGGGCGCCGGATCTGGTCGCGGGCAGAATACTGAGCGTGGAGCGCCGCCTCCAAAAGACAACCGTGGCCGCCGGAACCTCGGAATTTGAGACATTCACGCTGAACCTGGACACCCGCAACGGTTTCAAGGCAATCCCGCTGGGCGCCATTTCCCGCCTGCAGCTGGATAACGCGAAACTCAACGCCGACTTGAACCGTGCTCTGGAAATGCTGGCAGGCGCCACAGACCGGACCGGCAAGCCGGTACAGATCCGGTTTCGCGGGCAGGGCCCCCGGCGGGTGCGCATTGCCTATCTCATCGAAACCCCGGTCTGGAAAACGAGCTATCGCCTGGACATGCGCGACAAGGACTTCTTTATGCAGGGTTGGGCCATCGTGGAAAACAGTTCGGACAGCGACTGGCACAATGTGCATCTCGTGCTGGTTTCCGGCCGCCCCATCTCCTTTATTCAGGATCTTTACACGCCGCTCTACCGGTCCAGGCCGGTGGTCAGGCCACGGGACTATGCGGCTCTGAGGCCCCGGCAGTACGCATCGGGCATGCCGGCACCAGATACCCGCATACGCAGTAAGGCGGCCGTTCGCAAGGCGCTGCAACCGGCGGCCAGGATGGAATACCGCCAGGCCCTTGCAGGCGGTGTCTCCGACAAGTTGGCCGCACCGGCTGAAAAAGAGGTGCCGCCGGCCATGGGCAGCGGCGTTTCGTCTGCCGTCGACACCGGCACCACCGGCGAACTGTTCTATTTCGCCGTCCAACAGCCGGTGGCCCTGGCACGGCATCAAAGCGCCCTTATCCCCATCGTCAACCGCCCCATTGCCGCACAGCGCGTATCCGTATACAACCGCGCGGTGCTGCCGCGGCATCCCTTAAACGGGGTCTGGCTGCGCAATAACACCGGCTTTACGCTGGCCGCGGGACCGGTAACCGTATACGCCCAAGGGACCTATGCCGGCGATGCGCGCCTCGGTAGCCTGGTTCCCGGCGACCGACGGCTGCTGACCTACGGTGTCGACCTGGAAGTGCTGGTCGATGCAACCGTGAAAACCGAAACCCGCCGGGCCGTTTTGAAAATCGTAGACGGCATCCTCGAAGAGAAGCATCTGAGCGTCTTTCAGTATGCCTACCACATGGAGAACAAATCGCCAAAACC
This sequence comes from Desulfobacterales bacterium, assembly GCA_026984935.1. Classification (GTDB taxonomy): domain Bacteria; phylum Desulfobacterota; class Desulfobacteria; order Desulfobacterales; family JALSRD01; genus JALSRD01. Next base: position 153,005 of record JALSRD010000035.1, read on the forward strand.
GCGCCGGGTAGTTGTGGAGCACCCTTTCAATGGCCGGCGCAAACTGACGGCCCCGCAGCATTATGCCGAAAAGAGCGCCCGTTTCTACCGCTTCGAAAAGGCGCTGGCGCCGGGCGAGAAAACAACGCTCACGGTGAGAGAAGAACAGATCCGGCTGCAGCGCCTCGGATTGCTGGACATGACCCTGGCGCAGCTGCTGGTCTATTCCTCAAACAGCGAAATTTCACCCGCCGTACGCAAAACTTTCAAAACCCTGGCGACGCTCAAGCGCACACTGGTGTCGCTGAAGGCCAAACGAACGGATCAGAACGATCGCCTGCAGGCCATCTCCCGGGACCAGGACCGCCTGCGCAAGAATATTCGGACGGTGGGGACAGCTTCCGAACTGGGCAGGCGCTATCTGGCAAAGCTGAGCACCCAGGAAGACCGCATCGAGAGCATCCGGGGCAAAATCGCCGCGCTCGACCGCCAGATCGCCGAGAAGCGAAATGCACTCAAGGCTTACCTTGAAAACCTGAGCGTGGAATAACCCGCAGCAAAAGGCCGGACATCGTGGACCGCGAAAACACCGTTGCCTATTATTACCAGGTCGCCGAAACCCTGAAAGCGCGCATCGAATCCCAACAGTATCCGCCCGGTGAACTGCTGCCTTCCGACAGGGACCTTGCCCGCGCCTTTGGCGTCAGCAACATCACCATCCGCAGAGCCATGTCCTTGCTGGTCAGCCAGGGTCTGGTGGTTCGCCGACGCGGCGTAGGTACGCGTGTCCTGCCACTGGAAGATTCGCGCATCCCGTTGAAAATCACCGGCAACTTCAAAGACTGGGTCGACTCGGCCTTAAGCCGCAGCCAGAAACTGGCCGTCACCGTTCTCGGCACGGAGACCACGGCCTGCCCGCAGCGCGTGGCCAAGCAGCTGCAGCGTACGCCCGGCAGTGACATCTGGCGCATGCAGCGCGTCCGCAGCCTGAAATCGGAGCCCATTTCCTACTATATCAATTACGTTCCGCCGGGCCTGCTGAGGGATGTTGCGCCGATGGATTTTGTCAAAAGGCGCTTTATCGAAGTTTTTCAGCAAAAGAGCGGCATCGCCATCGTCAGGATCGAACAGCAGGTGGAGGCCACCTGCGCCGATATGGACGTGGCCGGCGTGCTGGAGGTGGATTTCGGCGCACCGCTTTTCTTCATCACCAACATCTACTCTGACAGCCGCGGTGCACCGGTGGAAGTCACCCACATGTACTTCCGCGGGGACCGTTACATCTATAAAAACATCACTTCCATCGATGACGCCTCCTGACCACCCGGCGGCGGCCCTTCCCCTCTACCCGGACATCATCTGCGGCAATACCAACACGACCTGCGGGAAAAGCACCAGCACCACAATCACGAGAATGATCGGGATCAGAAAGGGCAGCAGCGACCGCACCACCTTTTCGAAAGGCATCCGCGTAATACCCACCAGGACGTAAATCACGTTGCCGAAAGGCGGCGTGATCACGCCCACGGAAAGCGAGATCACCATCAGCACCCCGAAAAACAGCGGATCGATCCCCAGCACCTTGATCATCGGCACCATCACCGGCGTAAAGATCAGCACCGATTCGATGACCGACATGAAACAGCCCACCACCAGAAAAAAGAGCGTGATCAGCAGCAGCAGAATGGTGGTATCGTTGGACAGGTGCATCACCAGTCCTGCCAGGGTAAGGGGAATTTGCAGACGCACCAGCAGCCAGCCATACAAAACGGCGATGGAAATGATAAACAGTACGATGGCGGTAAACTCGATGGTCGTATAGAAAACTTCCCGCAGATCCTGGAGAGAAATGTCCCGGTAGATCAAGAGCCCCAGCACCATGGCATAGGCACTGGCCACCACTCCGGACTCGGTGGGGGTGAAGATGCCCGACCAGATGCCGCCGACGATGATGACCGGCGTCATCAGCGACAGCAGTGCCCGTCGGGACAGCCGCAGCACCTCTTTCAGCGGCAGCCGCGGCTGAATCGGCATGGAGATGCGAAAAGAAAGCAGGTAGGTGCTGAGCATCAGGCTGCCACCCAGCAGGATTCCGGGAATCACGCCGGCGATAAAAAGCGCCCCCACGCTGACGTCTCCCAGCCAGCCGTAAATCACCATGGCCACGCTGGGCGGGATGATGGGGCCGATCACCGAAGATGCGCCGGTGATGCCCGTGCTGTAGTCCAGGGGATAGCCCTGGTCCTGCATGGCCCGGATTTCGAGGCTGCCGAGACCGGCCGCATCGGCCACGGCCGTGCCGGACATACCGGCAAAGATCATGCTGGCCAGTACATTGACGTGCCCCAAACCGCCGCGCAGGTGCCCCACCAGTCCATTGGCGAAATCAAAGATGCGCGGCGTCACGCTGCCCTTGTTCATCACGTTGGCCGCCAGAATGAAAAAGGGAATCGCCAAAATGGGAAAGCTGTTGACACCGTGCATCATTTTGAGTGGGAAAAGGCTCAGGGGTATACTGATAAAGCTGTTTTCGACCCACAACACCGCCATGCAAGTCAGCCCGATGGCAACGGCAACCGGCACGCCGATAATGAAAAAGAAAAGCAGCAACCCGATAAACAGGATCAGCATATCCATGGAGCTATTGTTTCTCCACTAAGCACTCGCGTCGGCCGGCCAGGGAACGAACCTGCTTCCAGGTGTTTTGCAGCTGGAAGACGAGCATGCCGCTGACGCCCACAAACAGGCCCAGATAAAAGTAGCTGATACTGATCTCAAGAGCCGTGGTTTTGGAAGGATAACTGATTTTCATGATGAAAAGCGTGCCGATCCACACGCAGGCAAGGAAGAAAAGGCACAGCACGTCGGTTATCAGGCGCAGGATGTGTTCGGCACGGCCCGCAAGGCGATCCACGACCACGTTGATGACAATATGCGCGCCCCGCCGCCAGGCGCTGGCCGCCCCCAGAAAAACACTCCATACGCACAGCAGCCGTGAGGACTCTTCGGCCCAGGTGGTCGGCAGGCTCAGCACGTTGCGGCTGAATACTTCAATCAGGATGCACAGCATCATGCCGCAGAAGCATAGCAGTGCCCCGACATCGTAGGCGCGCAGGATATATTTCATTACGCTCCCTTGCGATTGCGCTTTTCGCCATTGGGACAAAGGCGACCGGCCGGGCCAAAGAACCCCAATGGGCAAATCAACCGCCGGGATCCAATGCCGCAAAAGCGGCCGGCCGGATGTGCTTTCCGGCCGGCATGTTCGGCTACTTCAATTTTGAGACCCGCTCGACTTCCTCAGCCACACCGGGGGCCAGCTTGCTGACCGCCCGCTGGATGGCCGGCATGGCCGCCTGGCGGATGGCGGGCACATCCGGTTTGACGAAGATCATGCCGTGCTTCTTCAACTCGCGCGCGTAAAAGGCATCCTTTTCATCTTCCACCCTGGAGCCGTAGGCCCGGGCTTCGGCAACGGCCTGGCGGATCAGTGCCTGGTCCTTTGCAGCGAGCTTGTCGAACCAGACCTTGCTGGCCACCCAGTGCCAGGGAAAATAGACGTGGTGCGTCAGGATGATATACTTCTGCACTTCCCACAATTTCCGCGAATACGGCGACACCAGCGAGTTTTCGTGGGCTTCCACCTGCCCCGTTTTCATGGCCAGGTAGATCTGGGGCGCCGGAATGACCGTCGGCAGGGCGCCCAGCTGTTTCCAGACGTCCACCCAGATGGGGATGGCCGGCAGCCGCATCTTGAGCCCTTTGATATCCTTGGGCTCCACGATCTTGCGGTTGGCGGTCATATGCCGCGGCGCACGCTTCTGGGGACCGAAATCAATAATGCCCCCCTTTGCAGCGGCCAATTTGCGGATTTTGTCCCCCATTGGCCCCTTCAGGTAAGCCACGATACTCTTCCAGGACGGCATATAGAAGGGAATCGTGATGGGATCGTACTGCTTGGCGAACATGGTGCGAAAAATCCCGCCGGTCAGCGCCATCTGGGTCTGGCCGATTTTCATCAGTTCCAGCACGGCCTTTTCCTTGCCCAGCTGACCGCTCATGAAGATCTTCACCTTGATGCGCCCAGCAGATTTCTTTTCGACGATCTGTTTGAACTGCTTGATGGCCGCTTCCTCGGATCCGCCGGGCTTCATGGTGCAGTTGACATCGATACTGATGTCGGCCGCCGGGGCGTAGCCGGGCATCAGAAAAAGCATCAAAACCGCTGCCGCCAGTAGAACCATTTTTCTTCTCATGGGAACCTCCTTTTGGTTTCTGTTGCACACGGGTTGGCAGACGTTGCTAAATTACTTTCTCTTCCCTGAATTTGGCAATCTCTTTCTCATCGAAGCCTGTTTCGATCAGAATTTCACGGGTGTGCTGGCCCAGCTGCGGTGACGGCCGCCGGAGCCTTGCAGGGTTTTTGGTCATTTTGACGGCAAATCCCGGCATCTTGACCTTTTCCGTCGGTTGCTCGGATATCAGGAGCATTTCCTGATGCCGCACCTGGGGGTCGTCGAAAACTTCTTTCAGGTTGTTGATGGGGCCGCAGGGGACGCCCTCGCGGTTGAGCACCTCAATCCAGTAGGCCCGGGTATGTCGGCCGATGCGCCCCTGCACGATGCGGTTGATGGCCGCCCGGTTGCGGCAGCGCCTCTCATTGGTGGCAAAGCGCGGCTCTTTCATCACTTCCCCTATTTGGAGCACACGGCACAGATTCCGCCATGTTTTTTCAGTAGAGGGTGCAATCGCCAGCGGACCGTCAGCCGCATGGTAAACCCCGTAAGGCGCGACGACCATGTGGTCGTTGCCGGTCCGCGGCGGCAACTGACCGGTAGCGAAAAAAGCGCCCGATGCGAAGGTAAACATGCTGATCAGGCTATCCACCATGGCCACATGGACCTCTTCGCCGCGGCCGCTGATCTCCCGGTTGCGCAGGGCCGCCAGGATACCGAAGGCAGCGTAAAGGCCGGCAATGGTATCCGATATGGGAATCCCTGCACGCAACGGCTCCATGTCTGCACTGCCGTTTAAGCTCATAAAGCCGGATACCGCCTGGGCGATGAAATCGAAAGCCGGTCGGCGGCAGTAGGGCCCGGTCTTGCCGAAACCCGAAACCGCCGCGTAAATCAGACGCGGGTTGATTTCGGCAAGCTTCGCGTAGCCCAGCCCCAGGCGCTCCATGACCCCCGGCCGGAAGTTTTCCACCAGAATGTCCACAGACTTGACCACGCGCCGGATGATGCTCTTGCCGCCCCTGGATTTCAGGTTGACGGTGATGCTGCGCTTGTTGCGGTTCAAATTGACGAAGTAGGGATTTTCCCCTTCAGCCACGATGCCGGTCACCCGGGAAGGGTCGCCGTCAAGTGACTCCACCTTGATCACATCGGCACCGAAGTCGGCCAGCAGCATACTGCAAAACGGCCCGGAAACCACGCGCGTCATGTCCAGCACCTTTATTCCGGAAAGGGGCATTACCACCTCGTTGTTTGGGGTTTTCAGATATCAATCGCCGTCATGGTGTCCACCCACCCCGCAAATGCGGGCCGCCAGGCGCGGATCACGCGGGCCGCTCTTCATGACCTGTCCCGGAAGGGTGAACCCCAGAATCTCCTCCAGCCGGCGGGCGGCGGCGATAAGCTTTTCCAGGTCCACGCCCGTGTCTATACCCATCTCTGACAGCATGAAAACCACGTCGGCGGTGGCCAGGTTGCCGGCTGCCCGGGGCACGTAGGGGCAGCCGCCGATGCCCCCCAGGGACGTGTCGAAACAGTCGGCCCCGGCCTGCAGCGCGGCCAGCAGGTTGGCCATGGCGATACCCCGGTTGTTGTGAAAATGCAGAATCAGACGTGTATCCGGAAAATGTTCCCGAAAGGTGCTCACGCGCTTCTCCACGCGTATGGGGTCGGCCATCCCGGTGGTGTCCGCCAGGATCACCGACTTGGCGCCGCGGCGCACATACTGCTCCACGATGGCGAAAACATCCGCCTCGGGCACGTCCCCCTGAAAGGGGCAGCCGAAGGAGACGGCCACCGACCCGATGACGCGCACCCCTGCGGCCAGAGCGGTTTCGAAAACGTTGTCCAGCCCGGCTATGGATTCGTCGATGCTGCGCCGGATGTTCTCCCGGTTATGGGCCTCGCTGGCGGAAATCACCACGACGATCTCGTCGGTGCCGGCGGCCACGGCATCCTGTGCTCCGCGCAGGTTGGGCACCAGCGCGGTGTAAACGGCCTTGTCCCTGGGCACGCCGGCCATCACCGCGGCGGCATCCCGCAATTGGGGCACGGCCCTGGGGCTTACAAAGGATGTGGCCTCCACTTGGCGGATGCCGGCGGCCACCAGAGCGGCGATGATTTCCAGTTTCTGTGCCGTGGGCACGAAGCGCTCCAGGGACTGCAACCCGTCCCGCAGCGCCACCTCCCGCAGCATCACTTTCTCCGGCAGTTTCATAGCTGTCCTTTTGACCTGCATGTATGCGGTACGCCAATGTTCATCATGCCACCGTGACGGATTCCGGTCGCATCCTGGTGAAGCACCACAGGCCTGCCCCCGCCGCGACACCGGCCGCCGTCAGGGGCGGTGACGGCAGCAGGATCAGGATTCCGGCTGCCGCCAGCAGCAATCGCTGGCCCATAACCAGGCGCCGGTTGAAATACCCCATGAAGCCCGCCGACAGCAGGGTCAGGGCCGCGGCCGCGCGCGCCACGCCCAGCACCACCTGCCACCAGGAGCCGATAAGCACCAGACCCGGGTAGTAAGCGAACAAAAACGGCAGCAGGAAGGCCGCGAAACTCAGCTTCAACCCGAAGCGGGCCGTCTCCACCCAGCTGGCTTCGGCCATGCCGGCGGCAATGAAAATGGCGCCGCACACCGGCGGCGTCACGGCCGACAGAATGGCCATGTAAAAAACAAACAGGTGCGCCGCCATGGGCGGCACCCCCAGTTCGATGAGCACCGGTCCGCCCACCACCACGGCCACGATGTAGGCGGCCGTGGTGGGCACTTCCATGCCCAGCAGAATGCTGGCCAGTCCCGTCAGCAGCAGCGCCGCGAACAGGCTGTTCTGGCTGAAGGCCAGGATGCCGGCGCTGACCTTGACGCCCAGACCCGTAAAGGCGATAATGGCGATAATCACCTGGGCGCTGGCGCAGATGCTGGCGATCAGGGCCGCCTGCCGGGCGCCGTTTAACACCGCCTTTTCCAGCTTTCCCGGCACGGTGCGCACCTCGAATTTCAATTCTTCATCCAGCAGCGCCAGAGGCAGCGTCGCCATCACGGCCCAAAAGGCGGCATACTGGGGCGTATAGCCGCGAAACAGCCAGAAGGTCAGCATGCCGAAAGGCACCAGGAAAAACCCGCTGACTTTCAGGGTGTCGCTCCAGCTGGGGATATCCCCCGGCTGCATGCGGCCGTAACCGCTGCGCAGAGCATAAAAGTGAATGCCCAGACCCACGGTGAAAAAATACAGCAGGGCCGGCAACAACGCGCTCAGGGCAATGGTCAGATAGGGCGTCTGGATCAGTTCGGCCATGATAAAGGCGCCGGCACCCATGATGGGTGGCATGATCTGTCCACCGGTGCTGGCCACCGCCTCCACCGCCGCCGCCAGGGCGGGCGCATATCCCAGCCGCTTCATCATGGGGATGGTGAAAGCCCCGGTGGAGGCCACGTTGGCGCTGGCACTGCCCGACACCGACCCGAACAGGGCGCTGGAAACCGTGGCCACCTTGGCAGGACCGCCGGTGTAGCGCCCCGCCAGGCGCAGCGAGATCCTCAGGAAACCGGTGCCACCGCCGGTGTGCACGATAAAAGCGCCCAGAAAGACGAAGATGGCGATGATGTTGGCGCTCACGCCCAGCAGCTGACCCCAGATGCCGCCGGTGGTCAGGTACAGCATGCTTGACAAGGTGGCCAGGCTGTATGGCGGATGGCCGAAACGACCCGGAATGAGGTGCCCGAAAACCGCGTACAGCAAAAACAAAAGCGCAATGACGGGCAGCGCCGGGCGCACCATGCGCCGGGCCGCCTCCAGTACGATAAGTGTCAGCAAGAGGCCGGCCCAGACCTGAAAAGGCCCCGTGGCCGTGCCGTACTGGTCGATAATGGCATGGTATTGAAAAAAAACATAAAGCGACAGGCCCACTCCCACCAGGCACAGCAGCACGTCCCACAGCCGGCGCCGGGCCGTACGCACAGCGCCGCCGCCCAGGAAAATCAGGATCAGCGCCAGGCTCAGATGAATGGAGCGCTCGCGCATGTTGGGCATAAAGGCGTACACCGGCAGCAGGACCTGGTATACGGCAAAAATCACCGAAACCGTCAGCACGAACCTTCTGCCGGTCGCTGCAGCCAATTTGACATCCTCCGATCATGCTCTCCAAGACAGGCACCCTGCTTCAGCTACTTCAACGCATCCGCCACTTTAAAGCCGATTTCACGGTAATAGCGCAACGCGCCGGGATGAACCTTGGCGCGAAGTCCGTTGAGGCCCTCCATCTTTACCAGCTTCATGGCCGGATGGGATTTTTCCCACACCTTGCGGTTCTCCCAGAATGCCTTGGTGATGGCATAGGCCACCTCATCGGGCAGGCTGGCAACGGTGTAGGTGCCCACCAGCAGGCTGATGGTTTTGACGTCCCTGTCCACGCCCTTGTAAAGCCCGGCCGGAATGACGTAGCGGGCGAACTTTTTGGACACCTTCCGGTAGTCGGCGTCTTTGAGCTCCAGCAGCCGGACAGGCGTGGTGGCGGCAATCTCGGAAACCAGCGAGGCCGGTGCCGAACTGGCCGTGGAAAAGCCCACGGCACGGCGGTTCTTGACCGCCTGGACACCCTCGTTGAGGTCCACCTGCAGCAGCGTGACTTTGTCCTTGACGCCGATCACGTCCAGGATCTGCATGGTGAAGCGGGCCCCGGCGGAACCGGCCCCGCCCGGGATGAAGCGTTTGCCCGCCAGGCCGCGCAACGTGGTCACCCCGCTGTCTTTGCGCACCACCCAGTGCATCACCAGACCGGGGATGGGCCATAGGGAACGGATATTGTCGTAGCCGCCGTCCTTGAACTTGCCCTTGCCGGCCACGGCCGCGGCGATGAGCACCGGCGGTGAGGTGAACAGGTAGTTGGTGCGCCCCTTGCTCTGCTTGACGTTGACCATGGAGCCGGGGCTGTCTTCGACGGTCACCTCCACGTCCGGGTCACCGGCCATGATGGCGTTGGCCTGGCCCACGGCAAAGGTGTAGTAGGTCGATGTCTGGCGGGCGCTTTTGAGCACCAGCCGTGTCTTGGCAACGGCGGCTCCGGGAATCAGGCTCGCGCAGGCCAGCGCGATGACCAGGCCGAACATCCATCCTTTCTTCAACATCCATTCTTTCTTCATGGTGGCACTCCTTCGGCCGATGCAGGCGAAACCCACAAACGGGCTACTGCGCAATCCATTTCTGTTTGAGTTTGGCGAACTCGCCCTTGGCCTTCATCCGGTGGACGAAGAGGTTCATCCAGTTCAGGAAAGGCTGATCGTCACGCGGTACCATGTAGCCGAAATCGTCGTGGGTAAAGGGCGTGTCCGGCGTCACAGCGTAGAGCTTGTCATTGTGCGCGGCCACCAGCATGGCCTCCACGTTGTCGGTGATCATGACGTCCACCTCGCCGGCGGCAATCTTGGCGGGAATATCCAGGTTCTTGGGGATCACCACGATTTGGGCCTTCTTGATGTGGGTCTTGACGAATTTCTCGTTGGTGCCGCCGGGGTTGACGGCCACCTTGACGCCCGGACGATCGATGTCGGAGAGCGTTTTGAACTTGTCTTTATCGGCCTTGCGGATCAGCGGCGACTTACCCACGTTGATGTATGGGTCGGTAAGTCCGACTTTTTTCTGCCGCGACAGGTTGCGGGTGATACCGCACATGGCCACGTCGTACTTGCCTTCCTGAACGCCCTGCACCAGGGTCTTCCAGGTGGTTTTGACGAAGCGCACCTCGACACCCATGGCCTCGCCCAGTTTTCTGGCCACGTCGATGTCGTGGCCCTCGTATTTGCCGGTGTCGGGATTGAGGAAACTGAACGGTTTGTAGTCTCCGGTGGTGCCCACCAGGATGTAGCCCCGCTCCGCTATAGTGTCCAGCCGCGAAGTCTGGGCCGCCGGCAGGGCGGCCGGCAGCACCAGCGCAAAGATGATTACCGCAAGGATAAAGATACCGAGCCTGCCTGAACGTTTCATGGGTTTCCTCCTTTTTGGTGTGATGAAATGACAAGCGCCACCCAACGTCGCCAGATCCGGCAGTGCAGCTTAAAGCGCCGCCAAGTGCGCCACAACGCGGTCCCCCACCTCGCGGGTGCCCAGCCCCATTTTGCCGGCCTCCATGCCCTGCATGTCCTGTTCAATGGTCTGCATGACGGCGCGTTCGACACGGACCGCGGCGTCAGACTCCCCCAGATGCGCCAGCATCATCTGGCCGGCCATAATGGCGGCCAGCGGGTTAATGACATTCCTGCCGCTGTATTTGGGGGCCGAACCGCCGATGGGCTCGAACATGGCGACACCCTGCGGGTTGATGTTGCCGCCGGCGGCGATGCCCATGCCGCCCTGGATCATGGCACCCAGATCGGTGATGATGTCGCCGAACATGTTGTCGGTGACGATGACGTCGAACCATTCGGGATTTTTAACCATCCACATGCAGATGGCATCCACATGGGCGTAGTCTCTTTGGATGTCCGGATATTCCGCGCCGACCTCGTGGAAGGCTCTCTCCCACAAATCGAAGGCAAAGGTCAGGACGTTGGTCTTGCCGCACAGGGTCAGCTTCTTGCGGCGGTTTCTGCGGCGGCAGTAGTCAAATGCGTATCGCAGGCACCGCTCCACGCCTTTGCGCGTGTTGATGGACTCCTGAATGGCGACTTCGTCCGGGGTACCCTTTTTCAGGCACCCACCGGCACCGGCATACAGCCCCTCGGTGTTTTCGCGTACGACATCGAAGTCGATCTGCTGCGGGCCCTTGTCCCTCAAGGGCGTGGCCACACCCGGATAAAGCCGGATGGGCCGCAGGTTGATGTACAGATCCAGGGAAAAGCGCAGCTTCAGCAAAATCTCTTTTTCCAGGATACCGGGCGGGACATCCGGGTGGCCGATGGCCCCCAGGTAGATGGCATCCAGCTGCCGCATTTCCTCGATCGCCGTATCGGGCAGCGTCTCACCGGTTTTCAGGTAGCGCTGGGCGCCGAAATCGTAGTGCACGAGATCGTAGTCAAACCCCGTTTGTTCGGCGGCCGCCTGCAGCACCTTGAGACCCTCGGCAATCACCTCGGGACCGGTGCCGTCCCCCGGCAGCACACCAATCCGGTATTTTTTCTTCATCGGGCGCTCCTTTGCAATTTGCTGACTATATTGGTATATTAATATACCATTATAAATTATGTCAAGCTTGAAGTTGCCGGCATCCGCCGGGCGACAAATTCGTATGCACAGATCGCCCGCGCAAAGGGAACTAAATTACCAATATATGAAGTATTTTCCATAACTATTGAGTAGAACTGTGCCTATTTCGGTGGGCCTTGAAAATCAAGACGGCGTAAAATCGCATGAATTCAATAAAATAGAAAAAACAGGCCGCATGCATGAATCTTGCATGTATTAAAATGGTCCTTGAAACGTTCGTGGCCAGGGGCGGCCATTTTTGGGGCGAAATTCTTACCATTTGGAGTCCGTTTATCCATGCACACCGGCATATCTCAGGGCCGTAGGAGTTTATCCGATTTTTCAGACCATGGACGATACAGGAAATTACGAAAGGCCTTTGCTGTGAAAAAAGCCCTCCTGATTATCGGAATCCTCTCCCTTTTGGCCGCCATCGGTGTTGCCGCTGTGATCATTTACATGGGGCTGAGCACCCGCACAAACAGCCACAGCCAGCGCTATTCCAACTCGGACTGGCTGATTGCGCAGTTTGGCGACCCATCTTTCGGCGAGGCCTTTGCCGCGCATCCCGGCTCCATGCTTGGTGATGCCGAAACCGGCGCGGGGCTTGCCGGCGGCCCTGAAATCGAACCGCTATTTTCGCGGCCGGCACCCCAAGCCAGCCTCAAAATTCTGCTGAGCCGCGATGCGCTGCCCGGCGCAGCCGGCCGCAAACAGCATCCGTCAGCGCCTGTGCCCGGACACAAAAAGCACGCCTCTTCAAGCGCCGACAAAAGCGCATCGAATCCCACAGCGCCCTTTAACCCGGAGGCTTTCCCCAAAAGTCGGTTCTCCGGGACAGACCATCTGCCTGCCGCCGGAGCGCCAGCATTCGAGGCGCCGCCGATCGCCGACGGTTTTTTGTCTCCGGCAGGCGCCGAAAACGCCTCTCCGCCAACCCTTGCAGCAGCCGGCAACACCCGGCCTTTCACAGTTCCGGACGGCCGCTTTCCGAGTATCGATATGCCTGGCGAACCAACCGAATTCCCGACACCCCCGGGTGAAATCCCGGGTATGAACCCGCGCATGCCCCCGATTCTTGCCACATCCCTGCTGCCGCCGGATTTTGCACCGCTCGGCGGGCACATAGACCTGCCACACCCGGCGGACGCGCCCGACGCGGCCCCCCGCTTAAAACAGCGCTTTGGGCGCAAGTCCCCGCAGATCCCCCGGCCTGCTGGAAAACAACCGCCCGTGGCCGTGCCGGAGCCGGATATGGCTTTTCTTTTGGGCGCAGGTCTGTTAGTTCTAGCTGTTTTAAAAAAGACCCTTTCAACCGGACCTGATGACAGACGCCCGAACAACGATTTTATGCCCCAAGTGCCGGCAGCTGATCGCCCGCGATGAAGTCCGCTGCCCGCATTGCGGGCTGCGGCGCCCCGCATCCGGGCTGCAGCGCCTGCTGCAGGCCGGCGGTGGCGCCGCCAGCGCTTCGAGCTGGATGCGCGCCATTCTCTTTACCAACATCGGGATGTTTCTGATCTCGCTTCTGATCAGTCCCAAAGGCATCCGTTTTTCCGCCAATCCGCTGTACTTCCTGTCTCCGGACAATGGCAGTCTGTTTCTGCTGGGCGCCAGCGGGGCCATTCCTTTCTACCGTTATCACCGCTGGTGGACGCTGGTTGCGGCCAACTATCTGCACGGCGGTATGCTGCATATCTTCTTCAATATGGCGGCGTTCTGGCAGCTGGCGCCGTTGATTTTGCGGGAATTCGGCCCCTGGCGCATGTTTGCCATCTACACCATCAGCGGCATCGTCGGCTTCTGGGTGTCCTGCCTGGCCGGCGTACCCCTGACCATCGGGGCTTCGGCTGCTGTCTGCGGTTTGATCGGTGCCGCCATCTACTTCGGCAGGGCGCGTGGAGGCGCCTACGGACGCGCCGTCTTCCGCCAGCTCGGCGGATGGGCCATCGGTATTCTTCTCTTCGGCCTGCTCATCCCGGGCATCAACAACTGGGGACACGTGGCCGGATTTGCCGCGGGGGTGCTTCTGGGGTACTTCCTGGGGTACACGGAAAGGAGAGCCCAAACAAGCCTGCACAAGGCCCTGGGTATTTTCTGTGCACTGCTGACGGTCCTGGTGCTGGGCGCAGATATTGTCTTTGCCCTTATGTACCGCATGGCCGGATAGCGCCCACTTTCCGGATGGTTCTCCCCACCGCAACAGAAGTCCAGGCTCACGCAAAAATAACTTCACATTTTAATTGCCGGTACATCCCGCCCGGCTGTGTTATGAAAGCTCGGGCTATTCCCGATATGCCGAAGTTTGTACGCCTTGCCAGGCGGATGCCTTGACGGCATCGGTGCGTCACCGTTTTTCAGAATCGGACCACTTAGCGGCCCTCCTTCAGCAGGGCCCGTGCCAGCGTCAGGTCATAAACCTGCGTAGGGTCGAAGCCGGCGGCGTTCCTGTAGCCGCTGGAGGCCTGTAAAATGGCGCGGTGGGCCACCCAACCGTGCGCCTGCCAGAGAGAGGGATCGTCGGCGTGCCAAAGCCGGAAGCAGATTTCGCCCCCCACCTGCCGCACATAGGCGCGCAGGCGTTTGTCGGCCGGCAACGGATAGTAGAAAAGCCCCCTTTCGTCTTTCATGGTGACAGCCGGTCCCAGAAGTCGCTGCCCCGGGAAGGAGGCGGCCCCGGCGGGTTGCGCGTGACGCCAGGCCCGCCACTGCCACGCTGCCCCCGAAGGCGTGCGATACGCTCCTCAAGCGGCGGATGGGTGGAAAAAAGGCTCATCAGGCTTTTGCCGGACAGGGGGTTGACGATGAACATGTGGGCCGTCGACGGGCTGGCATTCATGGGGATCTGCTTTGCATAGGCACCCAGTTTTTCCAGTGCGCTGGCAAGCCCCTCGGGATGGCCGGTAAAGCCGGCACCGGTGGCATCAGCCAGATATTCGCGGGAGCGCGAGATGGCCATTTGAATGACCATGGCGCCCAGGGGCGCCAAAATGGACATCACGATCAGGCCGATGGTCCCCAGCCCGCCTTCATCGTCGTCCCCACCGCCAAAAAAGGCCGACCAGCGGGCCATGGTGGCCAGCATCATGACCGCACCGGCCATGGTGGCGGCCACGGAACCGATGAGGATGTCGCGGTTCTTGACATGGGCCAGTTCATGGGAAAGCACACCCCGGACCTCCTCTTGATCCATGAGGTTGACCAGCCCTTGTGTCACCGCCACCACCGCATGTTCAGGGTTTCGGCCGGTGGCAAAGGCATTGGGTGCCTGCTGGGGAATCAGGAAAATACGGGGCATCGGCAGGCCGGCCCGCTGTGTCAGGTCCTGGACAAGGGCATAGATCTGCGGTGCCTGTTGCGCCGTGATTTCGCTGGCACGGTACATTTTCAGCACCATCTTGTCCGAAAACCAGTAGCTGAAAAAATTCATGCCGGCTGCCAGAACAAAGGCAATGACCATCCCCTGCCGGCCGCCGATCAGGCGGCCGATGAAAATCAGAAAAAGCGTCATGGCCGTCAGCAGGACGGCAGTACGCACCTGATTACCCATTTCCCTGTCTTCTCCTGTGCACCGGATAGCCTGATTGCGGAAAACAGCCCGCAAACCGCGGATGCTGCGCTGTGGTCCCAGGCGCCGGCGGGCATGCTTCAGACCACGCCCTGGTCGAGCATGGCGTCGACGACCTTGACAAACCCGGCGATGTTGGCGCCCACCATGTAGTTGCCCGCATGCCCGTACCGGGCGGCCGCATCCAGGCAGGTCTGGTGAATATTGGCCATGATCATCTTCAGACGGTTGTCCACCTCATCCCGGTTCCAGGACAGGCGCATGCTGTTCTGCGTCATCTCCAGGCCCGACACCGATACGCCGCCGGCATTGGCCGCCTTGCCCGGTCCGTACAAAAGGCCGCTGTCGATGAAAATGTCAATGCCTTCCGGTGTGGTGGGCATATTGGCGCCCTCGCAGACCACCTGCACCTTGTTGTTGACCAGGTTCCGGGCATCCTTGGCGTTGATTTCGTTCTGCGTGGCACTGGGAAAGGCGCAATCCGCCGCGTGGTTCCACAGCGGGTTGTAGTCCAGGGCCGGGTCCACCGGGGTGTAAACGGCCTGTGGATATTTTTCGGCATACTCCTTGATCCGGCCGCGACGGATGTTTTTCAGGGTTTTGACAAACTCCAGTTTCTCACGGTCAATGCCGCTCTCATCGAAAATATAACCGGACGAATCGGAAAGCGTCACCACCTTCGCATCGAGTTCGATGAGCTTTTCCGCCGTGTACTGGGCCACGTTGCCCGAACCGGAAACCAGACAGGTGGTGCCCTCCAGCGTCTTGCTGCGGGTCGCCAGCATCTCGGCGCAAAAATACACCGACCCGTAGCCCGTCGCCTCGGGGCGCACCAGACTGCCGCCCCAGTTCAGGCTCTTGCCCGTCAACACACCGGTAAATTCGTTGCGCAGCTTCTTGTACATCCCGAAGAGGTAGCCGATTTCCCGGGCCCCCACCCCGATATCACCAGCCGGTACATCGGTGTTGGCGCCGATGTGCCGGTAGAGTTCGGCCATGAAGCTGTGGCAGAAACGCATGACCTCATTTTCCGATTTCCCCTTGGGGTCGAAATCCGAGCCACCCTTGCCGCCGCCCATGGGCAGCGTGGTGAGAGCATTCTTGAAGACCTGTTCAAAGGCCAGAAACTTCAGGATCCCCAGGTTGACCGACGGATGAAAGCGCAGCCCTCCCTTGTACGGCCCGATGGCGCTGTTCATCTCGACACGGAAACCGCGGTTGACCTGGATTTCACCGCGATCATCCACCCACGGCACCCGAAATACGATCAGCCGTTCGGGCTCTACCAGACGCTCAAGGATCTTGGCCTCGCGATAAACGGGATTCTGTTCCAGGACCGGCTCAATGGAAATAAGAACTTCCTTGACCGCCTGATGAAACTCCCGCTGTTCAGGATCCTTGCGCCGGATCAGCTCCATGATGTCCTGCATTGCATTTCCTCCTAGGTGTTGGTTGTCTGTGATCGGGCCCGGATGTGACCGCAGTGTCACCCCCTCCGACGGCACAGTTTTATCCTTCCGGATTACGATCTGATACGTTCCTGCGATACACCGCTGCCACGACAAATGCAAACAGAAAAACACTTTCGGTGGCTTTCCCGTCTAGCCCCGAAACCCGCAAAATCCCCCGCCCTGCCGTGGTCAGTCCTCCAGGTCGAACTCCTTGATACCGAGCCAATAACCGCTGCCGCTCAGATAATCCAGTTCCGCCTGCACGACATCGATATGCCCGTCTTCGATTTCGAGAAACCGCGCAAACATCCGGCTGGCTTCAGCGTCCGTTTGTGCCACCATCCGGCGGTAAAACCGGCTGGTTTCGATTTCGGCTCTCAGGGCACGGCTTAAAATCTGCTTTTCGTCGCCGCGGTCCTGCCCGGACATGCGGCTTTCGATCTTGGCGGTCTCGCCGGCCAGCCGGTTGCGCCGCGGCACGGCGGATGTCAGTTTCTCTACGCTCAGTTTCCCGGTCTGCCGCCACTTTTCCAGGCGGTCCTGCAGGTATTCCACATGGTGCTGCTCATCATCTCCCAACAGCTGCAGGATCCGGATACCCGCCGGGTCCCTGACTTCACCGGCCGCCTGCCTGTAAATATCCCGAATCTTCGTTTCATACGCGATGGCGGTTTTAATGGCCGTCTCAATGTCCATGACTTCTCCTCTCCGCTGCATGTGCCCTGTTGGCACGCCCGTAACTTGGGCAGTGCACGACTCCTTCGACAAAAACCTTGACAGACCCCTAAAAAGGCGGTTTCGGGCAGATTCCAAGGCTTTTCGTCGAAAAGCGCTGCGCAGGGTTGGTTTGGTATTAAAAATCCCAAATTGTTTGAGGAGAAAAGCGACGCCTTTCCCGGGATTTAGCCAAACGGCGCCCAACTTCCGAAAAGGCTTTTCGCCAGCGGGAAGCCCTGACTTTTTAGGAAATCATCGACCTTCCTCAAACAGTCCCGGCGTATTTCAGGCCCGGATCGCCGGGAGCATGGAAGCACATCAGGTAGTTTACGCTCAGGTCTGCACAAAGCGCATACCGGCGCGTGAAAGGATTGTACCGCATCCCCCGGGCCTGCAGCAGAGAAAGCCTCTCAGCCGCCGCCCAGTCAATCAGTTCCGGAGGCCGGATAAATTTGGCATGCCGGTGCGTCCCCGCCGGCAGCAGCCGCAACACATATTCGGCACCCACGATGGCAAACAGGAATGACTTGATGTTACGGTTCAGCGTCGCAAAAAACAGGCGGCCGCCCGGTTTCAGCAGTTGGCTGCAGGCATGTACCACCGACGGCGGCCGGGGGACATGCTCCAACAGTTCCATGCATGTCACGACGTCAAACTTGCGGCGGTGGTCGACGGCAAATTCTTCGGCCGTGGCCTGTCGGTATTCCACCGTCAGTGCGCTTCGCCGGAGATGCAGCCTGGCCGCCGCAAGGCAGCTTTGGGCCATATCGATACCGGTTACGCGGCCGCCCAAGGCCGCCATGGATTCACTCAGGATGCCTCCACCACAGCCAACGTCAAGCACCTGTTTGCCGTCAAGATCCGCATGCGCCCTGATGAACTCCAGCCGGATGGGGTTGATATCGTGCAGCGATCCATAAGGGCCGTGTGGATCCCACCACGTTGCGGCCACCGATTCAAATCTGGCAATTTCACGGTCATCGACGTTGCTGGACTTGCACGGCATCCTGAATCCCAAAAGGCAGCTGCGGCAAAGCTTATCCGCTGATCTTATTCACCCATCCTTTACGGAAATTTAATGGTAATTTTTTCCCCGCCATCTTCGGGCTTGATTTTGATCTGCAGTTCCGTACTGTGATCACGGATGCCCAAAGCCAGCGGCGTTTCCCCCTTGTCGCCTTCCAGGTGGGTGATTTCCCGGACCGCTTCGATAACTTTCGCCCCGACCGCAGGCCCCGGCGAGGGGAGCTGCGCCTCGCGGTACTTGGCGGTAACCGTCACCTGGCCGTCCGGGGCACGTGATATGGAAATTTTTTTAGCGTTGCTGTTGATCGCGTGCAGTGCCGCCAGCGCCAGCCATTTCAGCGCCGCTTCGTCCTGATCGGGGTCTCCCTGCAGCATGGACATCTCTTTGAGCGGATCGTTGGCCGCCAGGCAGTCGATGTGCTCCTGAACTTTTAGATGCAAGCTTCCGACGTCTTTCATAATGTCAAACTCCTTTCGCGGCTGTGGGTTGCATGGGGATTTTCGCTCCCCGCCTCGGAACACCCGGGCGAAATCAACGCGGCTGTATCATGCACAGATCGGGAAGTTCCCCGGGGTCTTCATTAGCGCCGGTAGTACCGGCCGTACGAAAAGCCGTACGGGTAGTGGTGATAATGCAGTCCCCAGTAATAGTGTCCGTAAAACCAGGGGCCATAATAATAGGGGTATGGAGCGCTAGATTCATATTTGGGCCAAAGATGGATTTCGATGCTCTGAAGGACCGGGTAACGGTAACGCATCTGCGCTTCAGGCTCCACACGGCTGCCGGCAACCTTGCCGGCGACCGTAATACGCCGGTCTTTGCTGTACACTTCCGGGTCCAGAAACCCCTTGGCCGACACGATGAAGCGGCCCCGGGAGGCATCCCTGGAACCCGGCTCTTCCCCCAGTCCCAGCGGTGACTGCAACACAAAAATCAGCGTGCCACCCCCCTGATTGCAGGTTTTGATTACGTACCCGCCCAGAATCACCGTTTTCCCCAGATATGCATCGGGATTTTGCAAAAGATCTTCGAAGGCGATCGGCGGGTAGGCCTGGGAGCGGACCTGGCGGGAGATCACCGCGCAAGCGGAAAGTGCCAGCGTGCCCACAAGCACTGCCATCCAGAGAAGTACCGGTCGCATATCCGAACCTTATTCCTTGTTGAAATGGCGATCCGCAAAGAGGAAGCCTTCTACAATATAAGAACGCTTCGGGCCGGATTCAATCGCCACCGTTTTTTCCGGTGGCAACCCGCTTCAAAAAAAGTGATCCGCTCCGCTGCCGGCCACATCCGGCGACATTTTGTTCATCCGCCCGCCAGGCAGCTGCGGATACGATCCCAGCGTCCGGCCGACACCCACTCGAATTTTTCACGGTAGAGCCGGTCGCTGGTAAACCACTTGCGCCGGCGGCGGCGCTGAGGGTACTGCTGCAGTTCCCGCGGTCCGCCATTGTACAGGGCATACACAAAACCGCTCAGGTACGCGCTGCCTGTCTGATGCCCGGCTCGACGCCGGCCCCTGTTCCGCAGCACATAACGCGTCAGGTAAAGTGCCAGGATGTCGCAGCCGGCACCGGCGTTGTAGCGGATATTCCAGCGCAGGCGACTCAAGGCATAGATACCGCGCCAGACGCGCTCATTGATCTGCATCAAGCCCACTGAGCTGCCGTTGTAAGACCGCAGGAAAGTGATCCTGCGGTCCTTGACAATGAACTGCCGATAGCAGCTCTCCTGCCAGGCCGTGGCCAGAACGGTACGGCGGAACAAATCGTGATAACGCGCCGCGATCTTATTTTTCCTGAGCCGTTGGCGAATCACGGAATTTAACAGCTGACGCACACGCCGCACATCTTCTTTCAGGTGATCAGGCCGGATCATCCATTTCTTCAGGTCGGCCAGCGATGACCGGTTCGGCTTTTTGGCCGCCCGGGCATTGGCAACTGCGAAAAAGCCCCCGGTCCGCCATAGGCGGCCGGGTGAAAAAAGCGACGATCCGCGCCTGTCCTCGTGAGGCGCCCGTCGGCGTTTGTCTTTCCCCGTGGGTGCCGGCACAGCGTCCGGCAACGCTTCCAGGCCCAGCACCTGCCGCAGTCCGGTGTCGATTTCGGGACGATAGGCCAGGGTCGCCGCATCTTCGAGGTCCAACAGCCTGGCCAGCCGGATCAGCCCGTTGCGGCTGATTTCAATCCCCATGGTGGGGCCGACCTTGTCCAGGATCTCCAGTGCCTGGGTCGCACTGAAAAAGGCCAGGTACCCCAGACGCGTATCAGCAGGGTTATGCTGCAGGTAATGCGTGAAAAGAGGCCTGATTTTTTTCCAGGTACGGATGAACTGCGTGCGTACAAAACCCCTCTTCAAGGTGCCTGTGGACAGTGCCGCGCTGAACTCATAACGGGTTTGCAAAAGAGCATCCAGCAGGGTCCGGCGGTCGTCGGCGCTGAGGTTTCGGCCGGCCAGGGTGCGAATTGTCGAAACCAGAAAGACATCCCAGGTCTGCCAGACTTCAGTAAGCCCGGCCAGGGCCTTCCCGCTGACAGGTTCCCGGGTTGCGCGTTCAGAGGCCCTGTAAACCGTGCGGACATCGGCCAGAATTTCCAGGTGCAGCCCGTCGGGCATCACGCGCACGCGCCCCGGCCGCATGCTGTCGAGCATGCGCTGTGTACCTTTGCGCAGATCATCCGGAAAAAACGGCAGGATAAAAGATTTAAATTCCGAAACCGGCGGTGCCAACTGCAGCTCGATGCGGTGCATCGCAGCCGCCACCAGGGACTTGACAAGGTTCCAGGCGGTGCCGGTCACGGCATGATGGTCATGATCGTACAGCATCACGTCCCGTGTCTCGAAGACGAGCCCCCAGTTTTGCAGCAGTACCGGATGCTGGGTAAACGCGACATAGCCGTGCCACACAAAGGGGGTTACACAGTTTCCCGCCAGGGAAGCTCCCAGTACAACGGCTGCGCGGGCCTCCAGATGCAGCCCTTGCCCATCCTGGCTGAAGGCCGGTTTGGAGAGGGTCACATGGCGGCAGGCATCGGTGGCGTCCTGCAGTTCGAGGGTATGGCCGGGGCCGTTGAAAACCGTTTCGCCAACCAGGGATTCGAGGATGCTGTACGGCAGGCTCAACGGCAGGGAAACGGTCTCGGCGGCCAGGGGCATCACCGGCAGCAGGGCAACCACCAGCAAAACAATGGAAATGCGCCTTCGACAAGGAAATGGTGAATCGGAAGCCATTTGCCCCGCAGCATAGAGAAAAGCGTATCGACCTGTCAAGGCCCTTAGCCTGCGGAAAAAGTTTGTGATTCGGGCGGCGGACTGCTAATGGGATGGCTTGGGTTTGTTGGGCAATGCGGTTGTGGACGGGCGGATGCGTGAGATGGTCTTCTCATCTGTTGGATTTCCGGACCGCCGGATCGGGGCTTGCCAGGAATTGGATCCACACCGCCGTTTGTCGCAAAATGAAGCGATCTGTCATGCAACCTACGCCTGCAAATGATCACTCTGCCGTTGATCCCGGCCGCAGCCGCCGGATTGTCAAACGCCTCCTGCTCACCGGCACAGCGTTGGTTTTGTTTGCGCTGTCGATGCTGGCACTGGCGCTGATCTACTACAGCCGACACCCGCAAGCCGTGAAGACCCTGCTTGAAAAGGCGGTCGCCGGCGCCATCCACGGCAGCTGCAGCATTGACGATTTGTCCTATTCCATCCGCCGGGGTTACGTTCGTGCCCGTGGCATCCATCTGAAATCGGAGTCAGAAAACAGATCATTCGACCTGCAGGCCGCAAACTTCGCGGCCGGTCTCGCGCTAAACGGTCCTTTCGGTGCCCGCCGCCTGGTGATCCGGTCCGTGTCGGTGGAAAATTTTGCCATCGTGCTCAACCTCCCCTGGCACTGGCCAAACCCCTCTGCCGGCAAAGCGACCCGCATGCAGCACCTGTTGACCCGGCTGCGGCGTTTCTGGCTGTTTAAAGAAGCCGTTCTGTCATCGGCTTTTGCCACGTCCGGCAGCTTACGGCTGGGCGCATCCGGCTGGAAGCTGACCACCGACAACCTCAACGCCTGGTTGGATACAAAATGGCGCCTGCGTCTCGGCGGCAGTGCCGCTGTGCAAAGCGCTGCCGGTGCTATACGGGCCGTCGTGCCGCAATTTTTGATCACGACCGGCAGCCTTCGGGACACCGGTACGCGGCCGCTGTCCGCACAACTGCAGATCTCGGCAGCCAACCTGCACTCGGCTGCCGGTACGCTGGAAACGGTGACGGCCGCCATACAGTTAAGCTACCTGCCCCGGCGCCGGCGGGCATCCTGGGAAATCCGGCGGCTGGACTGCCGCCGCGCTGCCATCCACACCCAACGGGCACTTTCTTTCAAAACCCTTTCGCTGCAGGCCCACGGCACCTGGGATGCCGCGGCCGCCAGGCTGCGGATTTTGCGCTGGAATCTAAAGGCCGGCACGCTGGCCGCCTTGACGGGAAACGCCGCGGCAACCCTCAAACCGCCGGGCATGCTGTATGTCGGGCTCCAAACGGGTTCGCTGCACATCACAAACCTTGTCCGTCTGCTGGGGCCGCAGGCGGCCGGCCAGCCGCCGGGGCTGCGGATATCGAAACCCATGGCGCTCGGCGGATGGCTGCGGCTGTCGGGCCTCGGACAGAAGCAACGGACGGCAATCCACCTGACAGGTCGTCTGCCCACGGCACAGGTGCACTACACAAACGCCCGCCGTGGGGAAATCCTGCGCAGCCTTCTGAGCAGCACGATCCGGATGGACGGCGCGCTCGGCAACCCGCGGATCTCGCTCACGGCCGACCTGCAGCAGGCTGTGTTCGGCAGCCGCCCGCATCAGGCCATCCATTTCAGCGCCGCCCTGCGCGCCAGCGGGCATTACCCGGGTTTTGAGCTTTCACAACTGACGGCCGCCGGCACGACCCCGGCCCTACCGATCGGGCGCCGCTTTCTTCCGCGGATGGGCTTCGAACTTTCCCTGGCGCGCGGCCGGATCGACGTCCAACGCCGGCAACTGGACCTGCCGGATGTCGCCGTGGCGCTCGATACGCTGAAAAATCTTCATCTGGCCGTTTCCGGCGGGCCGGCACACCTCCGGATCACACTGCATGGCGCCGGCAGCCGATTGCTGCATGCGGCCGCCACGCTGCACCTGCTGCCGCCGGCCTGGCAATTTAAAGCCACCGACCGGTTTGCAGCCAGGGCTGTTTACACCCACGGCAACTGGCAGGCGGCATCCGTACGCTTGAATCTGCACGATTTCAGTTTCGCAAGCCCCGACGGCCAGGCCGGCGCCGAAAAAATCGATACGGAAATTACCGGCCGGCTCAGCCGCAGCCCCGACGGGCAGGGCGCCATACTGCGTGTAAAGGCAGCGGCGGACAACGGTGAGATTCTATGGGGTCGCTTCTACGCCGACATGGTCCGTCGCCGGCCGCGGCTGTCTGCAGCGCTCGCGTACAACCCGCATACCCGGACAGTGGCGCTCACAAAGCTGCGCCTGTCACTGAAGGATCTTCTGCAGGTGCAGGCCCACGGGACCATTGCTGCGCCCCCCCGGGCTCCGGAACTGACACTCGGGCTGAAAGTACCGCCCACCGCCGCGGCCCCGCTTTTTAAATGGCTGGCCGTGGATCCTTTTCGATTTGACCTGCCGGTGCTCGCCTCACTTCAGATCGGAGGCCGGCTGGGACTCGATCTGAACCTGTCCCGGCGGCAGCGGCGATGGCGGATGAAAGGCCGGCTTCTATGGCAAAGGGGCCGGCTGGCCACGAAAGATAAGCGCGTGGATCTTCAGGACATCAACCTGGACCTGCCCTTCTGGGATGCCGGCGCCGGGCCGGCCGGCAACAATGCGGCGCTTTCCGGCCATCTGCGGATCCGCCGCCTGCGTATGCCATATCTGCACCCGCAGCCGCTGTCACTCCGGCTGCTGGCCGCACCCGGCCGGATTTCAGCCAGCGGGTTTACACTCGAAACAGCCGGCGGGAAACTGCACCTGGACCGCCTGACCGCGGACCACATCTGCGGTACGCAGCCCGTCATCGAGACCAGCCTGACGATTCCAGCGCTTCAAGTGGAAGGGCTGGCGGCCCGCGCGCACATCCCGGCAGCAAATGCCATTGCCAGCGGCAAACTGGCCCCTCTGGTGATGGACTTCGCGCACGGCCGCCTGAGCGGACGGGGAACCATTCGCATCGCCGCCTATGGCGGCACAATCAAGCTGCACAACCCGGCCGTCGTATCTCTCTTCAGCCCGCCCCCGGCGCTGATGCTCGATGTTGCATTCGGCGGCATCAACCTCGACAAACTCACGGCCGGCACTTCCTTTGGCCGCATCGAGGGGATTTTAAACGGCCACATCCGCCACCTGGAAATTGTCGACGGCCAGCCGCAACGCTTCGATCTGCTGGCCGAGACCGTGAAACGCAAGGGCGTACCTCAGAAAATCAGCGTCAAGGCAGTGGAAAACATTTCGCGCATCGGCGGCGTACCGAGCCCTTTTGTGGGACTGGCGGGTGTATTCGCCGGCCTTTTGAAATCGTTTGGCTACCGCAAAATAGGTGTCAGGGCGACCCTTAAAAACGACGTTTTCCACATCAACGGCACCATCAGAGAGGGCGGTAGGGAATACCTCGTCAAAAGAGGTGGCCTTTCGGGCGTGGATGTTGTAAACTGGAACCCTGACAATCGGATCAGCTTCACGGATATGCTCAAAAGGCTGGAGCGCATCCGGTCTGCGTACGGGCGGCCGGTAGTCAAATAACCCGGTCGGCATTCGGCATTTATGGGAAATTCAGGGAGAATCACATGCATCGTAAACGTGCGCCACTGAAACTTGTTTTCCTGTTCTCGGTTCTTTTTATTTTTGCCTGTGTCACCATCAATATTTATTTCCCGGCTGAGAAAGTGGAGTCCGTGGCCGACAAAATCGTGCATGAGATCAGAGGCAAGACACCGCCGCAGGGTGCGCCCGCAAAGACCGGGGGAAAGCATTCCGGGATTGAAAAGGCACTGCAGATCTTTTCGCCGGCCGTGGCCCAGGCCGCCGAAGTGACCGACGTTTCCAATCCGACCATCCGCGCTTTAAAAAAGCGCATGCGCAAACGCTACGCGCAGATGAAGCCCTATTACACGAAGGGACTTTTCAAAGAAGGCGACGACGGATACGTCGCGCTGGGAAATGCCGGCGGCCTGAACCTCAAAACCCGCCGTCTGCTGAACGCCCTGGCCGAAGCGGAAAACAAAGACCGCCAGACGCTTTACAGTGAAGTCGCCAAGGCCCTCAAGATCAGCCCCGACCAGGTGGACAAGGTGGCTACGATATTTGCCAAGCAGTGGCAGCAGTCGGTTCGCTAGACGCACATGCGATAACTCAACACTCCCTGGGGACCTTTCCCGGCAAGCTGAGCGGCTTGCCCCGCCGCTTTTCCCCAAAAAACCGCCGGCCGCCGGCAAAGAGTCGTCAAGCTTCTTTCAGCAGTTCAGGAGGCAGTTCGCAGGTTTCCGCCCTGCCGGCTTTTTTGTTTTCCACATAGTGGGCAGCGGCCAGGGCGGCCGTACTGCCCTCGGCAGCGGCAATCACGATCTGGCGCGCGTATTTTTCCTTCAAGTCCCCCACCACAAAGATTCCCGGCGTGTTGGTTTCACACTTTTCGTCCGCCACCACATAGCCATCGGCATTCATCTTGATACCGGCCGGAACCAACTGGTTATTGGGGTTAAACCCGATGAAGATGAAAATTCCCTCCGCGGCCAGTTCACGGGGTGCGCCGTTTTGCGTATCTTTGAGCCGCACCGCGCAAACACCGTTTTTGTCGGCCAGGATTTCGGTGGCCACGGCATTCCAGACGATTTCGATGTTGCAGTCGTCCTTAAGGCGCTGCTGCAGAATCATGCTGGCCCGCAGCGCATCGCGGCGGTGGACCAGGTAAACCTTGCGGGCCAGCTTCGCCAGGTAGAGCGCCTCTTCAGCAGCGGTATCGCCGCCGCCGACAACCACCACGGTGCGGCCTTTGAAAAAAAATCCGTCACACACCGCACAGTAGGAAACGCCCCTGCCGTGATATTCCGATTCCCCCGGGATGTTCAATTTGCGCGGCGAACCTCCCATGGCCAGAATAATACTGTATGCCCGCAGGCTTTCCCCGCCGGCCAGCCGCAGGGTGTGAAACTCCATTCCGGGCTCGACGGCCACAGCTTCCTGCGCCAGCATCTGCAATCCATAGGACTGGGCGTGCTGGGAGAATTTCATGGAGAGTTCAGCACCGGAAATATGCTCAAATCCCGGGTAATTTTCGACTTCATCGGACAGCATCATCTGCCCGCCCGGTGAACCCATTTCCACCAGAACCGTTTTCAGTGCCGCTCGCATGGCATAAATGCCGGCGCTCAACCCCCCGGGTCCACCGCCGACGATAATCAGATCGTAAATGTCATTTCCCTTTTCGCCCATCGTCCGATCACTCCTAAAGATGAATGTTTGGCCTGTAAAAATGCCCTCTTGCAACCGCTATTTCTTGTGCGACAGCGCCCGGCGCAGTTTTTCCCCCAGGTCGCTGACGTTCGCCGCACTGTCTCCGGCAAAGGGCCGCCAGTCGCCGGCATCCTGCGAAGCCGCCGGCGACAGTACCAGTTTGCGTTCGGCCGGCCGGATTTCTTCCACCGTTACGGCAATCCGGTCTCCTGCTTTCAGTTTCTGGGCCTGTGCCGGGTCCTCGAAGCGGTCAAATTTCGATTTCGGCATAAGGCCGGTGACGCCCGGTTCCAGCTTTACGAAAAGCCCGAAACGCTCCTTTTTTTCAACACTGCCCATGACCACTTTCCCCGCACTGTATTTTTCGGGGGCATCGCGCCACGGGTCGCCTTCGGCATCCTTGATGCTCAGTGAAACGCGGCGGTTTTGGACGTCGATGGACTTGATCATGACGTAAACCGCCTGTCCGGGATGAACGACTTCTTCGGCCCTGTGAATGCGCCTTGCATAGCTCATTTCGCTGAGATGCACCAGGCCCTCCACACCGGGCAGCAGTTCGACGAAGGCTCCGAATTTGGCCAAACGGGTCACCACCCCCTTGACCTTGTCTCCCTCATGGAGCCTGGCGGAGACCCGCTCCCAGGGATCGCCGGAAAGCGCTTTGGCGGAGAGGGCGATGCGCACCCTTTTGCCGTCGGCCGCCTTTTCAACATCCGTCACTTTGACCGTCAGCGTTTCGCCTACGGTCAGAACGTCCCGGGGTTCGACGACCCGTGACCAGCTCATTTCGGAAATATGCAGCATGCCCTCCAGGCCCGGCACCAGTTCCACAAAGGCACCGTAAGGCATCAACCGCCTGACCGTCCCTTCCACGACGTCGCCGACGTGCAGGGTTTCCAGAAAGGCGCGCTGCGCCTCCTTTTGCTCTTTCTCAATGAGGCTGCGGCGCGACAGCACGATGTTACGGCCGTTTTCTTCAAAGCGCACGATCAGAAACGCAAATGTCTGGCCGACATAATCTTCCGGCGTTTCCACATAGGTGACATCCATCTGGCTGACCGGGCAGAAGGCGCTTTGGCCCATGACGTCCACCCGAAAGCCGCCCTTGCACGTGGCGCTGACCCTGCCCTCGACGGGAACCGCCTTGGCATGCGCTTCTTCCAACAGTGCTGCATTGCCGGCCCCCGAAAGGGCCCTGGAGAGCCGGATTTCACTGTCATCCGCGCCAACAACGTACAGATCGAGGGGATCCCCGACGCTGCAGGCAAGTTGTCCGTCATCATCCAACAGTTCTTCGCGGCTGACCACACCGTCGACCTTGCTGCCGGCATCCACGAAGACGCTGTCAGCACCAATGGCAATCACCTTGGCCGTGATTTGGTCGCCGACCTGCAGATCCTGGACCATTTCCGGGGTATAGGATTCGAACAGTTCCGCGAAAGTAGGCTCTTCCCCCCCAGAGGGCTCTTCAGTATTTTCGGCCATCCTGCACTCCATTTTCAGCGCTGCAGCCAGTGCAACACCAGCGGCAGCATCAGGGCCAGCAGAATCAGCAGTCCGGGCAGCGTCAGATACGCTGCATACCAGGGCTTGCCCTGTGCGCGCGCGGCCTTGAATTCCGCCAGAAACCAATTGCCGATCAGGGCCGCAGCCGCCAAAACGGCGCCAACTCTTATCAAATTTCTAAACAAGACGGTCAATGCTCCAGTGCCATGGCTGGCTCAATGGATTGAATGCGACCTTCCAGATCGCGTCCATCCCTACAGGTTATGGCGACACCGATGCACAGACGCGAAAACAGACAACCGCGGTTTGCGCCACCCAGGCCGCCGGGTCCGGAATGGCGCCGACGCATGGCAGCCGTCCGGCCGTCATCTGTTTTCTTGTACAATAACCGGCACACCGTGCCTGAATCTCTTCAACGCTTGTATGTGTTCCGCAAAATTTCGTCAATGCTTTTTAAGCCCGGCAGCCGGCCTTATTTACCAGTCGTTGACATCCACCCCGGTTTCCGCTATTTTTCTGTATCTGATTAAATCTGACCGCTTGCACCACGCCCGGCCAATGGGGACATACATGACACCGGCTTGACAATTTGCGAATGCTTGGTCATTTTATGATCACAGGTGAGATCACTTTAAGCGAGCAGACATGACACCTCGATGCTGCATCATCGGTACGGGATCGGCTGTACCCGAACGAATCCTTTCCAATGCCGAACTGGAGTCCATCGTCGAGACTTCCGACGAGTGGATTACCCGCCGTACGGGTATAAAGGCACGACGGATAGCCTCCAACCTGCGCCCGGAAACGTCTACCGATCTGGGCACCCTGGCGGCACGCAAAGCCCTGGAAATGGCGCACACAGCGCCCGAAAACCTGGATATGATCGTTGTCGGTACGGTCACTCCGGACCAGCAGTTCCCCTCGACAGCCTGTATGATCCAGAAAGAGATCAACGCCACCCGGGCGGCGGCTTTTGACGTCTCCGCCGGGTGCTCCGGTTTCTTATATGCACTGGCAATCGTCGACAACGCCGTACGCGCCGGCACCTGCCGTCACGCGCTGGTCGCCGGCGTCGAACGCCTGTCCAGTATCGTCAACTGGCAGGACCGCAGCACCTGCGTGCTGCTGGCTGACGGGGCCGGTGCCGTGATTATCGAAGCGCACACCGGCTCCGGCGGTATCCGCTCGGCACACATCAGATCAGACGGAAACTTCGGTGAACTGCTCTATGCGCGGTACGGTAACCTGAATCCGCCGCAGCCACTCGAAGATGTCGACATCAAGCCTTTTCACTTGATCATGGAGGGCAACCGGCTTTTCAAACGTGCCGTCAACTTTCTGACATCGATTGCCAAAGACGCGCTGAAGAGCAATGGGCTTGCGGCTGCAGACATTGCCCTCATGATTCCCCACCAGGCCAACATCCGTATCATCGAAGCCCTGGCAAAAAACCTGGGCATTCCCATGCAACGGGTCTATACAAACGTTCACAAATACGGTAACACCTCATCGGCATCCATCCCCATTGCACTGGATGAAGCCCACCGCGCCGGATTGCTGAAAAGTGGTCAGTACGTGCTGCTGGTCACCTTCGGCGCGGGACTGACATGGGCATCCGTGCTGCTCAAATGGTCCATATGAGGGTTTGAGGGTGCCTGTTGAACATCGGGGCGCCAAGTGGGATTGTCTATCCGCTGAACCGCTTTGCCCGGAGAATAATGGGCCGAGGTTGAAAATCTCGTGCTGAAACACGCATGGCCGGCCGGCCGGGCCGCTTGATCATGAGACGATTTGCCATCACCGTTGCCGCCCTGCTGCTGTGGTCAGGGGCTTTCGGCCTTCCCCGCGCGGCCGCCACGCCGCCGGATACCGCGGCATCCCGCCAAAAAGAGCTGGAAAGCGCCGCCAGACGCAGTTTTCGCCGTCTACAGCAGGATATCAAGAGAAACGGATTCTACAATGCGCGCGCAGCGCTGAATATCTGGCGCTGCGATGCCATCGAGGCCGGCACCTTCGACGCTGCGCTGTTCGAGCAGATTAAAAGGAAGCTGTATCAATCCTCCATTGAAAAGAACCGCGCCTGTTTCAACGAGTACCTGCTTCGGAAAAGCTTCCGCGACGCCAAGATGTGCCTCGAGATCTGGCGCCTGCACGCGCAGGAAATCGGCGTTTTCGACGCCAGCCGATACGAGGGAATGCGCAAACAGCTGCAAATGGCCATCACCAGGGCAAGATCCGGTGCTGCAGGCAAAAAAGCCACAGCATTAAAATCCCGCCCAAAAAGCGTTAAAAAGAGCACTGCCGCTGACCACCCGCCAAACCCCTGATCCTGCCAATCGCGCCACATGCCGACCGTGGCCGGCAAGCTCCTTTTGTTCACGCCACCGCGTGTTCCCGGGCTTGTTTTGCGCGTTCTCAACGAGTTCGGGCAGCCCCTTGCCATGCGGGCTTTAGCTGCGCCTCCGTGTACATCCGAGGCGCCCCGGATACACCATTTCGCCTCACCGAACAATGCCTGGCGGTCCTTTGGTGCTATCGCCGGAGGTTTTTGGCCAGTTACCTTGTTTTTCATCAAATCGGTATTATGGTTGGATAGCACACAACAACCGTTTTTGATAAGCGCCCGACAGCGCCGAAGATAAGGAGAAAGCAATATGGACACCCAACAAATGCCGCATCCGGAACACGACAAGCACCTGTGTTACCTGGAAAATATCGGCTATATCAAATCGAACCTGGAAACATACAAGGAACTGGTACGCCAACCGCAATATGTCTGCCGGAAATGTGGGCGGGCGGCGGCCGGCAAGAACAGACTCTGCAAACCCGAAAAGCTTTAGTCGGTTGCGGGCGGCGGCATTCCTGCCGGACTCTGCCCAGCGGACTGCTGATCTCAATTTCAGATGACGCCATTTAAGGAGGTTAGGGGAATGTTAAGTGACAAGGTACTTGCTGAACTCAACGAGCAGCTCAATCGGGAAATGTACTCGGCCTATCTGTACATGGCCATGTCGGCGCATGCCAAGAATGCCGGATTAAATGGCTTTGCCAACTGGTTCATGGTCCAGTACCATGAAGAGATGTTTCACGCCATGAAGATCTACGAATATATTCAACAGCAGGGGGGCAAGGTCGAGCTGAAGGCCATCCAGCAGCCACCGGCGGATTTCGAGTCGCCACTGGACATGTTCAAAAAGACCCTGGCACATGAACAGTTCATCACCCGGTCCTTAAACAACCTGATGGAAACGGCGATTGCGGAAAAAGACCACGCCACGCAGATTTTTCTGCAGTGGTATATCACCGAACAGGTGGAAGAGGAAGACAACGACAACGAAATCATTCACCAGTTGGAGATGATCCAGGATCACCCCCACGGTCTGATGATGATCGACCGCGAACTGGGAAGCCGCGCTGCCCACGTACCCACCGACTTCAGCAAGGGCCTTGAAGCAGCTGAAGCGCCCGCGGCCTAGCCCGGCGATTTCTAACCCGAATGGCACGCCGCCTGGAGGTGACGGAGTAATGCGCATCTATCTCGTGCAGCACGGTAAAAGCTTGAGCCCGGAAAAAGATCCGCACAAGGGATTGTCCGAGGCCGGCAGGACCGAAACCCGGCGCATTGCCGAGGTCGCGCAGGGGTACGATGTCCCGGTGGAGGCCATCTGGCACAGCGGCAAGACGCGCGCCCGTCAGACAGCGGAGATCTTCGCCCGGCACCTCCGACCGGCCGGCGGCGTGCGCCAGGTTGCAGGCCTGCAGCCGCTGGACGACGTGGAACCCTTTGCAGCGAACCTGGCTGCAGCGGACAAACTCATGCTCGTCGGCCATCTGCCGTTCATGTCCCGCATGGCGGCCTACCTGGTCACCGGCAGAGACGCACCACCGGTTTTCAGGTTCCAGAACAGCGGAATCGTCTGTCTCGAACACGATGCGAGTCAAAACCAATGGGTCATCCGCTGGTCCCTGATGCCCAACATCGGATAGTACTTCAAGCGCGGCAGCTTTAGCGGGGCGCAAAAGACCCCGCCGGTATATCACCGGCGGGGTCTTTTGGCGTTTAAAGCGCGCGCCGGACAGGTTCAGGTACTGACAAAAACGATGGTCGGGCGCTGGCATTTATGGGAAACGACCCGGCACACGTGGCCGATGAACATCTCAGACACCGGGTTGGTGCCGCGCCGGCCCATAAAAATGATGTCGATGTCCCGTTTATCGGTCTCTTCCCAGATGGCTTCGGCAGGATCGCCGAATTTTTCTAGCCTGACAATCTTGGGTGCCAGCTCTCTTCCGGGATTCAACACATTCAGGGCGGCATCGATCTGGGCCTTGGCTTGCTGTTCAGGCTTTTCGCCGTTTGCAACCCGCTCCCCGTAGGTCGCGGCATTCACCACGCGCAGCAGCACCAGTTCCTGAATGCCGGCTCCGAAGCGGTTGGCCAGGATACCGGCTTCGGCGGCGGCCTGCAGCGCATCCGCAGAGCCGTCCACCGCCACCAGCATCCTGGGCAGCGGGCAGGCCAGATCTTTATGAATGTCCTGTCCGACAAGATACACCGAGGAGGGGACATTGCGCTGCAAAAGGCTTTCGCTGACGCTTCCCAGAAAAAACTGCTTCAGGCGCGACAGCTCTCTTTTTTCCATCAAAATGGTGGAATAGTGCCCCTCGACGGCCAGCTTGAGGATCTGATCCACGGGTTTTCCATCGGCGACTTTTTTTTCAACCCGGCAGGCCGCACAGTACTGTCGCAGCTGCTTTGCCGCCTGGTCCAGAAGCGGCTGTACTTCATTTTCGATATGCTGACTTTTGAGACGTTTAAAGGTTTCACTTTCAAGGATATAATCGGTGCGGACATCGATGTTGGCCATGTGGCGGCTCAGGTACCTTCCCGCCATGATGTGCAGCAGCGTGATGGCTTCTATCCGCTCGTCCAGCACCGACGCCAGGCACCCGGCCATTTTGGTGGCCCGCTGAAAAGAGTCCGGTTTGCCGATGGGCAACAAAAATCGGGTCAGCGGTTCGAATTTTTTCGTCATGGTCTCATCCCCCTTTTAATAGAAGAGCAGGAGCCATACATTGGCAATGGCAACACTGATGATCATGAATGGGAATGCCTGCTTCATGAACCCTATAAAGCTGATATGATGCCCGGCGGATTCGGCGATGCCGAGGGTCACCACGTTGGCGGAGGCGCCGATCATGGTGCCGTTGCCGCCGAAGCAGGCGCCGAAGGCCAAGGCCCACCAGAGCACCCCGCTTTCGGCGCCTGGTATGACCTTTGTCAGGTAGGCGACAATGGGCAGCATGGTGGCCGTAAACGGAATGTTGTCGATAAACGCACTGGCCAGGGCCGAAACCCACAGGATCAGACAAACCGATATCACCAGGCTGCCGTGGGACAGGTGCAGTACCCAGTTGGCGATGATGTCCAGCAGGCCGGCCTCTTCAACGGATCCCACCAGCATGAAGAGAAAAATGAAAAACAGGAGCGTGGCCCATTCGATGTCCTTTTCGATCAGCTCCAGCAGGTCCACCTTTTTGGTGATCAGCCCGTAGGTAAACAGCAGGGCGGCGCCGAACAGCGCGGCAATGCTCACCTCCATGTGCCAGAAACCGTGGGTGAGGAACATGGCGATGACGATGGACATGATGATCAGCCCCACCGTGAGCAGGTTGGAATCGGTGATCTGGTATTCCTGCCTCAATTTATCGATAAAGGCCTGGATGTCGGTGACATGGGCCTTTTTGTACTCCTTGTTGTAGACAAACTTGGCGTAAACGAACAGGATGACCATGACGATGCCGCACACCGGCGCCAGGTTCTTGACGAAATCGATGAAAGTCAGGCCCGCGTACGAACCGATCATGATGTTGGGCGGGTCGCCGATGAGCGTGGCCGTGCCGCCGATGTTGGACGCCAGCACTTCCGGCATCAGCAGCGTCAGGGGGTTGATGCCCAGTGAAAGGGCGATTTCGATGCTCACCGGCGTGAGCAGCAGCATGGTGGTCACGTTGTCCAGAAATGCGGAGGCCACGGCCGTAAAGCTCATCAGGATAATCGCCAGGATGATGATGTTGCCCCTGGCCAGCTGGTAGCATTTGTAGGCGCACCACTGGAAGACACCGGTGTGTTTGAGGATTCCCACGATGATCATCATGCCCATCAGCAGAAAGATGACGTTCATGTCGATGGACTGGACCGCCCTTTCATAGGTCAGGATATGAAATTCCGGGTTGAGTGTTCCCGCGGTGTAGCTGACCACCAGCATGAGCGCCGCCCCCAGCATGGCGGCCAGCGTGCGGTGCAGCAGCTCAAATGAGATGAGGACGTAAGCCAGGATGAAGACAACCGTCGCAATCCAGAACGCCGGCCCCTGACGGCGTTCGATTTCAAAGTCCTCTTTGATCGTATGTTCATCGCCGCTGGAAAGAATCCTGCCTTTGTCCAGCGTGATAACCTTCTGTTTATAGCTGGGCTTGAAAAGCCTGAGCTGCAGGGTGGATCGGTCCACCGTGCCCCGGGGCAGCGACAGGATGACCTGGAAGGTGCCGTCGGCTTCGGTCTGGAATACGGGGGCACCATGCTCCCCATGCCCGTGGGCGGCTGGCTCAATTTTTTCCCCGTCGGCAAGCACCTCGATTTCCACCTCGTCTACGCCCACCTGATGGGGATTGACAATTTTGCCGAAAATTTCCAGAGACTCCATCGGACCGGATGCGGTCGCGGTTTTTTTCGCATCTGTTCCCGAAGCCGCCATTGCGATTCCGGCAACCCCGATCAAAAAGAAAAAAACCGCCAGCATGCAGATCGATCGCATGGCGTCGGTTTTCATCGCCCTGAAGTGGGTTTTATGCATGCGAACACCGTTTCCCATTGGAAATCCTCCCTCATGCCCGAACCGGGCGTTTACCGGGTTCTCCTGTGGATGTGGCCAGGGTTCCAGCCGAAAGGCCGCTTCCTGCATTGTAGCACAGGCATTCTGTTTATCGGCAACACCGGTGGAAACTTAAAGTCCCGCCCATCGGCTGGATTCTCTGCCCTCATGCATTCATGGCATACAAATCCGTGCCCCAAGCCGCCCGGTCGCGGATTGCTGTCGTCTTGTAGCAAATCATGGCAGTCTGGGCAAACAAATAATTTCGGGAATTAAATCTACTCGTTATGTTGACAAGCGCTGCGAACTGTTTTAGTCTGTCGGTGAAAATCCGAACGACGGGCGGTTACCGCAGATTTGAATTCTGAAACACAAACACTGGGGAGTTTCATGGATAAAGAACATTTTTTCTTCACTTCCGAATCCGTTACCGAGGGACATCCCGACAAAGTCGCCGATGCCATATCCGATTCCATCCTGGATGCCATCATGGCCCAAGACAAGAACTGCCGGGTGGCCTGTGAGACACTGGTCACCACCGGCCTGGCGTTCATTGCCGGCGAAATCACAACCGACTGCTATGTCGACATGCCGCAGATCGTACGCGATACGATCCATGAAATCGGCTACTGCTCGTCGCAGATGGGTTTTGACTGCCAAACCTGTTCGGTGATCACCAGCATCGACCATCAGAGCCCCGACATCGCCCTGGGGGTAAACCGGGGCGAGGGCCTTTTCAAAGACCAAGGCGCCGGTGACCAGGGGCTGATGTTCGGCTTTGCCAGCGATGAAACCCCTGAACTGATGCCCATGCCCATCATGTACGCTCATAAGCTGTGTCGACGCCTGGCAAAGGTCCGCAAAAACGGCGCTCTCGATTTTCTGCGGCCGGACGGCAAGTCCCAGGTCACCATCGAATACGAAAACGGCTGCCCCAAGCGGGTGGACGCCGTAGTTATCTCCTCCCAGCACAAACCGGACGTCACCCACGACAGGCTGCGTGAGGCGATCATCGAGGAGGTGATCAAAAAAGTGATCCCGGCAGAAATGACCGACGGCGACACCCGTTATTTTATCAATCCCACGGGACGCTTCGTCGTCGGCGGGCCCATGGGCGACTGCGGCCTGACCGGCCGTAAGATCATCGTAGACACCTATGGCGGCCAGGGCAGCCATGGCGGCGGCTGTTTTTCGGGGAAAGACCCTTCCAAGGTGGACCGCAGCGCCTCGTACATGGGCCGGCATATCGCCAAGAATATCGTTGCCGCCGGACTGGCCAAAAAGTGCGAAGTCCAGATCGCATATGCCATTGGCGTCGCCGAACCGGTTTCCATCATGATCGATCTGATGGGGACCGGCGTCGTACCCAAGGGGCGCGTCAAAGAAATCGTGCGCGAAGCTTTCGATCTCCGGCCGGCCGCGATTATCGAATATCTCGACCTGTTGCGCCCTATCTATCGCCAGACATCCGCTTACGGGCATTTCGGGCGCAACGAACCGGGATTTACATGGGAAAAAACCAACATGGCGCCGGTAATCCGTGAAAAAGCCGGCCTATAGCGCCGCAAGCGCCCTTTCCAACAACAACCGGAGTATCATAAAATGTCTTTCGCGAAACTCAAAGAGAGCGGTGCAGGGATCGAAGATATTGACCTGTCCCTGCCCTACAAGGTAGCCGACCTTTCGCTGGCGGATTTTGGCATCCGCGAAATGGAACTATCGCAAAAAGAAATGCCGGGCCTGATGGCTGTCCGAAAAAAGTACGGCCCACGCAAGCCGCTCAAGGGGAAGAAAATTATGGGCAGCCTGCACATGACCATCCAGACCGCCATGCTCATCGAAACCCTCAAGGAACTGGGCGCCGATATCCGCTGGGCCACGTGCAACATTTTTTCCACCCAGGACCACGCGGCCGCCGCCGTGGCCCGAAAAGGACTGGCCGCCGTGTTCGCCTGGAAGGAGGAAACCCTGGACGAATTCTGGTGGTGCACCGAACAGGCGCTGACCTGGCCGGACGGCAGCGGGCCCGACCTGATCGTGGATGACGGCGGCGACGCCACCCTTTTCGTCCACCAGGGGGTACGGGTCGAACGGGACCCCGACCTGCTGGAAAAAACCTACGACAGTCCGGACATGCGCTGCCTGATGGCACGCCTGAAGCTGAGCTACCAGCGCGACCCTAAACAATGGACGCGCATTGCCGCCGCCATTCGCGGCGTGTCCGAGGAAACCACCACCGGCGTGCACCGCCTGTACCACCTGGCGCGCCAGGGGGAACTGCTCTTTCCGGCTTTCAACGTCAATGACTCCGTGACCAAATCCAAATTCGACAACCTCTACGGCTGCCGTGAATCCCTGGCCGACGGCATCAAACGGGCCACCGACGTCATGATCGCCGGCAAAGTCGTGGTGGTCTGCGGGTACGGTGACGTTGGCAAGGGGTGCGCTCGTTCCATGCGCGGCTTCGGCGCCCGGGTGATCGTCACCGAAATCGATCCCATCTGCGCGCTGCAGGCGGCCATGGAGGGCTATGAAGTCATGACCATGGAGGACGCCGCGCCGCTGGGGGATATTTTCGTGACCGCCACCGGGAATTATCACGTCATCACCGGCCGGCACATGGAGCGGATGAAAGACGAATCGATCCTGTGCAACATCGGGCATTTCGATAACGAAATCGAAATGGCCTATCTTGAGGAAACCGCGGAGTGCAGAAAGACGTCCATCAAGCCGCAGGTGGACAAGTGGACGCTCAAATCCGGCAATTCGATTGTCGTACTGGCCGAAGGGCGTCTGGTGAACCTGGGCTGTGCCACGGGGCACCCCAGTTTTGTCATGAGCAACAGCTTTACCAACCAGTGCCTGGCGCAGATGGAGCTGGCCGGCGGCAACTATGAAAAGAAAGTCTACACCCTGCCGAAAAAGCTCGACGAGGAAGTCGCCCGGCTGCATCTGGACCGCCTGGGGGTCAAGCTCACCCGGCTGACGCAGGAACAGGCGGATTACATCGGCGTGCCCGTGGAAGGGCCGTTCAAGCCGGATCAGTACCGCTACTAAAACGATTGCTTGGATTCTTTGGGTTTGTTGGGTTGGACGGCGGCGCGGAGTGCCGAGAGTGCTTCCGGCATCCGGATACCCGACACCTAAATCACCGACACACGATCACCAACCGTCTCGATCCGCCCCATGAAAACATCCCACCGGATCTACTTTCAAAACGCCGCGCACATGCGGCCCCTAGACGACCGGAGCGTCGATCTGGTGGTCACCTCGCCGCCTTACCCCATGATCGCCATGTGGGACGAGGTTTTCTGTTCCCAGGATGCCGCCATCGGCAGGCTGCTCAAAGGCGGTGACGGCATGGCGGCCTTCGAACGCATGCACCGGCGGCTGGACAGGGTGTGGGACGAGCTGCGGCGGGTCGTCAAACCCGGCGGGATCGTGTGCATCAACATCGGCGATGCCACACGCACGCTGAAAGAAAATTTCCGGCTGTATCCAAACCACGCCCGCACGCTGCAGTACCTGCAGCAGCTGGGTTTCCATGCACTGCCGGATATCTTATGGCGCAAGCAGACCAACGCACCCAACAAGTTCATGGGCTCGGGCATGCTGCCGGCGGGGGCTTACGTCACCCTCGAGCACGAATACATCCTCGTTTTGCGCAAGGGCGGCAAACGGGTCTTTCAGACCGCCGCCCAGCAACAGAACCGCCGCGAAAGCGCCTTTTTCTGGGAAGAGCGCAACGCCTGGTTCTCCGACGTCTGGTTCGACCTCAAGGGATCGCGCCAGGCACTGGGCCGGCCGGAAGTGCGTGCGCGCAGCGGCGCATTCCCCTTCGAGCTGGCCTACCGCCTGATCTGCATGTACTCGGTGAAAGGGGATTTGGTGCTGGACCCCTTTGCCGGTACCGGCACCACCCTGGCCGCCGCCATGGCCGGCGCCCGAAACAGTATCGGTTTTGAAATCGACCCGGGGCTGGCCGGTGAAGCCACCGCCCTGCTCAGCGCCACGGGGGATTTTGCCAACGCCCGTATTCACGCCCGGCTGGCCCGGCACATGGATTTTTGTACAGCCCGCGCGCAGGCCGCAAAGCCGTTCAAGCACACCAACGTCCATTACGGCTTCCCCGTCATCACGGCCCAGGAAAAACAGCTTCTGCTCAACGACCTGCAGACCGTCGTAGCGTGCGGCAGCAACGCATTCGAGGCAACCTACGCGCTAGCGCCCCAGGCCCGCTTTTGCCAAAGCGGCGATGCCCCGGGCCCGCAGGCTGTTTCCGCGCATGCACCGGTGCCGGGCTCCTGCAGTCCCCGGCTGTCCGAACCGCGGGGCACGTCCACCTGTCAGATGCCGCTGTTTTCAGAGCCCGCCAAAAGCGCCTTGGCTGTCAGGCCGCCGGCAGAGGCCGGGGATTATCACTCGGCAAAACCATAGTGGTACATCTCATAGGCCGTATTGCCGCCGAGCAGGGCGTCGATCTCCTTTTGCATCTCCTGCCGGGTCTTGCTCAACAGCCATTTTTCCCAGTGCTCCGAGGACTGCCAGGTGCTGATGACCAGGAACAGATCCGGCTGATCGAGGCTTTTCAGCGTCTCGCCGGAAATGTAGCCGGCCTGCTGGGTGGCATGGGCGCGCATTTTTCTGAAAAGCGGGATCATCTGCTTGGCTTTGCTCGGCGGCACGCTGCGCTTGATGAGGATTTTGACTGCCATGTGAAGCTCCTTCCATGGTATGCAGTTTTATTGGAGTTTTGTCAGCACCACAAATCAGGAGTTGCCCGTTAAATAGCCCTTCAGCTTCGACAACAGTGGTTTCCTGATTTTGACTTTCAGGTAAA
The DNA here is from genome assembly GCA_026984935.1 of Desulfobacterales bacterium. Lineage (GTDB taxonomy): Bacteria > Desulfobacterota > Desulfobacteria > Desulfobacterales > JALSRD01 > JALSRD01. The sequence goes on from JALSRD010000035.1 coordinate 192,864, forward strand.
GATCGCCGGGCGGTCCCTGGCCTCTTCCGGCGGCACCCATGCCGGCCAGGCGGATCTGCTGGCCGTCCCGGATGCCCGCCGGGATCTGGACCACGAGTTTTTTCCCACGTTTGCGGACAAAGTAGGCATAGGCGCCGCCCTGCCGTGCATGTTGCATACTGATGTGAATAACGTCCTGAACATCCGCACCTCTCTGGGGGATGCGCACGCCGCTCACCTTTTCCAGCAGATAGCGTGAAAATCGGCCCAGATGCCGATGGCTACCCGGCGACGGCTGCCGCGGCTTGCCGGCAAAGGGGCCGGAAAAGATAAACCCGCCGGCGAAAAAGCCCGGCCGCCGGGCCCCAAACGGCTGATGATCATGGCCGTAAAATTCCTTGAAAATGTCATCGAAGCCCCGGAAGCCGAAGCTCTTGGCCATTTCCTCGAAAACGTGTTGAATGTCCGATCCGCTGAAGATATCCTGCTCGCTGTAGCTTTTACGGAACCGGCTGTAGGCCGTAGATCCGTATTGCCGCCGCAGGGCGTCGTATCGGCGGCGTTTGGCCGGATCGGACAGCACGGCATAGGCTTCGTTGAGCACCTTCATCTGCTCGGCCGCCGCAGGGTTGTCCCGGTTGCGGTCGGGATGATATTGAAAGGCCCGGTGGCGATAGGCTTCCTTTATGGTCCGCACATCAGCCTGTACGTCGATCCCTAAAACCTTATAGTAGTCCGTGTTTCCCATGGCCCGTCCACTCATCGACGAAACGGATTGCCCTTTTCGTCGACAAGGCGCCTATCCGCTTTCTTTGTATCGAGCGTAAACCCGGCAGGCCGCTTTGTAACCCAGGCTGCAGGCCTTTTTCGCATCTTGCAGCGCCAGCTTACGCCTGCCGCGCTTAAAGTAGATATGTCCCCGATTGTAGTAGGCCCATCCGTTGGCCGGTTTCAACTGGATAGACCGATTCAGATACCGCAGGCTTTCATCAAGTGCACCCCGCTGCATGGCCAGCCACCCCAGGTTGTCGTAGGCTTCACTGTAGGCGGGATTCAGTTTGACCGCCATGGCGAAATCGCCGGCAGCTTCCGCGTACTGTTTTTTTTTGATGTACGTGCGGCCTCTCCAGAAATGGGCCGATGCACTTCCGGGGTCCTGTTGCACGGCGCTGCTGAAAACCTGCAGCGCCTTGTCGAACTGCCCGTTTTTATAAAGCTGAAAACCTTTGCGAATGTATGCATCCGACTGCTGCCCCGGTTTGTGGGCAGCCGCGGTGCGCTGCAAGGGGGTATGGGACGCCGCAGGGCGCTGTTTCGCGACGGCCGTTCGCAGTGCCGGACCCGTTTTCGCCGGCCTGGAAGTAAAAAACGCACCCATGCCACCCGCCAGGTAAAACAGCGCCACGACAAAAGCTGCAATCACCGCTGCCAACATTCCCGGTGCCAGAAAATCCCTTTTCCCGCTTTGAGCCGGCGGGGAAAAGGCCCTAAAAGGTGTGACGGGCCGGCTTTTGCCAGTGGAATCATCCGTTGCATCCACCGCCGCTGCATGTGCCGGCTTTCTGGTGGCTGCGACCACGCCGGTTTTCCGGTTCAAAGACAGTTCACTGCCGCAGTTGCGGCAGATGCTCCGGGCCACCGGTTTGATGAACCTCTCGTCGTCGATGCGATAAACGGTCTGGCAAACGGGGCAGGCAAACTTCATGTTTCGCTATTTCCCAATTAATTACAGCGCATGCGTGCAACACGCATTTTATCTAACATGCACCGGCACGGCGCGCAATCGGAATTGTCGAACCGTTTCCCGACCGCTCCCTCTTTCCGGCGCAGTATCGTGTCAGCGGCCCTACGACGTCTGATCGACCCGGATGCGGCTGGAGACGCAGGCATGGCAGGACCCCGACCGCGCTCTGGCCGCATCGGTGAGCGACAGGACACCGATGACCTGTGCCGGGTCTCGGCGATGCACAAACAGGCGGTGTACGTCCGAAAAGATCATCCGCTGAATGGCCCCGGAAAGCGGCTCGTCCACATCACAGGACTGCACCGGTGAGGCCATGGCCGCGGCAGCCCGCGTACCGGGATCCATGCCGCGCATATACGCCAGCACGAGATCGCTTTTGGAAAGCACCCCCACCGGGAGATCCGCACGGTTGCGGATCAGAACGGCACCAAAACGATAGGCCGACAGCCCCTCCATCACTTCCACCAGGCTCTGGGTGTCACCGTGGGACACCACCGAGGGCGTCATGACTTCCCGCACGCTGATCGCCCGCCGCATCTGATCCTCGTCACGTTCGGGCCGTCGCTGAAAAACGCTCATCTCACAGTTGCGGCAGAACCGGTAAAGCAGCCCCACAATGTCCGGGTATGCCAGCACACCGGTCACCGGTTCAGAATCACCCGGGCGCACATAGAGGCGGTGGACGCGGGTGCTGTACATGGTATCGAGCGCAGACTCCAGATAGTCGTCCGGGCGGCAGAAAATCGGCGGCCCGACCATGACGGACGACAGCGGCGTCGAAATCGGCAAATCCGCGTAGTAAGCGCCCATGAGATCGGTCTTTGAAACCACCCCTAGGGGGCTTCCGGCCGCATCGGTGACCAAAACCGCGTTGATTTTGAATTTGATGCACTGGCGGATGCACTGCTCCAGGGAGGCCTCCTGCGGCAGCCGCACCACCTGGCGCCGCATGGCCGCACTGACTTTCAGACCGCTTAGCACGTTGCGTTTTCCCGGAATCGACATGCCGCCCCCTACGTCCGGTCCGGATCACCCCGGGACAGGTCTTTGAAAAAGAACGTAAAGACATCCGAAATATAAATCATACCCACAATGCGCTGATCCTCCAGTACGGGTATTCTGCGGACATGTTTTTTGATCATGACATCCAGCACCATCATCAGGTGGGTATCCGGCCGCACCGTGACCAGGTCTGTGCTCATGATGTCGCCCACCTGAATGTTGCGCGCCTTTTTAAACGCGGTCTCCAGCAGACCGCCCAGTTCGATGTCTTCCATCTCACCCCATATGTGCACGTGCTTGGGGCGCATGAAAAGCAGGATGTCGTACATGGAGAGCATACCCCGCAGGTGGCCGTCGTCATCGGTCACCATCATTCCGAAAATGCGCTTACCCTCCTTGCGGCTCGCGCGCCGGAAAAGATTGACAGCTTCGGCGATCGTATCGCGGGGGGAAAGGGTGTGATAGTGGGTATCCATCACATCCCGGGCTGTGATTCCCATGTATGCTCCTTTCCTTCCAGAGGGTCTGAAAACCAGCGAAAGGCCCACTGTGTCCTGTTACTTATAAAACTTAGCCGCCGATTTTGCAACCTCCGGACACCTGGGAAGTATTTTACTTTTTTTCGGGACCGGCGCTCGAAGCGGCCCGCAAGGGACGTTAAGCACCGAAAAGTCCTTCCTTGCAAGACAGGCGTGTTGGTTCCGGAACCAACATCCGGAACATCGCCGCGCACCGTCTCTTGCACGGGTTTACGAGATATTTGACATCCGGCAGGTTTTTCAATATAGATTTCTGAACTGAGTCCCTGTCGATCGTTTTTGCGTAGAAGCTCTTGAACGACGGATACAAAAGGCAGGCGTGCCTTGTCACTGCGGCGCCTTCACGCGAGATAAGGGATACCTTACGGCCCGGCGCGCGGTGGGAAAGGATGGGACACATTGGAGGAAAGCGAACAAGGCCTACGGGAGCAGCTGATTGCCGCCATCGACGCAATGTCCGCGGATGAGCAGCGCATTCTCTTGCAGAAACTCGGGGAGCAGCCTCCGCGGGAAAGGCGCCGTCATCCCCGCAAGCCATACTTCACCGATGTGAAATATGCTGGCGGCAGCCACATCTACCAGGATCTTGTCAAAAACATCAGCCTGGGCGGCGTACTGATCGAAACCCGCCGGCCCCGCGCAGATCTTTCCATAGGGCAGGAAATCACATTGTCAGTCCCCTTTTCCAGGCATAAAAATTACATGCGTATCATCGGGGAAATCGTCAGGATCAGCCCGCATGAAATCGGGATCAAGTTTAAAAAGGTGCTCAGGTATCCGGATGATCAACCCGCACCGGCCGGATAAGCAGGTCTACCTGACCTGCACGCGGCGCAAGGGCCGTCCCAGAAAGCACGTTGCCGTGTGTCGCCGCTGCCGCTGGAAAAACAGCTGCCGTACTTTTCTTAACTACCGCCAGCCTGAATTGCCTTTCGGGTTGCGGGCCGGCGGCTTTCCGCTTTCGACAGCTGAAACCGGCACGGCACGGCGGAAGAACTGCATTGTAAACGCTACCCGAAACAGCCGGCTGTGAGTCAATCGATTTTGCAGCTGGCCGTTCAGGGCATCTTTTTGACCGGACGGAAAGCGATGTTCTCATGCCGTACGCTGGCCCCTGTCCGGATCATCCCCGAAACATCCTGTCCGCCGGCCTTCCAGGCCGCAATCCACAAATCGACGATTTCATCGACGGCTGCCGTGTAGCGGTGCTGTATGTCACGGTGGTCTAGTTTGCCGCCCATGGAGCGGCGGTACCGGCCGACAAGATACTGAACGCGCATTTTCAGGTCCGGCATCTTGGAGTATCCCGGATACCGCACTGTCCTGGGTATATAGGCTCCGGTGGAATAAAGCGATCCCGGAAAGATCGTTTCCGCGGCAAAACAGGCCAGCACGCCGAACCGCTTGGCGGTCTGATAGGCGTTCATGCGCGGGCCTTTCAAATCATTAACCAGTGCGTTGTAAACTTCCGTCAGTTCGTAGGGATCAATGCGCTCCCGGTTCCAGCGGTCAGCGAAAGACATGCCATACTGCACGGTCTGCCGGTGCTGCTGGAGATAAGCTTTCAAAGCCGGCGGACAGAACCGGACCGCATCTCCAAGCATGCTGGCACGTATGTCGTGGTTAAACGCAGAGCCAGTCGGAACCCATCCAAGCATCATAAGTCCCAGCAGCAGGAAAAACAGCGTTTCTTTTTTCGGCATGATCGGTCCCTCCTATAAAGTTTGACAGGCGCGCAAAAAGTCGGTTTTGAGCGGATTTCAAGACTTTTCGGTAAAAAGCGCTGTGCATAGCCGGGCGTTGAAAAACCCAAGCTGTTTGAGGAGCAAAGCGACAACGTTGCCCGGATTTGGCCAAACGGCGCACAGCACCCGAAAAGGCTTGCGAAGCGGGAAGTCCGGACTTTTTACACAATCAAAGTTTACATTGCGCAAGCTGTATTCGTGCTGAAAAGAACTGAAGTCGTCCAGGAGGAATCCGCGCTGCGCCGCAAGCAAGCGTTTCTGGCCGCAAAACCGGGCGTCAGCGGGCCGGCACGGCCTGCAGATCATCCGCGGGCTGTTGTTGTTCGCCAGGAGACCTCCCCACGGTCTTGACAGGGTCGTGGCCAGCCGCAGCCAGTTCATTCAGTGCTTCCCGAATCTCGCGCGATCCCTTGTCATAAACCATTTTGACACTGGCATAATTCCGGCGCACCTCACCATAGGAAAACCTCCCGCCGGTTTTCTTCAGAAAATTCGCCACGAGCGCTTTTACCGCCTGCCAGCTATCGCGCCGGGTCTGATTGTCCAGTGGCGTCAAGTCATCCAGATTTTCCATTTGCCGGTGGTGAAAGCGGCCTTTGAAAAACTTCTGCACCACGGCCAACCAGAAAAGAAAGGCCAGCAAAGCCACGGCACCGCCGCCGCCGATCATCATGTACAGGTCCATTCCGGGCAGAACGCCGGTCGCCATGGCCGCGCCCAGTGCCCCGGCGCCGGCCAGCAGGCTGATGAAAAACCCAGCGACAAAAAATTTTATCCGGAAAAGGCGCAACCTGCGGCGATAACTGGCCAACCCCTCCAGAAAATGGGACAGCCGCTCGCCATGTGTTTCCACAAAGGTTGCCAGGTGGTCCAAACGATGGCGCGGTGCCTGCAAAATGGCCGCCTTGATCTCATCGCGCTGGTTTTCCAGGTAGCGCAGATAGCTGGTGTCGCGTTCCGGGGATTTCGCCGAGGCAGCGGCTTTTGGTGCATACGTCAGGCGAATCATGGGGATATCTTTACGCCCGGTCATCTGCGACAGATTCCAGCACAGCGTACCGTAAACGCGGATCAGGTCTACCAGCGAAGCACATTCATCGATGCGGTTTAAAACAAACAGCATGCGGTCCTCGAAGGTCTTCATGGGGAGCGTCTCGCGCAGGCTCTCATGGGCTTCACGCACCGTACCGGCTTTGTGGGGATCGAAAAGGACCAGCACCAGATCGGCAATCTGTGCCAGATCGCCGATAATCTCCTGGTATTTATATCCCCGGTCACGCTCGGTAATGCTGTCGAGCATACCGGGCGTATCGATGATGGCCAGTGTTTTCAAAAATGGGGAATTGACTTTTTTTAACCGAAAATGCGCGATAAAGCGCTGGCCGTGTTTTTTCAGATTTTCGAACGGGTACTCGGGATCGTTGAGCAGGAATTTCCCGTCACGCTCTTCAGTGACCCGGATCTGCCCATCATCATCCGCGGATTCATCGTAAGTGATCACCGTAAAAGAATCATCTGTCGGTGCCTGCCCCGTGGCCTGAACATCCGATCCCAGGAACTCATTGATCAATGTGGACTTGCCGGACGAGTAGTTCCCCAGGAAAAGGACCAGGGGCCGCCATTTGATGTTGGTCTCCAGCGGCACCTCGCTGTAGCCGTACTTTATGGCCACCGGCGTCAGGTAGTCCCGAACCATATCCAGAAGTTCGTTTCTCAGCGAATTGATGTAATCTTCGCGGTACATAAAAAAATCTCCACTTACATTATCGCCAAATTCGGCGCATCCGTGAGGCAAATCTCAATCCGGCTCATGAAGTGTGCTCCACGTCGACCAAGGCAGCCGCGGCATGGTAAGACTGAAGCGCCCGCCGGTATGCATCAGCCGAGAGGCGACCGCCGAGATCGTCCGGCGAAAAGGCCAGATTGCTGAAAATCTGTCGCTCCAGCTCCCTGGTTCTTTCCCACAGCAAGGAGATCCGATGCATATCTTCGGCACTTTTGCAGTACCGCTCGGTGATGTATTGCATGCGCCTGGCCAGTGACACCACGTTATCGTTGAGTACGCGTTTGTCCGCATAATTGACAAGGACGGCCTCGTTCAGACAGCGGCCGGATGCTGTTGCATATACGTCCAGCCTGACATGCTGCCGGATGATGCTGGCAACCGCGGGATAGCCCAGGTCTTCAAGCAGCCGGCCACCGGTTTCCGCGTGATTTTCATGGGTTTCAAAGCTTCGGGTCTTGGTGATGTCATGCAGCAGCGCGCCAGCCTGTATCAGATTCCGGTCCATACAGCGCCGGCTTTCCTCCAGTGCGTCGGTCAACGCCAGGGCCACCTGGCAGACACGCAGGGAGTGCGCCACGATGTGATCCATCATTTTCATCCGGCGGATGAGCGCAAAACAGGTGTTTTTGGAAGGAGCCGGCTGCATACGGCCATTTTTCTACCAGATATGGCCCCAAAAGAACAGCGGAATTTACAATGACTCACGGATGGGCAGGCAAAAGAATTTCAGAGGCTGATGCCGGACGGCCGGACACTGGCGGAACGTTTTCAAAGGCCGCCGGCGTATGGGTACGGTCTGCTGTTGCTTTACCGTGTCACCTGACGCTTCCCGTGTATTCCGGACTCAACGATGAACCAGGGATTCAGGAGGTTCTCTTTATTGTAGCGCAGTGGCTCATGGTTGTCGTACCGCACCACCTGAAAGCCCGCGCCCTCAACGACCGCCTGGCCGGCCGCCGTATCCCACTCCATCGTGGGCGCCAGCCGCGGGTAGATATCGGCTGCACCCTCGGCCACCCGGCAGAACTTCAGCGAACTGCCGGCCGAGAGATACTGAATCTCACCATACTGCCGGCGCAAATTTTCGATATAGGCGCCAAGATCAGGGCCTCTGTGCGACCGGCTGCCGATGACGGTGTAAACCGGAGGTGAAGTTGCGCCCGGCAGCCGTACGGCCTGCGCAAGCAGGCCGTCCACGATGCCATCCGCCCTTAGACCGGGTTGACTTTCGATCGGCAATGGCACTTTCGACGCGCTGTCGATGCGAAAAGCACCCATACCCCGGGCGCCGAAATAGAGCACGTCCAGCACCGGCACATAGATAACGCCCATGATGGGCCGCCGGCCTTCTACCAAAGCAATGTTGACGGTAAACTCGCCGTTGCGCTTGACAAATTCCTTGGTACCGTCCAGCGGGTCCACCAGCCAGAATAACTGCCATGCCCGCCGCTCGCTGAAGGGAATATCCACTCCCTCTTCGCTCAGCACCGGCAGCTTGAAAGCGGCCAGGCCGGACGCGATGATCGCGTGGGATCGGCGGTCAGCCAGCGTCAATGGCGAATCATCGGCCTTGTACTGCACCTCGAAATCCGAGTGATAAACATCCAGAATCGCCCTGCCCGCCGCCAATGAGGCGGCAATCGATGTTAGGAGATACGTCTTCAAAACAAGTCATCCTGAGCTGCTGAGCGTCGTCGGAACCACTGAGCGCTGAAAGTCAAGAACCGCCCGTGACCATCGGCAACGGGAAATGGGCACTTGACCCGTTTGGCCATGGGCAGACCAGAATATGATACCATGTAGCCTAACGATCCCGCCAGTTTTTCCCCGCAAACGCCAACCGGCCGACTCCCTGCTCCACCCCTTCGCAAACCTCCTGTGTCAACCGAAAACTGCAAGCCGCAACCGTCCTAAATAAAACCCTTCTGTCCCAGGAACAGCAGAATCTCCTGGGCAGCCTCGTCCGGCGTCAAACCTGTCGTGTCGATGCGCACCTCCGGCGATTCCGGAACTTCGTATGGATCGTCCACGCCGGTAAAGCCCTTAATCAAACCGGCCCTGGCCTTGGCATACATCCCCTTGCGGTCCCGCTTTTCGCAGACCTCGATGGGAGTTGCCACATAAACCTCCACAAAACCGCCCCAGCGTTCGATATTTTCACGAATCTCCCTTCTGGTTCCGGCATACGGTGCAATGGGCGCACAGATGGCGATGCCGCGGTTTTTGGTGATTTCCGATGCCACGAAACCGATGCGCCGCACGTTGATGTCCCGATCCTCCTTGGTAAAGCCCAGGTTGCTGGAAAGGTTGTGTCGCACGATATCGCCGTCCAGCAGTGTGACCGGACGATCCCCCATTTCCAAAGCCTTGGAATACAGCACCTTGGCAATGGTTGACTTACCGGCCCCCGAAAGGCCGGTCAGAAAAATCGTAAAGCCCTGCCTGGCCGGCGGCGGGTAAGCTTTCAGAAGTTCGTGGACAACTTCCGGAAATGTCGCCCAATCGGGTATTTTGCGCCCGGTTCTGACACGTTCACGGATATCGGACCCTGAAAGCGCAAGGCAGTTGACACCTTCAGGTACCCGGCTTGCCGGGCGGTACTCATCTTCGAAGGGCAGATAGACCATCTGTTCAAAGGAGAGGATTTCGATACCGATTTCGTTGCTGCAGCGCTCAACCGTCTCCCGGATATGGCTGTTTCGATAAAAAGGCTGCGCCCCTTTTCCGATGCCGGGGCTCGAATGGTCGTAACCAACAATAAAATGGGTGCAGCCGTAGTTTCTGGCAATGATGGCGTCCAGAACCGCATCCCGTGGCCCCGCAAGGCGTTTTGCCAGGGGAAGCAGGCTGATGATAAACGAGTCCGGTGGGTAATGGCGGGCAACCCCCCGGTAGCAGCGCACGCGCGTATAATGGTCGAAATCGCCCGGCCGGGTCATGCCGGCAACCGGCAGAATCAGCAGGTTGGCCCTGGCCCGGCGCATGGCACGGATGGTGACTTCGAACTGCGGCCGATGGATCGGCTGGCGTGTCTGAAATCCAGCCACCCGCTGCCAACCGAGTTTTTTGTATATGCGCCGCACTTCCATGGGCGCCAGGCGAAGCTGTTTGAAATCGAAATGCAGGGGAGGACTCAGGACCTCCAGTGCACCACCCATGTAATACGCATCGACCTTTTCCAGAAGATGCTGCACCCCCGGATGTGACCTGTCGCGGGTGCCGTACACCGCTTCGGCCTCTTTGCGGTGGTCCACCGGCCAAATGTCGGCAATGTGCATCACCGCCAGCAAGAACCCTTCCGGATCCCTCAAAGCCACGGATTGCCCGCCTTCCAGACCGCGGGCCTGGGTTTCGGCGATATCCAGGCAAACCGGTATGGGCCACAGCGTACCGTCCTGCAAGTGCATGCGATCCAGGACCGATTCGTAGTCCGACCGCACCATGAAACCCGTCAGTGGTGAAAAAGCACCTTCTGCCAACAATTCCAGGTCACACATCTGCCGATTGTTCAAGGCAATGTCCGGCAGGTTCACGGCAATTTCCCTGAGCAGCGCCTGCCGCTTTCTGTCCACCAGCAGATTTACCATTGTCCCGCCATGGGGCTTGACCCAACCGGAATCGCTCATCTCTGTAGACCTCCTCCGCGCCTCATGCCCCATAATGCTTCAGGATGCGTTGCACGTAAAGGCGGGCACTTTCCATCAAAATTGTTTAGCATGTCTTTTTTCAGCCGGCCGCGCAGGGCATCGATGCTCATATTTATGTGGAAGTATACGCGAAATCAAGAAAATTAAATCGGACATGGACATTTGATTTGGCCTGCAAAAACGCTAATTGGCTGGGCGTCAACAAACATCCCGGAATACGCCAGGTAAAAAAATCAGCCGCCGATGGAGTATCGTGCGGCTGATTTGGCCTGCTGCCGAAGATTTCAGGTCAGACGAGCGTGAGTTCCCACGCCTACTTAATCGTTATCCTGTCCTTGTTGGCCTCCCATGTCTTTGGGCCAATGCCCGGCACTTTGGTGATATCTTCCGCCGTTTTGAAGGCCCCGTTTTGCGTGCGGTAATCGACAATCTTTTGCGCATATTTGGGGCCGACCCTTTTCAGGGTGACCAGTTCCTCTACCGAAGCCTTGTTGATGTTCACCTTGGCGGCATCGTCCGCCCATGTCGTTGCGGAAAAAGCCAGCACAACCATTAAGATCATCCCGATGGTAAAGATAAAATTCAGCTTTTTCATGTCTGCACCTCCTTGAACTGGATAAAGGGAGTCGAAAAGCAAAAAAACGCCTTTGGGCCATATGCACCCCAAGGCGTTTTTGCGTTTTCGGCCTTCGGCAGCCCGGCTATCTCAAGCCCTTTTCAAAGGCCTGAAACCCGTGGCGTTGCGCAACTGTCGATCCAGACAGTCTTGCCCTTTCGTGGCTTTCCTTTTATTTGTTATATGATAACCACGGCAACCGGTTCGCGTCAACCCTTTTTTAGTAGGCTCCTTTTTTCCCGAAAACGACAAATATCGTTTCGTACAGAATCGTCAGGTCCATTCCCAGGCTGCGGTTGTATATGTAGTAAAGGTCGAGCAGGATCATCTCCTCGAATGAGACCTCGCTGCGTCCGGTGACCTGCCAGAGACCGGTGATTCCCGGGCGGACACTGCTGCGTTTCTTATGCCAGTCTTTGTAGATTGCATATTCGTAGGGCAGACACGGTCTGGGGCCCACTAAGCTCATCTCACCCTTCAATACGTTGATCAGTTGCGGCAGCTCATCCAGGCTCAACTTTCTCAACACCCTGCCGACCCTGGTGATCCTGGGGTCGTCAGCGATTTTCAAGGGCACCTTGCCATTGCTCTCCCTTTTAAATTCACCTTTGATTAACTTCGTAACATAATTCCTGTGGATATCCGCTGATTGATTCACCCGCATCGTTCGGAATTTGAACATCTGAAATTTTCGGCCATTTTTCCCCACGGCTTCCGCTTTGTAAAAAACCGGGCCTTCAGAGTCGAACTTGATGGCCAATGCAATTACCAAGAACAACGGCAACTGCAACAGGAACAAGGGCAGTGCGGCCAGCGCATCCAAAGCATGTTTAATCTTTGTAACGAGGCTGCTTTTTTTCTGGGAGCACATTCGAACCATGCTCAAGCCGCAAAAATTGTCGATATGGAGTTTCATTTCTATAATCGGCATGAGCTGCGGCGGGAACCAGACAGTGACACCGGCAGAAATACAGTAATCCAACAGCGATATCAGCATGCGTTTATCCATCGCCTCGTCAGTTACGATAAGCTCATCCAGCTGGTTGTCGTGTATGATCTGCGGCAAATTTCTCACAGGTCCGAGAGAGGTTTTGGGCACAAGCACGGAATCAATGCTGGACCGTATCGCACCTCCAATGATCCCGGCAACCCAGAAAGGTGTATCGAATCGGATGATGTGATTTACGATTCTCTCAGCCTCTTTGTTTGTGCCGATCACGGCTATCTGTCTTCTGAAGCGTCGACGCATCCATACATTATAAACCACGTACACCAGGAAATACCTGACCATCCCCATTGACAGCATCGATAGCGGGACAGCTATTAAGAGAATTTTTGGCTCAGCAAATAAAGCCAGCTGATCATTTTTCAAAAGTAAACCTGCCAGGCCGACAACGATAAAACTCAAGCCCAATGTTTTAAAAAAATTAACGATGTGGTCCCCAAAAAACCGCCCAAGAACCAGGAGACCGGATGCCGAGAGGACAAGGAGCCCCCCGGTGATCAGCGAATACCTCTTGATCACAATGGGCCAATCATAAATAAAATCAACAACGCAGAACATTAAAATGCTCCAGCAAAATGCTTTTATCAAATTCTTCAGATGATTTTTCTTCGAAAATATCAGGTGATAGCTGTATAACCGGTATGTGGGGAAAAAAGCGATCAGCATACCGGCAAAAAGGGCCAGCATTGCCCAGTACGCAGGCTCTGCCCGTAAATGCAGCAAATTGCCGGTCATTATGTAAATGCAAGCAAAAAAGGCCAGCCCGCTAAAAAAAACATCGCTGAGAAAGAGGTTTACCTGGTACGGCGAAAAGGGAACAATTCGCTTTTTGGGAACCGCCACTTTAATATTTTTAGGAAACAGCTCAAATTTCAGCGCCGTTTTAGCACCTTTATCGGGATCCATTGTGTTTCACCCCTCTTGAAACCATTTGAGCTCGCGTGAAATCAGTGATAGATCAGTGATAGATCAGTTAAAGAGTTTACAAGAAAATACGCTACAAGAAATATGCCAGAGACATCAACACAGATAGAACCAGATGATCTATGACCTGAATTTTGCAGGCATTGAGTTTGCCGCATATACGAGGCACAAAGCACGCAGCTGCAACAGGCTGCCGCCAATGCCTTGCAACATCCCGTCGTTTCAGGATAAAATCGGCACTCCCGGCTTGTCGATACGTAGCTGAAAACGCGCCTGAAGGGCGGACCAGCTTGGGGCAATACGAGATGGTCCTTGCCTGACTCAGATTTGAAACAAGCCCACTACACAAAATAATTGGGAAAAGCTTTTAAAATTAATGAAAATAATGAAAAAAATTCGCGGAATGTGGTATTTTTTTTCATAAAAAGGGAGCCTTGTTTCACATTTTTGCGCTGTCTATTGGCGCCTGACAGCAAAGAATACAAAATTTACCTCTTAGGACCGTCTATGTACAATAGAGTAGCGCTGCATGGACCATCGCCCGACGGACTTGAACGGGATTATGCCGAATTCGCAGGCTTATCCCGATTCATTTTGCTCTGCGATTCGCTGCACCATTGTTTTCGGTCTTCTTAAGGCCCCACAATAGGGGGGCTAAAAGCATGAGTGCAAATAAAAAAAATACGATCCCCCCGCTCCTGTGAAGCCAACTGTCGGTCAGAAATTGTTTATCCACATACAAGGCCAGCAGCGTGATTGTGGTGATGCGTATGGCATTTTTGAAGATTGCCACGGGGAAAACAGACAGAACCAGGACAAATTTCTTCCATCCGCTTTTAAGAAACATATGGCCGGCGATGATAGCGGTAAGTGTCAGTGCCAATGAAGAACGAATGCCGCTGCATTCTTTGGCAACTTCGATCGTCACGTCGGTAAACTCGAACACCATGCCATGTCGAAAATAGGGAATACCAAGAATCCGGAGGATCGCACCCGCGGCATGCGCCGAGCTGACCTGCAGAAACCGGATAACGGGCTCCAAGACAACGAGCGGCATTGGAACCATTGCGACCAGAAACATAAGGGGGAAAAGCGCCTTCTTAAACGCCTGCATGCCGTAGAACGTAATGAAATCCCCGATAAACCAAGTTACTGCGCCCAGCATACAAAAAAACAAAAAATCGTTTTGGTTGATATCCTCGACTTTGAAAATCCCGATTGCATACAACAACAATCCGGAAACAACCACGCTCAATCCGATAAAGGGAGAATAGCCGATATCCTCGAAAATGCGCCGGCGTTCGGCTGCCATAAAAAAAAGGCTGACCAAGGGAACCAATAAAAAGTGCGAATACAACTGATTATGAAAAGAAAGCCTGACTAACACCTTGAGCGGTTTATAGTAAATTAACAACCCAATCAGGTTAAACAGTATGAAGTAGAGTTTTTTTGCCACTTTTCAGTTATTCTCACTTATGCAGGTTCATGAAAAATCTCTAGTACCCTCTGTTTTGCCTCAGATGGAATTGGATTTTTCCTCAAAATGTGATAATCTTCACAGTAAGGAGGAAGAACCATGGCCAGAAAACGCAGACATTTCACGCCCGAACAGAAAGTCCAAATCATTAAAAAGCATCTTGTGGATAAAGTGCCGCTATCCGACCTTTGTGACCAGCACGGACTCCAGCCCACGGTTTTTTACCGCTGGCAGAAGGCCTTTTTCGAAAACGGCGCCAAAGCCTTCGATAGGCGCAAGGACACCGAGAAGCTGCGCCTGGAGAAAAAAGTCGCGGCCCTGCAAGG
>JALSRD010000036.1 GCA_026984935.1 Desulfobacterales bacterium
CGAAACACCCGACGCCTGCACACGGAAGCATGATTCCAATCAGAAACCAACATGCATGGTGTACGCTCACAAAGTGTACGCTCACAAAGAACGCCATGGCAATGACCAAGAGGGAACCAGAGGCCCATGCTGCTGAAAGCTGACCCATCCCACCGGCTGCCGCTGCTGATCCCCTGCTCAACCGGGTATACCCTGGAGAACAAAACCGGCAGCTGGCGTTTTTTCCGTCCGCGCTATGTGCAAAAGACCGCGCCCTGCCGCGCAAGCTGTCCGGCGGGCGAGGACCTGGCGCGCATCCAGACGCTCGTCTCCCGGGGGCTGGTGAAAAAGGCCTGGGAACAGCTGGTGCTCGAAAATCCCTTTCCGGCCGTTTGCGGACGGGTCTGTTTTCACCCCTGCGAAAAGGCCTGCAACCGCGGCCGGCTGGACGAGGCCGTGGCCGTGCACGCCCTGGAGCGCGGCATCGGCGATGCGGCCCTGGACGTGCAGCGTTTTCCGGCGCCGGCACCGGCCAAGAGCGCCCGGCGCGTGGCCATCGTGGGCGCCGGCCCGGCCGGATTGGCGGCGGCCTATTTTCTGTCACGTCTGGGCCACCGCTGCGAGATCTTCGAATCCCGGGCGCAGCCGGGCGGGCTTCTGCGCTGGGGAATTCCGGCCTACCGGCTGCCGCCGGCGGTCGTGGAAAAAGAAATTGGGCGCATCGCGCGCCTGGGCGTGGCCATCCACTGCCGCACGGCGGTGGACGAGGCGCTTTTTCAAAAGCTTGTCTCCTCCCATGACGCCTGTCTGGTGGCCTGCGGCTATAATCGGCCCATTGCCTTGAATATCGCCGGCGGTCACTACGCGCGTGACGGGCTGCAGTTTTTGGAGGACCTGCGCGGTGGGAAAAGGCCTTCTTTCAACGGCCCGGCGGCGGTCATCGGCGGCGGCAACACGGCCATCGATGTGGCGCGCGGCCTGGTGCGCTGCGGGGCCAAGCCCATCCTGGTATACCGGCGCACGCTCGCTGACATGCCGGCTTTTGCCCCGGAAATCACCATGGCGCTGGAAGAGGGCGTCAAGCTCATGGAACTGGCGGCACCGCTGGCCATCGAAAAAACCGGTGCGGGCGCAGCGCCGGCGGCGCAGTACATCCTGAAGCTGCAAAAAATGGAAGTCAGCGACCGGCCCATCGGCGGACGCGCGCGCGTGATTCCTGCCAAAGGCCGCCAGGAAAGTTTGCGCGTGCAGCAGGTTTTTGCCGCCATCGGCGCGGCGGCCCACGGCATCGCCCAAGCACCGGCCGCCGCCGGCGATGGCCTGGTTCTCAGCCACTGCCAATTTCGCGTAAGGGAAAAGCCGTTGGTGTTCATCGGCGATCCGGCGACGCCGGTAAAAAGCGTGGCGCACGCCATTGGTTCGGGCAAGCAGGCCGCACTGGCGCTGGACACGCTGTTTCGCAAAGGGTACACCAAAATCGAAGACGAGCTGGCCGCCTGCCAGATAGGGCCCGGACCGGCGCTTTCCATGGCCGCCTACCAGGGTATCGAAGCGCCGCCGGCACGCCGCGTTGTGGCTTTTGAAGAGCTCAACTGTGCTTATTTCGAAAGCGCCGCGCGGGCCGCGCTCCCCAGACTCGGCGCCGGGCTGCGCCGGACGCGGTTTGCCGAAATCGAAGCCGGCCTTTCCGGAGATGCGCTGCAGGCCGAGGCCCGGCGCTGCTTTGCCTGCGGCACGTGCAACGCCTGCGACAACTGCCGCCTGTTCTGCCCGGAAATGGCCGTGGTGGCTGAAAAGGGCACGCGGCGCATCGATTACGATTACTGCAAGGGGTGCGGTATCTGCGTGGCAGAGTGCCCGCGCAGTGCCATGACCATGGAGGAGGAGCCCCGATGAAGCAGGTGCACGAAGGCAGCCACGCGGTGTCCGAGGCGGTCCGGCTGGCCCGCGTCCAGGTGATATCGGCCTATCCCATCACCCCGCAGACGCACATCGTGGAGGCTTTGTCCGACTATTGCGCCGACGGGCGCCTGGACGCGCGCTTTTTGTGCGTGGAAAGCGAGCATTCGGCCATGGCGGCCGCCATCGGGGCGTCTTTGGG
The DNA here is from genome assembly GCA_026984935.1 of Desulfobacterales bacterium. Taxonomy (GTDB): domain Bacteria; phylum Desulfobacterota; class Desulfobacteria; order Desulfobacterales; family JALSRD01; genus JALSRD01. The sequence continues at coordinate 2,081 of JALSRD010000036.1, forward strand.
CGGCGTGCGCGCCTTTACGGCCACGTCCTCCCACGGCCTGGCCTACATGCATGAACTGCTGCACTGGGCCGCCGGCTCGCGCCTGCCCATCGTGATGGCCGAGGTCAACCGCGCCCTGGGGCCCGGCTGGAATATCTGGACGGACCAGACCGACAGCCTGTCCCAGCGCGACACCGGCTGGATTCAGCTCTACTGCGAAGACGGCCAGGATGCCCTGGACACCACGCTGATGGCTTTCGGCCTGGCCGAGATGCTGAATCTGCCGGTGATGGTGGTGCTGGACGCCTTTTTCCTGTCGCACACCTACGAGCCGGTGGATGTGCCGGACCAGGACAGCGTGGACCGCCTGCTGCCGCCCTTTGCGCCGCGCTTTCGCCTGGACTGCGAACATGCCTTCAACTTCGGCCAGATGGTGCCGCCGGCGCGCTACATGGAGATGCGCTACAACCTCCAGCTGGCCATGCAGGCCGCCGAAGCTGGGTTTGCGCAGCTTGCCGCAAAATTCGAAGAGCTTTTCGGCCGGCGGCCGCAGGCCGTCGAGGCACTGGCATGCGCGGACGCGCAGATCGTGCTGGTGACCTCCGGCACCGTGACCAGCACCTGCCGCCAGGTGGTGCGCGACCTGCGCCGCAACGGGGAGAAGGTGGGGCTGCTCAAGATCGGAATGTTTCGCCCCTTTCCGGCGGACAGCGTGCGCCGTCACCTGAGCCGGGCCGCCAAGGTGGCGGTGGTGGACCGCAATTTCTCCTTCGGCGCCGGCGGCATTTTTGCACAGGAGGTGCGCGCCGCCCTGTGCAACCGGCAGGGGCATGCGCCGGTTTTCAGCTACGTGGCCGGTCTGGGCGGCCGGGACATCACGCCGCGGACCCTGATGGAAATTTACGACCAAACCCGCCGGACCGCTACGCCGCCCGACGAGAGCATCTGGATCGGGCTGGACGCAGAGCAGGTGAAGACATGGCGCAACTGACGCTCGACAAAGAGAGCCCCATGCTCTCCGGCCACCTGGGCTGCCCCGGCTGTGGGGCCGCCATCGCCATGAAATTCGCGCTGCAGGGCCTGGGCGAAAAGACCATGGTGGTGCTGCCGGCCAGCTGCTGGGGCGTGATTTCGGGGCCCTACCCGCAGTCGTCGCTGAAAATTCCCATCATGAACATGGCGTTTGCCACGGCCGGCGCCGCCGCCAGCGGGCTGCGCGCCGCGCTGGAGATGACCGGCCGCGGCGACACCACGGTGTTGTCCTGGGCCGGTGACGGCGGCACCTTCGACATCGGCCTGCAATCTTTGAGCGGGGCGGTGGAGCGCAACGAGGACTGCATTTTCGTGTGCTACGACAACGAGGCCTACATGAACACCGGGGTGCAGCGCAGTTCGGCCACCCCCTTTGGCATGCGCACCACCACCACGCCCGGCGGGCGCTGGAAGCGCACGCGCAAGAAGAACATCGTCGAAATCCTGGCGGCCCACCGTATTCCCTACGCGGCCACGGCCAGCATCGGCTTTGCCGCCGACATGATCGCCAAGTTCAAAAAAGCCGCCGCGCTGAAGGGCGGGTCGCGCTTCATCCATGTTTTCGCCAGCTGCCCCACGGGCTGGCGCATTCCCTCGGAAGCCTCGGTGAAAGTCGCCCGCCTGGCCGTCGAGAGCAACGTGTTCCCGCTCTACGAGGTCGAAGACGGCGTGCGCTACACCATCAACCACCACGGGCGGCGCAAGGTGGCGGAGTACCTGGAGGGCCAGGGGCGTTTCCGGCACCTTTCGGCTCAGGACATCGCAACCATCCAGGCGCAGGTGGACGCGCAGTGGGCGTTTCTGCGGCGCCGGGCACAGGAAGAGACCTAGGGCGCTCAAGAAAACTTGACATTTTATTCGCCGATGCATCCCGCCTGGCGGCGTTGCGAAAGCTGGGAATATTCCCGATATGCCTGCACTTTGGCGGCTTGCCAGCCGGTCCGGCTGCGGGTCAGGCCGCGGCGGGGTCGATCTTGATGATCACCAGCGTGATGTCGTCTTCTGCGGGAACCCCTTCGGAAAAGGTTTTGACCGCCTCGAAAACCGTGTCCAAAATCACCGCTGCCGGCTGGCCGGCATTTTCACGGATGACCCTGCGAAAACGCTCTTTGCCGAAAAAGGCGCCGTCCGGGTTGCGGGCCTCCCAGATGCCGTCGGTGCCCAGGGCGATGACCGTTCCCGGGGCGATGTGGCGCCGGGTGTCGTCGTTGTAGGTAAAGGACGCGTCGATGCCCAGCGGAATGCCGCCCAGTCCGGAAAGCTGGTCGAAGCGATCGCTGACGGGATCGTAAACGACGGCCGGGTCGTGGCCGGCGCGCACCCAGCGCACCGAGCCGGTGTCCGGATCGACCTCGATGTAAAACAGCGTCATGAAATGCCCGCTGTCCGACAAATCCAGTGCCAGGTCGCGGTTCATGGACGAAACGATGTGCGCCGCGCGCTGTGTCTGGCTGGCCCGGCTGCGGATGAAGGCGCGTGCCGTTGTCATCAGCAAGGCGGCGTCCACGCCGTGCCCGGAGATGTCGCCCACCACGATTTTCAACGGGTTGCGACCATTTGCCGGGCCGGTGAGAAAATCAAAGTAGTCCCCGCCGACCTCGTCGCAGGAGTCGCTGCGGCCGGCGATGTCCAGGCCCGGTATCTGCGGCGCGTGGCTGGGCACCAGGCTGCGCTGCACGCGGCCGGCCAGCTCCAGCGCCTTTTTCTGTTCGGTCAGGTCGGTGACAAAGGCGATGTTGCCCAGTTTGCGGCCGCGGCTGTCGCGCAAGGTGTTGCCGTGGATGAGCACCGGCACGCTGCGGCCGCTTTTGGCCCGCAGGCTGCCCTCCATCTTGCGGGAGTCCATCGAAAGAAAGCGCTGGTGGTTGACGCGCATGAAATGGTGGAATTCCTCGGTGGCCAGGTCGTAGGGGCTCTTGCCCACGATTTCGGCCGGCCGGTACCCCAGCATGCGGCAGTAGGCCTCGTTGGCATAGTGGATGGTGAGGTTGTCGTCCATCATCAAAAACCCCTCGCCGGTGGTTTCCACGATGCGGCGGAACTTTTCCTCGCTGCGGCGCAGCTTTTCTTCGGCCAGTTTACGCTCGGTGATGTCCACCACGATGCCCTGGTTGTAGCGCTTGTGGCCCTGGGCGTCGCGCACCACCGAGGTCTGGTCCTCCACCCAGCGGATCTCGCCGCGCTTGGTGAGGATGCGGTAGGACTGGGTGTAGCTTTCCACGTCCTTTGCCGCGTAATCGCTGAGATCGGCCTGCATGCTTTTGAAATCGTCGGGGTGCAGGATGTCGCGGAAGTGGATCCGGCCGGAGTAAAAATCCTCCGGGCTGTAGCCGAACTGGATGATGTTGTCGGACACGTAAAGCAGACGGTGGTTGCCGCCGGCCTCGCGCCGGAAGAGGATCACCGGACTGCGGTCGATGATCACCTGGGCCAGTTTCAGGGCCTCGATGGCCTCGTCGCGGAAGGTACACTCGCGTTCGAGCGACTGCGTGCGCTCCCGGCAGCTGTTCTTGAGGGACTGGTAGTCTTTTTCCAGGGCCTGCATGCGCCGCTGCAGGGCGTCCGCCTTCGCGGCGCGCTTTTTCCAAGATTCAAGCTCACGGAGCAGCGCGTCTTTCGTTTTGTCTTTGTCTGGCATGCAATTTTCTCCGGGATTAGCGGCTGAAACGGGCCGGCCCGTAAAAAAGCGGCGGCGCGACAAAATCCCTCCGGGCCATGCTTCGAAGTATACCTGATAAAATAGTACATCAATGATGTTCGTCAAACCCTATTTGGAGCGCGGCTTTCGTGTACCGGTGGCCGGGCGCCCCGGGGTTCGAGGAGATGCGCACCCCGGCGCCAGCCGCCGCCGGAAGGATGGGGCGAATCCCGACACCGGTTGACAGATGCCGGGCCGTCAGCATAAAAAGCAGGTACCACGGTTCTTTGGGTTTGTGGGGTTCATGTTTTAGTCATAATTCACAATTCGAAAAGAAGGGGGAGGGGATGCGGAAATTTGACCTGCCGCGCATGCTGCTGGTTGTGGTTGCCGGCATTGCAATCGGCGCAACGGCGGCGCATGCCGGCAGCGGGTTTTACATCGGCGTGGGCGGATCGCGGACGTTTGCCAGCATCGACGACGGCAGTATCGCCGATATCGCGAACACGGATCTTTCCGTGGATTTCGACGATGCATACGGATTCAACGCCCGCCTGGGCTTCCGGCTGATGGACCTGCTGGCGCTGGAGCTTAATTTCGACTATTTGCCGGGCTTCGACGCGGGCAAGTCGCTGACCGTTTTCAATATCCCCGCCGATGTGGATGCCAGCCTGGATGTCACGACCGTCATGGTGGACGCCAAGCTGATTCCACTGCGCATCGGTCCGGCCGAATTGCGGCTTTTCGGCGGGCTGGGGGTGATGCGGGCCGACCTGGAGGGCAGCGCCCGCACGGCGCTGGCACCGGCAAGCTTCGACCTTTCCGCCGACGACACGCTGGGCTGCGGTGAACTGGGCCTTGGCATCGGCCTGTGGCTGGGGGAGAATGTCGCGCTGGGCGTGGAGGGCAGCTATGTGGCCGGTTTCGGGGACTTCGCCGACCAGGATTACGCCATCGACTATTTTCTGCTGACCGCCGGGATCGATTTTTATTTCTGAAAACCGTCGCACGCGGCCGATGAGCTTGTGCGCCAACTGCAAGCCCGCCGCGCACGGCCGCCGCTGCGGAATGCACCGCGAGGTTTGGCATGCGCATCGTTCTGGTGATGTCCGCGTTGTACGCACTGGTGGTCCTGGCGGCATATGTTTTTCAGCATCGCCTGCTCTATTATCCGGACGCCGTGGGCGCCGGTGAAATCAGGCGCATGGCCGCCGGGGTCGGGCTTGCACTGTGGCCGCCGGATGTGCCGGACCCGGAATACCGGGCGCTGGTCAGCGCCGGCAGCGGCCACCGGTACCGCGGCAGCGTGGTGGTCTTTCACGGCAACGCCGGTTCCGCCATCCAGCGAACCTGCTATCCTGCGGCGCTGGAACCGCTCGGTTTCAGGGTGATCCTGGCCGAGTACCCAGGCTACGCCGGCCGGCAGGGGAATCCCGGTGAAAAGGCCTTCGTGGCCGATGCCCGCGAAACGGTGCGCCTGGTGCGCCGGTCCTTCGGCGGACCCGTTTACCTGTGGGGCGAATCTTTGGGCTGCGGCGTTGCCGCCGGTGTTGCCGCCGATTCCCGGATCGACGGGCTTGTGCTGGTCACCTGCTGGGATTCACTGGTCAGCGTCGCCCGGGCCCACTACCGCTATTTGCCGGTAAACTGGCTGCTCAAAGACCGCTACGACAGCGTGGCCAACCTGCGGCATTTCAACCGGCCCGTGGCGGTCGTCATGGCCGGGCGCGATACGGTCATCCCCAACGCCGCCACGCGCAACCTCTATTCCAGGTTGCACGCGCCAAAACGCCTGTGGATTTTCGAAGAGGCCGCGCACAATAGCTGGCCGACAGCCCCCGGGCTTGCCTGGTGGCGGGAAGTCATGAACTTTGTCAGCCGGACCAAACCCGCAGGGCGTTGAAGCGCACACCGCTTCCCGGCAGCGGCCCAAGGGCACCGGCGGCGCTTTTTGCGCGCCGCCGGCCCTTAAGGCCGTCGGAGCGCGCCTGCATCGCTGGCGGCCGGATGCCGGCAGGGGTCTTTTTTAAAAATGCACACCGGTGCGGTGAGGGGCTGTTTTGCGGCGTTGTGCTTTGGCGGGCGCAATGCTAAGAAACACGCAACAGGGGTACTTTCCCAAGTCCGGCGAGAACGGAGGGAACCGTGACGTTTCTGAAGATTACCAGTATCGGGCGCACCTATCGGCACGTGCAGCGCTACCGCCAGATTCTCATGGTCCTGATCAAATACGGTTTCGGCGACCTGGTCGACACCCTGAAAATCGAGCAGTACCTGGAAATCGGCCGGCAGATGATCTCGCGCAAGCGCCGCGAGAAAATCGAAAAGCTTTCGCGGGCGGTGCGCGTCCGCATGGTGCTCGAAGAGCTCGGCCCCACCTTTATCAAGCTGGGCCAGATCCTTTCCACACGGCCGGACCTGCTGCCGGTGGAGTTCATCCGCGAGTTCCCCAAGCTCCAGGACGAGGTGCCGCCTTTTGCGTTTTCCGAAGTTGCGGACATCATCGAAACAGAATTCAAACAGCCTTTGCAGGCACTGTTTCTGAAGTTCGAGGCAAAGCCCCTGGCGGCGGCGTCCATCGGCCAGGTGCACCGGGCCCGGCTCAAAGACGGCCAGCAGGTGGTGGTCAAGATTCAGCGCCCGGGCATCCGGCGCACCATCGAAGTCGACCTGGAAATCATGATGCACCTGGCCGGACTGATGGAGAAACACCTCAAGGGCTGGGAGATCCAGCGGCCCACCAAGATCGTGGCGGAATTTGCGCGCACCCTGGGAAAAGAGCTGGACTACACCCTGGAGGCCGCCAACATGGAGCGCTTCGGCCGGCATTTCGCCAAGGACTCCCGCGTTTACATCCCCAAAGTCTACCGGCAGGTCTCCACCGGGCGCGTGCTGACCATGGAGTGCGTCAGCGGCATCAAGGCCTCGGACATCGAACGTCTGGAGAAAGCCGGGCTCGACCGCCGCAAGATCGCCCGCCGGGGGTTCGATCTGATCATGAAACAGGTGTTCATCTACGGTTTTTTCCACGCCGACCCCCATCCGGGCAACATATTCGTCCTGCCCGCCAATGTCATCTGCTACCTGGATTTCGGCATGATCGGGCGCATCGACCTCAAGACGCGGGAGATGTTCGCCGACCTGATAATGGCGCTGGTGCACCTGGACGAGACCAAGGTCGCCCACACCCTGCTGAAGCTGACGCAGTACGAGCAGGCGCCCGAGTTCAAGGACCTGGAAAAAGACGCCGCCGAATTCATGGACCGCTACTGTTACCGGCCGCTGAAGGAAATCGACCTCGGCAAGCTGCTGCACCAGCTGCTGGATGTCGCCAGCAAGCATCGTCTGACCATCCCGCCGGACCTCTTTTTGATGATGAAGGCCTTGAGTACGGTGGAGGGGCTGGGCCGCACCCTGGACCCGGATTTCGACGTCATCAGACAGGCGGCACCCTTCATCCGGCGCGTGCAGCTGAACCGCGTCAACCCCTACCGCCTGGCAAGCGACGCGGCCCACTCGGGCATGGAGCTGGTCTCTCTGTTGAAGGATATCCCCGGAGAACTGCGCGAGATCATGAAAATGGTCAAGCGCGGCCAGGTCAAGATCGAGTTCGAGCACCGCGGCCTGGGGCCGCTGATATCGACTTTCGACCGGCTCAGCAACCGCATTGCCTTTTCCATCGTACTGGCCTCGCTGGTGATCGGTTCTTCACTGGTGGTGCTGGCGGGCATCCCGCCCAAATGGCACGAGATTCCCGTGATCGGCATCGTCGGCTTCCTGGTGGCCGGCGCCATGGCCTTCTGGCTGCTGATATCGATCATGCGCAGCGGCAGGATGTGAGCATCCGGCCGCCGAAGCGAGCGGCAAAGCGGAACCTTGCCGGTGCACGCTGTTCAAACTATTTCAGCTATGGGCGCCATGGGCGGTAAAAACCCGGGGCTGCTTTTCAGCGCACTGTTCACCCGGCTTTCAAACGCTCTGCCGAGAGTTCGATGTAGTTTTGCGCCGAGCTGCCCAGGTTTCGCATCTGGTCGTCGGTGAGGGGGCGTTTGATGCGCGCCGGAATGCCGGCCACCAGCTGGTGGGCGGGAAATTTCGTGTTTTCCATGACCACGGCGCCGGCTGCGACGATGCAGCCTTCGCCGATGACGGCGCCGGTGAGCACCACGGCGCCGATGCCGATCAGCGCCAGATCCTCCACGATGCAGCCGTGCACCACGGCGTTGTGGCCCACGGTGACGTTTTCACCGATGATGGCCGGTTTGCCGGCGTCGGTGTGCACGGTGCAGTTGTCCTGGATGTTGCTGTTTCTGCCCAACCGGACCGGCGCCATGTCGCCGCGCAGCACCGCCCCGTGCCAGACGCTGGCGCCGTCGCCGATCTCCACGTCGCCCTCGATGACCGCCGTGGGCGAGATGTACACCCGCTTTCCGATCCTGGGCTTTATCCCCTTATAGCTCATCAGCATGTCAGTTGTCCTGTCTAATGCCCGCATGGCTCTGGTCGCAGGCTGCCGTTTGCGGCGCCTTTATCGCACTTGCCGGCCGGGCTGTAAATAAAAGATTGACATAAAAAACCAGTTTAGTTACATTATAGCTATATTGTAAAGTGCAATGGGCGGGCTTTGCACGGCCGGCTTTTGGGCCGACGGCAGCGGATGGCGCAACAACAGTTTAATTTTTCAAGGGGTGAAGGAGGTTAAAATGGCAGCAGTACCGGACAAGATCCTCACGTGGCAGATGGTTCAGCCGACGACCTACAACCGGGAAACCAAGGAAGTGACGCCCGGCAAGATCGAAAAGGCCGAACTGCCCGTGCCCGAGCTGAAGAGCGGTGAAGTACTGGTCGAGGTCGCCGGCTGCGGCGTGTGCCACACCGACCTGGGCTATTTTTACGACGGCGTGCCCACGGTTTCCAAGCCGCCCCTGACCCTGGGCCATGAGATCGCCGGTACGGTGGTGGCCGGCGATGAGAAATGGGTGGGCAAGGAAGTCATCATCCCGGCCGTGATGCCCTGCCGGCAGTGCATCTTCTGCAAAACCGGCCGCGGCAACCGCTGCCTGGGCCAGAAGATGCCCGGCAACAGCCTGGGGCCCTATGGCGGCTTTTCCAGCCACATTCCGGTGCCCAGCGTGGATCTGTGCGCAATCAAAGACCGCGGCGACGTGCCGCTGGCGCACCTGGCCGTGGTCGCCGATGCCGCCACGACGCCCTACCAGGCCGCCAGGCGCGCCGACCTGCAGCCGGGCGACAACGTGGTGGTCGTGGGCATTACCGGCGGTGTGGGCCAGTATATGGGGCAGACGGCCAAGGCCCTGGGGGCGCACACGGTGGTGGGCATTGCGCGCAACCAGGAAAAGCTCGACCGCGCCCTCAAGTACGGCGCCGATTTCGTGATCAATTCCACCGACAAGGACGCCCGCGCGGTTTCCAAGGAGTTCAAGGGGCTCTGCAAGCAAAACGGCCTGCCGGGCTACGGCTGGAAGATCTTCGAGGTTACCGGCGCCAAGGCGGGGCAGGAAATCGGGCTGTCGCTGCTGAGCTTCATCGGCAAACTGGTCATCGTGGGCTTCGGCATGGCCAAGGCCGAGTACGCCTTCGGGCGCCTGATGGCCTTCGACGCCGAGATCATCGGCACCTGGGGCTGTCTGCCGGAATATTACCCGGTGGTGCTGGACATGGTGCTGGCGGGCAAGATCAACATCGCCGATTTCGTGCAGACGCGGCCCATGAGCAGTATCGCCGAGACTTTCGCAGAAGCCCACAAGGTTTCGCCGGCCAGGCGCATCGTGCTGACGCCGGACTTCTAGGGTCATCGATTCGGCCGGGATGTCCCCGGCCACCGAGATAAAACATCACGAAGCAACAACAACCAGAAGGAGGACACATGGCACTGGAGTGGATGCCCCGCGACAACGAGATCAAGGACCATATGCTGCACACCGATGTTCACTGGGGCAGCGAGCCCCCCTGCGTGGTGTACGAAAAACGGCCGCTGACAGACCCCAAGGGCAAGGTGGTGGACGGCCTGTTCGTATCCTGGATCCGGTTGAACAATCCCCGGCAGTACAACTCCTACACCACCGAGATGGTCAAGGGCGTGATCGCCGGTTTTGAAAACGCCTCGCTGGACCGCAGCGTGGTGGCGGTGGTTTTCACCGGCACGGGCCCCTATGCCTTCTGCACCGGCGGCAACACCAAGGAGTACAGCGAGTTCTACAGCCTGCGCTCGGACGAGTACGGGCAGTACATGGAGCTTTTCAACCACATGGTGGATGCCATCATGGCCTGCAAGAAGCCGGTCATCTGCCGTGTCAACGGCATGCGTGTGGCCGGCGGCCAGGAAATCGGCATGGCCTGCGACATCGCCGTGTCTTCGGACCTGGCCATTTTCGGACAGGCCGGACCGCGGCACGGATCGGCCCCGGACGGCGGCTCCTCCGATTTCCTGCCCTGGTACCTGGGGATCGAGGACGCCATGTGGAACTGTGTCTCCTGCGAGATGTGGTCGGCTTACAAGATGAAGGCCAAGGGGCTGATCAGCAAGGTGGTGCCGGTGCTCAAAGTGGACGGCCAGTGGGTGCGCAACCCCATGATCATCACCGACCGGTACGTGCAGGACGGCGAGATCGTCTACGGCGAGTACCAGAGCGGCAGCGCCTTTAAAGAGGCGCGCGCCTTCGTCAAGGAACACCAGCCCAACGCCGATTTCGAGCTGTTGGACAAGGAAGTGGACAAGATCGTGTGGCAGTTCGCCAACCTTTTCCCGGGCTGCCTGATCAAGTCCATCGACAGCATCCGCGCCAAAAAGAAGTTCTTCTGGGATTACTCCAAGAACTACAACCGCCATTGGCTGGCGGCCAACATGGGCGGAGAGGCTTTCCTGGGCTTCGGCGCCTTCAACACCAAGAAGATCACCGGCACGGACACCATCGACTTCATCAAGTTCCGCCAGAACATCGCCCAGTGCCGGACCTGGGATATGGAGATGTTCGCCGAAGTCATGGGCAAGCCCAAGGAATAGATGCCCGTGTTGCCGCAAGGCGAGGTGGACAGAGATCCATAATCCGGCGCCTTCCGGCTTTTGCGATGCCGGGGGCCGTCCGCTTGCGCGGACTTTTCCGATCGGCAGGCAGCCGACCGCCACACGGCGGCCTGCCTGCCGATCTGCTTTTAGGGGCGGCGTGCGCCGCGGCAGGATCTGCGGCCGCTGCCCAAGAGCACCGGAATATGCCGGAATCGGTTGACAGGCTTTGAAATACCCTGATAGACCGGTTAGTCAGATCACTTGCTGCAAGGCATCTCTTTCAAGGGGGGTTTTTGCGTTGAGATATCCCAAGGAGTGCATACTCAAGGAGTGTGAAGAGGCCACCATCCGGCCTTTGGAGAAGTCGGACGAGAAACTGCTGCGGCGCTTCTATGAACAAACTTCCGAGGCCGACCGCTGGTACCTGCGTTCCGACGTGTCAGACCCGCATTTCATCGAAAAACGGCTGCAGAGCATCGACAGCGGAACGGCGGCTTCGATTGTCGGAATCTGCCATGGCGCCATCATCGGCATCGGCACCCTTTTCCAGCGCACCTTCGGCGCCACCCGGCACATCGGCCAGTTCCGTATCATCGTCCTGCCCGCGTACCGCCAGAAACGGCTGGGCACCTGGCTGCTGCTGGACCTCATCCAGCTCTCCATGGACAAGGGCCTGGAGGCACTGCGCACCGACCTGGTGGTGGACGTCGAGGATCCGGCCATCGAGGCGGTCACCAAGTTCGACTTTTTCAAGGAAGCGACCCTGCAGAACTACGTCAAGGATCCCGCGGGGAACTACCATGATCTGGTCATCATGATCAAACGGCTGCACCGCGGCTGGAGTGACTATTAGGCCTCGGCCCCGAAAACGATCGCCTCAATCCAGCGGATTTGATGACTGAGAAGCTGCCACGCCGGAAAATCTGGGCGACACCCAACGGCCAGCTGCGGTTGTGCGCCTTCTGCACGCCGGAGCAGATTCGCGCCTATACGTTCAGTCCGCGTTTCGGAACCTACGCGCGCTTCAAGTCGCTGTACACGCGCCGGGAAAGCCTGGAGGAAAAGGCCGCCCAGCCGGGGGCCAACGTGGTGCTGGCCTTAAACGCCGCCGATCATATCGTGGGCTTCGGGGTGCTGGCGGAGCCGGACCCCGACGAGCGCTGGGCGCAGCTGGGAGCGGGGGTGATGATGGAGGTCAAAGCCATCGAAGTCAGCCGCAACTGGCGTGCCGGCGGCGTCGCCAAACAGCTTCTGGAAATGATGCTCGAACACCCCCGGCGCGAAGAGATGATCGTTTACATGGTGGGCTACTCATGGACCTGGGACCTCGACGGCAGCGGCTACAGCGCCCAGCAGTACCGCCGCCTGCTCATCCGCCTTTTCGAGCCCTTCGGTTTCAAGGAATACCAGACCAACGAACCCAACGTCTGCTTGAAACCCGAAAACCTCTTCATGGCGCGGGTGGGCCGACGGGTCTCCAAGGAGATCCGGAACCGCTTCAAATGGCTGCTTTTCGGCATGTCGCCCTGAACGGCTGAAAAAAAAGTTGGCAGAAGTCCGCCGGCGGTTATGGTTCGCAAAAAGGTGGCGTAGGGAATCAGGCGGATTGGCGCAGTGCCGTAAAAGCAAGTCGGCGGGTTTCACAGCCCGGCAGCTGACGCCGGGAAAGGATCCATTGCGATTTATAGCGGTCGGGCACGGAATCCAAGTGGTGGAAACCAGCAAAGGGGAGGGAAGATCATGAAAAGGAAATCGTTGATTGCCATTTGTCTGGCGGTGGGAATGGCCGGATTGCTTTGCAGCCCGGCGGCCTGGGCGCGCAGCATCAAAGTCGGCATCGTCGACTGTTACAGCGGCCCGCCCAGCACGTACACCAACGATGTGCGCGACGCCTTCAAGCTGGTCGTGGACCAGGTGAACGCCGCCGGCGGCGTCCTGGGGCGCAAGATCGAGTTTTTTGCGCGTGACAGCAAGTTCAAGGTCGACCTCGGCCTTGCCGAGGCCAAGGAGCTGATCATGCGCAAAGACGTGGACATCATGATGGGCACCATCAACAGCGCACTGGCCCTGGCCATATCCAACTTGTGCAAAAAAGAGAAGGTGCCCTTTTTCGTGACCTTTGCCAAAAGCGCCAAGATCACCGGCGCCAAGGGGCATCGCTACGTCTTTTCCATGAACGAAAACACCGCCATGGCCGGCAAGGCCGGTGCCGAGGGCCTTGCCAAACGGCCCTATGTGAAATACTGGATCGCCGGGGACGATTACGAGTACGGGCACGCCATCGCCGGCGGTGTGTGGTCCAACCTGAAAACGATCAAACCGGGCGTCAAACTGCTGGGACAATCCTGGTGGAAGGTGGGGGAACCGGATTTTACGCCGTACATCACGGCCATTCTCTCCGCCAAACCCGATGCCGTCATCGTGGCCACCGGCGGGCGCGACTGCGTGCCGTTTCTAAAAGCCGCCCAGGCCACCGGCTTCAACCGGCGCGTCCCGTTTTACATGCACACGGCCACCGAACTGGCGACGCTCAAACCGCTGGGTCTGCAGGCGCCGGAGGGCGTTATCGGCACGTCGAACTATTACTACTACTACCCGCAGACGGCGGCCAACAAGGCGTTTGTAAAATCTTTCAAGGCGGCCTACGGCCGCAACCCGGCCGTGGGTGCGCTGTACGGCTACGTGGCGGCGAAATTCATGATCCGGGGGTTTAACAAGGCCGGCAAAATCGACACCGAGAAGTTCATCGACGCGCTGGAAGGCATGCGCATCGACAGCCCGGTGGGCCCCCTGACCTTGAGGGCTTTCGACCACCAGGTGATGTATCCCATGTTCATGGGCGTCACGCACAAGGTCCCCGGCATGAAATACCTCATGGCCGCCGATATCGTCACCCTGCCGGGCAAAGATGTCATGCCCGCCGTTGCGGAAATCAAAAAGGCCCGGGCCAGGTAAAGCGCCTGGCCGGTGCGCGCGAAAGGGCTGGAGCGATGGGATTTGCCGGGCATGTCACGCTGGCGGCTTTCTGCCAGCAGGTTCTGGTGGGCTTAAGCCGCACCACGATTCTCTTTATCGTGGCTTCGGGCCTGAGCCTGGTGCTGGGGGTGCTGCGCATCCCCAATATCGCCCACGGTTCGCTGTACATGATCGGGGCTTTTCTGACCTACAGCCTGGTGAGGCTGGGCGGCGGCGGCAGTGCCGGCTTCTGGATGGCGCTGCTGGCGGCGCCGCTGGGGGTGGCGCTGCTCAGTTTCGTCGTCGAGCGGGGGCTTTTGTGCCGGCTGTACGAAAGAGAGCACCTCATGCTTTTGCTCTTCACATTTGCCCTGATGCTGGTTTTCGGAGACCTGGTCAAGATGATCTGGGGCGCTGATTACCGCAGCTTTGCCGAGCCGCCCTTTCTGCAGGGGTCCGTGCTGATCTTCGGCCTGCCGTTTCCGCGTTACAACCTGTTTCTGCTGGCCGTCGGTCCCCTGGTGGCCATCGGGCTGTACCTGTTGACCAACAGGACCAAGATCGGCAAAATTGCGCGTGCCGCCGCCGTGGACCGCGAAATGGTCGGCGCCATGGGAATCAACGTCAGCTGGGTCTTTGCCTCCGTTTTCGTGATCGGCTGTTTCCTGGCGGGGCTGGGCGGCGCCCTGGTGGCCCCCACCCAGAATATCACCCAGGGAATGGACCACGCCATCATCATCGAGGCCTTTCTGATCGTGATCATCGGAGGCCTGGGAAACATCTGGGGCGCCCTGCTGGGCGCTTTGATCTTCGGTTTGACCGATGCCGTGGGCATCCTGATCTGGCCGCAGTTCGCCATCGTTTTCCCGTACATGGCCGTGGTCGTGGTGCTGGTCTTTTGCCCCAAGGGGCTGCTGAAATCCATATGGTAGGAGAAGCCTGATCGTGTCACCCCCCGGCATGCGCTTCAAATCGGCGGGTTTTGCGTTTGCCGCACTGGCCGTGCTCTTCCTGCTGCCGGCGGTTTTGCCGCGCTATTACCTCTACCTGCTCTCTCTGGTCCTGGTCACCGGGCTGCTGGCCACCAGCCTCAACCTGGTGCTGGGCTTCGGCGGGATCTACCAGTTCCACCACGCCGTATTTTACGGCGCCGGGGCCTATGTCTTCGCCCTGATGCTGATGAAAACCGGGCTGCCGGCCTGGCTGGCCTATGTGTCGGCGCCGGCCGCCGCTGCGCTGCTGAGCCTGCTGATGGGACTGATCTGCATACGGCTGTCCAAACTGTACTTCGGCATGCTGCAGATTTCGCTGGGCTCGCTGGTCTGGGTCGTCGTCTACCGCTGGTACGGTTTCACCGGCGGGGACGACGGGCTGCAGGGTATTCCCGTACCCGGGGCGCTGTCTTCCACCAGCGGCGCCTACATCTTCGTCCTGGCCGTGTGCCTGCTGTGCCTGGCGCTGATGTACCGCATCGTCAATTCCCCCTTCGGCCGCATTTTCCAGAGCATCCGGGACAACCCCGAGCGCAGTGCCGCCATCGGCGTCGACGTGCGGCAGCACCAGCTCATCGGCCTGGTGCTGGCGGGCGCCTTTGCCGGCGTGGCCGGAGCCCTGTTCGTAACCGTCGAGGGCAGCGCCTTTCCAGAGATGCTCTTCTGGACGCTTTCCCTGGAGATCCTGGTCATGTGCCTGCTGGGCGGCTGGCTCACCTTCTGGGGGCCCATGCTGGGGGCGGCCATCATCGTGGTCCTCAGGACCTGGGTAGGCATCTACACCGACTACTGGACCCTGATTCTGGGAGTTATCCTGATGCTGCTGATCTACTTCCTGCCCGACGGCGTGCTGGGAAGGGCCCGGAAAAAGAAAACGATCGAAAACCCCGTGGCCGGGGCCGGAAAGGTCTGAAATGCTGCAGATCGAGCATCTCAGGAAGTGCTTTGACGGTTTTGCAGCCGTGCGTGACGCCAGCCTGCAGGTGGCCCCCGGCGAGATGGTGGCCGTCATCGGCCCCAACGGCGCCGGGAAAACAACGCTGTTCAACCTGATCACCGGCCAGCTGACGCCAGACAGCGGGCGGTTGTTCTTCAAGGGCGAAAACATCGCCGGCCTGCCGGCACACCGCATCTGCAGAAAAGGCATCAGCCGCTCGTTCCAGGTGGTCAATATCTTTGCGCGCATGACGGTTTTTGAAAATGTTCAGGCCGCACGGCTGTCGCGCCTCGGAAAAACCAGGCAGCTTTTTGCCGCCGCCTGCAGCATGGCCGTGCCGCAGACCATGGAAATCCTCGAGAGCGTCGGTCTCGCAGACAAGCGCGACCGCATCGGCGGTTCGCTCTCGCACGGAGACCAGAAAGTGCTGGAGATGGCCATTGCCCTGGGCGTCGATCCGGACCTGCTGATCCTGGATGAACCCACGGCCGGCATGTCGCCCGAAGAAACCGCCGTGGTGCTCGAACTCATGAAGCGCCTGAACCGTGAAATGGGGTTGACGATCCTGTTCTGTGAGCACGACATGGAGCTGGTGTTTTCCATCTCGCAGCGCATCATGGTCATGCAGCAGGGCCGCAGCATCCTGGAAGACACCCCGCCGCGGGTGCGCTGTGACGCCCGCGTACAGGCGGCCTACCTGGGAGGCGGCGACGTATGCTGATAGTTGAACACATCGACACCTATTACGGGTTGAGCCACATCCTGTTCGATGTGTCGCTGGAGGTGTCGGCCGGTGAAATCGTCTGCCTGCTGGGGCGCAACGGCGCCGGCAAGAGCACCACCTTGCGCAGTATCATGGGCCTGGCGCGCCTGCGCAGCGGCCGTATTCGGTTCCAAAACGTGGACTGTACGGCGGAAAAACCCTATCGCCGGGCGCGCCGCGGCATCGGCTACGTGCCCGACGACCGCCGTGTTTTCGCCGACCTGACGGTGGGCGAGAACCTGGAAATCGTCATGCGCCGACAGGCGCACGCAGGAAAGTGGGACAAGGCACGGGTCTACGATTTTTTCCCCGCGCTGCGCAAGATCGATGCGCGCCGTGCCGGTTTCCTGTCCGGCGGCGAGCAGCAGATGCTGACCATCGCACGCGCCCTGATGACCAACCCGGCGCTGCTGCTGCTGGATGAACCCACCGAAGGACTGGCGCCTCTGATCGTCAACACCCTCGCCGAGCAGATCGCGCGCCTGCGCCAAAACGGCCTCACCGTGCTGCTGGCCGAGCAGAACCTGAAGGTGGCGCTGGCCTTAAGCGACCGCGGCTACGTGATCGACAACGGCCGCATCCGCTACCAGGGAAATATTCAAGACCTGCGGGACAACGATGAAATACGCCGCAGGTATCTGCTGGTGTGACCCCGCCCCGGGGCCCTGACGTCCGAAAGTCGGGAAAGCGCCGGGCTGCCGTGCCGCATTTGCGCCGACGGCTGGTTCGTGGTTTTCCAGTCCGAGGCCGCAAACCTCGTGAACCCGGACACGAACAGCGCGGTGGATGTCTTTGTCCGCAACCGTCATCCCGGGCCCAATCCCGGCCGGCTGATCCGGATTCTGCAGGTCTTGAGCGCTGTCGCCGGCATCGACCTGTCCGGTATCCTGGATGCAACGCCCAACGGGCGTCTGGATATGGGCGATGCGGTTTACTACCTGCAGGTTATCGCCGCACTGCGGGCACCCGCCATATAGGCCGGTGCACCTTTGTCGACTGGAAGGTGCCTGGAAAGCGTTGGAGGAAATGCACGGGCGGCAGTGGAGCGGTTGCCCGGGGCGGACTGTCTTCTGATGGTGTGCCGCTGCGGGGCGGCTTGCGGGAAAAGAGGCGGCTTGGCCGGTTCGGCCGGCGCCTTTTTTGCGCACCGCACGCGGCCTTTTGGGACTAGGCCTGCATGCCGGCGTACAGGGGCTGCGTGTCCGGCGGGATTTCCGCCGGCTTTTGTGCCCGGGACTGTTTGAGCACCTTGGCGGCGATGTCGTACATGCCCATGTTGGCCGAACTGCCCGAACCTTTTTTGAGAAAATCGGCCATGTTGTTGATGGAGCGGTCCAGCATGGCATCGAAGTTGACGAATCCCATGGGCTTGAGTGAGAGATCCAGGTACTTTCGGGAAACCTCCTGGACGATGCGCCCCACATCCTGCTCCTTGCGGTCCCGCACCATGTTGACCACGATACCGGCCTGCATGTCCTCGAAACAGGCCTCCAGCCGTTCGCGGCGGCCGTCCAGATTTTTGAAGACCTCCTTGAGTTCCGTCATGAACTCCATTTTTTCCCCGCTCTCGCCGCCGATGGCACGCCGGATGATCTCCAGCGCTTCGGGGTCGGTGGAAAAGCTGCGGATCAGCTTGCGGTGCAGGCAGCTCTTGATAAAGCCGTAGGCATTCTGAATGGAGGTGACCTGGGGGGTCAGCACGATGATCTTGTTGCCGGCATACAGAAAAAAATCCATGGTGGTGAACGACGTGCCGGCACCCAGGTCCAGCAGAATGATATCGGCGTTGAGCCGCCGCAGGTGCCCCAGCAGCCGGATCTTCTGGCCGTACTTGGGGTTGGCGATTCCCAGGATGTCGTCGGCACCGCACAAAAGCTTCAGATTGTCGATGGCAGTGGGCAGTAAAACGTCCTCCAGGTTTTCGGCCTGGCGGTTGATAAAATCGCCCAGGGTGTACAGGGGATAGCGGATGCCGAACAGTAAGTGCAGATTGGCGCCGCCCAGGTCCGCATCCACCAGCACCACCCGCGCACCGAGCCCCGCCAGGCGGGCGCTCAGCATGGCCGTAAACACACTCTTGCCGACACCGCCCTTGCCGCCGCCCACCGCCCATAGTTTTTTTCTCAAAAGGTCCTGCATGTTCATCTACCTGCTTTCTGCCTGCATGAAATTGTCCCACAGGGACCAGAGCATCTTGTGGTCTTTGCCTTTCAGTTGGATCAGCCGCTCGAGGCGTGCCATCTGCCAGTCGAGCAGCCCTTCGAATTCAACCCCGATCAGGACGAGCTGCCCGTCGGATGACTTGGGTCGCCGGACCCAGCGCACGGATGCCAGCAGAATCAATTTTTCTCCCTCGGGTTCGAACAGCTTGAGCTTCATGCGCAGGCCGCCGATCTGCTTGCGGTCGATGAGGCCGTAATGGTCCTCCAGCCGGATGCAGGCCCCGCCCATGGAGATATCTTTGAGGTTGCCTTCGATCCAGTTGTCGCCGAAATCCTGGGAAAAAAGCTTGAAAGCCAGGGGGTAGGCAAACTCATAGCGATTGTGCTTGCGCGAAACAAATTCAGAATTCATATAACCATCGGCGCTTTTTTACGGAACATTTTGGAGTCTGTGGGGTGCGCACCATTCAGTGCCCAGAGCCTTCCGACGATTGTGCTCAGTGTTTCTTCTGATCTTATCATCGGCCCGAAGGAAGGCTGACTTTAGAACTAAATTCAGGATGCATGTTCACGGGGAGCAGCGGGTTGGCTGATGGCGGCCGGCGTTCAGGATGACGGTGTTGTTTCCATGACCGCCCGTATCACGCGCAGCCGGCCTTCTTCCAGGCTGCGCACCAGGTTGGCCGATTTGCGACCGGCCGCAGCGCCCATGAGCAGCCTGAGACTGAGCGAGGCCCGGCCGCTGTCCGGTCTTTTCCGTCTGGCGGCGGCCGCTTTTTTCAGGCGCGCGGCGGCAACCGCACTGACGTCCTGCCATTTTCCGGGGACGAAACCGGCCTGCGCGAGCATCGTCCTGAAATCCTCGGGTGCGGACAGAAAACTGATCTGCGGCCCGCCGGCCCAGGGAAGCGGAAAGTGCGGCGGTGAAACCTCGCCGGCACAGACTTCGTACAGGGCCCAGCGTCCGCCGGGGCGCAGCACACGGCGGATCTCAGACAACAGGCGCTGTTTGTGGCGCACGTTCATGATTACGTGCTGGGTGACGACGGCGTCGAAGGCCCGCCGGACAAAGGGCAGTGCGGCGGCGTCCGCACAGCAGACGGCGATGCCGGAAGGCATGCCGGCAAGGCCGGAAAGCAGGCGGGCCGTACGGCAATACCCGAACACCAGGTCCATGCCGGTCACGCGGCAGCCGAATTCGGCCGCCAGGGTGCGGGCCGGGCCGCCGATGCCGCAGCCGATGTCCAGGACCTCCTGCAAAGGCCGCAGGCCGGCCAGCTGCGCCAGTTCGCGGGTGGCGCCGCGGCCGCCGATGTGGAATTCGTCAAAGGCCGCCAGAACCTCGCGGCTGAGAGCTTCCGGTGCGGCCTGCGCGGCTTCCAGCGCGCTTAAAATCCTGCGGTCCATTCCGGCCTGAAAATAATGTGCCTTGATGGCGCCGGTGTCGGTGGACATCGATGCTCCTTTCACGACGTCGTGCGGGGTTTCCCGGAAGTTTCCGGCTGCGGTGCATCTATTGGCGCAGCCAGGATGACATACAGGTAAAGCGCGCGCGGGCCGTGGGCGCCCTCCACCATGACGGCTTCGATGTCCGCCGTCTTGCTCGGCCCGCTGATCAGGGTCATGCAGTGCGTCAGGCCGCGTTTCCCTTCATCCGCACCGGAACTCAGCAGCCGGCACAGGCGGCTGAAATCGGGAAGAAGCTGTCCGGCTTCGATAACGGCGGCGTGAATGTCGGGCAGCAGGGACACACTGCGGGGCTGGCCCGGCCGGCTGCGCATCACCAGCGTGGCCGTGTCGGCCAGGCAGTAGTCGGCGGAAGTCACGCCCACGGCGGCGGCTTCCAGGTCGCGGTAAAAGCGCCGCCGGGTGGCATACGTCCGGTCGGCGGCGGCCGTTGTGCGGCAAGTGATCGCGGCGCCGGCCAGCCGTTGGGGCAGCTCCAGGCGCGCAACGAGCGGATGCCGCCAGATCGCCACCTCGCGACGGCCGTTGCGCGGCGGCGCTTTTCGGGTGATCATGGCCGCCATGCAGCGGCCGGCCGATGCCGGGCTGTCATGCAGCGACAGGTGGATATTCAGTTCGGCGGCGGCTTCCTGCAGCCGCTGCAGCAGTTCTTCGGGACGTCCGCAGGGTCTTGCGCCTGCCGCCCCTTGGTGGTGCGGGCCCGCCTTTGACGTCGCGTGCGCGGCGGCAGGGGCGCCGCGGCCGGAGTTCGGGTGATTGAGGGCGCTGCGGATGCGGTTGAGGAAGCGGTGACGTTGCACGGGGTCAGCTCCGGTTTCGGTCCGCGCCGCTTTCAGGCGCTTCACGGTGCCTCCGCGGCTGCCGGCTGCAGCGGCGCAGAAACGGTCTGCGGGCCAGGGGCTCCAAGTCGCGGCTCGACGTCCAGCCGGAAAAAGGCGGCGGCAGGCGGTGCAGCATGCCGTTTTTTCGCGGCAGCAGCAACTGGCAGAAGCGGGCGCAGGCCAGGGCGGCATCATAGCGCCGCCGGTCCGAGACGATCCAGGACCAGATGTCGCAGAGGCGGCCTGCGAGGGGGTTCAGCGGACGAATCTGCCAGTACCGATCCCCCTCGGCCAGACAACTGCGCAGCGCCAGCAGCATGCGGGGGATGTCGATATCCACCGGGCAGGCCGCGCGGCAGGCGCCGCACAGGCTTTCGCCCAGGCACAGGTCGCTTGCCCGGCGAATGCCCTTCATCAGGGGCGTGAGCACCGCGCCCAGCGGTCCCGAATAAGCAGAGCCGTAGGCGTGCCCGCCGATCTTGGCGTAGACCGGGCAGACGTTCAGGCAGGCGGCGCAGCGGATGCAGTACAGGATTTCGCGAAAAGTACGGTCGGCCAGGATGCGGCTGCGGCCGTTGTCCACGATGACCAGGTGAAAGGATTCGGGACCGTCGGTGTGGCCCGGCTGGCGCGGGCCGCCGATATACGAAATGTAGCCGGCCATTTTCTGGGCCGCGGCGCCGCGGGCCAGCAGGCGCAGCAGGATGTCGTGGTCGGTGAGCTGCGCGGCAATGCGCTCCATGCCCATGAAGGCAACATGCACGCGCGGCAGCGTGGTGGCCATACGGATGTTGCCCTCGTTGGAGAGCAGGGCGATGTGGCCGGTGGCGGCGCAGGCCAGGTTGACACCGGTGATCCCCATGTCGGCGGTCAGGAATTTTTTGCGCAGCGCCCGGCGGGCCGCCCGGGTGAGCGTCGGCGGATCGTCGGTAAGGGGGATGTTCAGCTTTGCGGCGAACAGGCGGCCGATTTCGGCCCGCGTCTTGTGAATGGCCGGGGCGATGATGTGCGAGGGATGTTCGCCGGCCAGCTGGACGATGTACTCCCCCAGGTCGGTTTCCACGGTTTCGATGCCGGCCGCCGTCAGGGCGGCGTTGAGGCCGATTTCTTCGGTGACCATGGACTTGCCCTTGACGGCCAGCTTGACCCGGTGGCGCCGGGCGGTTTCCAGGCAGTAGGCGACGGCTTCGGCGGCGTCGGCGGCAAAGAAGACATGCCCGCCGCGCCGCGTGATGCGGTCGGCCAGCTCGGCGAGCAGCACGTCCAGGTCGGCGATGGCCTTGGCGCGGATGGCGTGGGCGCGCTGCCGCAGGGCAGGACCCTCGGGAAGCGCCTGATAGGCGGCCGCCGCGGCCGGTCCCAGGCGGTGCTGCAAATTGGCCAGGGCGCCCTGCAGCACGGGGTCGCCGATGGTGCGGTATCGGCGGCGCACTTCAGCCATGGATGAGGTCCCCGCGGCCGCGCGCGGCCAGTAGCTGGGCGATGTGCAGCACGTGCAGCGCAAGACCGCGGCGCCGGGCCATGCCCGCGATATGCATCAGGCAGCCGATATCACATCCCACCACGGCTTCGGCGCCGGTTGCAGCGATGTTGTCCAGCTTGTCGGCCAGCATGGCCGATGAAATTTCGGGGTACCTGACGGCAAAAGCCCCGCCGAACCCGCAGCAGCGCTGAGAATCCCGCATCTCGACGCGCACCGTGCCCCGGACGTGGTCTATCAGCTGGCGCGGCTGCCGCGAAATCCCCAGCCCGTACAGCAGGTGGCAGCTGTCCAGGTAGGTGAGGCGCAGCGTGCAGCGTGCGCCCAGCGCTTTTACGCCCAGGATGTCCACCAGGTATTCGCTGAGTTCGAAGGTCCTTTCCGCCAGGCGGCGGCTGCGCGCCAGCCAGGAGGGGCTGTCGGCGAAAAGCAGCCGATAGTGATGGCGCACCATTTGCACGCAGGACCCCGACGGGCAGACCACGGCGTCCGCATTTTCGAAAACGCGCACGAAATGCTGCGCCGCCCTGCGGGCCTGCCGGCGGTAGCCGCTGTTGTAGGCCGGCTGCCCGCAGCAGGTCTGGCCCGGCGGACAGTCCAAAGGAATGCCCAGGCGTTTGAAGACGGTCACGACGCCGGCGGCCACACCGGGATGGAAGGCATCCACCAGACAGGGGACGAAGAAGCTCACCGGGTGCCGGGCTTTCGGCAGTTTTGCGTGCGCGCCGGTCATTTGAAATCTGCAGCACCGTCGGCGGGGTCGGTGGGTCGTGCGCCGCCGGACAGCATGGTTTTTTTTCTTGACAAGAGGGCGCCTTCGGATTTAATAGTTACATTATAGCTAAAATGTAACCAAATTGATATTTGTCAAAGGGAAACCAGACCGTTACCCTGATTTCGATCCGCTGTAAAGTTTTTTAATCACCGCTTTCAGACCTTTGGGATTTCAGGGAAGATATGAGAAGGGGTAAAAGATGAGGTACGCCGAAACTGGGTTTAATTTGGAAATCGATCTGACCCGGGGAAACATCGAAAAAGTCGCCACCGACCCCAAGGACACCGCCATGCATCTGGGGGGGCTGGGCACCAACGCCAAGATCCTGTGGGACCGTGTTCCCCCGGAGGTGGATCCCTTTTCTCCGGAAAACCTGCTGATCTTCAGCACCGGGCTGTTGTGCGGCACGCCGGCCACGGGCTGCAACCGCACCATCGTTGCCACCATTTCCCCCCAGACGCAGCTGCTGGCGTATTCGATGATGGGCGGCTTCCTGGCCCCGGAGTTGAAATACGCCGGCTATGACAAGGTGATCTTCCGCGGCAAGTCGCCGGGCCTGGTTTATCTGTGGATCCACGATGACAAGGTGGAGATCCGGGACGCTGCACACCTGCAGGGGATGGGGACGTTGGAGACCGCCGAACGGATTCGCGAGGAGCTGGGAGAGCCCAAAGCCCAGGTGGCGGCCATCGGCCTGGCGGGGGAAAAGCGGGTCTATTACGCTTCCATCGAACACGGCCGGTCCAGCGCCAGCCGGGGCGGAATCGGCGCCGTGATGGGGGACAAGGGCCTGAAGGCCATCGCCGTGCGCGGCACCAAAGATGTCAACATCGCCAGTCCCGAAAGGTACTTCGAGCTTTGCAACGAAGTGCTGAAATACATCCAGCACCGCGCGGAAAACCCCATCAAGGGCGTTCCCCCCATTCTGGCCGGGATCGGGTCGCCGCAGGAGATGGCCATCCATGACGAAAAGTGGCACACCACCAGTTTCGCCTGGGGCAATGCGCGCCACCGCAGAAAGGACTTCTGGACCAAAGAAATCGCCAGGCAGTGGCGCGAGACCCAGGAAAAGGCGGTGGAGCGGCTGATCAGCTGCTACAACTGCCCCATGAAATGCGGGGCGATCATCAGCTACCCGGCGCTGGGGGTTTCCAAGTACATGATGAAATGCTACTCGAAGCTCACCTACGTCATGGGGGCCATGGCGGACGACCTGGAGTTCGGTTTCAAGATCGCCGGCCTGGCCCAGGAGTACGGCGTGGACGGGTACACCGCACCGCAGGTCATGGCTTTCGCCGTCGAACTGTACGAGGCCGGTATCCTGACGGACAAAGAATTGCCGGGGTTTCCGGCCGACAACCAAGAGCGTTTTTTCTGGCTGCTGGAAAAAATCGTCCGGCGGGAGGGCATCGGCGAGGTGCTGGCCAAGGGCACCTACTGGGCGGCACGCGAAATCGGCAACGGAGCGGAAGCCTACGACCGCAACACGATCAAGAAACATGAGCAGATCCCCATCAAGCTGGGCATGCTCAACCCGGTCTACTTCCTGATGTATTCCACCGGTGCGAAGATCAACATCACCCAGATCGAGGGCCAGATGCCCCAGGTGCCTTTTGCCACGCGCGAGGAGCGCGAAGAATTCGTGAAAGACTGGATCCAGGCGCCCAATGAAAAGATCAAGGAATTTTTCGTCAACTGGGAGCTGCGCGGCGAAAATTCGTTTCCCTATTACCCGACGCCTGAAATGACCTGTGAAATCGTCGAGTGGCAGGAAACCATGCACTACATCGATGACGCCGTCGGGCTGTGTGCGGGGCTGTCTTCCTTTCCCATAAAACCCCCCTACCACATCCACAATATACCGCAATTCATCGCCGCGGCGACGGGGATGGAGATGGACGAAGATAAGCTGTGGGAGATCACCCGCCGGAACCGCACGCTGATCCGGGCTATCAATGCCAGAAGGGGCCTGCGTCGCAAAGACGAAAAGCCCCCCCAAGACCATTGGAAGAAACGCTTTCCCGAATTGGAGGCCAAGCTGCTGGACAGCTACTACCGGTTCAAGGGCTGGAACGAAGAGGGGATCCCCACCAGAGAGACGCTGGCAAAGCTGGGCCTGGATTACGTGGGTGCGGATTTGATGGAAAGGGGCATCCTGGCGGACGGCGAGGATGCGGCATCCGCCGAGGCACCGGCGGAAGCTCCGGCGCAAAAAGAGACGAATTGAGCGGAGGGTGCAAACCGTGACGGATGAGAAGAAAAAGAAGATCATCAAAACGATCCGCATCGATGTGGACAAATGCAATGGCTGCCGGGCATGTGAGGTCATCTGTTCCGCCTTTCACGCAGAGCCGAAGTACAGCAGCAACAACCCGGCGCGGTCCCGGATCCGTGTGATCCATGAACCCCTGAGGGACATCTATATCCCCGTTTACGCGGGGGAGTACACGGTGGCCGAATGTGCCGGACGCGACAAATACACCATCGACGGCAAAGAATACGATGAGTGCGCCTTCTGCCGGGCTTCCTGTCCGTCACGGGTGGAGTTCAAGGAACCTGATTCCGGCCTGCCCCTGAAATGCGACATGTGCGAGGGCGAGGAGGAGCCCCTGTGTGTGCGCTGGTGCCTCGCCGACGCCCTGATCTACGAGGAGCGCGAGGAAGAGGTCGCGGAAGAAGACGTGTTGACGGAGCAGGAGGACCTGGAGCTCGGCCTGGAGTCACTGGCCAAAAAATACGGGCTCAAGCAGATCATAGACACCGTGGCCCGGATGTCAAAAGAAGACTGAAAAATTCAAGCGCCATGCAAGAGGATCGATAGATATCGTGGAAACCGTAGCCCCTTTCAAAGAAGTCGTCGATGAAATCAAGGATGCCGGCGGAGACCCTTTTAAACTGTGCTTTCAATGCGGATTGTGTGATGTGGTCTGCCCATGGAACCGGGTCAGGCCCTTCAGCATGCGCAAGATCATCCGCCAGGCCGCCTTCGGCCTGACCGAGATCGACGGCGAGGATATCTGGCGCTGCACCACCTGCGGCAACTGCGTCAGCCAGTGCCCGCGGGGCGTCGACCAGATCCAACTGGGAGTCTCCATACGGCGGGTGGCAACGGAATATGAAGTTTTCCCGGCTTCGGTGCGTTCCGCCCGCAGTGCGCGGGCCAGCATCATTTCCGAGGGTAACCCGCTGCAGGGAGAACGCGGCAAACGTGCGGACTGGGCCAAGGATCTGCCCGTGAAAACCTTTGCCGAGGGCATGGAGGTCTTATATTTCGTCGGATGCTACCTCAGCTATGACCCCAGGATGAAGAAAGTGGCCGTCGCCACGGTCGACATCCTCAACCGGGCGGGGGTCGATTTCGGCATACTGGGCGCCTCCGAAAGCTGCTGCGGCGAAAGCATCCGCAAGACCGGCAGTGAGGAGGTCTTCAGAAGGCTGGCCAAAGACAACATCAAGACCTTTATCGACCACGGTGTGAAGAAGATCGTCGTGTCATCGCCGCACTGCTACCACACCTTCAAAAACGAATACCCCGAATTCATGGTGAATTTCGAGGTGGTGCATTTTGCCCAATATCTATATGAACTGGTTCAGGCGGGCCGCCTCGCGCTGACCGGCGAATATGCCGGCAGGGTCGCCTATCACGACCCCTGTTACCTGGGCCGGCACAACGGCGTCTACGACGAACCGCGCGCGGTGCTGCAGATGATACCGGGCCTGGAGCTGATCGAGATGACGGATGCCCGCAAAAACAGCCTCTGCTGCGGCGGGGGCGGCGGCAGGATCTGGATGGACACCCCCAAACAGGAGCGGTTTTCCGATCTGAGGCTGAAACAGGCCAGAGAAGCCGGCGCGCAGGTGCTGGCGACCTGCTGTCCGTATTGCATCACCAATTTCGAGGAAAGCCGGCTGAATTTGGAGTATGATGAAGTCCTGGAGGTCAGGGACATTACCGAAATCGTCCGGGAAGTGATCTAGCGGCTTAAAAAACGGATTGAGGAATAGAGAAGTGGAAAAAGAACAGATCAAGGGACTTTGCGAAAGTTCTGGGAGCCGAAATTTTGGCGACGTACTGGTGGTCGGGGGAGGGGTTTCCGGTATTCAGGCCTCCCTGGACCTGGCCACGGCCGGTTTCAAGGTTTACCTGGTGGAGCAATCGCCGGCCATCGGCGGCCACATGGCCCAGCTGGACAAGACCTTCCCGACCAACGACTGCTCCATGTGAATTCTGTCTCCCAAACTGGTCGAGGTCGGCCGGCATCCGAACATAGAGGTCCTGACGTACACCGAAGTTGAAAGCCTGTCGGGCCAGGCGGGGAATTTCACCGTTCAGCTGGTGAAAAAGCCCCGGTACATTATCGAAGACCGCTGCACCGGGTGCACGACCTGTGTCGAGTACTGCCCGGTCGAGTACCCGGACCCGTACAATCAGGAAATATCGCAGAACAAGGCGGTCCACATTTACTTTTCGCAGGCCATCCCCCTGGTCACCTATATCGATGCGAGCTGCCTTTTTCTCAAGGAAAAGAAATGCCTGATCTGCGAAGGCGTATGCAAGAACAAGGCCATCGATTTCAGCCAGACGGAACAGACCGTCGCGGTCAATGTGGGGGCCGTCATCCTGGCGCTGGGCTATGCGCCGTTCGACCCGCGGGTGCGGGATGAATACGGCTACGGCCGGATACAAAACGTGGTTACCAGCATGGACTTCGAACGCCTGCTGTGTTCCACCGGTCCGTACGAAGGCCGGATCCTGCGCGCATCCGACAAAAAGCACCCCCGCCGGATCGCCTGGATCCAGTGCGTCGGCTCCCGCCGGGTCACCCCCGGCGACAACAGCTACTGTTCGGCCGTGTGCTGCACCTACACCCAGAAGCAGGTGATTTTGGCCAAAGAGCATGACGCCGAGGCCCAGTGCACCGTATTCCACAACGACATCCGCTCCCACGGCAAGGATTTCGAACGCTATTACCAGCGAACCGCACAGCTTCCCGGCGTCCGCTTCATCCGCAGCTACGTCTCCATCGCCGGTGAGGACCCCCAAACCGGGAACGTGACCGTAAGATATGCCACCGACGACGGCGTGAAGGAGGAGGAATTCGACATGGTGGTGTTGTCCGTCGGATTGAACCCTCCGGCGGATTATGGACAGCTGGCGCACAAGTTCGGCATCACGCTCGATGAACACGGGTTCTGCGAGGCGGATTCCGCCAATCCCATGCAAACCAGCCGTGCCGGAATTTTCGTAAGCGGCGGTTTCCAGGGGCCCATCGACATCCCCGAGTCGGTTTTCAGTGCCAGCGGCGCCGGTGCCCAGTGCGCCCAACTGCTGGACCACCGGAGGGGGAAACTGACCACCGAAAGGCAGTATCCGCCGGAGAAGGACGTTTCCGGCGAAGAACCACGCATCGGTGTTTTCGTGTGCCACTGCGGGGCGAATATCGGCAGGATCGTGGATGTGCCGGCCGTCGTCGAATATGTCCGCAGCCTGCCGCATGTGGTCTACGCCCAGGAACAGCTGTTCTCGTGCGCCACCAATTCCGCCGATGAAATCACGGAGCTGACCAGGGAAAAAGGGCTCAACCGGGTGGTCGTGGCGGCCTGCAGCCCACGGACGCTGGAGCCGCTGTTCCGCGACACGCTGCGCGAAGCGGGCATCAACCAGTACTACTGCGACATGGCCAATATCCGGGAGCACTGCTCCTGGGTGCATGCCAAGCAGAAGGACGAGGCCACGCAAAAGGCACGCGACATCATCCGCATGTCGGTGGCGCGCGCCTGCCATCTGGAGCCGTTGCAGGAATTCGAACTGCCCGTCAACAAGGCGGCGCTGGTGGTGGGCGGCGGTATCGCCGGTATGACCTGCGCCCTGTCAATCGCCAACCAGGGCCACGCGGTCTGTTTGGTCGAAAAAGAGGCCGATCTCGGCGGAACCGCGCGCCGGCTGCACTACACCCTGGAAGGGCTGGATGTCCAGGCCTACCTGCAAGACCTCATCGAGCGGGTCTACCGGCATCCCCTGATCCAGGTGAGCCACGCGGCAACCATCACCGCGGCGACCGGCTATGCCGGCAATTTCGTCACCCGGGTGAAGACCGAAGGCCGGATCAGAGAGGTCAAGCACGGCGCCGTCGTGCTGGCCGTGGGTGCCGATGAATACCGTCCCGGCGAATACCTCTACGGGCAGGACGACCGCGTGCTGACCCAGCTGGAGCTTGAGGAGCGCATCAGCAGGGAAGAAGAGGCGCTGATGCGCGCCCGCACGCTGGTGATGATCCAGTGTGTCGGCTGCCGCAATGAGGATCGCAATTACTGCAGCCGGGTGTGCTGCAGCCATGCCGTGAAAAACGCCCTGAAGCTGAAGGATTTGCGGCCGGAGATGGACATCAGCATTCTCTTCCGCGACATGCGCATGTATGGCCTGCGCGAGGACTACTATCGTGAGGCGGCGGAAAGGGAAGTCAAGTTCATCCGCTGGCAGCCCGCGGACCCGCCGCAGGTGGAAGCCATCGCCCGGCGCGGCAAATCGATTCTGCAGGTCACCGTGGCCGATCCCATTTTAGGGCAGCGGCTGGAAATCGACACCGATGTGCTGGCTTTGTCCGCCGCCGTGATCCCTTCCGCCGGCAGCCGGGAAATCGCGCAGCTGTTCCGCGTGCCGCTGGATGCAGACAGCTTTTTCAAGGAGGCGCATGTCAAGCTGAGACCTGTGGAGTTTGCCACCGAAGGCGTCTTTCTGTGCGGTACGGCGCACTATCCCAAGCATATACCGGAAGTCATCAACCAGGCTTATGGTGCGGCCGGACGGGTGCTGACGCTGCTTTCCCATGACAAGATCATCGCCTCCGGCTCGGTCTGCGAGGTGGATGAGAAGAAGTGCATCGCCTGCGGCGCATGTGTCGCGGCCTGTGCCTATGGCGTCATCGAATTGCGTGCGACGCGCAAGGGGGAAAAGGCTGTTGTCAACCCGGTGATCTGCAAAGGCGACGGCCTGTGCAACGCCCTGTGCCCCACCGGGGCGATTTCGCTGAAGCACTTCACCGATGAGGAGCTTTTGAGCCAGATCGATGCAGCCGTTGATGAGGTTTAGCCGCGTGTTGAATGCTCGCAACAAGTTCCGGCAGCCTTATATTGATTAAACAGACCGCGATGACTGAAAAAGAGGTGAGCTTAAATGAGCGGTAGTCTCGAATTTAGACCGAAAATACTGGGTTTCGTGTGCCACTGGTGAGGATACGGCGCTGCTGACCTGGCTGGAGTTTCCAGACTGCAATATACCACTGAAATGAGGCTGGTGCGCGTCATGTGTTCCGGCAGGGTCGACCTGGAGTTCGTGCTGCGGGCTTTTGCCAACGGCATGGACGGGGTGTTTATCGTCGGCTGCCGCTTAAATGAATGCAACTACATCACCCACGGAAACTACAACGCCCTGAACATGGTGTCGTTGTGCCGCCGGATCATGGCGCATGCCGGGGTGAACCCGGACCGCCTGGGGATCCGGTTCATGTCCGCCGCCGACGGCATTCTTTTCGCCGATGCCAACGATGAATTCGTCCGTCAAATAAAGGCGCTGGGGCCGCTGGGCCAAAGCGAGGGAATCGACACGCAAGATCTGAAGGCCGGTCTGGAAAAGGCCAGAAAACTGATCCCCTACATCAAGGTCATGAAAAGGGAAAAGCTGGCGCTGCACCTAGACAGCGAGGAAGCCTACCAAGAGCTCTACAGCCGTGAAGAGGTTGACAGCCTGCTGGATGAACCCGTATCGTACTACATCGACCCGGGCAAGTGCCGGGCCTGCATGATCTGCGCCCGAAGGTGTCCGGTGGAGGCCATTTCCGGCGGCAAGAACCGCATTCACGTCATCGACCAGGAGAAGTGCATCAAATGCGGCACCTGTTTTACGGCCTGCCCCGATCGCTTCGAAGCCGTCGAAAAGATCTCCGGCGCTTCCGTTCCACCGCCTGTTCCCGAAGAGGAAAGGCAGATCAAGAGAAAGCGCCGGCAGGTGCCGGCCGGCTGACCCACCGGTTTTGCACCTGAAGCGGGCAGCGGTCAAATGGGGCGTGCAGCGGAGTTGAGGAACCAACCATTGAATGCAGGCAGGAAAACCAGCGCCTATCAGGCGCTGCAGTATAAAGGCGGCGCCCGGAAAACCCGGTCCATCGAACTGATCGGGGAAGAGCCGCTTTTGATCCGCGTCGACGATAAGCCCTATTCCGTGGTGATGCGCACGCCCGGTGAAGAACTGTTCCATGCGGCGGGGTTTTGCCTGGGAGAGGGGATCGTCGATGCCCCCGATGACTTCACCACCATCGGCTTTTGCAAGGATCTGGATGCCAATGTCGTCGATGTCCGGCTGAAACCGGCGCGCGCCGGCAGGATCCGCGATATTCTTGAGCGCCGAAGCTTCGTCAGCCAGACCAGCTGCGGCATCTGCGGCAAGGAGATGATCGCGGATCTGAACCAGATATTGACGCCGGCCGAAGATGGTTTTGTGATCGCAATCGAGCACATTTTCGATTGCGCCGACAAGCTCGTCGAAAGCCAGAGCTACTATCCGCGAACCAAGGGGTCCCACGCGGCCCTGATATTCGACGACCGGCTTGAGATGATCGCCTTCGCCGAGGATGTCGGCCGGCACAATGCGCTGGACAAGGCCATCGGCAAAGCCTTCATGAACCGCAAACTGCCCGGCGCCGGCCTTTTGGTGATGTCTTCGAGAATCAGCTACGAGCTGGTTCAAAAGGCCGCCCGCGCCCACCTGCCGATGATGGTCAGCAAATCGCGGCCGACTTCCCTGGCCGTCGAAATGGCGCGCGCGCTCAACATGACGCTGGCCTGTGCCTTTGACCAATCCGAGCTTCTCGTGGTCTGCGGCCAACAGCGCATCGCAAAAGCCCTGGACTGAAGCTTCAGATGGCGGAAAAGAATGCCGGCTGATGGCGGTTGGCGGATATGGGTCGCGGGTCGACGAAGCAGAGAAGTTGGCGGACAGGATGCGCCAAGGGACGGAGCGGGAAACGCCCTTTCTGGAAATTGGCGGGGCAAAACGATATGCCGGGAATTCAGACCGGTGCGTTTGAAGAGCAAAGGAGGGCAACTTGAAAATTCTCACAACCGTTAAAAAAGTCGTCGATGTGGAATTGAACATCCACGTGAAGGACGGCGCCATCGTCGAGGACGGGCTGCAGTATGTGATCAACGCCTGGGATGAAAACGGCGTGGAGACCGCCGTGCAGCTGAAGGAAGACAGCGGTGCGGAGACGACGCTGGTCAGCATCGGCGGCGGGGACAACACCGATGTCATCCGCCGCTGCTACGCCATGGGCATCGAAAGCGGCATGCACATCGATGACCCGGCGCTGGAAAAGGCCGACGCCTTCATTTATGCCCGGGTGCTGCAGAAGGTTTTCGAAGCCGGCGACTACGATCTGGTCATCACCGGTAAGCAGGCCCAGGACACGGACAACGGTCAGACCGGGATCATCCTGGCCGAGTACCTGGGCCTGCCGTGCGTCAGCAATGTCATCGGCATCGAAGTGTTGGACGACAAGCATCTCAAGGTATCCCGGTCCGGGGATGCCGGAACCGAAATCGTCGCGCTGGAGCTGCCCGCCGTGGTGACGGTGGATGTCAGCATCAACGAGCCGCGGCTGCCCCAGATGCGCGGCCTGATGATGGCCAAGAAAAAGGCCATCGAAAAAATGGATCTGACGGCCCTGGGCACTTCCGCGGACGAAATCGGGTGCGCGGCGCCCAAATCGGAGATCGTCGCGTTCATGGCCACCGAGAAGCGCAGCGGGGGGCGGAAGTTCGAGGGCGATGCCGCCGAAATCACCGCCCGGGTCGTGGATCTGCTGGCCAATGAGGCCAAGGTGCTGTAGCCGGCGCGCACCCCGCCGGTGATTACCGAAAACCAACCGGATGTATACGGAGATAAGCATATCATGGCCAAAGTACTTGTAGTTGCAGAGATCAAGCAGGGCGTGCTGAAGGGCAGCACCGCCGAACTTTTATCCAAGGCCAAAGCCATCGGGGCCCAGACCGCCGTGGTGGCGATTGGCAGCGATATCGAATCATTGCTCCCCGACCTGGTGGGCGCCGGCGCAGATCAGCAGTATATCGCCGACGATGCGCGCCTGGCGCTTTTTTCAGCCGGCCCGTTTGCCGCCTGCGTGGTCGATGCCGCCCGGCAGTTTGACGCCGACCAGGTCTGGTTCGGTTTCTCCGAAAGCAGCAAGGCCGTGGCGCCGCGGGTGGCCGCACAGCTGGATGCCGCCTGCGCCACCGAAATCACCGACGTGATGTTCGAACAGGGGCACATCGAAGTCATCCGGCCGGCCATCACCAACAAGGTGCTGCAGCGCGTCCGGATCAATACCGAGCGGATGGTGGCCGTGGTGCGGGCCGGTGCCTTTGCGGCGGACCCGGAGCTTGCCGGCAGCGAGAATGTCGTCAGGCTCGCGCCGCCGCCGGCCGATTTGAAGGCCGTGATCAAGGAGCTCGTTTCCGAAGCCGGCAGTGAAATCGACCTGGCCGACGCCGACATCGTTGTTTCCGTGGGGCGCGGCGCCCGGAACCAGGACGGTGTCGAGCTGGTGAAAGCACTGGCCGAAGAGCTGAATGCCGGTTTCGGTGCTTCGCGCGCCATGGTGGACGCCGGCTTCATGGCCCACAACAAGCAGGTCGGCCAGACGGGCAAAATCGTGGCCCCCACGCTTTACATGGCCATCGGGATCTCGGGTGCCATTCAGCACCTGGCCGGCATGAACGGCTCGAAAGTGATCCTGGCGGTGAACAAAGACCCCGAGGCCCCCATATTCAATGTGGCCGACTACGGTATCGTCGGCGACCTGTTCGAAGTGGTGCCGATTCTGCGGCAAGAGATCAAGAAAATCAGAAGCTGAAAACAGCGGCCGGGGCGGACTGCCCGCCGCGTGTTTTCCCGGCCGTCGGCTTTTTCTGAAATTCCGGTTGCCGGCCGGCGGCGGCCGGCTTCCGTTACGGCGAGGTAGCCATATGAACCCCATTGCCATGTCGCTTCTGCTCACCGTTGCGCTGGGCGTTTTCGGGCGCACGATGGCCCGCAAAATCCAGCTGCTGCGAGCGCTTGCGCCGGCTGACAGGACCAATCACCTGAAGCAGCGCCTGGCGAATATGTTTGTCTTCGCCATCGGCCAGAAACGCCTGATCGGAAGGGCCCGCGAGCGCAGCTCGGGCATCATGCATGCCTTGATCTTCTGGGGGTTCTGCGTGCTGCTGATCCGCAGCCTGACGCTGTACGGACAGGGGTTTTACGAGGGGTTTCAGCTGCCGTGGCTGGGCGGTGGACATCTGGCGGGCTATCTTTACCTGGCCGTGAAAGATGTCATGGAGGGGATCGTCCTGCTGATGGTCCTGTATGCGGTTTTCCGGCGCGCCGTGCTGAAACCCCGGCGGCTGCACAATACTTTCGAAGCCTATCTGGTACTGGCCTTGATCGGCATTTTAATGGTGTCCGATCTGCTGCTGGACGGCGCGCGCTACAACCTGGTTCACCTCTACCACAACGCCAAGACGATTCCCTTTTTCAACCACCCGCGGTACGGGTCGGAATTCCTCTGGACACCGGTGGCGGTCGGCGCATCCGCCCTGATTTCGGGATTGGGCGCCAGCGCCAACGCCGCCATCCTGGCCACCATGTTCTGGCTGCACATCTGCACCCAGCTGGTCTTTTTGAACATCCTGCCTTTGGGCAAGCATTTTCACGTGATCACCGCACTGCCCAACGTCTTTCTGAAGAGCCTGGGCTACCCCCACGAAAAGGCGCAGCTGCTGGACCTGGAGGACGAGGCCGCCTGGGAAGATGAATCCCTGGGCGTCAACCACATCCATCAGCTCAACTGGAAGCAGGGGCTGGACCTATACACCTGCACCGAGTGCGGCCGCTGCAAGGAGGTCTGCCCGACCTACACCACCGACAAACCGCTGAACCTGTATGAGTTCAATGACAAATTGAAGCATGCCCTGCTGGCCAATGCCGACAACATCATCCGGCGGTCCGGGCTGGCGGCCGCGCGGGCCCGCTGCGGAGACGACGAACAGGCTGCCGGGCTCGCAGAGCAGATGTCCGCCTTGAACAGCGAAAAACAACTGATCGGCGACATCATCGCCGCAGACACGCTCTGGGCCTGTACCACCTGCCGCGCCTGCGAAGAGGTCTGCCCGGTGACCATCGAACATGTGCCGCGCATCATTGCCATGCGCCAGGGGCAGACCTTGATGGCGGAGGCCTATCCCAAAGAGCTGAACCCGGCTTTGAAGGGCCTCGAGCGCAACGGCAACCCCTGGGGCATCGGGTATGACAAGCGTGCCGACTGGGCCGACGGGCTGGGTGTTCAAACCATGGCCGCAGATGCCGACGTCGATTACCTTTTCTGGGTGGGCTGCGCCGGCTCCTTCGACGACCGTGCCAAAAAGGTCTCCCGCAGCCTGGTGAAGATTCTGCAGCGGGCGGGTGTTCGTTTTGCGATCCTGGGCGTGGAGGAAAAGTGCACCGGCGATTTTGCCCGGCGCGTGGGCAACGAAATGCTGTTTCAGATGGCGGCACAGGAAAACATCGCCACTTTGAACCGCTACAAGGTCAAAAAAATCATCACCGCCTGCCCGCATTGCCTCAATACACTGCGGCACGAATACCCGCAAATGGGCGGAAATTACGAAGTGATTCATCATTCCGAGTTCATCGCCCAACTCGTCAAAACAGGCCGAATCGAACTGCAGCCGTCGCTTGCCGGTGCTCTGGCCTACCATGACCCCTGTTACCTGGGGCGCTACAACGAAATATTCGAGCAGCCGCGTTCGATCCTGGCGTCCGTCTGCCAGGACGCGCCCAGGGAACTCCCGCGGCACGGCCGCGAAAGTTTCTGCTGTGGCGCCGGCGGCGGCAGAATGTGGATGGAAGAGACCATCGGCAAGCGCATCAATCTGGAACGCGCCGAAGAGATTGCCGGCCAAAACGTGGCCCACGTAGCGGTGGCGTGCCCCTTCTGCCTGACCATGATCGAAGACGGCATGAAAGAGCTGGAAAAGGAAGAGCTCATCAAAACCCGCGACATCGCGGAACTGGTGGCCGAAAGCATGGCCTGAAGCTTGCCGGCGCCGATCCCCGTCCCCCTTTTGAACCCCTTCCGGCGCCGCCGCAGGTCCGGCCACCACGCGGCGGCAGCTGCAAAAATATTCGGCCTGCAGTTTTTACTTGAAATTTGATGCCGATTCCGGTTGTATTTCGCATGGACAGAATAGATGCCCTGATCATAAGCCGCCGTTGAGGCGTGCGGTCCTCCCGGCAGTGCCCGCGCCCCGCACGGCTTCCGGGAAATGCGATGCCCTTTGACCCCCCCATGCGGCGCTCCAGGGCCCTGCAGGCCCTGTTTTTGGCGATGATGCTCGTGGTCATGTGTGCGCTGGTGCTGCTTTTTTTAGCCTATCGGCACGAAAAGGCCAGAACCCTGCACGCGCTTCAAAGCGCCTATATCGAGCGCGTGGATGCGCTGGACCGCTGCCTTTTTCTCGCCCGCGAAAACGTCTCGCTGATGGAGGACTGGGCGCGCAGCTACTGGCAGGATGCCGGGCGGCGCGACGAACCGCCGGGGCTGGTGAACCTGCTGCAATACGACCGCGGCGGCGACTTCTTCGAAATCAGCAGGGCCGCCATAGAAACGCTCGGCGATCCCACCGGCAATGTTTTCGGACCCGGACGCCCGTTGGGGCGCAGTCCCCAATTCATTCGCGAACTCAATCTGGTTGCCGGGCTGATGCCGCTTTTACGGGTGGCCGTCAGCGACTCCGGCGTCATATCCGCTGGTTATTTTTTTTCCGTGCGGCATGTTTCCGTCATTTATCCCCATCAGCCGCTGAAGGTCCTTTGCGGTTCCGGT
Organism: Desulfobacterales bacterium; assembly: GCA_026984935.1. Lineage (GTDB taxonomy): Bacteria > Desulfobacterota > Desulfobacteria > Desulfobacterales > JALSRD01 > JALSRD01. Next base: position 39,028 of record JALSRD010000036.1, read on the forward strand.
GCAACGGGCCCCCGGCTGAAAGCAAAGGTTGACGTTTTTTTTCGTTCCCACCGGGAGCTGTACGGCCATGCCGCCCGCAACGGCTACTGGACCGGCGTTTACAGGGGATGCAGCGGCAATGGGCCGGTGGTGACTTTTGCCATGCCGGTTTATGCCGGCAAACGTCTGCTGGGGCTGCTGGGCGCGGATGTCAAGCTGGCCTTGCTCGCGCGCTTCGTGGCCGGCTTCAGGGGGCCGGACAGCCGGTTGATCCTGATCGGCCGAAACGGACGGCTGCTGATGGACTCGGCGGATGGTGCGCCCCTTCCGCGGCCCGTGAATACGCCCTTTGAAGAGCGCCTGCCGCCGGCGCTCCGGAAACTCGCCCCGCAGATCATCAACGGCAGCGCTCCTCTGACCCTGGCGGCCGGCGGTTACCACGTCGTGTCCCGGCGCCTGCGGTCGGCCCCCTGCAGCCTGGTTCACATCATCAGCGACAGCAGCCTGCGGTCCTACCTTTCCATGACCTGGGGCACTTTTACGATCCTGGTGCCCATGTTGCTGGCCCTGCTGCTTTTGGGCTATTTTGCCATGCGCCGCAGCCAGGCCGAACAGGCGCTGCTGGAAACCCAGAAGCAGTGGCAGGAGTTCGTGGAACACTCGGCCATGGGGATTTACCGGGTGCACGATAACGGCAGCTTCATTTTTGCCAACCCTAAAATGGCCCGGCTGTTCGGCTACCCTTCTCCCGGAGAATTCATGTCCGCGGTAACGGAAGTCGCCTCTTTGTACATTGAACCCGACGAGAGGCTCGCCAACCTGGAAACCCTCAAAAAAGATGGCTTCATCGACGGTGCCGAGGTGCAGCTGCGGCACCGGGACGGCCGCACCCTATGGGGGCAGCTGTACGTCCGGCAGATCAAGAAGGGTGGCAGTCGCTGCTATGAAGGCTGCATGATCGACGTGACCGCGCGCAAATCCGCCGAATTTGCGCTGCGTGAAAGCGAGGAGCGCAACCGCGGCCTGATTGAACTTTTTCCGGACGCCGTGCTGGTGCACATTAAGCTGGAGATCGTCTACATCAACCATGCCGGTGCCCGCATGTTGGGTGCCCGCAAACCTGCCGAGCTGATCGGGCGCTCGGTCATGGACATCGTTCATCCCGACTATCAGCGGCGTATCGAAGAACGCCTGGCAAGGGTGGAATCCAGCCGGCTGCCCCTGACACCCGAGGAACAGCGCTATGTACGCCTGGACGGGCAGGTCATCGATGTGGAGGCCACCGGCGTGCAGGTGGCCTACGGAGGGCGGCCGGCGGTCATCAGCGTGCTGCGGGACATCACCGAGCGCAAGCGCCAGGAAGCCGCGCGCTACAAACTGGAGCTGCAGCTGCAGCAATCCCAGAAGATGGAAGCCATTGGAACACTGGCCGGCGGGATCGCGCACGACTTCAACAACCTCCTGATGGGCATCCAGGGAAACATTTCCCTCAGCCTGCTGGAAATCGACGCCGGGCACGCCGCCTACGAAAACCTGAAAAACATTGAAACCTACATACGCCGGGCCACACGCCTGACCCAACAGATCCTGGGGTTTGCCCGTGGCGGCAAATACCAGGTGGAAAGCCTGGACCTGAACCGTCTGATCCAACAGAGCGCGCGCATGTTCGGCCGCACGCGCAAGGAGATTCGCATCGCGCTGCACCTTGACGGGACGCTGCAGGCGGTCAAAGCGGACCGCAGCCAGATCGATCAGGTGCTCTTAAACCTGTTTGTCAACGCCTGGCAGGCGATGCCCGCCGGCGGGCGCCTGGATATCTCCACTTGTAACGTGTCGCTGGATGCGGATTTTGTGCAGCCCTACGGCCTTGCGCCCGGCAAATACGTCAAGGTGTCGGTGACCGACAGCGGCGTCGGGATGGATGAAGAAACCCGGCGGCGGATCTTCGAGCCTTTCTTCACTTCCAAGTCCATGGGCCGGGGGACGGGACTGGGGCTGGCTTCCGTTTACGGTATCGTCAGCAACCACAAGGGGGCCATTACCGTCAGCAGCCAACCGGGGCATGGCACGACCTTCGACATCTATCTCCCGTCCGCGGGTAAAATCACCGCGCGGCCGGCCGGGGGAAAAGCGCCCGCCAGACAGATGGAGGGCCATGAAACCATTCTATTGGTCGATGACGAGCAAATGATCATTGACGTAGGGAAAAAATTGCTGGAGAGTATGGGATACCATGTCCTGGTCGGCAAAGGGGGCCGTGCGGCGCTTGAAATATACAAAAAGAGCGGCCCGCGGATCGACCTGGTGATTCTCGATATGATCATGCCGGATATGAGCGGCAGTCAAACCTACGACCGGTTGAAACGCCTGGATCCGGACGTCAAGGTGCTTCTGTCCAGCGGCTACAGCCTGAATGACAAGTCCGTGGACATCCTGCACCGCGGCGGCAACGGGTTTATCCAGAAGCCTTACGACCGCCTCGAGGTGGCGGCCAAAATCCGTGAAATCCTGGACCGCGGGTAGCGTGGCGGGCATGTCAAGCGCCGTCGCCGCTGAAGGCATTTCCGGTTTTCCGGCACCGGTGGGCGGCCAACGTCTGGAATGACACCCGGCCGTATGTTTCCGTTTCATCCAAACACCTAAGGAGCCATCACATGACGATTCGCAAAATCCAGCAGACCCCGTCGGCCTACAACTATCCGCTGTTGATCAAGTACCTGTTGCAGACCCCCCTGACCTATGCGCCCGACCAGGAAATCGTCTACCGGGACCTTGTGCGCTATGACTACCGGACCCTGAGCCTGCGTATCAAGCGCCTGGGCAGCGCCCTCCGGCAACTGGGGGTCCAGCCCGGCGATACGGTTGCGGTCATGGACTGGGACAGCCACCGCTACCTGGAGTGCTTCTTTGCCGTGCCCATGACGGGCGCCGTGCTGCACACCGTCAACATCCGCCTTTCCGCAGAGCAGCTGGTCTACACCATCAACCACGCCGAGGACGACTATATTCTGGTCAATACCGAGTTTTTACCCATGCTCGAAGCCGTCAAGGACCAGTTCCAGACGGTTAAAAAAATCATTTTGCTGGATGATGCCAGCAGGATTCCGCAGACCTCCCTGGCCTTGGACGGTGAGTACGAGGCCCTGCTCGCCGATGCCACCGACGATTTCGAATTCCCCGATTTCGACGAAGACGCCATGGCCACCACATTTTACACCACCGGGACCACCGGGGCCCCCAAAGGCGTCTATTTCAGCCACCGCCAGCTGGTGCTGCACACCTACGGCATCATGTCCGGGCTGTGTGCGTACCACAGCCAGGCGCACGTCGACTCCAGCGATGTGTACATGCCCATCACACCCATGTTTCATGTGCACGCCTGGGGTATTCCCTATTTAATGACGCTGCTGGGCACCAAACAGGTCTACCCCGGACGCTACGAGCCGGCCATGCTGCTGAAACTGGTCGCCGCCGAGGGGGTCACTTTTTCACACTGCGTACCCACCATCATGCACATGCTGTTGAACAGTCCGGCGGCCGAAAACGTCGATCTGTCCGGCTGGAAGGTAATCATCGGCGGCTCGGCGCTGTCTTCGGGCCTCTGCCAAGCCGGCCTTGCGCGCGGCATCAACCTGTACACCGGCTACGGCATGTCGGAAACCTGCCCCGTGCTGACACTGGCCAACCTCAAGCCCCACATGCTGAAGTGGGATAGGGACAAACAGGTCGCGGTGCGCTGCAAGACCGGACTGCCGATCACCAACGTCAATCTGGAAATCGTCGACGAACAGGGCCGGCCGCTGCCCCATGACGGCCAGAGCAGCGGTGAGGTGGTGGTGCGCTCCCCCTGGTTGACCCAGGGCTACGCCAAAGACCCCGAACGTTCGGAAGCCCTCTGGCAAAACGGCTGGCTGCATACCGGCGATATCGGCCAAATCGACGCCGAGGGCTACCTGCAGATTACGGACCGGGTCAAAGACGTCATCAAAACCGGCGGGGAATGGGTGTCTTCGCTGGCGCTGGAAGACATCATCAGCCAGCACGCGGCCGTTGCCGAAGCCGCCGTGATCGGGGTGCCCGACGAGAAATGGGGCGAGCGCCCACTGGCGCTGGTGGTTTTAAAGGAAGAATTTAAGGAAAGTGTGCAACCTGAAGAACTAAAAGACTTTTATAAAAAATACGTAGAGAACGGGGTTATCCCCGGCTATGCGGTTCCGGATCAGGTGCGCATTGTCGACAGCATTGCCAAGACCAGCGTTGGCAAAATCGACAAGAAAACTTTGCGCCGGCAGTATCCGTAGATCCCGAGAGGTGATTACAGTTCCAGGATCGTGAGACGCGCGACCTGCGCTTCGAACGCGTCCGGCGCCACCTGCTTCCAGGCCGTGCGCGGAGCGAACTGCAGCGTCGAGACCACATCCGGTGAAAAGACCTTGCCGGCCTTGAGCTCCGGGGCCGGCAGAAGGTACTTGAATTCCTGCCCCAGATCGAGCAACAGATCGATGACGTCGTGGTCATCGAGCAATTCCACCAGCAGGACGTTGCGGATGTTGCCCCAGCCGCGCAGGTGCCGTATGCCGCGGGCGTCCGCGAAAACCTCGATTACAGTCTCGTCGACCGGGACCGCCGAACCGTCCGGCGCCACCAGGAATGCACGTTCCACCAGGTATTCCCCTTCTGCAAACGGTACCCATTGTGCCATGGCCGCATACCTCCTATACCCCCCGGGGCCGGCGCCCCCCGATCCGCCGGCGGGCCTTTTCCATTGACGCCGGGTGCGTTAAGATCATATACATGAGTTGTGCATGTTACGCAAATGGCCGGCGGCAGGTGTGCGGCAGAAAGAGAAATCGGACGTGCTTCAGACATCGGATACGCCGGGGCGCGCAAGCCGTGTGACCGAAGGCAGCTGCCGCTATGCGGGCCGTCAGGCGGGGTACAACCGCCTGCTGGCAGCTGCGGTGCGCGCTGCGGCCGGGTTGCTGTTGAGGCCGTTTTTCGGGTTGCGCGTGACCGGCGCTCAAAACCTGCCCCGCGAAGGTCCTTTGGTGCTGCTGCCCAAGCATCAGCGATGGGAGGATATCCCGCTGCTGGGCCTGGCGTGCCCGCGGCCGCTTTTTTATGTGGCCAAACAGGAACTTTTCAGCTGTCCGATCTGCGGCTGGTTTTTCAGATCCATAGGTGGCATTCCCCTTAACCGCAGCAGCCCGCTGAAGAGCCGGGCGCATTTGCGCACCCTGGCGCAGTTGCTGGAGCAGGGGAAGGGTGTCGTCATTTTCCCGGAGGGCACCTACTTTGAAAACCGCATGGGGCCGGCCCGTAGCGGTCTGATCCGGTTTGTCCGGGCGCGTCTGCCTCAGGTACCGTTCGTTCCCGTGGGCATGCGTTACAGCGCGGTACGGCACAGGTGCCGGGTGCAGATTACCTTTGGGCGCCCCATCCGCGACCTCAAGGCGCCGACGGAAGCATTTGTCGTCCGGATGATGACTGAAATTGCCGCCCTGTCGGGTATGCCGGCAGCCGGCCGCAACGCAAAACCTTAAAAATAAAGAGAGGACCGCATGTCGATTCAGAAATCCGATTACCGTGAAGACGCCGAGCGTCTGACTGCCGAATTTGACACCAGCATGGGCACCTTTGAAGCCGAACTCTACGCCGGGAAATGCCCGCAAACGGTGTGGAACTTCGTGAACCTGGCCGAAGGCCGGCAGGCCACCGACAGAAAGGGAAACTTTTACGACGGGCTGAATTTCCACCGCGTGATCAAGGGGTTCGTCATCCAGGGGGGCTGCCCGTTGGGAAACGGCACCGGTGGTCCGGGCTACAGTTTTGCCGATGAATTTGATGCGGACCTGAAGCATGACGGCCCGGGGATACTCTCCATGGCCAATGCCGGCCCGAATACCAACGGCAGCCAGTTTTTCATCACGCTGGCAGCCACGCCGCATCTCGACGGCCGGCACGCGGTGTTCGGGAAAGTGGTCAAGGGGATGGACGTCGTTGAGAAAATCGGAGCGGTGCCCACCGGCCCCATGGATCAGCCCATCGAGCCGGTGGTGATGAACCGCGTGACCATACGGCGCTAGACTCTCAGTGCGCCGGGTGCACCACCGGCGGAGCCAGGAGTGCAAAATCCATGTGGGTATTTACCAGAGACGGCTTTTTTTCTGCGGTCTGGGACAAATTCTGCGGGGCCGACGAGATCATGATCCGGGCCCGCTGCCGGGAGGACCTCTGCCGGCTGTCCAAAAAGCTGCGCGGTTTCTGCGACCCGTCGCAGATCCTCGAGATTCCCCACGTGGACTACCTCTACCGCATTAAAATCTCCAAGCAGGAGTGGTCGGCCTACCTGGCGCGCTGTGCCCTGGATATCGATTATGCCAGCGTCAAAAAAAACATCATTCCGGCAGACGACAAGCTGCGCGAACGCGCCTACTACGGCGTCTGGCAGACCCTCTACCGCTGGCAGTCCAGCGTCCGCAAAAAAATAAACGACTGAGCGGGCCTTTGCCGGCACCCGGCCGGAGAGGCCCGCTTTTTTTTTGGATGCGGCCGGTGCGGCCGGCGGAGCTTAATCCCCCAGGGAGTAGTAACAGCGCTTGGGGGAGATCACCTGGCCGCTTTTTTTCAGCTTGCTGATCACCTTGGAGACCTCCTTGCTGTCCGCATCGATCATCTTGGCCACCTCGCCGGGCCTGACCGGCTTGCCGGCCTTTTTCATGGCATCGAGTACTTTGGCTTCCACCTAAATCACCTCCTTATGCATGGTTTTTGACAAAAAGATCTTTTTGCGCCCTTATCGAATCATGTTTGTCGGATTTCAAGCCCGCAACCACGACCACCCGGCACAGGAAATACCACTGCGCATCAGGGCATCTTCCCCTTAGCACAGGCAATTTGCAGCGATCAAGGGCTTTGTGCAGCGTCTGCCGCGCGCCTCAGGGCTTCGACGGCTTAATCCTGTCCGGCTGCACAGCAAAAAAAAGCGCGACCCGCGATTTGAAACCGGGGCGCCACCGGCGCAGCCGTGCCATGGTACATTGTCTCTTGCAGCCGGGCGCGGCTGGCGGCCGTCTGCGTTTTTACATCCGGCCGTGGGGCAGGCTTTCAATACGTCCTGCCGGCGTGATGCGGATGTAATCCAGCTTGCGCTGGAGCTCACGGATGGTGACCGCGCCGCCGTAAGTCAGGCCCGACCGCAGGCCGCCGACGATATCGTCGATGATTTCGTCTTCATTTTCGCGGTAAGGAACCTGCGTACAGACGCCTTCGGCGGTTTTCCAGTCGGTCATGCCGCCCAGGTATTCATCCTGGACCTCCCGTGATGCCATGCCGCGATAGGTTTTCACCTGCCTTTGCGTACCGTCGGCGGCTTGCCGGCTGATCACCGGCCCGGGAGTCGGCCGGGTTCCGGCCAGCAAACCGCCGATCATTACGAAGTCGGCGCCGAAGGCCAGCGATTTGACAATGTCGCCCGCACTGCGGATGCCGCCGTCCGCCACGATGGAGCGGTCCACCCGCGCACAATGGCGCACGGCCGTGAGGTTGGGGATGCCGAAGCCGGTTTTGATGCGCGTGGTGCACACCGACCCGCCGCCGATGCCCACCTTGATGATATCGGCGCTGCAGGAGGCCAGGTAGTCGGCGCCGGCGTAGGTGGCCACGTTGCCGGCCATGATGCAGGTTTCCTTGCCCAGCATATCGCGAATGTTTTTCAGCGTGCGGCCCACATAGCGGGCGTGCGCATGGGCCACGTCGACGCAGAAAAAATCGGCTCCCGCATCGCGCAGTGCCGCGGCCCTTTCCAGTTCGTGGGGCGTACAGCCGATGGAGACAAAGCAGGGATAGCGGCAGGACTTGAAAGCGGCCACGTTGTCGGCGATGCTCATGAAGCGGTGCAGCACCCCGATGCCGCCGCGTTTGCCGATGAAATTGACCATGTCCGCCTCGGTGATGGTGTCCATGTTGGCGGTCATGACCGGCAGCTGCAGCGACAGGCGGCCGGACTTGTCGGTCATCGAAATATCCACCACTTTGCGCGATTCCCAGTGGTTGTACGAGGGCACCAGCAGGACATCGTCGAAGGTGATCGCGGTGTTCATGGGTCCTCCCTGAAGGAAATCCGGAATCCGGGTTTCAAGATTTGGCATTGATTTTAACACGCTGACTTACGAATACAACCGGAAAAAAGGGTTTTTGGGGCACCGGCGGCCTGTGGCGGCCGATGGGCGCAACATCTGCAGCCCGTCGCGTTCGTTGCCCCGCAATTGAGAAGCCTGCGCCGATCCCGGCGGGCATCTTGACATTCTGCGCAGACGGTGACAGATTATGCCGCACTTGGCAGGTGCCTGTTGGCCGGACATGCGATTGCGGAGGGAAGAATGTTTACCGTCAGGGATCTCAGCGAGTTGGCGGCGCAGCTGGAAAAAAACGGAGAGAAAATTTACCGCCGCGCACTCGAAAAGGTGTCGGATCCCGGGCTGGTGGCGCTGCTTCAATGGCTGGCCGACGAGGAGGCCGATCATGCGCGCTGGTTCGCCGACCTGGCCAAGTCCGACCGCCGCCGGCCGGTCAGCGACCAGCTGGAGAAAATGGGCCGCCAAATGATGGCCGATTCCCTTAAGCACCAGGCGTTTTCGCTGGGCGAGGCGGATTTTGACAAGATCGTATCCAAAAAGCAGCTCATCGAACTGGCCGTGGAATTTGAAGAAGATACCGTGCTTTTTTACAACATGCTGCGGGAATTCGTGGATGACGCGCAAGCCCTCGCGAACCTGGACATCATCATTGCAGAAGAACAGCGGCACATCAAGCGGCTCAAGGCCTTTTTAGACCAATGAATGCTGAACCGCAACCCATCCGCAGCCTGAGGCTGAAAAACGGGCTGGACCTGAAACTCTACGACGAATCCTGCAAGGTGGCCGGCGACCGCTGGCGTGTGCGCATGGTCGCCAGGATCGAAATCCCCGTTGCCCACCCGTTTCCGGCACGCCTGGATGACGGGGAAGGCGAAAGTGCACGCCGGCAGATCCTGGGAGCGCACGCCGTCTACCGGCAGGTGCGCGAGCGCAACTTCGTCGATGGCGCTTCCCGGCACAAAGTGCTGCAGAAACTCTGCCGGGACTTTTTAAATGTCCAGCGCGACTACCTGTCCCATCCCGACTTCGGCCCGCGCTTCATCCTGAAAGCGTACCGCACCTGCCGTGAAAGAAAATCCTGGTATGCGGATGCACAGTAGCTTCGCAGCCGAGTGTGTCCCGGAGCACCAATGGCCATTGAGCTTTTTTTCAGCAACCGCCTGGAAGCCCTGGCGGACAAATTCCTGGAACTTTTGTACTGCGATCCGCATGCCGACGCCGATTTCCTGCGCCCACTGCCCGTGGTGGTCCCCAACCTCAACCTGGGTCGCTGGCTGCAGCTGAACATCGCCTGCCGCCGGAATGTCTGCATGAATGTCGAGTTCGATTTTCTGGACAGCGGGCTGTGGCGCCTGCTGCACACGCTCGATGGCGGCGCCGGGCCGGCCGCCGCGCTGCACATCGACGAGCTGAAGCTCCTCCTATTGTATGCGCTGCAGCACCTGCCCGCGCAGGATGCGCGGCTGGCGCCGCTTCGGCGATACCTGCAGGGCGGTCCCGGCACCGCCCGCCTCTGGCAGTTGAGCGAAATCCTGGCACGGCTCTTCAGCGAATACGCGCTTCACCGGGCCGACATGCTGGCGCGCTGGCAGGTCCGGGAGGCGGTCCACGGCCCCCTGGAAGCCTGCCAGCGGCAGCTGTACCTGCAGTTGCAGACCTTGAAACAGGCCGGCGGCGAAAACGGCGCTGCGCCCCCGCTGACGCTGGCCGAATATGCGGACCGGGTGTTTGCCTCCTGTCCGAAGCCCGTCCGCGGGCCGCTGCCGCGCGTGCATTTTTTCGGTTTCTCCCAGATTTCGGAGCTGCACCTGGGTATTTTTGCGCGGCTGAGGCCCTATTTTAAGATTCTCCTCTACGTGATGAACCCCTGCCGCGAGTTCTGGGAAGATGTACGCACACCGGCCGAGCAGCGCTGGGTGCGGCGCAAAAGCATGCGGCGCCTGCGGATTCTGCCGCGTGAGGAAGAAAAGGGAGAACTGCTGGCGCCGGCGGCCCACAGCCTGCTGGCGGCGTGGGGCAAGCCCGGGCGCGAGTCCATCCGCCGTTTCTGTGCGCTGGCGGATTACGATTTTTCCGAAAACTATGTCCTGGACGCGGCACCAGACAGCGTGCTCAAGGCCCTGCAGCAGGACATCCTGACCCTGGGCGGCGCCCGGGGCTCGACTGCCGGCCGCCGCCAGGACGACTCTTTGCAGATCGGTGCCTGCCCGGGCATTTTCCGGGAAGTGGAAACCGTCTACAACAGCATTTTGTACAACCTTCAGCGCGACGGATCCCTGCAGCTGACCGACATCGCCGTGCTGGTGCCGGAGATGGAGCGCTACAAGCCGGCCCTGGAATCCATCTTCAGCCGGCACCCGGAACTGGTGGCGTACAACCTGGTGGATACGCGTGCCGACACCCAGAGCTTTTACGGGCAGGCACTGCTGGCGCTGCTCGAACTGGTGCGCGGAAAGTTCACGCGCCGTGAGGTCTTCGCCCTGCTGCTAAACCCCTGTGTCATGCAGAAATGGGGCCTGTCCGCCGAAGACCTCCGCACCTGGGCCGTATGGGCCGACCGGTTGAACATTTTCCATTCCTTTGACGAAAACGAGCGCCGGGCGCGGGGGTATCCCGCAGGTTCCGGCTATACCTGGAAACAGGGGCTTCTGCGGCTGCGCCTGGCCCGGGTGCTCAGCGACCCCGGCGACGTGCCCGGCGCCGGCGGCGCACAGTTCCGGCATTTCAAAAACCTGGTGCCCTACACCGATGCCGCTGCCGGAGATTCCCGTCTGCTCGAACTTTTCTGTGAATGCATCGAAACCCTGCACCGCGGCGTGCAGCGCCTCAAAGGGCTGCGGGCGAGCGGCCTGCGCTGGCGCGACGCCTTTTTCGGTGTCTGCGACAAACTGATGCAGGTGCCCGAAAATGCCGGTGGCGAGGCAGCGGTACGGCGTGCGCTCATGCAGGCTTTCGGGCACTTCGCGCTTTACGACCGCCTGGGCGGCGAGGGCCCTGTCAGAGGCGTAGACGCCGCGGTGGTTACGGAATTTGTGAAAAGCACCCTGGGTGCCATCTCCGGCGGGGAAGGCGAGTATCTGACCGGAGGGGTGACGATCGCGGAGCTGCAGCCCATGCGCCCCATTCCCTTCCGCTTGATTTACGTGCTGGGGCTCGAGGAAGGGAGTTTTCCGGGCAGAGCCCCGCGCATTTCGCTGGATCTGCGGCTGGCCAAGCGGCGCATCGGAGACGTGAGCCCGCCGGAGCGCGACCGCTATCTGTTCTTGGAAACGCTTTTGGCTGCCCGCGAACGGATCTACCTGACTTACGTCGCCAGGGATCTCCAGAAAGACCGTGAGCTGATGCCCGGTTCGGTGGTTCGCCAGCTGTGCCGCCACCTGGAAAAACACATTTTGGCGCCGGGCCGGCCTTTCGCGGTCACCGACATTGCGTTAAAGGGCAGTGATGCCGTTTTGGCAAAAAACAGCCCGACCGGGTACAAGGGGGACCTGGGGGTCAATTTCAACTGGGCCGACCGCCTGGCGGCCTACCGCCGGCAGGGCCTCTGGGAACAGGCCCTCCTGGCCAGTACGCCGCAGGTGCGTGAAAAACTTGAACGCTTCTGCCCGCGCCTGGAAGCCGCCGCCGGAGCGGAGCCGGCCGATGATGCCCTGCGGTCGCTGACCCTGAGGCGCGTCAGGGCCTTTCTGGTGGACCCGGCGGATTATGCCATGCGTTGGAACCTGGGGCTTTTCGATGCGGAGCCGGCGGTGGAGGAAATCACGGCCGTCGAGGATGAGCCCGTTTCAACGCCTTTCCCGGCCGATTTCCGGCTGCTCGGCGACCCGCTCGCCTGGTGGCTTGAAAAAGCGCTGGGCGAAAGCGCGGATGCAGACCCCGCAGGCCTATCCGCCGGGGATTTCTTCGAAGGCTACTACGATCATCTTGCGCGCCAGGGGATGACGCCCGAAGCGCTTTACGCCGAACTGGACCGCGGGGCCCTGAAGGCGCAGCTGCTGCAGCGCGCCGGCCTGCTCGAAGCGCTCGTGGACGACATGCGTGCGGCGGCGCGTGTTTACCGTGGCGCGGTGATCGGCGATCCCGGCAGCCGTCTGTCCGGTGGGGGGGGACTCGGTGTCAAACGCTTCGATGCCCTTGATCTGCCCGTCGCCCGCAACCTGCCGTCCGGCAGGCCCGGGGGGGCGGGAATCCGCCTGCACGGCGAACAGCCCTGGCTGTGGCGCTCGCAGAAAGGCGGCTGGCATACCCTGGTGCTGACCGGCGCCAACCGCAGGTCGCAGGCGCCGACGCGCTACGTGGTCGAGGCGGTGCTCTTTTACATGGCCTGCCTGGCGGCGGAGCCCGGCCGCCGCTGGCTGGGGCGCGGCACTTTCAGTGTTCACGTGGTCTACAACACCTGCCGGCGGATCTTTACCTATGACATTGCACCGCAAGACGCCCGCGACTATCTGGCGGCACGGGCCACCGAATTGCTCGACCTGCAACCCGTTGACTGGATGCCCTTCGAAGTGGCGGCACGGATGGAAGACCTGCTGACCGCACCTGCGCAAAAGCTGCAGCCGGGCGACCGGCGCCGGTTTCGCGAATGGCTGGTGGACGCCTTCGAAAAGGCGGATGCCGACTACCTCACCCGCAAAGCCGTGCCGACCATCGGCACCGATGTACTGGAGACGGCCCGTGCGCGTCTGGGCATCTTTTTCGATACCGTAGATCGGAGGAGCGCATGACCGCCGCCCGCAGCATGCCGGACTATACGCCGGTGGACAAGCCGGACGACATCTGCCTGTCGCGGCACATGCTCATCGAGGCGTCGGCCGGAACCGGCAAAACCTATACCATCGAAAACCTGGTGGTGCGCTTTCTGGCCGAAAGGCAGGACCTGAGCATCGACAACCTGCTGGTGGTGACCTTCACCGAGAAGGCCACTTGCGAACTCAAGCAGCGTATCCGGGAAAAACTGCACCAGCGCCTGGCACAGCTGGATGCCGGCCCGCAGGCCTGTCGCCTGGAAGATGCTCTGGACAGCTTTGACAGTGCCCAGATTTTCACAATCCACGGATTCTGCCAGAACGTGCTTTCGGACTACGCTTTCGAAAACGGCGCCCTGTTTCGCAACGAACGCATCAATGACAGGGCGCTTTTTGAAAGTCAACTCAGGGAACAGATGCGCGCCGGATGGCCCAGGCGCCACGCCGACCACTTGAAGGACATGCTCGGTCTGCTGGGGCTGCCGCGCAACGCGCCGGCACTGGTGGACAAACTGCTGCGCGTGGCGTCGGGCATCTACCGGCCCCAGGCCGGGGATGTGCTGCTGCCGGAGATAAAACAGGGATCCTTCGGCGACATCCTGCAGCGCCTTGAGCAAAACGTGGCCGACCTGCGGGCGGCGGCGGGAACGCGTTTTGCCGAAAACTTTGCGCGCCTCAACTTCAACGCCATCGCCAGAAACAGCATCCTGGCCAAGATCGTGCTCCCTTTGGTGCAGTACCTGGCCCTGACCGACGGCCGCCGGCTGGATCTGGCCGCTTTGGCGGAACTGATGGGCCGGATCCGCAAGGTGCACTCCCAACAGAGATCGGGCGTCGACTGCCTGATGCCGGCCAAATGGAACCGCGGGGGACAGAACCTCGATGTCTGCCCTGAACTGAACGCGGTCATTGCGGGGCTGAACGCGCTGCAGGCTAACCTGCAGGCGGCCACGCACTTTCTGGAAATCGACACCGTCCGGCACCTGCAGGCGGAAGTATCGCAAATCAAGGAAACCCACGGCTGGATCAGTTTCCACGACATGCTCACGCAGGTGCACCAGGCACTGGAGGCTCCCGGCGGAAAAGCGCTGCGCGAACAGCTGCGCCGCCGCTACAAGGTGGCTTTCGTGGACGAGTTCCAGGACACCGACCCGATCCAGTGGCGCATTTTCAAAAGGATCTTTTTGCCAACCGATGGTGCAGCGGACGGCATCCTGTGCCTCATCGGCGATCCCAAGCAGGCCATCTACGGTTTCCGGGGCGCCGACGTGTACGCCTACCTGGAGGCCCGTGAGGAAATGCACCGGCTGGCGGCCGCCGGGGGTGCCAGCCTCTACAGCCTGCAGACCAACTGGCGCTCCGCACCCGGCCTGGTTGCGTCTTGCAACCGTCTTTTCGCATTTTCCGGCTGGTTCGCAGCGCCGGATGCGGCCGGCTGGACGGACATCGCCTACCGCGATGCACGGGCGGCGCCCGAAGGAGCCCGCCTTCAGAAACTCAGTGCGGACGATTCCGGGCGGTCCTGCGTGACGGTGGTCGATCTGCGGTCCAGCAGCGGCCTTGCGGCCGCCCGCCTGGATCTGGCCGCCTTTGTGGGCGCCGAGATACATTTCCTGCTCAACGAAGCCGGCATGCGCATTTCCGGACCCAGGGATGGCGGGCGCCCGCTGGACGCCGGCGACATCTGCATTCTGGTGCGCGGCAAAGCGGACGTGCCCGTGCTGGAGCAGGCGCTGTCCGCGCGCCGCATTCCGTACACCTATTATAAAAAGCCGGGGCTTTTCCTTTCGCCAGAAGCCACCGGCCTGTCACTGGTGCTGGATGCCATTTCCGACCCCGCCGACACCGGCGCCGTCAAAAAGGCGCTGTTGACCCCTTTTTTCGGCCTTTCTCCGAATGAAGTCGGCGCCTACGAGGCGCTTGCCCCGGATTCGGCCATCCGCCGGCTGCTGCTGGCGTGGAACGCGCTGGCCGAAAAACGGCGCTGGCCGCAGCTGTTCCAGTCGCTGATGGAAGACTCGGGGCTGATCTTCCGCGAAGCGGCCGCTGTGGACTGGGATCGACAGCAGGCCAACCGGCAGCAGATTTTCGAGGCCCTGCAGACCGAAGCCTGCCGCCGGAACCTGGATTTCCGCTCACTGTGCGCCCTGCTGGACAGTTGGCGCCGTCAGGCCTCCGGGGCCGGCGAAGATGCGGATATCCACCAGATCGACACCGACGCGCGCAAGGTGCAGATCATGACCATCCACGTCAGCAAGGGGCTGGAATTCCCGGTGGTGTTCCTGGCCGGGGGGCTGACAAGGCGGGCTCCCGCGGCGGGCTTCACGATCTATCACCGGGTGCACAGCGGCCGCCGGCGCATCCGCAAGGTTATCGACCTTGCCGCCGCCGGCGGGCATGCGCGGCAGCAGCTCGAGGCGCAGGAAGAGGAGCAACGCCTTTTTTACGTGGCGCTGACACGTGCGCGCTTCAAGCTGTACGTGCCCTACATGCCTTTCGCGGGCCGCCAAACCTACGTCGGTCCTGTGCCGCGCCTGCTGGCGGGGGCCCTGGAAAATGCCTTCGACCGCGGCGGCAGCGACATCCCGGTACAATGGATCACGCCGCAGGCAGCCCTGCGGGATGCTGAAAACAGAAAAACGCGCGGCGCCGCCGACCAGACGGATGGCACGGCCGGCAAAGCGGAGATACCGCGGCCGCCCTTCCCGGAACCGGTCGACCATCGCTCGAAAAAGCCGCAAATGCATTCCTTTTCACGCCTGCACAGTGCGCTGAAAGCGCCCCCGGCGGGCGGGGGGTTCCAGGACATACAGGCGCCGACCCGGGAAGACGACGAAGCCTTTGGCACCGTGGCCGTGCCGGGGGACCCTGCGGACCGGCGCCTGCCCGGCGGTGCGCACACCGGCTCCATGCTGCACGCCATTTTCGAGAACATCGATTTCGGCAAGGTGGGCGATCTGACCGGCGGACAGGTGGCCAATGCCGCCGCGCTGCTCGCAGACAGCGGCATGCGGACACTTATCGAGGAGCAGATGCGTCTGCACGGCACGCCTGCGCATTTCGCCCGCGAGGTCTGCCGGCTGGTCACCGGCGCGCTGGTATGCCCCATTCCCCAGGTGGCCGCCGGGTTCCGTCTGGCCGACCTCGGGCCGGATGCCTGCCGGCGCGAAGTGGCGTTCCTGTATCGCGTGTCTGCCGGACCGGGCGCAACGCCCGGTGTTCCCGGCTGCTGCAGTTACGGCAACGGCCTTTTTATGCGCGGGTTCGTCGACCTGGTGTTTCGCCGGGGCGGGAAATACTACATCGCCGACTGGAAATCCAACCGCATCGAGGAGGGCTACGGCCCTGAAGCACTTGCAAACAGCATGCAGCAGGCCGATTACCACCTGCAGTACATGATCTACACCGTGGCCATGTGCCGCTGGCTGGAGCAAATGTCGCACGGCCGCTTTCAGCCGCAGCGCGATCTGGGAGGGGTTTTGTACCTGTACCTGCGCGGCATGCCGGAAGAAGAGGGGATTTACTTCGTACCCGGCAGCCGGATTGGCGATATCGGGGACATGGAGCGCAGGATCGACCTGCGCCTGCGGCGCGCCGCACGCAGGGGGGGCGTATGAAGGACAAGACCTTTTTCGTGCGGCTCCGGGAATTTGGCGTTTTCAGCGGCCTGCCGGCCGAAGACATCGACGCCCTGAGCGGCCTGTTGGCGCATCTGGAACTGTCCCTGCTTGACTGCCTGACGCTGCGCGACCTGCTGCAGCTCACGGGCCTTGGACACGACAGCGCCCTGTTTGCCGTACTGGCCCTGATGTTTGCACTGCTGGCCGAAGGCTCCCTGTGCCTGGACGTATCCTTTCAGAACCTCGCCGCCAGGCTGAAATCCGGCTGCGGACCACAGATGGCCCAGCGGCTGGCGGGCCTTTTCCGCAGCCGTCTTGCCCAGGGGGGCTATGCCGCACTTATCGCCGAACAGCAGGACGCGTACCTGCCCCTGGTCGTGGCAAAAAGCGACCGCGTCCGGCTGCTCTACTTCCAGCGGCTCTTCGTTCACGAACAGGGCCTGGCCCGGCGTGTGGCGTCTTTTCTGGCCCAAAGCCCTCTGCCCGCGCCCGATCAGGGGCAGATCGACGACATCGTGGAGGGGCTTTTTTCGGCGCCGTTCTGCCTGCGGCACACACCGGGAGGTGCGCCGCTGGAAAAGGATGCGCGCCAGGTCGAAGCGTTGAAGCGCTGTCTGGTGCAGCGTTTCAGCATTATTTCCGGAGGACCGGGAACGGGCAAGACCTCGCTGATGGTCAACCTGCTGCGGGCCCTGGTTCGCAGCGGCACACCGGCTGAGCGGATCGTCCTGGGGGCACCCACCGGTCGGGCCGCACAGCGCATGAGCGAGGCCCTGCAGCAGGCCGTCGCCAGCATCGCCGCAGCCGACGACCGGGACCGCCGCCTGTTGCGTCTTACGGGCCGCACGCTGCACAAGATCCTGGGCTACCGGCGCGGCACGAACGAATTCCGGTACAACGCCGGCAATCCACTGCCGGCCGCAGCCGTCGTGATCGATGAAGTCTCCATGGTTGACGTGGTCATGATGCACCGTTTTCTGGAGGCCCTGGATGCCGGAAAAACGCAGCTCGTTTTGCTGGGAGATCGGGATCAGCTGCCCTCAGTGGAGGCCGGTGCGGTTTTTGCGCACATGACCCCGCAGGGCGCGCACGGGCAGCGTTTTCGCAAACACATGGTGGTGCTTGAGCGGGTATACCGCTCCGGAAAACAACTGGCCGCCCTTGCGGCTGCGGTCAACCGCGGCAAGGTGCCGCCGAAAGACCCCGTTTCCTTTGAACGGGCCCTGAAAATGCCGGCAGACAGCTGGTGCCGGGTCGCCTATGCGGGGGATCGGCGCTGGCGCCGGGATCTGGCCGGCTGGCTGAACTGGCAATATCTCCGGCCGCGCGACGGACGCCCGGGTTTCCGGGAGCTTGTTCTGCAGGCCGGCGGATGCAAAGCGGCGGAGCTGATGCATGGCGAAGCGGGCCGGGCGCTTCTGTCCGCTCTGTTCAGCAGTGTCGACGGATGCCGCATTCTTGCGTTGGTGCGCCACGGGGCGCTGGGCAGCAATGCGGCCAACCGCCAGCTGGCTGCCGAGCTGAGCTTTGCCATCGAGCAGGTGTCCGCAGGGCCGGAAGAACTCTTCAGCGGTGCCGTGGTGATGGTCACGCGCAACGATTACGCCCGCGGGCTCTTCAACGGGGAGGTGGGGCTTGCCCTGCGCGATCCGGACGGCCTGTGCCGGGTGTATTTCAAACGCGCCGGCGGATTTATCAGTTTTCTGCCGGACCAGCTGCCGGCCTGGGAATTCGGCTACGCCTTGACGGTGCACAAGAGCCAGGGCTCGGAGTTCGACGACGTGCTGCTGGTGCTGCCCCCCGATGAAAACCACCGCCTGCTCAGCCGGGAAGCCGTATACACGGCGGTGACCCGCGCACGCCGGCGGGTGGTGGTCTACGGCCGCCGCAGAGTGCTCAACGCGGCCCTGTCCCGCAGGGTCGAAAGGACCTCGGGCCTGTCCTGGTGAGGCCCCGGGCCGCTTGCGCCCTGTTCCGGCCTTTCGTTTCCGTCACGCACAAGCCCGGCGGTGCCGCCTTTCTGCCGGTGCAAACCCCCGCATTTAACGCACCCGCCGCTTTTTTCCCGCCTGTGGCAGACCAGTTTGATTTTTGCGTAAAGTCCGGTCCGCAATGTGCCGAAAACGAAACAGAGAACGCGTGCTTGAATTTTCTAAAACCCGCGCACAGACGCGCACAATCGATGTTCCGGCAACCGGGGAATTTAATTCCAATGATCGTTTTTTTGCATACGAGGCGCCCATGAACGATCAGGAAGCCCATCGGACGCCCCACTCCATGACCCGACAGTTCGGCCGCAACTACCTGCGGATCTCCCTGATACCCTTTTTGTTGCTGCTGATATCCATGGCCGTCGGGGCGGTGGCGGCCAAGCACTACTGGATGGATCCCGTGGAACGCTCCATGCATGCACTGGGGCGCGAGGCCGGAAACGAGCTGCAGCTGCTGGGGGAGAAAATCATCCGTAACAAGGCGCGCGATGTAGCCCGGGAGGTGGCGATCTACCTGCAGGCCCATCCGGGGCTTTCCGTGGAATCACTGGCGCCCAGAACGGATTTTCGGGACATTGCCACGCAGAAGGTCGGCGAAAGCGGTTACACCTGCCTGTACGAGGCCGGCACGGGCATCATGCGGGTGCATCCCAACGCCAAGCTCATCAACCGCGACCTGCACGCGCTGGCCGCAAAACTGCCGTCCTGGTGGTCTGTTTTCGAACCGGCGCTTGCCGGCCGGGAAACCGCCGGCTATTACGACTGGCTTGAACCGGACGGCTCGCGGCGCAAAAAATACATGGCCATAACACCGGTGCCCGCAAGGCCGGCGGGCAAAACCCTGATGGTGGCGGCCACCACCTATATCGATGAGTTCTACAAACCGATTTATGCCATGCACCATAAAGTGGCGCAGACCGCGGCCGCCTACCGCACCTTTTTCAACCGCAGGGGCGCGGCGGTTGCCGGTGCTGCAATTGTACTGCTGCTGATCACCTTTGCCTGCGTTTATTTCCTGGGCAGCCGGTCGGCGCTGTCCTATATCCGGCCCATCGAGAAGCTCGCTAAAGCAGCCAAATATCTTGCAGCCGCCCATTGGGAGGCCGTGGATACGGAGGGGCCGATGTTTCAGCGCAAAGATGAAATCGGCATCCTGGCGCAGGAATTTCTGTATATGCAGCAGCAGCTCAAATCCATGGTTACCTGCCTGGAGGAGCAGCTTACGGAACTGCGCCGTACCCAGATGGAGCTGGAAAAAAGCGAAAGCCACTATCACAGCCTGTTCGACGGCATGCCGGTGGGGCTCTATCGCACCACACCGGACGGCAGGATCGTGGATGCCAATCCCAAACTGGTGCAGATGCTCGGCTACCCGGACCGCGAGACCTTTTTGGCCTGCGATGCAACCGAGGTCTATGCCGATGATGACGGGCGCGGACGCTGGCAGGCGCACATGGAAAAGTCCAGGGACTTTCACCGTGCCGAAATCCGCATGCGGCGCTACGATGGCGGTGTCATCTGGGTGGAGAACTACTCGCGTGCCGTGCGCGACGCTGACGGCCGCATTCTGTTTTACGAGGGCAGCCTGAAAGACATCACCGAAGCCAAGTGCACCGAAGCCGCCCTGATGGAGAGCCAGGCGAAATACAAGGCGCTCTACGAAGAGGCCAAACGCGCCGAGGAAGTCTACCGCTCGCTGCTCAACAGTTCCGCCGACGCCATCGTCATTTACGATATGCAGGGACGTACAAAATACATCAGCCCCGCCTTTTGCAGTCTCTTCGGCTGGTCGTTGGCCGAACTCGAGGGCCGCCGCATTCCCTTTGTGCCCGATTCCGAGCAGGAACGTACCGCGGCGGTCATCCGGGACCTGGTCGAAAGCGGAAAGGGGTGCCAGGGATTCGAGACCAGGCGCTATACCCGGGACGGCAAACTGCTGGAGGTCAGCATCAGTGCATCGCGCTTCGATGACCACGCGGGTGCACCCGCCGGCATACTGGTGATGATCCGCGACATTTCCGAACGCCGCAGCCTCGAGATGCAGCTTTTAAGGGCCCAGAAAATGGAGGCCATCGGCACCCTGGCCGGCGGCATCGCGCATGACTTCAACAACCTGATGATGGGGATCCTGGGCAATATTTCCCTGATGCTGTTCGACACGCCGGAGTCCCATCCGCACCACGTGAAGCTGAGAAATATCGAAAAACAGATTCATCACGGTGCCCGCCTGACCAACCAGCTGCTGGGCTATGCACGCAAAGGAAAGTATGAGATCGAACCTTTCGATTTCAATGAACTAATCCGCGAAACGGCCGAAACTTTCGCGCGGACGCACCGCCAGATCAAACTGGACCTCAAGCTCGATGCGCATCCGTCTGCCATCAAGGGTGACGCGGGCCAGCTGGAGCTGGTTTTGCTCAACCTGTTCGTCAATGCCGGCGATGCCATGCCTGGTGGCGGGCGCCTGAGCATTCAGACCGCCAATCTGAACCACCGCGAGATAGGCCCCAAACCCTACCGTCCCAAGCCGGGGGATTACGTGATGCTGGAAGTGGAGGATACGGGCACCGGTATGCACGCCGATACGGTGGCGCGGATCTTCGATCCTTTTTTCACCACCAAGGAAATGGGCCGCGGCACCGGACTGGGGCTGGCTTCGGCGTACGGGATCATCAAGGGGCACGGGGGGTACATCGACGTGGATTCGGTCATCGATCGCGGCACGGTTTTCAGGGTCTATCTGCCGGCTTCCGCAGATGGCACCGCAACGGCTCCCGAACCCGCGGCAGCCATCGAAAAAGGCAGCGGGACCGTCCTGCTGGTGGATGACGAGGAAACGGTGCTGGAGGTCGGCTGTCAGATGCTCTCGAAATTGAACTACCGCGTGCTTGCGGCCGATGGCGGCACTACGGCCATCGAGCGCTACACGGCCGCCAGAGACGAGATCGATCTGGTGATTCTGGACATGGTCATGCCGGATAAAGGCGGCGGTGAAGTTTACGACGAATTGAAAGCCCTCAATCCGGAGGTGAAGGTGCTGCTCTCTTCCGGGTACAGCCTGGACAGCCAGGCCAGGGCGATTTTGCAGCGCGGCTGCAACGGGTTCATCCAGAAACCGTTCAACATGCAGGCCCTTTCGCAAAAGATCGCCCAGGTGATGAACGCCTGAGCGTCCGAACGGCCGCCGCCGGCAATTTTAGCGGTATCGGGTGCACCTGACCGGTGGGGGCGCCTGGCCTCCTGCCGGGTGCCGGTGCGAAAGCGCCGACAGCTCCTGCGTCCACCCGCCGTTTTTAAGCCATCCGACCCGGAAAATCCCGTCAGGATTTTTTCCGTACCGTCAACGGCCGGGGTGACCGAGCTGCGGAAAGATCCGAGGCCCGGGAAAACAGGTTACTTTGCATCGGCTGATCCGTTTCGGACGTGCTTGGCCAGAAAGGTTGTGGCCAGCTTGCGCGCTGCGGCGGCCCGGTCGGCGGCTATCAGCCGGCGCGCCAGGTTGACGGCCTGCGCATACGATAGTCCGCGGATGACGGCTTTGGCCGCGCCGATGGCCGCCGGCGCCAGGCTGAGTTCATCAATTCCCAGGCCAACGAGCACGGGGATTGCCGCCGGATCGGCCGCCAGTTCGCCGCACACCGCCACCGGCTTGCCGTACCGGTGGGCGGCCCGCACGGTTTGCCGGATCAGTTTCAGAACCGCAGGCTGCAGGGCATCCGCGTAAGCCGCAAGGTCCGGATGGCCGCGTTCCGCGGCCAGCGTGTACTGCACCAGGTCATTGGTGCCGATGCTGAAGAAGTCCACCTTGACGGCCAGGCGCGCCGCCAGCAGGGCGGCGGCCGGCGTCTCGACCATGATGCCGATGGGAACCGGCCAGCCATGGGCTTTGTTTTCCTGCACCAGCCGCCGGTGAACCGCCGTGAGCATTTCCCGGGCCTGCTCGACTTCCTCCACCGTGGATACCATCGGAAACATGAGCTTCAGGGGGTGTTCTGCCGCCGCTTGCAGTACGGCGCTCAACTGTTGTGCAAACAGTTCACGCCGGCGCAGGCACAACCGGATGGCACGCACACCCAGGTAGGGGTTGGCCTCGGGCGTTGTCTGCAGGTAGGCCAGGGCCTTGTCGCCGCCGACGTCCAGCGTGCGTACGCAGACGGGTCTGCCTGCCATGGCGCGGCTGATTGCCTGCAGGCCGGCGATCTGCTCGTCCACCGACGGCGGCCGGCTGCGGGTGAGGTATAAGAATTCGGTGCGCAGCAGCCCGATGCCTTCGGCGCCGTTTTCCAAAGCGGTGCGGGCCTCGAAGGCGTTTCCCAGGTTGGCGGCCACGGCCACGCGCCGGCCGTCGCGGGTAACCGCCGGCCGCCGGCCGGCCCGGGCGCGGTTTTTGCGCCGCGCTAACCAGTTTCGGCGGCCGGTTTCCAGCTCGCGGCAAAGTGCCGGTGCAGGCTCGATCCACACGTGGCCGGCTGCTCCGTCCAAGGCCACGCGGGTGCCGTCGGGCAGGTCGAAAAGCGCGGCATCCGCTCCGCTGACGGCCGGGATGCCCAGCGCCCGGGCCAGGATGGCGCTGTGGTCGGTGGGTCCGCCGGCAGCGGTGATCACACCCAGTATGCGTGCGGGATCGAGCCTGGCGGTGTCCGTGGGTGTGAGCTGGTCGGCAACCAGGATCACCGCCCGGGGCAGGTCCAGGCGTGCGGCCGGCGGCCGGCCAGGCAGGTGGTTCAGGACCTGGTTGCCCACGTCGGTCACATCTGCGGCACGCTGCCGGAGATAAGGATCGCCGGTGGCTGCATAGGCCTGCCGCGTCTCCTGCAGGCTCTGCTGCCAGGCCCAGGCGGCGCACAGGCCGTCTTCCAGGATGCGGCGGCGCGCCGGCGCTATCAGGGCCGGATCCTGCAGGATCAGCAGGTGGGCGTCGAAGATGGCGGCCGCGGCCTCGCCGGCACGCACGGCCAGTGCCCGGCGTTGCCTGCGAACGGCCGCCGCGGTCATGTCCAGGGCGTGTTGGAGTGCTTTCCATTCCCGAGCGGGGTTTTGCGCCGGTTGGCGGGAGACCCGCGGTGTGGCCGGGCGGTAGTGGAAAAGCGGTCCCACGGCGATGCCCTCGGACAGCGCAACCGCCTGACGGAGGGGTCCATCCTTGCCGGCCGTCGTATCCTGCGGGGGTGACCAAGCCGCTTCTGTACCGTCCTGGGCAAAGGACTGGATCAGCTCCCGGATGGCCTGAAGCGCCGCCTGGGCCTGCGGCCCGCGGGTGGAAACCAGGATGCGCTCCCCCTTGCGGACCGCCAGGGTGGCGATGCGGTTGAGGCTGGAGGCGGAAACCGGGGCCTTCGCGGTGCCGTATTTCTTGACGCGCACTTCGGCATCGAAAGCCGCGGCTGTTTGCACCAGACGCGCGGCCGGCCGTACGTGCAGGCCGTGGGGCGCGTCGACGGGCAGGCAGATTTCCAGCCAGTCCTGTTCTGCAAAAGGCCCGGATGGCGGCGCAGCGGTGTCGGCCTGCGGTTCGCCGGGTGGCGCGAGGTGCTGGGTTTTGGGCGCCAGCGCCTTTTGCGCTTCGCGGCAGACGGTATGGCGGTCGCTGCCCAGACCGATCTGTACGCCGGCGGCCAGGGCGCCCTCGACAAGCGGGCCGGCGCAGATCGTGACCCTGGCCTGCCGTTGGGGGTCCAGCAGTTCAACGGCGGTTTCAGCCGCCAGCACCGCGCTGCCCAGGTCCGCCAGCACCACCACGCCGTCGTCGCTGCAGATGGAATCGATGGCCTCGAAAATTTCGACGGCGTCGGTGCCGAACTCGTTTTTCTGCGGCCCGGCACCTCCCACAGCACACAGGGGCAGCGGCGCAGCGCTCACCTGGCGCACCAGCTCCGCCAGGGCCTGCGCTAATGCCCGGCTGTGGGAAACCAGTACGAGACCGACCATGGTATGCGTATGCCTCCTGTCGCTCGCGGCGTATCGGGGGTGATCGTTATCATGGCGCTTTTCAGCCTGCGGGCTTCGGATGTCAGGCCTTGCGCCGGTTGACCCAGGTGTCCACGGCGGCCTGGATCAGCAGCCCAAAGGACGTGGCGCCGGGGTCCTGGTGGCCGATGCTGCGTTCGCCCAGGTAGCTGGCGCGTCCCTTGCGGGCCAGCAGGCCAACGGTGTGCCGCATGCCGGATTCGGCCGCCGCTGCCGCTGCCGGCAGCATTTCCTCGATGTCCGCCCCGCTGTCGACGGCCTGCTGCATGGCCGCAATGGCCGGCTGCATGGCGTCCACCATGGTCTTGTCACCCGGCGCGGCCCTGCCGCGCTGTACCACGCCTTCCAGGCCGGCGCGGAAAAGCGCGGCCACATCGGCTGCGGCAAGGGTGTCTTTGCCGGCGCACGCACCAGCGGCACGCAGAAAGAAAGTCCCGTAAAGGGGCCCGGAAGCGCCGCCGACGGTTCTGATCAACACCATGGCCACGGCTTTCAGAATACCGGCGATGTCCGTGGGCGTGTTTTCCATAAGCCCGGCCGCCGCAGCGCTGAAGCCGCGGTCCATGTTGATGCCGTGGTCGGCGTCGCCGATGGCCGCATCCAGCTCGGTGAGATAGGTTTTGTTTTGTACGTACACCCTGTGCAACTCGCCGATCCAGGCGAGCAGATCGTCGGCGTGCAGCATGGCTTTAAATCCCCCATCGCATACCGGCGGTGAGCACCGGTGCGTCCCAGAGTGCCAGCATTTGTTCGTCGGCCCGCAAAAGGGTGACTGAACAGCCGGCCATCTCCAGCGAGGTGATGTAGTTGCCTACCAGCCGGCGGGCAATGGTGATGCCCTGGGCTTTGCAGATGGCCGCCAGCTCGTTGTAGGCCAGGTACAGTTCGATCAGCGGTGTGCCGCCCATGCCGTTGAGCATGGCGATGACCGTGTCGCCGTTTTTGAAGGGCAGATCGGAGATGACCGCCCGGGCCATACCCGCGATGATCTCGCGCGCGGAAGCCAGCGGTTTCCTCTCGCGGCCCGGTTCGCCATGGATGCCGATGCCGATCTCCATCTCATCGTCGCCGATGTCGAAGGTCGGTTTGCCGGCGGCGGGCACGGTGCAGGAAGTCAGCGCCATGCCCATGGAGCGGCCGTTGGCGTTGACCCTGCGGCACAGGTCGGCGATGGTTTTCAGGTCCATACCCTTTTCCGCGGCCGCGCCGCAGATTTTTTCGGCCAGCACCGTGGTGCCCACGCCGCGCCGGCCGGCCGTGTATAGGCTGTCCTGCACGGCCACGTCGTCGTTGATAACGACGCTGGCGACGTCGATGCCTTCGGCCTGGCACAGTTCGGCGGCCATTTCAAAGTTCATCACATCACCGGTGTAGTTCTTGACGATGTGCAACACACCGGCACCGCCGTCGACGGCTTTGGTGGCCGCTTCCATCTGGTCCGGTGTCGGCGAGGTGAACACCTGTCCCGGACAGGCCGCATCCAGCATACCCGCCCCCACAAAGCCGGCGTGCAGCGGCTCGTGGCCGCTGCCGCCGCCCGAGATGACGGCCACCTTGCCCGACACGGGCGCGTCGGCGCGTACCACATAATCGGGGTCGAAATGCACGCGCACCAGGTCGGCGTGGGCGGCTGCAAAACCGGCCAGGGATTCTTTGACCACATCTTGCGCATCATTGATCAGCTTTTTCATTTTCCTTCCCCCCTCCTTTTGCTGCGCTTGGGCTTCCTGGGTTATCGGGTTCACAGGCACAGTACAGTACTTGTGGGCGGCCATTGAGGATCCTGGTTACGGAGGCCTCATCTGCCCGCATGACCTGGGGAGTTGAACGGGCCAATTTCACGGGCTGAAGGCTCTTTGGTTTTAGGCGCTCGAAGACAGGGTATTACGGCGTTGCGCGGAGGAATCCATGCCCACAATGCAGTTCCCCCACACACCCGACCCCCTGCTCCGATCCTTCGCACTCCCTATCCACCAACTTGCTTTTACGGGGTTCTTTGATTCGTGGTTCATAATTCATGATTCGTAATTATATTCCTTGGGTTACTTGGCTTGACGGACCATCAGGACGTGCGGCATGCCGGCTTCTGCAAAGGGTCTGCCGACAACATGGAATCCATGGCCGGCATAAAAATCCTGCAGATGTGCCTGAGCGTGCAGGCGGCAGTGCAAAAAACCCAGTTCGCCGGCGGTTGCCACCATAAAATCGGTCAAGCGGTGCCCGAAGCCTTTGCCGCGGAAACGCCTGCGCACCGCGATACGCTCAAGCTTGGCATATTCATGGACAAAACGCAAGCGTCCGGCCGCCGCCGGTTCGCCCGCGATTGTGCCCAGGATGTGCATGCAGCTTACGTCATGGGTGTCGTGTTCGAGCGCATAGGGGACGTGCTGCCCGGAGCAGAAGACAATGGCCCGTACCGCATGGGCCCTGATCAGGTCGTCGATGGTTTGTACGATTCGCAGTTCAAGGTTCATGGCGGGCGCTTTCCGCCCGGCGGTAGGTCCACAGGGCATCGGTGGAGTAAATGGCCAGCGCACTCCAGATGAAAACGAAGGTCCACAGCTGCGTGCGGGCAAACGGTTCGCCATAGTAAAGTACGGCCAGGAGGAACATGCCGGAAGGCGCGATGTACTGCATCAACCCCAGCGTGGAAAGGTGGATGCGCCGCGCACCGATGGTAAACAGCAGCAGCGGTACGGCCGTTAGAAGGGAAGTGCCCATCAGCAGCAGGTTCAGATGGGTTGCCGCTCTGAAGATGAAACCGGTTTGATGGAGGTATCCATGAATGAGGTAGACTCCGGCCGGCAGCGACAGCAACAGCGTTTCCACGGTAAGCCCCACCAGGGCGCTGACCGGCGCCACTTTGCGGATGAGGCCGTAAAACCCGAAGCTCAACGCCAGTGCCAGTGCGATCCAGGGGAAGCGGCCGTACGAAATGGTGAGATACAAAACAGCCCCGGCGGCCACCAAAACCGCCGCTGCCTGCGGGAGACGCAGGCGTTCCCTGAGAATCAGCATGCCCAGCACCACGTTGACCAACGGGTTGATGTAGTATCCCAGGCTGGCCTGCAGCAGGTAGTTGTTGTTTACGGCCCAGATGTACAGAAGCCAGTTGACGGCTACGAGCGCCG